>PDSY01000023.1 GCA_002747105.1 Flavobacteriales bacterium | reverse complement strand
TTTTAGATTTTTGACTTTATTTTTAGCCGAATTTCCGCAGTCTTGAATTTTTGGCTCTTTTGTTTCAAGACAAAAGAGTGAAATGTCATTTTTAAAATATTGTTTTTTTAGATGATTAAATTGCTATGTTTTATTTTTAATATATTTTAACGAAGTATGACTTTTCCCTATAACCTTGTAACTTCATAACCTTGTAACTTCATTCATAACTTCAGCACTAAATCAATTTTAACAAAATTTAACTTTGGTACTATTGGCTAATTAGTTGAATTGTTGCATTTTTACGAACTCATTTAAGAAAAATATTATGTCTGAATTACATCAAGCAGAAGAAATAAAACAACTTACCGAAAAAATAAGAGAACAAAATTATTTTTTTAACCTTTTAAAACAAGAGATTAATAAAGCTATTGTAGGGCAAGAATATATGATTAATCGCTTGTTAATAGGGCTTTTAGGAAACGGTCATATTCTATTAGAAGGAGTGCCAGGATTAGCAAAAACCCTAGCGATTAAATCGCTTTCCGAAGCAGTAAACGGCGTATTTTCGAGGATACAGTTTACCCCAGATTTATTACCTGCCGATGTAGTGGGAACTCAAATTTATAATGTCAAAGAAAATGATTTTTCTATTAAGAAAGGACCTGTTTTTGCCAATTTTGTTTTAGCCGATGAGATCAATAGAGCTCCTTCCAAAGTGCAATCGGCTTTATTAGAAGCCATGCAAGAAAAGCAAGTAACCATAGGAGAGGAGACGATGGATTTGCCACAGCCGTTTTTGGTATTGGCAACACAAAACCCAATTGACCAAGAGGGAACTTATACATTGCCAGAAGCTCAGTGTGACCGTTTTATGCTTAAATGTACTATTGATTATCCGAGTTTGGAAGACGAAAGGAAGGTAATGAGAATGGTGTCTTCTTCTCATCGTCCTAAGATTAATCCTGTAATAGACTTGTCTCATATTGTGGAAGCGAGAAAAACGATTAATCAGATTTATTTAGACGAAAAAATAGAAAAGTATATTTTGGATATGGTTTTTGCCACTCGTTATCCTGAAAAGTATAACTTATCCGAGCTGAAAAATTATATCAGTTTTGGTGCATCGCCAAGGGCGTCTATTAATTTAGCCATTGCCTCTCGTACGATGGCTTTCCTTAAAAATAGAGCTTTTGTAATCCCAGAAGATGTAAAGGAAGTAGCCAAAGATGTCCTTCGTCATCGTATTGGTCTCACTTTCGAGGCTGAGGCAGAAAATAAAACCACCGAAGAAATTATTGATAATATTTTAGCCAAAATTCAGGCACCATAACCGAAGAAGGAAACAGATTAAAACTGATTACTAGAAAACGAGTGAATTCAAAAAAAATGGAAGTAAAAGATATTGTAAGGAAAGTAAAGCAGATAGAAGTCCGAAGCCGTCGTAAGATGGACGCTTCGTTGATGGGACAATATCATTCTGCGTTTAAAGGTCAGGGAATGTCTTTTGCTGAGGTGCGAACTTACCAATTTGGCGATGAAATACGAAGAATAGATTGGAATAAAACGGCTCGTTTTCAAGAACCTTTTGTCAAGGTCATGGAGGAGGAACGGGAACTCACCATGATGCTTATTGTTGATATTTCCCAATCCATGAATTACGGAACGAAAACACAATTAAAAAAAGAATTTGTAGCAGAAATTTGTGCGAGTTTGGGCTTTTCGGCTATTAATAATAATGATAAAGTCGGTTTGATTTTATATGCCGATAAGGTCTATAAAGTTGTTCCGCCCAAAAAAGGGAAAAAGCACCTTCTGTCAATTATTAGTAATATTCTCTCATCCGATTATGTGCCGAGCAAGTCCAATTTGGATAAGGCTTTGCAAACGATGATGAGTGTCTTTAAGAAAAAGGCAATGCTTTTTGTTTTTTCCGATTTCCAAGATGATTATGATACGAAATTATTAAGGGTAACTGCTGTAAAGCATCAGGTTGTAGGTATGCGAATTTATGATGATAAGGACGAGGAAATCCCTGATGTGGGCTATGCTTTATTTTCCGATGCTGAAACGGGAGAGCAAATTTGGGTTAACACTTCTAATAAGAGGTGGAGATATGATTTTACGGAAGACCAAAGGCAAAAATTAAAATCGACCAAATATGATTTCGAAAATGCCTCTGCTCACTTCCTAAATATAAGCACCAATGAAAATTATGTTAAAAAATTACATCAATATTTTCAAGGAAGGTAATGGCTAAAGCTTGTATGTTTTAGTTTGGGTATTGATGGAGATGGAATAACTGAAATTAATTTTACGCTTGTATTATTCTTACAGCGTTTAACCTCTACTAAATACCTTAGTTTCTCAATAAAAAATTGTATCTTTGGAGATTAGAATAGAAAGCAAATGATTTATTCACTAAAAGGAAAAGTACAAGAATTAACGCCCACTTATTTGGTGGTTGATGTGAATGGAGTAGGATATTATGTTGGGATTAGTTTGCAAACTTCCGAAAAATTAAAAATTAACGAGAATTGTTTTATATATACGCAACAGATTATCAGAGATGATGCTCATTTGTTGTTTGGTTTTTATTCCTTGGAAGAAAAGGAAATGTTTAACCTTTTAATCAGTGTCAATGGAGTGGGAGCGGTTTCGGCTTTGATATTGCTTTCTTCTTTGAGTTTGTCAGAAATTGCATCAGGTATTTTAAATGGAAATAGCGCTTTGTTGCAGAAGGTCAAAGGAATAGGAGCGAAAACCGCCCAAAGAATCATTGTGGATTTAAAAGATAAAGTAACCAAATTTGACCTTTCGGGAGTAGAAGTTTCTGTCCATTTGGACAATAAAGTGAAAGAAGAAGCGTTATCTGCTTTGGAGGTGTTGGGTATTTCCAAAAAAATAGCTGAAAGACAGGCTAATAAAATTTTGAAGCAAAATTCGGAAATTTCGGTAGAGGATTTAGTGAAACAAATTTTAAAAAATATTTAGAAGTTTGAAACAATTATTTCCATATAAAATACTTTTCATTTTAGCATTAGGCTTTTGTGGACTATTAAATGCACAAGAGGTGGAGAATGATTCTGGAGAGGAAGGAATAGAGGTTAAAGAAGATTATTCATTGCCCAATCCTACTTCTTACGAGGGCGTTTATGATGTGGAAACAGAGATGTATTATGTCTATCCTAAAATTGGTAATTTAGTCGTAGGAGAGCCTATTGTGATGACGGTTGCAGAATATCAGTTATTCAGAATGAAACAATCTGCAAGAGATTATTACCGAGAAAAATCCAAGGCTTATTCTGCTTTATTTGCCAAGGATAAATCCAAACGAAAGGACAAAGGTCTTATTCAGACGATTAATGTACGAAACAAAATTTTCGAAGCTATTTTTGGAGGAAACACCATTGAAATTATCCCCAATGGTTATGCCTCTTTTGATGTGGGTGGTTTGTATCAAAAAATTGACAATCCTTTAGTTTTACCTCAAAACAGAACGAGTTTTAATTTTGATATTGAACAAAGAATTCAGCTCGGATTATTAGGAAAAGTGGGAGAGAATTTAAGGCTAAAAGCCAATTATGATACCCAAAGCGGATTTTCTTTTGAAAACAGAATGAATATCGCTTGGGAGGCAAAAGGAACTTGGAAAGATTTACAACAAAAAGGCTTAAATGCCAACAAAAGTGACCCTGAAGATAAAATCGTTAAAAAAGTAGAGTTTGGTAATATTAATATGCCACTTTCCACAAGTTTAATTCGAGGTTCAGAATCTTTAATGGGATTAAAAACAGAGTTTCAATTGGGTAAAACCAAAGGAACGATGGTGCTTTCTCAACAACAAGGAGAGGCGAGAAATATTGTAATTCAGGGAGGAGGAGTCATGAATTCCTTTAAGGTGAACGCTGTTGATTATCAGGATAATCAGCATTATTTCTTGGGACATTATTTCTTGAATAATTATGATAATGCTCTGTTAAATTATCCTCAAATTAATTCTAAAATTAATATTAACCGATTGGAAGTTTGGGTATTAGACCAAGGGAATAGTAATTTGGCTTACCAAAAAAGTATCATTGGAATTAGAGATTTAGGAGAGGGAACTACGGGGTTTCCGAGTAATAATCAAAATAATTTATATCAATCTATCAATGGTTTAGGAACGCCTTTGAGAGATGCCACGACCACTTATAATACCATTAATGGGCAAAGTTTCCCTAATGCCAATGGTGTCAACGAAACTTATGTAGATGGAGAGCAATTTATTTTTAATAGAAAAGCCAAACGATTGGCTTCCAATGAATATAGTTTTGATAGTCGATTAGGGTATATTTCTTTGAACCAAAAACTCAATGACAATCAGTTATTAGCCGTGGCGTATTCTTATACGGTTAATGGTTCGAGTACGGTCTATAAGGTAGGAGAGTTTTCGGAGGAAAGTCCTGTTTTAATCACTAAACTTTTGAAACCGAATACCAATGTTAAGACCACTTCTCCGATGTGGGATTTGATGATGAAAAATATTTATTCATTAGATGCTTATGAAGTAGAGCGAGATGGTTTTATTTTGAATGTTTATTATCGAGATCCACAAACAGGAGGAAAGGTTAATTATTTACCCAATACACCTGTACAGGAGACCAATTTATTGAAATTACTCAACTGGGATAGGTTGAATATGAATGGCGATTTGCAAACCAATGGAGGAGCAACGGGAGATGGTGTTTTTGATTTCGTAGAAGGGATTACCGTAAGAGCTCAGCAAGGAGTGGTTATCTTTACGAAAGTTCAGCCTTTTGGTAGTTATATGGCAAGTGTTTTGGGAACGAACGACCCACAATATGTCTATACCGATTTATACACCCAGCAAAAACAAGTTGCCGAACAAAGTAACCTTTCTCAACGATATACCATCGAAGGACGATATAAAGGTTCACAAGGAGAAGGTATTTCTTTGGGAGCGATTAATATCCCCGAAGGTTCGGTAAAGGTAACCGCAAATGGCGTTCAGTTGCAGGAAGGGATCGATTATACCGTGGATTATGTATTAGGTCAGGTGAAAATCATCAATGAACAAATCAAAGCTTCGGGGCAGACGATTAATGTTTCTTTGGAAAATCAAATGAATTTCAATACCCAAAGAAAAAGATACCTCGGACTGAATTTAGAGCGACAAGTCAATGACCACCTAATGCTCGCAGGAACAGTAGTTAATTATTCCGAAGTTCCTCTGACACAAAAAGTGAACTTTGGTCAAGAATCGGTGAATAATACCATGTTTGGAGTGAATTTAATGTACAATAATGAAGTTCCATTCCTAACGAGACTTACCGATAATTTACCACTCATTAAAACCGAAGCTCCTTCTAATGTTGACTTTAAAATGGAGGCAGCATATCTAATGCCAGGGTTAAATAGTGCAGCGGATAATCAGTCTTATGTAGATGATTTTGAACAAACTACCTCTAAAATATCTTTGAAAGAACCAATGGCTTGGTCTTTGGCATCTAAACCAGAGAAAAACCAAAATAATCCTGTTTTTGCAGGAGCAGGACAAAATGATGACATTAATAATGGAGACGGTAGAGGGCTTTTATCTTGGTATAATATTGACCCGAGATTTTGGAAGGTAGGTGGTAATCAGCCTAACGGAATAGATACTCAGTCGGTTTCTAATCACGCTTCAAGAAGGGTGAAAATGACCGAGATTTACAATAATAGAGATCTCGTTGCAGGAAATGAAGTTTATACCAATACATTAGATATTACCTATTATCCAGAGGAAAGAGGTCCTTATAATTTCAACCAAAATACCGAACTTCCACAAAATAGATGGGCAGGAATGATGCGACCGATTAATGTTTCCAATTTTACCAATTCTAATATTGAATATGTTGAATTTTGGTTAATGGATCCTTATGCTGATGATAACAATATAGGCGACAATGCGAAGATTTTATTGCAATTAGGAAATGTTTCGGAAGATGTACTCAAAGATGGAAAAATGCAGTATGAAAATGGATTATCAACGCCGTCTAATCCTTCTAATACAACGACTTCTAATTTGGGTGTTCAGCCAGAGCAACCACCTGTATTGTATGCTTTTGCCACCGAAGGAGAGGAGCGAAAATTACAAGATGTGGGGTATGATGGTTTAAGTTCTGCGCAGGAACAAGCGAAATTTGGAACTAATTTTACCAATCCTGTTACCAATACGGTTGATCCTGCATCAGATGACTTTTTATTCTATTTGTCTGACCAATTTCAAGGGAATTTGGCATCTTCTATACCTCAGCGATATCGATATTTTAGAAATCCAGAAGGAAACTCCAAGAGCAATTCTTTGGAAGTTGCCTCTCAGACTCCTGATGTGGAAGATGCGAATAGAGATTTTAATTTAGACCAGTCGGAGTCGTATAATCAGTATGAAATCAGTTTGAATCCTAATGATTTACAATTAGGGCTTAATTTTATTTCTGATGTTAAGACCGTTAGAGCAAAATTTCAAAACGGAAGTGAAGATGATGTGAAGTGGTATTTATTTAGAATTCCTGTGTCAGATTTTGTTGCTCATGCAGGAACGGCTGATGTTTCGGTGTTAAATAATGTGCGTTTTGCGAGGTTACTTTTAACAGGTTTCGAGGAAACGGCAACTTTGCGTTTTGGTTCCTTTGATTTGGTAAGATCCGAGTGGAGACGATATGCAAAAAATATTTTCCCAACGGGAGTGACAGAAGGAACGCAATTGATAGATAATTCTAATTTGGAGGTAGGAAGTGTGAATTTGGAAGAAAATGGACTCAACCAACCACCGTATGTTCTTCCTCCAGGGATAGAAAGACAGGTGCTTTCGGGGAATGCAGGAGTACAAAGGCAAAATGAAGCTTCACTCTATATGAAGGTGACTAATTTTGGAAGTGCTGGTTCAGAATCACGAGGAGTTTTCAAAAAAATACCATTGGATATTCGTCGATTTAAAAACTTAAAATTATTTGTTCATGCTCAAAACTTAATTGATAAATATTCTACTGCCTTGGATGAAAATACCAAATTTTTCATTCGTTTTGGTAACGATGCAACCGATAATTATTACGAATATGAAGCATCGCTTAAATATACTTCTAAGGATGCTACTTCGGCAGCAGATATTTGGCCATCGGAAAATGAAGTTAATTTGCCATTGGAAAATTTTGTGGATTTAAAATTAAGAAGAGATAACGGTGCTTCTGCGAATATTTTACAAAGATATACCGATGGCGAGTATGGCGATACCAATAAAAAGATTTATGTAAAAGGGCGACCATCATTAGGGAATGTGGAAACCGTTGTGATTGGTTTGCGAAGTACGGGCGGTAATGTAAGGTCTAAAAATATTGTACTTTGGGTGAACGAAATTAGGCTTTCGGGAGTCGAAAATAAAGGCGGATATGCAGGGAATGCCAATCTGAATTTTAACCTTGGAGATTTCGCTACCGTGAATACCAATGGAGCGTATTCGAGTGTTGGATTTGGGAATATCAATTCTCGTCCTGCCGAAAGGGCTCAATCTTCGCAATCGAGTTTTAGCATTACTACCGCAGTGAATGTCGGTAAATTGTTACCCGAAAAAACAGGTGTTAAAATCCCAGTGAATTACTCTTATACCCAGACGATTGAAGATCCAAAATACAATCCTTTGGATACCGATGTGGAGTTTGAAAAATCTAATAATAAAGAAGAACTTAAAAAGATTGCACGAACGCTTACTCGACAACGAAGTTTAGGTATTGTAAATATGAGAAAAGAGCGAACGAATAGAAAGAGAAAATCTAAATTTTATGATGTAGAAAACCTTTCTTTGACGATGGTATATAATGATGATTATTTCAGAGATATCTATACCAAACGAAATTTAAGACAATATTTAAGAGGAAACCTTGATTATAATTATAGTTTTAAACCTTGGGTCATTAGACCTTTCTATACTTTGCTTAAGAAAAAGACAAAGGCTACTCCTTACTTGAAATGGCTGAAAGAATTTAATTTCAATCCGATTCCTACCAAAGTTTCTTTCCGAGCAGAATTGGATAGAAATTATAACGAATTAGAGTTTAGAAATATTGATGCTATTTTGTCAGGTAATCAGGGTAGTGATTTTGATGTAATTAGGAATAATAATTTTTATTTCGGTTGGCAATATAATTTAGGATTTAGTTTAAGTAAATCTTTGAAAATGCAGGTGAGTTCTGCCACCAGAACACTCAATGATGAAATAGATGTGAATACCATGAATACACAGTCTATTTTCAAAAATGTGTTCCAAGTAGGAAGACCTGTTTTGTACAACCATAAAGTGAATCTGAATTACAAATTACCATTCAAGCATTTCCCTTTTATTAATTTCATTTCTGCCGAATTGGGGTATGGCTTTACCTATAATTGGAATGCTCGTTCTACGGTTTTATTGGATAGTCCAGACGGTGATTTAGGAAATGTGGGACAGAATACCAATACACTGACTGCAACGGGAACAGTAGATTTTGAAAAATGGTTTCAAAAGTTAAACTATTTGAAAAAAGTAAAAGTGAAAATGGCAAAACGCAAAAAAGAACTCGATTCTTTAAATGCCGTTTATACCAAGGCTTGGAAAAAGAAAAGATACCGATACAAAAAATATAAATTTAAAACGAAATTATCAGTTTTGGATAGGTTGGCGTATGCTTTAACTTCGGTAAAGAATCTGAATTTTGATTATACAGAGAATAGCGGAACGATGCTCCCAGGTTTATTATCCAAACCGAATTTCTTTGGGTATGGTACAGGAATTGGCGGTCCTACTTATGGCTTTTTATTAGGTTCTCAAGATGATGTTAGAAGGCGAGTGATAGAGAATGGTTGGATTAGTTCTTCCGAATATTTGTCCGATGCTTATGTACAGACCAGTACCAAGAACCTAAATGCCAATCTTCAAATTCAGCCGATGAGAGATTTGAGAATTGACCTGAATCTAATGCAAAATTATACGACTAATCTTACTCAAGCAGGGTATAATGTGGATATTAATCCTAATACGCCTTATTTTGATTTTGCTTTTGAAAACGAATTTACCACCTATTCTAATTCTGCAATAATGGTCAGTACGGCTTTCGGTGGAGGTGATATTTACCGAAAAATGGTCGAAAATACCAAGCAGATTTCTCAACAGATGGGCGGAACGGTAGATGCTAATGGTTATACGGAAGGGCATAGCGTTGCCAATGCTTATGTATTGATACCAGCATTTAGGTCAGCGGTAGAAGGTAGGAATGTAGGTCAGTTGAAAAATGCTAAAAAAGCAAAATTCCCATTTCCTAATTGGCGAGTGGTGTATTCTGGACTTAAAAATATTCCTATGATTAGTGGTCAGTTTACCAAGGTGGATATTACACATGGTTATAATGCTACTTACACAATGGCAGGTATTCAATCGAGTATAGATTATTATAATACACCGAATGCCAAAGATGTGAATGGTGATTTTTATAATCCGTTTACTTTTGCACAGGTGGGTTATGTAGAGTCTTTTTCTCCATTAATCGGATTGAATTTAACGATGAGAAACAATTTACAGTTCAAGGCTCAGTATAACAAGAATAGAACATATATGTTAGGCTTGGTCAATCATAGTTTAACCGAAGACGAAAGTTCCGAATATGTGGTAGGTTTTGGTTATCTTTTCAAGAATTTTAGATTGGGAAGATATAGACGAAGAAGAAGTTTACCAGAAGGAATGCAAGAAGGGCTAAATGTAAGAGCAGATTTCTCGTTGAGGGATAATAAAACCAAGATTTCTAATATTTTGTTAGATAACTCTCAAGTTACAGGAGGACAAAGAATTTTGAATATTAAATTATCAGCCGATTATAATTTGAATAAAAACTTGAATTTACGCTTTTTCTATAATCAAATGATGTCTAAATATAAGATTTCTACGGCATTTCCATTATCGACGATTAGAGCAGGGATTTCTGCCACATTTACTTTTGATGAAGGAGGTTTTTAAGGAAGCGTTTTAATGTATAAAGCAGAAGTTGAATGAAGAAATACATTTTTATTGTACTCTTAATGAGTCATTTTTTCTCGGCACAGCAGTTGAGTTCTGTGTTAGAAAAGAATACGATTGATTTGGGCGAACTAACCACCTTTAAGATTAAAGTAAGCAATCTGAAAGGTCAGCAAATAGATGCTAAAGGAAAAAATGAACTTTTACCTTTTCACTTTGAAGAAGAGAAAGATAGCATTGCTCAAACATCAAATGAGTATTATCGAGAGATTAGATTTGCCATATATGAAGAGGGAACATTTGATATTCCTGAATTAGAATTTAAGATAGGAGAGGAAATCTATCGCACGGTTCCTTATCAAGTTACGGTGGTCAATCCTGTGCAAGATGACCAATTAAATGACATTATGAACAATAAGCAGGTCAGTTTGGGGTGGCGAGATTATTGGGAGTTGTATAAATTTTATGTCTTAGGTTTTTTGTTGCTTGTGGCGATGGTCATTTTATTGATTGGGATAGTCAAATATTTTAAAAGAGATAAGGATTCTCCCAAAGAAAAGACCAATAAAACTTTAAAATTATTAAAGGCGTTACAGAAGAAAAAGTATATTGAAAACGAGAATTTTCGTGCTTTTTATGTGGAGTTGGTAGATATTACGAGAAATTTTGTTACTGAGCAATATCGGATTCCTGCGGATGTTTTATTGACAGACGATTTAATTCATTTAATGAAAGAAACGGACACGATTTCTTCTGAAAACGAACAGGTTATAGAGGAAGTTATTTTGCGAGGAGACCAAGTGAAATTTGCAAAAATGTTTCCTGATAAAGCCACGATGAAAAAGGATTTAGAAGATATAAAATCTTTTGTGAAAAACTCTACCAAAGATATAGAATTAGAACAGTTGAGAACAGGGGTATAATGAAAAACTTATTTAATTTTGAGTGGCAGAGTCCATTGTTTTTATTGCTTTTTTTATTGCTGATTCCGTTACTGATAATGGATTTTAGGAAGAAAAAAAGCAAGGGAGTTTTAGTGCCAAGTATTTCCAATATGAAACAAAATAAATGGATGAATTGGGTGGTAGTTTTTTTGAAACTCACTAAGTATATTATCCTTTCTGCTCTTATTTTAGCGATGTCAAGACCACGCACCTACAGCGTTTCTCAGGAACAGGACGAGACCAAGGGAGTAGATATTATTTTAACGGTGGATGTCTCTTTAAGTATGCTGTCAAGGGATTTAGAACCTGATAGATTAACGGCACTTAAAAATATTGCCAAACGATTTGTGGACAAAAGACCAAACGATAGAATTGGTTTGGTGGCATATTCTGGAGAAGCTTTCACGAAAGTGCCTGTAACGTATGATCATCAGGTAATTATTGAGGAATTGGGGTTGCTCAATCCAATGGAGTTACAGTCGGGAACGGCAATTGGTGAAGGGCTTTCCGTTGCAGTAAAGCACTTGAAAGCGAGTAAAGCTAAATCGAAAATTATTATTTTAATGACCGATGGAGTGGATACGATTCATAATGTGATTTCACCACAAATCGGAGCTCAATTGGCAAAAGATAACGATATTAAGGTCTATACCATTGGAATAGGAACGGACGGAATGGCTCTAATGCCTATTGGAACTGATATTTTTGGAGATTTAAGGTTCAGAGAAGTAGAAGTACAAATTGATGAAAATACCTTAAAAGAAATTGCCGAAATTACAGGTGGACAGTATTTTCGAGCGACTTCTAATGAAGTTTTGGAAGAGGTTTATAACGAGATTAATCAGTTGGAGAAATCCAATGTGAAATCCAATAAAATCTATAATTATCAAGAATATTTTAGGTTATTTTTGTGGATAGCATTATTGTTTTTAGTAATTGATGCATTAATGCGTTGGGTGATTTTTAAAATAATGAAGTAATGGATTGGCATATAGGAGAATATCAATATTTTGGTTTGGTAATCGTATTACCCATTTTAGGTTTTGCGTTGTTGCATTATTTAAAATGGTTGAAAGCGAGAAGAACAATTTTTGCAGAAGAACGATTTCAAGAAACGCTATTTGAAAAGCAGTCTGTTTTTTCAAAGGTTTTTACTGTATTGTATTTTTTGGCGATTTTATTTCTAATTTTTGCTTTTGTAGATGTACTAAGGGGCGGAGAAAAAATTAAGGTCAAGCAGAAGATGAATCAAGTTATTTTTTTATTAGATGTTTCTAATTCTATGAATGCCGAGGATATTAAACCCAACCGATTGGTAGAAGCTAAAAATATTATGATTCATACCATGTTCAAAATGCAGAATGATAGAGTAGGAGTGGTTGTTTTTGCAGGAAATGCGGTTTCCATTATGCCTTTAACGACCGATTATAACGCTATTGAAACATATTTGAACGGAATAGAAACTTCCATTATTAAAAATCAAGGAACCGATTTTTTGGAAGCGATGAAAATTGCGGTGCAAAAGTTCAAGAATGTGGGGAAAGGCTCTCGAAAGGTGATTTTGATTAGTGATGGAGAAGATAATGAAGGTAATGATGAAAAAGCCATTGATTTGGCTCAAAATGAAGGGATAGAAATTACATCCGTTGGGGTAGGTACTTTGGAGGGAGCACCTATTCCGCAGTATGTTTATGGGCAATTTATGGGCTATAAGTCCGATAGAAGTGGCGAGGTGGTTATCACCAAAAAACAGACCAATGCTTTGAAAGATTTGGCTCAAAAGACAGGAGGAACATTCATTAATGCAACGGATTTGGAGCCAACAACCAATCAGATTATCAATAATTTGGCTAGGGGAGGTTCTTCTTCGGAAATCATGATAGATGCCAAAAATAGTGAACATTATTACCAATATTTCCTTGGAGTGGCTTTATTATTGTTTTTTGTCATTTATTTTTTCAATCCTAAAAAGGATTTGAATATATAATATTACACCTGATATTTTCACTCGAAAATGATTAATCGCTTGTCGTCCATTTTTCATCTATTAGTTTCATTAAAAAATCTGGACAGCGGATAATTTTTTGTGATTTTTCATCCAAGAAAAAAAGTGTTGTACTAGCAGTGGTGATTTTCTCTTTTTTGCTATTGAAAATTTCATATTCGAATTCAATTTTAACACCTGGTTTTTTCTTAATGCTTGTTTTTATTTCTAAAAGTTCGTCATAGAAAGCAGGTTTTAAATATTTGATTTTATATTCGGAAACAGGAAGCAAAATTCCACGCTTTTCTATCTCGCTATAAGACATACCTAACTCCCTGAATAGCTCTACTCTACCTACTTCAAAATAGGTGGCATAGTTCCCGTAATAAACGTAGTTCATAGCGTCTGTTTCTGCGTAACGAACTCGTAATGAATGTGTTGTTGTTATCATCTTTATTTCTTTCTTTAATACATACAAATATATTTTAAAATAATCAAGAGAAAAAAATTTTTTTTTGAAAAAAATATTTGTCATCTTTGTGGTGCAAGAAAAAACAGGTCTACTAAGGTAAATTTTAACCAAAAAATGAATGAAAAATTAATACATATTTGGAAAAACTGTCTTCAGTTTATGAGGGACAACCTTAATGCAACCGAAGATAATTCCGACCTTAAAAAATTAGAAAACTCTTTCGATTTATTGTTTGATAAAGTTCGCCCTATAAGTTTGGTGGATAACAATCTTACATTATTGGTTCCAAGTGATTTCTATAAGGAATATATCGAAGACAATTATTTGTCTTTGCTTTCCGCTGCACTTAAAAAGTACATTGGGAAAGGTGTTAAATTGTGGTATTCGGTTTTAAAAAATAACCCTTCTACTAAAAACCCTACGGTTCATCAACAAAAAGGGAAATCTACCATTGAGCCAAAAGTGCAAAGGGTAATGACCAAGAAGGTACCCAAAGGAGTGGTTAATCCTTTTGTTTTACCAGGAATTCCTAAGCAGGAAATTCAGTCAAATTTAAAAGCAGACTTTTCTTTTGATAATTATGTGGAAGGAGAAAGTAATAAATTTGCTTCTACCGTAGCGAAGTCTATTGCAGAAAGACCAGGTTCCACGGCTTTTAACCCGATGTTTATACATGGTGGTTATGGGGTAGGGAAAACGCATTTGGGTCATGCTATTGGATTGAGAGTGAAAGATTTATTTCCAGATAAGGTAGTGCTTTATTTGTCTTCTGAGAAGTTTATTCAGCAATTTGTATCTGCGGCGAAATCCCATAAACAAACCGAATTTATGAATTTTTATCAATCCATAGATGTTTTGATAATGGATGATATTCAATTTTTATCAGGAAAGACGGCCACGCAGAATACCTTTTTCCATATTTTTGACTTTTTACACCAAAATGGAAAACAAATTATATTAACCTCGGATAGAGCTCCTGTTGATATAATGGATATTCAAGAGCGTATCGTTTCTCGATTTAAGTGGGGATTGACAGCTGAGATTAAAAGTCCAGATTTAGATACTCGAAGAAAAATTATCGTAGATAAATTAAGTAGAGATGGTATTCAATTACCTGATGATATGCTTGATTTTTTAGCATCCGAAGTACAATCTAGTGTTAGAGATTTAATAGGGGTTATTAACTCTGTAATCGCTTATTCTACTGTTTATAAGTCTGATTTAACTATCGGTCTATTAAAGGAAACCATCAGTAAAATTTCTAATTCTAAAAAGAAAAAGATTGATATTGAGTACATTCAAGAGGTGGTTTGTGATTATTTCGGCGTGGAAAGAGCACAGCTTTTATCTAAAACGAGAAAAAGAGATATCGCTTTACCAAGACAGTTGGCAATGTTTTTTGCGAAAGAATATACGAATGCTACTTATGCCAAAATAGGAAAGGAAATGGGAGGTAAAGATCATTCTACGGTGATGTATGCTTGTAACTCTATCAAAAATTTCCTTGAGATGGATAAGGAAATCAAGAAGTATGTGAAAGATCTTCGTGCGAAGATAAAAGGTTAGGAAATTATTAATATAAAAAACAAACCCTGTTAAGATTAATCTAACAGGGTTTGTTTTGTCTTTACGCATAAGGTATAAAAAAAGATTTGGAAAGTAAAATTTCCAAATCTTTATACCTTACCTTAAAATCAAACTACCAGATGGTAGTCCTGATTTTACTTATTTACTGCATTTGCTAATTCAGCTCCAGGCTTGAATTTAGCTACCTTCTTAGCAGCAATTGTAATAGGTTTTTTCGTTGCAGGGTTAATACCCTTTCTCTCCGCTCTCTGAGAAACTGAAAAAGTTCCGAATCCAATAAGTGCTACCTTGTCTTGTTTTTTTAAGGTCTTAGTAACATTAGACATAAAAGATTCTAATGCAGATTTTGCAGCTACTTTTGTAATACCTGCGTCTTTCGCCATTGCGTCAATTAATTGAGATTTGTTCATAATTAATTATTAATATTAGTGTTTAAAATTATTTTACATAGCAAATATAATATATTTTTTTTCAACTTCCAAATTTTATATCAAAAAAAGCATAGTTTTTATTGAAAAAAAAAGAAAAATATCTAATACACCAAATTTAATCATAAATTTAAAGCCTAAATGATATTATATCGTTTCCGATAAGCGGTCGAACTTTTCTAAATTATTGACGAATATTTTCAATAATAAAATCTTATCTTCGCAAAAAAAATTGATTAGAGATAATGAGAACATACGCAGGTATTCCAGCAGAAAATGCACAATTAGAGAATGCAGAGGTTATCTTGGTTACCGTTCCTTATGACGGAACCTCTACTTGGGGAAAAGGAGCGGATAAGGGTCCCGAATTATTTTTAGACGCATCCGAAAATATGGAGTTGTACGATATCGAAACGGGTACAGAGCCTTATTTAAAAGGCGTTCATTGGGCAGGAGAAGTGAGCGAAAATTCCTCTCCAGAAGCAATGACAGAGGCGGTGTATCAAAAAACAAAAGCACTATTAAAAAACAAAGGGAAGTTGTTCACGCTTTTTGGTGGAGAGCATTCGGTTTCTATTGGTGCAATAAGAGCCGTAGGAGAGGAGTTTGAGGATTTAACGATTTTGCAATTGGATGCTCATACAGACTTAAGACCTTCTTATCACGGTTCAACTTCCAATCATGCTTGTGCCGTTTTTGAGGCTAATCAAAAGCATAATTTAGTCCAAGTGGGTATTCGTTCTTGCGATGTGGAAGAGGTGCAATATATTCCTAAAAATCAATGTTTTTTTGCTCACGAAATTCATCAAAACGAAAATTGGATAGACGATGTTTTATCAAAGTTGAAAGGCAATGTCTATATTACGGTAGATTTGGACGCTTTTGACCCTGCGATTGCTCCTTCTACGGGAACGCCTGAGCCAGGTGGTTTGGAGTGGTATCCGACCTTGAAACTATTGAAAAAAGTCTTTCAAAAATGTAATGTCGTTGGTTTTGATATTGTAGAATTAATGGACTCTCCTTATTGTAAACCAACCGCTTTTTTGGCGGCTAAACTCTATTATAAAATGTTGGCGTATTACCATACTTCGGTGGATTAATATTATTTGTTAATTTTCATAAAAAAGGTTAAAAACTTGTATGATAGCACAAATTTTAATATATTCGCAAGGTGTCATAAAAGTACACTAAATAATAAAATGAAAAAAATTATCTATATATTATTCTTTGGGGCATTCTTGATGATTTCGGGAACGCTGAAAGCTCAATCTATTGAGAAGCAACCAACTAATGTGGTGGTAGCTTACCCTAATCCTACCAAAAACAGCTTGTTTTTAAAGGTAGAAAATCCTAAAATTAAAATCCAAACGGTTACTTTTTTTAGTATTTTGGGGCGTCCTGTGGCAACTTATCAATTGAATGCCAATGCTACTAAAATTAACCTTGACCGATTGAAATCAGGTAAGTACCTAATGAAATATACTTTAAGCAACAAAAAAAGCAAAGTAAAACAAATCATTAAGCAATAATTTTTATTTTTTTTAGTTACCATTAGCAATGCTGAAAGCAAAGAATGTTACCAAAACGTATGATTCTGGTAAGAAAGTCGCCTTACAAGATTTTAGTATTCATGTTCCTCAATCCGAAATTTATGGACTTCTGGGTCCCAATGGAGCGGGGAAAACTAGTTTTATTAGAATTTTAAATCAAATTACCCAAGCCGATAAAGGGGAGATTTTGATAGATGGTAAATCATTGCACCAAAATCATATCCGAGATATTGGTTATATGCCAGAAGAAAGAGGGCTGTATAAAAATATGACCGTTGGCGACCAAATTATTTATTTTGGAGAACTCAAAGGAATGTCTAAGAAAGAGGCGATTGATCAAGCTAAAATTTGGTTTGAAAAATTGGAAATCGACCTTTGGTGGAAAAAGAAACTCTCCGAATTATCCAAAGGAATGGCTCAGAAAATTCAGTTTGTCGTTACCGTACTTCATCAGCCTAAATTATTGATTTTAGATGAACCATTTTCGGGATTTGACCCAGTGAATGCGAATTTGATTAAAGACCAAATCATCGACCTTAAAAATAATGGAACTACCATTATCCTTTCTACTCATCGAATGGAAAGCGTGGAGGAGATGTGCGATAGTATTGCGATGATTCATCAGTCTAAAAAAATCATTGATGGTAAGGTTTTCGAGGTGAGAGAAAAATTTAAAAAGAATGTTTTTGATGTTATTTTAAATAAAGTCGATGAAGAAAAATTAGCCCATTTTCAGCAGCGTTTTCCAATTGAGAAAATTACTCAAAAAAATGGACTGACTTATTTTGAAATGAACTCCACCAATGACCAAGAAAAATTATTTTCTGAACTCCTACAAGTAGGCGAAATTCGTTCCTTTGATGAGAAAATTCCAAGTATGAACGAGGTTTTTATACAAGCGATTAAACAAAACGAAAATTAATTATGAGAAATATTTTCCTTGTTGCTCAAAGAGAATTTTTAACACAAGTAAAAAAGAAATCCTTTATTATTCTGACTATTTTAACCCCTTTATTAGTGGTGGGTTTTGGTTTCTTTATCTCTTTTTTATTTCAAGTCAATGAGACCCAATTTACGATTCAGGTAATTGATAAAACAGGACTTTTTGAACAAAAATTGCATTCATCAGAGGAAGTGAATTACATTTTTGTTTCGGCAGATTCCGAAAAACAAATTATTACTGAAATGGATAATTTGGAAAATATTGATGGATTATTAATATTGGGAGAAAAGGCAACCGATAATTTAGAAGAAATAGAAAAGAAATCTGAACTTTTGATGAAATCAAAAATCGGATTGGAAACCAAGCGAACAATCGTTGATGATTTAACACAGATTATTCGTGATGAAAAAATTAAAAAACTTCAAATTACCAATGCCATCCTTGATGACTTGGACAAAGATTTTCACCTTAAAGCCAAAAATATTCACCAAAACGAAAATATTGATAGCGATTTAGATTTTAATATCAAATATGGCTTGGGCGTCGGTTTGATGTACATTGTTTTTATGTTCATTATCATGTACGGCGTTCGGGTTATGCGTAGCGTTTTGGAGGAAAAAAACAATCGTGTGGTGGAGATTATCATTTCTTCTGTAAAGCCTTTTGAATTGATGCTTGGGAAGATTATCGGTGTTACTTTGGTCGCATTAACGCAGTTTGGAATATGGATTGTAATGGCGGTGGTGAGTGCCCTGATTTTAGATCGTCAATTTATGAATGTTGGTACATTACCGCAACAAAATGCCTCGTTAAATGGTGTTGATTTTGTGAGTCTTTTAACACAAATTTCGCATTCTTTATTGGAACTGAATTTTCCATTAATTATTTTTGTGTTTCTGTTCTTTTTCGTTTTTGGATATGTTTTTTACAGTTCGATTTACGCAGGAATTGGTTCTGCGGTGGACAACGAAACGGAAACGCAACAGTTTACCTTATTTGCCATTATCCCTTTAATGGTAGGAATGTACGGAAGTTTAACCGTGGTAAATAATCCTGACGGACCATTAGGTTTTTGGTTGTCGATTATCCCATTTACTTCTCCTGTGGCAATGATTGCAAGGATTCCTTTTGGTGTTCCTATTTGGCAAATTTTGTTATCGATGTTTTTATTGATAATCTCTTCATTATTAATGATTTTCATTGCTGGAAAGGTGTATCGTGTGGGTATTTTAATGCACGGTAACAAAGCCTCTCTGAAAGAAATTATCAAGTGGATTAAAAATTAAAAATAGAGAATGGCAAAAAAGGGTAGGAGAAAAACAAAAAAGAATAGAGGTTGTACTTTTGTGCTGTTCTTCTGTCTAATCTTGATACTCATTCTGGGAGGAGTTGGTTTTAAATATCGTCATCAAATTGCGTATTATTATTCGATTTATTTTCAGCCTTTTCGACAATTAAAATTATCCAATTCGGCTTTTGAAACTTATAGAATGAATAAAATCATTGATAAGCATAGTGATAAAGTCTTTGGTATTGATATTTCTCATTATCAAAAGAGAAGGCAGTTTAAATGGGATAGTTTACAGATTAAACAACAAGAAGTACCTATTCATTTCGTTTTGATGAGAGCCACAATGGGAAATTCTAGTAAAGACGGAAATTTCAAATATTTTTGGAAGAAAACCAAAAAAAATAATTATATCCGTGGGGCTTATCATTATTACAGACCTGATGAAGATCCCAAACGCCAAGCCAATAATTTTTTAAAAACCATTCGCTTGCAAAAGGGAGATTTGCGACCTGTTTTAGATATTGAAAAATTGCCTCATCTTGAAGATGAATCAGAATTGATTAAAAACCTTAAAATTTGGCTCAATTTAGTAGAGAAAAAATATGGCGTAAAACCCATTATTTACACTTATTATCATTTTTATAAAGATTATTTACAGCATGATATTAAGGGTTATCCTATTTGGATGGCGAATTACAATGATGTTCCTCAGCCAATACCGGATAATCAATGGGATTTTTGGCAATTTTCGGAAAAAGGTATTATCAAAGGAATCAATACCAAAGTCGATTTAAATGTTTTTAATGGTAATCTAAAGGATTTGGAAAAATTTAGGTTGAAGTAATCGGTATTGACATGATATATTGTTGAATTGAAAAAAATGATAACAATATCTTACCTTGATTTTGCATTAACCCATTATAATTTTCTTTCAATCACATAATCTAACATCAAGAGAAGTGATTTTTTAGCTTCGGAATCAGGGAAATCGGCGAGGATGTTTTTTGCTTTTTGTTGGTAATCTTTCATCACCTCCATCGCATATTCTAAACCACCTGAAGATTTGACAAATTCAATGAGTTCTTTTACTCTTGATTTTTTATTATTATATCTTTTAATGGTATTGAAATAATATTTTCTGTCTTTTTCGGAACAATTTTTCAGGGTGTAGATTAATGGTAAAGTCATTTTCTGTTCCTTAATGTCAATCCCTACAGGTTTACCGATAACATTAGAAGTGGTATAATCAAACAAATCGTCCTTTATCTGAAAGGCCATTCCTGTATATGTACCGAAATTTTGCATTTTTTGGGCTAAATCTTCATCAGCTCCGTTGGATAAAACACCTATTTCACAACACGCAGAAATTAAAGTAGCTGTTTTTTGCCTGATAATTTCATAATAAACCTCTTCGGTAATATCTAATTTTCGTGCTTTTTCAAGTTGGAGCAATTCGCCCTCACTCATCTCTCGAATGGTTCTGGAAATAACGGCTAAAACATCATAATCTTTGTTATCTGTAGATAAAAGTACAGATTTAGATAATAAATAATCGCCTACCAAAACGGCAATTTTATTTTTCCACAGGGCATTAATCGAAAAGAAATTTCGTCTTTTAAAACTTTCATCCACGACATCATCGTGTACCAAAGTGGCAGTATGAATCAGCTCTATCATGGAAGCCCCTCGATAGGTTTTTTCATTGACCTCACCGATGAGTTTAGCACACAAAAATACAAACATTGGACGCATTTGTTTACCTTTGGTGGTAACAATGAATCTTGTTACTTTATCTAATAGAGGAACTTTGCTCTGCATAGATTCATAAAACTTTTGTTCAAAAAGTTTCATTTCCTCGGTGATAGGTCGCTTGATGTTTTCTACAATTTTTGCCACAAATGATATTCGTTCTGTATAAAAAGCAAATATACAAGTTTTAAAATGATTTTTAGATTTAGAACAAGAATAAATTTACAAAAAATAGACTGCCGATATTGGACAGTCTATTTCGAATAAAAAAATTAAAAATTATGATTTAATTTTCGGTTCTATTTTTGATGAAATCATAGATTAAACGCACAGGTGCCGATGTACCTCCACTTTGTCGATAATCTTTATTTTTATCAATGAATGCAATCCCTGCAATATCCAAATGAATCCAAGGGTAATCGGTGAAATGCTCTAAAAACTTACCCGCCGTGGTTGCTCCACCAATCGCTCCACCGATATTTTTTAAATCAGCGATGTCTGATTTTAGTAAATCTTCATATTCCTTCCAAAAAGGCAATTGTATTAACCTTTCATACACTTCTTCGCCACAAGATTTTAATTCGTCCATATAAACTTGGTGATTTCCTGCCATTGCAATTCCAAAATCTCCTGTAATCGCCACCGATGCTCCAGTAAGCGTTGCCATATCAATAACCAATTCAGGGTTATATCGCTTGGCATAAGTAAGTGCATCGCACAAAATTAAACGCCCTTCTGCATCGGTATTCAGTACTTCCACTGTGGTGCCATCCATTGTGGTAATCACATCATCTACCACCATTGCATTAGAGGAAATTTTGTTATCCGTAGCAGGTACTAAACCTACAATATGATAAGGAAGTTTGTTCCCTGCAATTGCCGAAATAGCTCCTAAAACACCAGCTCCACCGCCCATATCAGATTTCATTCCGGTCATATGTCCACTGACTTTAATGGAATAACCACCTGTATCAAACATTACGCCTTTCCCTACCAAGACAATCGGTTTTTCGTTTACCGCATTTTCTGGAGCATAAGTCAAAATGTTAAAAGTAGGAGGTGTCTCAGAACCTTTATTAACACCTAATAAACCGCCCATTCTAAGGGTTTCGATTTGTTTTTTGTCTAAAACTTCTGTTTCGAATCCAAATACTTTTCCCATTTCTTTGGCGATTTCAGAAAATTGTAAAGCATCCATAAAATTCAACGGCTCATTGACTAATGTTTTGGTAAGGGAAGTGGATAAAGTGATGATGTTCAATTCCTTGACCTTTGATGAAGATAAAACAGATTCAGGGATATGTAGTGTAATATTCCAATCTGATTTTTCCTTTTTATACTTATCAAAATGATAACTGCTCAGCAAAAGTCCTTCCACAAAATAAAATATCTTTTTTTCATCCAAGGTCGTTGGTACTACTTCTGCACTTGTTATTTTTTGATTTTTAATTTCAGTATAAACTTGAGCCCCCAATTTTCTAAGGTCTTCATTTTCAGTTTTAGAAACAATAACAAAGAATTCTAATTGCTCCCCAAAAGATAGCAATACGCCATTCTCTTTTTTCTGAAACAATCCATTTATTTTATCCTTCAAAGTGGAAGTGCATTGATGATTTTCCACCTCAGTCTGAGTCTGTAATATGAAGATTTGAGGAACTTTATTTTCGTTTTCTTTTGATTTTACTTTTAAATTTTGATAATCGTATTTCATAGGTTGATTTTAAAGTTAGACAAATCTAACAATTATTCTTGAATCAAAAAAATATTGTGCTATTTTTTCATAAAAAATACCAAAGCCCATAAGACTTTGGTATTTTAGTATTGTAATCAAATTTCATTATTTTTTCATTACTTTTTCAGAAACTTTCTGACCTTTTACCGTTCCTGCAACGATGTAGTTTCCTTTCGGTAAATCGCTCATGTCTAAAGATTTATCCTTTGAAACTAAAGCGGTTTTGATTAGTTTTCCGTTCATATCAAATACTTTCACTTCTGATTTTGTAGCGAAATGGATTTCATCTTTTACGATTGTGTTTTTGATGAAATCAGTTGGTTTAATCAGTTCTAAATCAACTGTTCCCATTGAAGTTACTAATTTGAAATCATCTACATCAATGGCATATTCAGAATTTTTACCAATCTTAAATGCAAAGAAGTCTTTAGATGTATCTGTATTATAATCAGTGATTTCTGCCATATTTAAGGTTACTTTTACCCAATTGCCAGCTGTATCAATAGCACCACTGTATTGATTAGAGCCAGTGGCCTCAATAGTAACATCTTCTGACATTAAATCTCCGACATTATATCTATAATATTCCGTTCCTGCTTTATAAACATTCAAGGAGATAGATTTGGATGGAGAAGTTCCTTTTACCATAAAAGTAATAGCACTAACATCGGCAGATAAACCCGCTGGAGCTTTAGCTGTAAAAACATATTTGTTTCCACTTTGTGTTCCATCGATACTCAAAGAATTTGAGCCATTTACTCCTTCTCCTACACCTTGTGTAGCAAAAGATTGTAATCCATAACTATTTAATCCACCTGTAAAAGCGGCAAAATCTTCAAAATCTCCTCCTGCAAATGCAAGATCAGATTGTGCGTTCATTGTGATAGTTGCCATGGCAACCATTGCTAAAGAATAAAGTTTTTTCATAATCGTTAATTTAATAATTTTTGTTGGTACAAATTTATGGAATATATTTTAAATTGATATCATGAATATTATCAATAAAGTGAAGTTATAGTTTAAAATATTGAATATTATTGCTATGTGTTAATGGGTTGTAAAATTCTTATATTCAGTTAGTTGTTGGTTATGTTCGTTAAGTAAAGTTTCATTCTATCTTGGGTCGTTCGTTATTTTTCATTTTTTATTAATACATTTGCCGAATGTTAATAGAAGTATTCAAATCAAAAATTCATAGGGTAAGGGTTACAGAATCAGACCTTGATTATATAGGAAGCATCACGATAGATGAAGATTTGTTAGATGCGTCGGGTATGCTCGTTGGAGAGAGAGTTTATATCGTCAATGTCAATAACGGAGAGCGTTTTGACACTTATGCTATTGCAGGAAAAAGAGGTTCTGGAGAAATTTGTTTGAATGGTCCAGCTGCAAGAAAGGTGCAAAAAGGAGACATTGTTATCATTATGTCTTATGCTCAAATGACGCCAGAGGAAGCCAAAGATTTTCAACCGAAAATTGTTTTTCCAGATGAAGAGACCAATCTTTTGACCTGAGAATGAAGAATAAATTTAGGAATTAAAAAACAAGAAATTGACTTCAAAAACGAAAAAAAACAAAACGCTAAAAAATATATTGACTATCACCATTTCTTTGGTGATAGCTGTTTTTTTTATGAATTTAGCGTTCAAGGGAACCGATTTTAAAAGTATCAAGGAGGCTTTTTTAAGAGCGAATTATTGGTGGATTTTGGCAGCCGCTTTTTTCGGTTTGTTGGCGTATGTTTTTAGAGCGATTAGGTGGAATTTGTTATTAGAGCCATTGGGTTACAGAATTACTAATCAAAACGCTTTATGGTCGATATCTTTCGGCTATTTAATGAATCTTACGGTTCCTAGAAGTGGAGAATTAGCGAGAGCAACCGCTTTGTATGGTGTTGAAAAAGTACCTGTTAATCAATCTTTTGGAACGATTATTTTGGAGCGAATAGTGGATTTGTTGTGTATGTTTTTGTTTTTGGGACTGACTTTAATTTTAAAATACGATGCTATTTTGGCATTTTATCAGCAGTCTAATGTGAAAATTAATTCAGTGACCATTATAGGCGTTATTTCGGTTTTGATATTGGGAATATTTTTATTTTTTAGGTTTAAGGATTATTTTTCACAATTTGCTATTCTAAAAAAAATTATTGATTTCATTGATGGTATTTTCAGTGGAATTACTAGCATTTTTAAATTGAAGCAGAATGGGAAATTTATCCTATTATCTTTACTGATTTGGATTTCTTATTATTTCGCTGCGTATTTAGTTTGTTTTGCTTTACCCGAGACTTCCTCGTTTTCTTTTGCCGATGGTTTTTTCATTATTGTTGCAGGAACTTTAGGGATGATTGTTCCAGCTTCTGGGGGAGCAGGTTCGTTTCATTTTGCATTGAAACTCGGTATTGGAGCGTTGTTTTTATCAATGGGGAAATCTTTTGATGAAGGTGCCGAAATAGGATTAGCATATGCTTTTTTATCGCATACCATGCAGTTGGTTATTATGATTATCATGGGGCTTATTTCCATTCCGATATTGGTAAGAGAAAGGAATAAAAAGGCGGATTAGTTTTTTAGTAATTATTGTGTAAATTATTGTTTTTCAATATCTTGAAGCTGTTTTAAGGTAGTGTTTAGTCTATTTAATAATATACCGTAAATGATTTTGTAGTACAGCCAAATCATTATTCCACTCACTAAAATGGCTACGATAACAGCGATTAGAAGTCCTGTTTTTACCGAGGACGAAAGTTCGATATTTTGTTCATTAATTAAATAACGAATACCGATAATCACCAAAACAAAGTAACAAGCAATTACAACGATATTCGCAATAATGAAGGCACGAACGGTCTTTCTAAACGCTATAATTTTAGAGATGAATTTCTTTAGATTGTCTTCGCAATGTACTTTTTTCATTTGTAAATAAAAACGAATGACAAAAAATGCTCCTATGATAATACTTACAATTTCTAATAAGAAATGTAAATTTTCAAAATTTGCTTCAATATTCGAGTTTTTTTCTATTCCTAATGTTGCCATTAATTGATAAAAAGGTTCGTTTTCGTTGCCTTTAAACACATAAAATAGCGTAATGGCGAAAAACAAAATGAATTCTACCAAACTTACCCAATAGATATATTTTACATAATTGCGTGATTTTTTATTCAGCATTTGTAAAATTTCATGGGTGTTGTATTTTGGTTTTACCTGTTGGTTCTGCCAAGTATTTTTTAAATTTTCTATATCAAATTTAGACATATTCTTCTTTCATTAAAACTTTTAATTTCTTTTTCAATCGATTCATTTTTACCCTTGCATTCACAGACGATATTCCCAATGTTGCTGCGATTTCTTTGTAGGGTAAATCATCTAGGTAGAGCATTACAATGGCTCTTTCTATTTTGGGTAATTTTTTAATCACTTTGTAGAGAATAGCGATTTGTTCTTCCTTTTCGGTTTTTTGTTCGTAATTAATTCCTTTTTCGTGAAACGGCTGAATTTCATCGGTAGCTATTCTTTTCTTTCTTTTTCTAAAAACAGTAATAGCGGTATTTAGGGCAACTCTATACATCCAAGTAGAAACCTTGCTATCTCCTTTAAATGAGTCGTAACTTTTCCATAATTGAAGCACAATTTCTTGAAATAAGTCTTCTTCATCTTCCGAATTATTGGTATAAAGCCGAGAAACTTTAATAATCAGTCCTTGATTATCGTTAATCATTTCCGAAAATGCTCGTTCTTTATTTTTCAATTCGAAATTAGTTTAGGACAAAGATACGATTTTTTTAGTTTGTCAGTCATTTAGGGATTGGTAGTTTAGCCATTTCTTGACCCTTGACTCTTGTTTCTTTCCTCTTTTCTAAAAAAAACTTACTTTTGCGAAATGAAATCAAGATTGAAAGTAGTAACCGTTGATATATTGTTGTTTTTGATATTTACAACGCTAGCTTTTTTGGGACATTATTTTTGGAATACTTATGCAAACGAAGGAGATTTAGATTATAAGATTCATCTATTGATTTGGGTAATGACTTTTATTGTGATTATCAGTGTTTCTGTTGTCTATTTGATTGATATTAAGAATATTATTGGTTTTGTTTATTTAGGTTTTGTGGTGTTTAAGATGTTTGGCTTTGGATATTTGGCATATTTTGAGCCTGATTTTAAAAATCATATTATCGCTTACTTCATTATTTTTTGGATATATTTGTTGGTAGAATCTATCTTGGTAATCAGTTTGTTACGAAAACAAGACAAAAATCATATTAAAACATTGTCAGAATAATTTTTTAGAAAAAAAATATTTTTTACATTTGCAACAATTAAAAAAAGAAAAACGAATTTAATGAAGACTTACAAGAGATTAATTATTTCGCTTTGTATGTTGGTTTTTGGTTTTATGATGGCTGAAAATCATGGTACTGAAAATCACGGTTCAAAAGATGAAAAGTACAATCCTGTACCTTTTATTATGCATCACATTAAGGATTCTCATTCTTGGCATCTTTGGGGAGAAGGAGATAGTTCGGTAGGATTTTCTTTACCTGTTATCCTTTGGGATAATGGATTGAAGGTTTTTAGTTCTTCAAAATTCGGACACCACGAAGACGAGGTAGCAGAAGTAGACGGTAATTTCTACAAATTGCACCACAATACGGTGTATAAAACTGATGCACAAGGGAATGTTCTTCATAAGAAAGATGCCAATGGAGAGCTGATTTTAAAGGATGGAAAGCCAGTTGAATTAAAACCATTAGATTTTTCTATTACTAAGGTAGTAGCTCAGATGTTCTTGGCATTATTTATTCTATTGATTATCGGTTTTGCGTCGGCGTCATCGTATAAGAAGTCAAAAGTTCCTTCAGGAATTGCAAGTTTCATAGAACCAATAGTTGTTTTTGTAAGAGATGATATTGCAAAACAAAATATCGGTGCATTAAGATATGAACGTTATGTTCCTTACTTAATTACATTGTTCTTATTCATTTGGTTATTGAATATTTTGGGACTTTTCCCAGGTTCAGCGAATGTAACAGGGAATATTGCTTTCACAATGGTATTGGCAGTATTTACAATGTTGGTAGTGAACTTTAGTGGTAGAAAGACTTATTGGATGCACATGTTTGACCCATTAGGGAAGAATATGCCATTTGCAGGTAAGATTTTAGTATATATTATTTTGGTTCCTGTGGAATTATTAGGAATTTTCACTAAGCCATTCGCCTTGATGATTCGTCTTTTTGCGAATATGTCAGCAGGACACATTATCATTATGGCATTAATCTCTTTAATATTTATTATGAAGACTTATATGATTACACCAGTATCATTAGGATTGTCTTTATTTATCTATGTATTAGAGGTGTTAGTAGCGGCTTTACAGGCGTATATATTTACAATGCTTACGGCATTATTTATCGGTTCGGCAGTGGAAGAGCCACATCACGACCATTAATAAATTGAATTAAAAAGAAATAAAAAACAATAATTAACATTTTAAATTTTTAAGTTATGACAGGTAGTATCGCAGCAATCGGAGCTGGTTTAGCAGTTTTAGGTGTAGGATTAGGAATCGGAAGAATTGGTGGTTCAGCAATGGACGGAATTGCAAGACAGCCAGAACAATCTGGGAAAATCCAAACTGCAATGATTATTGCAGCTGCACTTATCGAGGGTGCAGGTTTATTCGGTATCGTAGTAGCATTATTAGGAAACGGATAATCCAACAAAATGAGGATTCTATAAACGGTTGGTTTGTAGAATCCTTTTAACAACCAACTTAAAATTAACAAAATTAAAATACAATAGAATGGATTTATTAACCCCATCGATTGGTAATATTTTTTGGACAGCAGTAGTATTTTTAATTCTACTTTTAATCTTGTCTAAATTTGCATGGAAACCAATTTTAACAGCAGTAAAAGAAAGAGAGGTATCTATCCAAGATTCTCTTAACCAAGCTCAATTGGCAAGAAAAGAAATGGAATCTCTAAAAGCAGAAAACGAGCATATCATCAGAGAAGCGAAAGCAGAAAGAGATGCTATCTTGAAAGAAGCAAGAGAGATGAAAGATAAAATTGTAGGAGAGGCAAAAGAATCTGCAAAAGCAGAAGGAGAAAAAATGCTAGAACAAGCGAAATTGTCTATCCAAGCCGAAAAAGCTGCTGCAATGGATGATATTAAAAATCAAATTGGAGCTTTATCTGTGAATATTGCAGAGTCTATCCTTGGAGATAAATTGCAAAACAATGACGCTCAGAACGCATTGGTAGAAAAAATGTTAAATCAATCTAATCTTAACTAATAATGCTTACATCAAAAGTAGCAAAAAGATACGCACAAGGTTTTTTGGATTTCGCTCAGGAGTCTAAAAATACAGATGCTATTTATACCGAGATGAAAGAGGTAGTGAAAACCGTGAATAATTCAAGAGAATTAGAGCTGTTTTTTGCAACTCCTTTTATCGACTATAAAAAGAAAATGAGTGTGGCATCTGAAATATTCAAGTCTTTTTCTTCGACTTCTCAAAATATGATTAGTCTTGTTATTAAGCAAGGGAGAGAAAAGCATTTGAAAAATATCGCTCAGGAATTTATCAATAAAGTAGAAGATTTAAAAGGTATTCAAAGGGTAAGTTTGACAACAGCTAAGGAGTTATCTCCTGAAAATATCAAGCAGATTTTGGCATCTACAACATTGGTAAATACAACTACCGAATATGATTTAGAAACTAAAATTAATCCAGACCTTTTAGGAGGATATGTTTTAAGAGTGGGAGACCAGCAAATAGATGCTTCGGTACAAACAAAATTGAATAAATTAAGAAAAGATTTTCAAGTAAATTAAGAAAAAATAACCAAAATGGCAGAAATAAATCCAGCAGAAGTATCAGCGATACTTAAGCAACAATTAGCAAACTTTGATACTCAATCCAATGTAGAAGAAGTAGGAACAGTACTTCAAATTGGAGATGGTATTGCTCGTGTATATGGTTTAGAAAATGTACAATACGGAGAGCTTGTAAAATTCTCAAGCGGTGTAGAAGGTATTGTATTAAACCTTGAAGAAGACAATGTAGGGGTAGCCCTTTTAGGTCAATCTAAATTGGTAAAAGAAGGTGATACAGTAAATAGAACGAACAGAATTTCCTCTATTAAAGTAGGAAACGGAATGTTAGGTAGGGTAGTAGATACCTTAGGTAACCCAATTGATGGTAAAGGACCTATCGAAGGAGACCTTTACGAAATGCCTTTGGAAAGAAAAGCACCAGGGGTAATCTTCAGACAACCTGTAAATGAGCCTTTACAAACGGGTATCGTAGCGGTAGATTCTATGATTCCTATCGGAAGAGGACAGAGAGAGTTGGTAATTGGAGATAGACAAACAGGTAAAACTACTGTTTGTATTGATACCATTTTGAATCAGAAAGAATTTTATGACGCAGGAGAGCCAGTATTTTGTATCTATGTAGCCGTAGGTCAGAAAGGTTCTACTGTAGCTCAAATCGTTAAAACTTTGGAAGAAAAAGGAGCAATGGCTTATACGGTAGTAGTAGCAGCAAACGCTTCAGATCCTTCTCCAATGCAGGTATATGCTCCAATGGCAGGTGCAGCAATCGGAGAGTTCTTCCGTGATACTGGTAAGCCAGCATTAATCGTTTATGATGATTTATCTAAACAAGCTGTTGCTTATCGTGAGTTATCATTATTATTAAGAAGACCTCCAGGTCGTGAGGCATATCCAGGAGATGTATTCTACTTACACTCAAGATTATTAGAGAGAGCAGCGAAAGTAATCAACGATGATGAAATTGCGAAGCAAATGAACGATTTACCAGATTCTTTGAAACCAATCGTAAAAGGTGGTGGTTCTTTAACAGCATTACCAATTATTGAAACACAAGCAGGAGATGTATCAGCTTATATTCCTACGAATGTGATTTCGATTACTGATGGTCAGATTTTCTTGGAGTCAGATTTATTCAACTCTGGGGTGCGTCCTGCGATTAATGTAGGTATCTCTGTATCTCGTGTAGGTGGTTCTGCTCAGATTAAGTCTATGAAGAAAGTATCAGGTACATTGAAGTTAGACCAAGCACAATATAAAGAATTGGAGGCGTTTGCTAAATTCGGTTCTGATTTAGATGCAGCTACTTTATCGGTAATTACAAAAGGAGAAAAGAATGTGGAAATCTTGAAACAGCCAGTGAACTCTCCATTACCAGTAGAAAATCAAGTAGCAATGGTTTACGCAGGTACAGAAAACTTATTGAAAGATGTTCCTGTAAACAAAGTGAAAGAATTTATGGTAGAATATATTGATTTCTTAAAAAATAAACATCCTGAAACAATGACAGCAATTAAGTCAGGGAAAATTGATGGAGATATCAAAAATGTTCTAAACAAAGTGGCAGAAGATTTAGCTGCAAAATATAAGTAATCAACTTAAAAGGAGAATGATTGGTATTTAGTTTAAAAAATACCAATCATTGTCCACCATAACTCAAACAAATAAAATGGCAAACTTAAAAGAAATACGAGGTAGGATATCTTCAATTAGTTCAACAATGCAGATTACCAGTGCAATGAAAATGGTTTCTGCTGCGAAATTGAAGAAAGCTCAAGATGCCATCGTTATGCTAAGACCTTATTCTGAAAAACTAACGGAACTTATTGAAAATGTGAGTGCTGGTACAGAATTAGAGTCCGTTTCTACTTATACAGAGGAAAGAGAGGTGAAAAAAGTACTTTATATTGTTGTATCTTCTAACAGAGGATTAGCGGGTGCTTTCAACTCATCTATCGTAAAAGAGTTCAATGCTCAAACAAAAGATGCAAAAGTAGAAATAGAGGTTTTAACCATTGGTAAAAAAGTTTTTGATGCCTTAAAGAGAACTCAAAAAATCAAAGACAATAAGAGTGATGTCTATGATAATATGAGTTTTGAAGCCGTAGCTGATATTACAGAGGCGGTAATGGAAGATTATAAAGAAGGAGAATACGATAAAGTTTTTGTGATTTATAATAAGTTCATTAATGCTGCTACGCAAACTGTTCAGACAGAGCAAGTCTTACCAATTACGATTCCAGAAGTGGAGGAGAATGCAAATACAGATTATATCTTTGAACCAAGTTGTAGCGAAATATTAAACAATTTGATTCCAAAATCTATTAAGACTCAAGTTTATAAGTCAGTCTTGGATTCTATCGCATCTGAGCATGGAGCGAGAATGACAGCGATGCACAAAGCAACAGATAACGCACAAGCATTGAAAAACGAATTGGTTATTTATTATAATAAAGCTCGTCAGGCAGCCATTACAGGTGAGATTTTAGAGATTGTATCGGGTGCAGAAGCCTTGAATAACTAATATTCTTATCCTTAAGAAATGAAAACAAAAAGCATCATTAACTTGGTGCTTTTTTTGTATATTAACAGATTGAAAATTCAGTTTTATTGGTCATGAAAAAAAACCATCGTCGATTTTATCCGTATATTCTGTTACTGATTTTAACTACGGCTTATGCTACATTTTTTTTAGCCTACAATGATGGAGTAACAGAAAGGTTCAGGTTTGTTATACAAACTTTTGCCTTCTTTTTATTGATAGCGAGTGCAAGCAGAAAACTATTAAACTTTTTTATTGTTTTTTCATTTTTTCTGTCGTGTTTTGTACTACCAACGCTTACCATTTATGGGAATATTAATTATAATTACATCAGCTCCATTTATTACACCAATATGGACGAATCTGTTTCATATATTAAATTAATTCCATTTTGGGTCTATTTATCTTTACTTTTATTGGCGGTTTATTCGGTTTTTTTACTGAAAACCAAGTCTTTGAAATTGACTTTACCTAAAATGACTAAAGTCTTATTATTGGTATTTTTAATTTCATTTCCCCTCAAAAAAGCTTTAGAGCCGATTAATTTAGAACCTACTGACCAAGGTACTAAAATTAGTGATTTTTTCTATTTTCAGCCATTGGAAAAAGTCACTTTATTGAGTTTGTATTTTGATGTGAAAAAAGAAGATGAAAAATTAAAAAAGCAATCTCAGAAACCAGCTACTTGGGAAATTATAAAATCCTCTCCCGATAAAACATCTAATAAAACCATCGTTTTGGTAATAGGCGAAAGCGTGAGAAAAGATTTTTTACATTCCTATGGTTTTCCTATACAGAATACGCCTTTTATTGATGCTTCTTATCATATTCAGTTTGATAATTATTATGCTGTTGCTCCCCATACTTTTGCATCGTTATTAAGGACAATATCTCTTTCTAATGATTTGGAAAATTTTGAAACCAATAACAATATCCTTTCATTGGCGAAAAAGATAGGATATAAAACCTATTGGATTTCTAATCAGGGGAGAATTGGTTATCATGATTCGCCTGTAACAATTATTGCCAATCAGGCAGATGAAATGGTATTTTTGAAAAAAGGAAATCATGATAGTAGCAATTTACAAGATGCTGAAATGTTGCCATATTTCGAGCAAGTGATGGATAAAAAGGAAGCTCAACCTCGATTGATTGTTTTGCACATGACAGGTTCTCATCCTTCTTCTTGCGATAGAACCGATGATGAATATGATGAATTTATCTTATCGGATGATATTTCGTGTTATAATAAGAGCATTAAGATGTTAGACTCTTTTTTAGAAAAAGTACATCATCAATTGGTTAAAAACGACGAAGATTTTTCATTGATTTATTTTAGTGATCATGGTTTGAAATTAAAAAATAATATGCTTTCTCATGGGATTAATAAACAAGCTTTTCAAGTTCCTTTTTTGTTGTGGCAGAGCGATTTAAAAGAGACAAGGCAGATTAAAGCCACGAGAACGGGAAAAGATTTTTTACACTTTTTCAGTCAAATTTTAGGCATTGAAACTAAAAATGCTCAAAGGAATTATCAATTTATTTCAGAAGAAAAGAATGATGATAAATCCCTAAGAGTAAATGATGGAGATAAAAAGGTGATAGATTATAATTCATTGAAAAATAACTCCTTACCGAATGATTTGATTCAAGAGGCTAAAAAAAACAGTACTAAAAAATAGCGATATTCAAATGTTTTTTGAATTAATTGATAGTGAATGTTTTAATTAATTTGAATAGAAAGGACTAAATTTTAATCTTGAAAAAAAAGGACATCGGAAATGTAGGCGTTAAGAAAATGAAGTTGAAAATCGTTAAAAAATTTCTTGTGTTCGATACAAGTGAGGGGAAAGGAGGTGGAGTAAGTTTTAGAAACCTAACGGAGTGGTTCAGCGTAGCTAAATTTTAGATTTTTGACTTTATTTTTAGCCGAATTTCCGCAGTCTTGAACTTTTATTCATATCATTTTATTATTTCGTAGGTATTCATGATATGCTTCGCAGTTGGCTCTTTTGTTTGGCTTTGCCGAACCACTTCGTTAGGTTTCAAGACAAAAGAGTGAGGTGTTATTTTTAAAATGTTGTTTTTAAGATGATTAAATCAGTTTGCTTTATTTTAACCTCTTTTAACGAAGTATGATTTTGCTCTAATAATTTTAATGTAAATTATTTTTTGTTTTATTTATTTTGTTATATTTGCGTATTATATCAATTATTTAAAAATATATGGAACCCGACAGTATAGTCAAGATTTTAATCGCATTATTTTTAGTCTTATTAAATGGCTTTTTCGTAGCCGCAGAATTTTCAATTGTTAAAGTTCGTTATTCTCAGATTCAATTAAAAGCAGCCGAAGGTAACGCTATGGCAAAACAAGCAGAACTAATTATTAAAAATTTAGATGCTTATTTATCTGCCACTCAGTTAGGGATTACATTGGCGTCATTAGCCTTGGGTTGGGTAGGAGAAAGTGCTTTGGAAAGTATTTTCCACACGCTATTTTCTTATTTCTCTTTTGAAGTAGGAGAAACAACGCTCACCACCATTTCTGTGGTTTGTAGTTTTTTAATTATTACCATTATGCATATTGTTTTTGGGGAATTAGTACCTAAATCAATAGCCATTAGAAAACCAGAATCCACGACATTGTTTATTTCCCCACCATTGAGGTTATTTTATAATGTTTTCCGACCATTTATTTGGTTGATGAATGCGATATCCAATTCTTTTTTGCGTTTAGTGAAAATTCATCCAGCATCTGACCATGAAATTCATTCTACGGAGGAATTACAGTTATTGGTAAAACAATCGGCAGATTCTGGTGAGATACAAGAAGAGAATTATGAAATCATAAAAAATGCATTGGATTTCCATGATCATAATGCGAAAGATATTATGGTTTCAAGACAAAATATTTTATCGATTGATATTGAAGATTCAGTAGAGGAAATAATGGAAATTATAATGGAATCGGGGCATTCAAGAATACCTGTTTACGAAGATTCTATTGATAATGTTATCGGTATTTTTTATATTAAAGATATTATTAGAGAGCATATTAAGAGAGACGGTAATCTTACTCATGAGGTGTTGAAAGAGTTGATGAGGGAGGGATTTTTCGTGATTGGAACGAAAAAAATATCTGATTTATTAAACGATTTTCAGTCCAAAAAACAACATATCGCTATTGTGATTGATGAATTTGGCGGAACGCAGGGGATTATCACCATGGAAGATATTTTGGAAGAATTGGTGGGAGAAATTCAAGATGAAGAAGATGACGAGGACAAGATTGTAGAGAAAGTGTCTGACGGTGTTTATTGGGTTCAGGCTACTCAGCCTTTGGAGGAGATTAATGAATATTTGCCTCAGATTATCAAAGACGATGAAGAGATAGAATACAATACTTTGGCAGGGTATATTTTGCATCAGTTACAAGAAATTCCAGAGGAAAATCAGATGTTTGATATTGAAAACTATCATGTTAAAATTCTGAAAATGAATAATAAAAGTGTGGAATTGGTAGAACTTAATTTTGATCCCAAAGTAGAGCCCAAAGAAGATGCCGAGGAGGAATAAATAAATCCTGAAAATGAATAAAAAGTATCAAATTTATTTTGACCACTACGAAGAGGAAGATGAAGAAGAAGTTTTGGTGGTTGATAAAACGAATGATATACATAAGTTGGTGGTTTGGAATGATGATTTCAATACCTTCGATTTCGTGATAGACTGCTTAATCAAAATTTGTAAGCATACACTCGTCCAAGCTGAACAATGCACCATGCTGATTCATTACAAAGGTAAATGTGTCGTGAAATCAGGGGAAATGGAAATCTTACAACCGATGCACGAAAAACTAACATCCAAAGGGCTGACCAGTGAGGTGGTTTAGTTGGAGAAAATAAATTTAATTCAGATGAGTATTTCCTCTTTTCATCTTGTGAAAATCCCATTAGGAAAAGCCATTAAAGGGTTGTTTTTCAACTTGATTGATAAGAACGCCAGAGGACTTATGTATGCTGAATATATGACAGCGATGACTTTAGGGTCTCCTATTTTGTCTCCTTCTCGGTTTTTGATACGAGAAGTTGCCATTTTTGCCCAATGGGAAAGAGAAGAAGACTTGGAATATTTTTTAGAAAAAGACAAGTTTGGTAAGTTGTTAAACAAGGGTTGGCACATTCGTTTGGGATTTATGAGAGCGTGGGGAAGTATAAAAGGTTATCAAATTCCCAATAAAAAAGAAACTTTAGATACTCCAAATTCTCCTGTTGTTGCCGTAACACTTGCACGAATGAAACCTTTTGAAATTCCGAGATTTTTACACTGGGGAAGACCTGTTGAAAAGTTAGTGAGAGACCATTCTGGTACATTACTCTCTTTGGCTTCTTTCAAGTTTCCTAATACCATTTCTACTTTTACCATTTGGAAAAACCAAAAAGAAATGGAAAGTATGGTGCATGGTCATAGCAAAATGTCTCAGCCCAAAAGACATGCTAAGGCTATGAAAGAAAGAGAACGAAGAAACTTTCATTTTGAGTTTACCACCCTTAGGTTTAAACTACTTGCTGAATATGGTGCTTGGAAAGGGAAAAGCCACTTTACCCAAAAGAGGACTTCGTAATGAATTTTGCTTCTTTCAAACAAAATGTTCAAGATTGGTTCACGCAACAATGGGTGATTCTTTCGGGGAAGAAAATCAATTCAAAGGATTTTCAATGGCTTTTAGCTCCTTTTGGAAATACCAATGAAATAGGTCAGAAGTTTATTCATCAGTTACAACAAGATGAAAATTTAGAAACCTGTAAATCTACACAAAGCAAAGGTTTAATCAGTTCTATTGATGAATTGAATTTATCCTCGACCCAACGCCATCAACTATCAAAAAATGTAATTGATTTTTACGAAAACACAAGCGATTATGAATTGCATTTAACCACCAAGTGGAACCCTTTTTTCAAAGCCTTTGGATATTTATTGAAACTATTTTTTAGCAATAGAATTGAACAGTTGAATATTCCTCTTGATAGTGAAGGAACCAAGGAAATAACGAGTGAGATTATTCAGTTAAGGGACATGAACACTCAACAACTAAAACGAACCATTTGGCTAAGAGCTTTTAAAGCAACGAAACAAATCGTTTATTCGGGGATTTATGAAACCTGCACACTACCAAGCGGAATCACTTGTATTAAAGCTGTATTTCCATTACCCAACGGAAATGCTACGGTGATTTTAGAACCAAGTATAGGGAATAATGGAGCGTTAATCTTAACATCGGCAGGAAAGAAAATAGGAGATAGCGGATTTTATTTTTTATTAAAGGATAAAAAAGGCAACTTATGGACGAAATACATCAAATCCTTCAAAGATACTTTAATGGTATATTCTGAAAATGGAAAGATAAAAGCCCATCAAACATTGACTTTTTATGGTTTCAAAGTAGTAAATTTTGAATATGAAATGAAAAGTAAGTGATGCTCTTTTATACTGATATTAATTTATTGTATAAATAGAGAGGAGTTTTTTTAATGGATTGAATTTTAGCGTTAAGAAAACGACCTCGGAAATGTAGGCGTTAAGAAAATGAAGTTTAAAATCGTTAAAAAATTTCTTGTGTTCGATGCAAGCGAGGGGAAAAGCGGTGGAGCAAGTTTT
>PDSY01000022.1 GCA_002747105.1 Flavobacteriales bacterium | reverse complement strand
AATAATTCCAGTTCTGCAATCGCACTACAAGCTCCATCAGTCACCACAACATAAACTGTGGCATTACCCGAAACATAATCTGTTGGATTCGCAATCGTATTGGTATTGCCTGCATTCGCATCAGCCTGCGTAGCATAATAAGTATAAGTAACTCCTGCTACATTACTAATCGCTGATTCTGCTGAGGTTAAATCAAAACTAGCCTCTGTTTCTCCTACATCTACACAAGTAGTTAAATTTGTGTTTTGAACAGAAGGAATCGTGGATAATTCTAATGTTAATGGTTGCACATTATAACAGCCTGAAATAGGGTCTTGAACCCTTACATAAACGATTGTCGTTTGTGTAGACACCATATAGTTCGTCAAAGTAGTAAAAGCGTTACTATTAGTTTCAGCTTCAGCTTGAGATGCATGAAAACTAATATTTAACCCATTGGTGTCCCCAACCATAAATGGCAAGGCCGTTTCTAAGTTAAACTCCTCCGACAAATCACCATTAGTATCACATTTAAATAATGTATGGGAAACCACCTCTGGAATATCAGCAACAATTAATTGTATCTCTGTTATTAGAAAACCACCCATAGGGTTATCTTGCCTTATATACAATACTGTAGGATTTGCAGTATTGGTAAAAGGAGAAGCTAACGGGTTTTGATTATTTTCGGCATCTTCTATAGTTAAGTGTGCCGTAGGGTTTAAACTCGCATCTCCACCTACAACATCCAACATAATTGTATCTAAATCGAATTCTGCTATTTCATTTCCATCATCTTCACATTGATAATAGGTATTCCCTGTTACAATATCGCAATTGGTAGTTCCCGCATTCGGATCTGCTAAATTCGTTTGTTTTACTGATATATATCCAAAATCACCTGCGTAATTAGTTATTAGTAATATATAATATTCTCCTGCTATGGCGTTGGGTATATCAACATCTTCTATAGGGTCAATACTAAAAGAACAATCTATAATATTATTTGTCGTTAAGTTATCACAAACATTATTTAAATCTGAAAAAGGACCCCATATAATAAAATCCACATCCGAATCTGGCGCACCATCAGGAGTACTACTCTGAGAGATTTCAAGTTCAACAGAGCCTGACGCTCCTATTTGTAAATAAAACCATCCTGGATTCGGCTGAGTTCCTAGACAACCATAATTTGGTCCTGATTCAGCAGCGCTACCGTCATGTGTGTTTTCATAGACCAATTCTTCGGAAGCACAAAGCGGTGAAGCATTTGCACAAGTTGAAGATTGTGCTTGTGTGTAAATGGATACAAACATTAAGAGAATGTATATTATCTTTTTCATAATATTTTAATTGTATTGATTTGCTTTATTTTTAACAAAATCCTCAACTTCTTATCAACAAGTTTTTGACATGTATAGTTTAGGCGTTAAAAAAACGAGATATATAAAGTATGAATGGTCAAGTTTCACGAGGTTATTGTGTTAAGTAGATGAATTATGTTTAGATTGTAAAATTAGTAATTTTTTTTAACTCTGTTACTTTTTTATTACTTTTTATCATCTCATTCTAAATTCATTAATTCCTTCGAAAATCCACCAAGTAAAGGTATTTGAATTGTTACAGTTCTGAAAAATATTTCATGTGTTTAGTTTGACCTGACTTTAAACTTTTTAATTACCTTTGAACCCTAAATATTTTCTAATGACAAATAAATTAAAAATCATCAATGATCCTGTTCATGGATTTATCAAAATTCCGTTTGAAATTATTTTTGACATTATAGAACATCCTTATTTTCAACGGCTAAGAAGAATTTCGCAAACAGGATTGTTAAATTTGGTTTTTCCAGGAGCAACGCACACGAGATTCCATCATGCTATCGGAGCAATGCACTTGATGTTTAAAGCCTTAGAAAATTTAAAGATAAAAGGCGTTTATGTTTCCTACGAAGAAGAAAAAGCAGCAATGTTGGCAATTTTGTTACACGATATTGGACATGGACCTTTTTCTCACGCATTAGAAAGTCAGTTAATGCACGATTGGCACCACGAGAAAATCTCCTTATTATTAATGAATAAACTCAATGATGAATTCTCAGGACAACTGACCATGGCGATTGAAATGTTTAAAGGGAATTATCACCGTCAATTTTTTAACCAGCTGATTAGTTCTCAGTTAGATGTAGATAGATTAGATTACCTAAAGCGAGATAGTTTTTATACAGGTGTTTCGGAAGGAAATGTCAATGCAGGGCGAATTATTTCGATGATGAATGTTTATGAAGACGAATTGGTAGTGGATGCTAAAGGAATTTATTCTGTGGAAAATTTCTTAACCGCTAGAATGCTCATGTATTGGCAGGTATATTATCATAAAACTGCCTCTTTATCGGAGTTCCTATTGATGAAGATTTTAGGGAGAGCAAAATTCTTGATAAAACAAGGAAAGCAATTGGAAGCATCAGGAAATTTAGCCTATTTCTTATATAAAGATGATTTTCAGAAGATTGTTGAAGAAGATATTTCAAAGTTTACAGCATTAGACGACAATGATATTTTACAGGCGATAAAACTATGGCAAAATTCAGAGGATTTCGTATTATCATACTATTGTAACGCAGTAATAAAAAGGCAGTTGCCTAAAACCATTATCTCTTCTCATCCTTTTTCTAAGACCGAAATTCAGGAGAAAATCGACCACACTAACCAACGATTTAATATTAAAAACGGAGCAACATTAGTGGATGTGATCAGTCGGGAATTATTACCGTATAATGCGGAAAAGCAACCGATTTATTTGCTTCAAAAAAACGATACCAAAATTCCATTGCAAAATTCTGAAAATCAAATTTTATCGTCATCCATTACCAAGGCGAACACAAAATATATTTTAACCTTCCCAAGAGCAATCTAAGGGTGAAATAATAGCGTTCCGTTTTGATAATTGTACTCTGTAAAAAACCTGTTTTTAAAAAGTCTTGGATTTTAGAGTTTAAAGTTTAAAAAGTTCAAGGTGTAAAGTAGCGTTGGATAGAAAAGCAAAAAAAATACTGATTTTATTTGTTCCATTCTACGCTCACATTATTTCAGGCTCAAGTTACAAATACTTAATTTACAAATTGTTAAAAATATTTTTTATTTTTTTCATTTTTTAATGTAACATTTATATATTTGCTATACTAATTCTGTAAAATATATTATTATGAAACAAATTTTTAGTTTAATCGCAGTATGCTGCTCGATGTTCGTTTTTTCTCAGAAAAAATTAGACAATTCTTTACTTTGGAAAGTGGAAGGTAAAAACCTGAGTCAGCCCTCGTACCTTTACGGAACAATCCACATGATTTGCAATAACGATTTTCGCTTTTCTGATGTCTTGAAAAAGACTATTTCAGAAGTTGATAAAATAGGATTTGAAGCAAATATGGGAGACATTAACCAATTGATGGAAATGCAACAAAATATGGCGAAAATAGAAAAGCCATTAACGGAATTTCTAAATGACGAGGATGAAAAAATCTTGAATAATTACCTGCAAAAAAAGTTGCATGTTGGTCTTCAAAATTTTGACAGAATGAAACCCGTAGCTCTAATGATGACGCTTACAATACTTCATTTTCCTTGCGAAATGACTGCGATGAAATCCTATGAAAAAGAAATAGGTGGATTCGCAAAAGATCAGCAGAAAAAAATGTTTTACTTAGAAACATTAGGAGAGCAATGGAAGATTTTAGACGCTCTACCAGACCAAAAAGAGGCGGAAGAAATTGTCGAAATGGTTAAAAAAGATAAAGAATATGATGAGATGTCCCTTAAAATGATTGCGTCTTATAAAAAACAAAACATCAATGAAATTCATGATTTAATGGAGCAACAAATGGATGCCGAAAAAACGGATAGAATGTTAAATAATCGAAACAAAAATTGGATTCCTAAAATAGAAAACGAAATAAAAGACAATTCTTGTTTAATTGCCGTTGGCGCAGGACATCTTGTAGGAAAAGAAGGACTTATTCAGCTATTGAGAGCGAAAGGTTATAAGGTAACCGCTGTACAACAATAATCTCTTCCAAAATATCATAAAAAAACAAGGTTTTTCAGCCTTGTTTTTTTTTGTTTATTTTTCCGTTGAGTAGGTTTTAGTTTGTTCTAATAATTTTTGATAATCCTCAATTAAAGATTGAAGTTCAGCAATTTGAGGCAACTTCTCTTTTTGATATTTCTGCATCATAGGTTGAGTAATCAATAATTTCATTAGGATGATTTCATCACTTAATTTAGAGCTCAAACTATCGATATTATTCATTTTATTTTCGTGATTCGCAATACTTTGGTCAAAATCTTTATTGAGGCGTTCAAATATTTTCTGTATGGATTTCTTCGCTAGGCTGTCTTGAATGCTATTCGTGTAGCCTTTTACCGTTTGCCAATAGTTTTCATTGGTTTTCTTATACTCCAAATATGAATCGGTTTTTTTAGAAAAACTATCTGATTCCACTTTATTGATTTGATTAACCAATGCTTTTAACTTTTCATTAGATTGAATTTCTTTATTGTACAGCACTTCGATGATATCTTTGTTTCTATAACTTTTCGAAAGCCCTTTCATTGATGTATTATCATTGACTTCTGCGATGACTTCCGTTGTATCTTCTTCTGGATGAGAACAAGCACTTAAAAAACAAAAGGCATAAAAGATGAATATTATTTTTTTCATATTGTTGTTGTTTTGTTAATTCACCACTGCAATTTTGGTTGTTTTGGTATCTGATCCGTCTTTGTTGGTCATCAGTACAAAATAAATTCCCGATGCTACTCGCTGACCTCTCAAATTATGAAGATTCCATTCGTAAACTCCACCTTTAGCAACACCTTGATGAACCAAATTTCCTGCGGTATTCACAATTCGGATATTCGTTTTAGAAGCAAGTCCTTTGAGGGTTACCTTGTTGTGATTTTGTTTTTTCACCACAGGATTAGGATACACCACTACTTCTCCAAATTTATCACCCACATTACTGATGTCAGATTGATAAACCATTATACCATTCAGTGTAGCAAAATAAACCTTTCCTGTTTTTTCATCTACCTGAATATCAGTTACATTATTATCTGGAAGAGGAGAATTTTCTTTTGTGAAATGTGCTAAAGTTTTTTCTCCTGTTTCACTTAAATAATACACACCACCATCTTCTACAGAAATCCATTTTTTATTTCCGCCATCTACAGCAATTTGCAAAATAGAACTATCTCTAAATAATTCTTCTGCAATACCGTTTTGCTCTATAATAATAGGTTCAGTTTGTGGGCTGATGCTTGTAATGGCACTTTCTGGATTGGACAAAGTTCTTAAACCTAATCTTGTCCCTATCCAAAGTACATCGTCTTTGTCTAAAGCTGCTGCAACCACACCGTTAATAGGTAGATTGTTCTCTGTTTTTAAAACTTTGGTATTGGTATTCGCATTATTGGGGTGTCCCATTTCTTTCATAACCATTCCTCCGCCACCTGCTTTTGGGCAAGGGAGATAAAAAATATTATTATTGATAAAAGGTTTTTGGGCATCTTTTGCACTGGTAAAAGGCACTAATTTAAAATCATCAATAGCTTGGTCGTACCAATAATATCCCGTAGGTAAAGGTGAATTTTGAATAACATTGGCAGTAGAGTACAAAATATTATTTTCATCATAGACTAAACCAACAGGTCGGTTGTAATATTTACTAGAATCCTCATTTTTATAGACTTTCACAAACTCATTGTCGACCATTTTGTAAATTCCTTTCTGACCTTGCACAAAACTATAATTGGTAAAGAAAACCTCCGAAGGGTTCGATGGATTAACCAAAACATCTAATACATTGAATACGATTGGATTATCAATAAAGTAATCTGGGTAAATCCATTTTTCTCCATCGTAATAATAATAACCCAAATCTCTATAAATAGGAGTGTTGTAGTTTATTCTTCCACCTGTAGAAACCCAAATTTTATTACCTGAAAGAGACATTTTGTAAGCGATATTGTTGTAAGGGCCATCAGGTTTAATATAGTTGTTGCTGGCATTTTTCACACCATTGAGTTGTGTTCCTATATAAAGTTTGTTGTCAATTAAATTTGCAGTATTACAAATTTCATTTAAGGGTTGATTATTAACAGAAGCGCCTGAATCTGTATAAGTTGCCACTTTATCTTCAGCGGTAATAATGATTTTATTATCAGCTACGACCACATCTTTAATCATATTGAAGTTTTCGGTAATAGGAGTAAAGCTTGTTCCTGTTTGGTAAAAAGCATTGGTGTTGGTGGTGTAGACTATTTTTTCGCCACGGTCGATATTTGTAATACTATCATTAACAACTGTAGTCCAAGAGCTGAAAACAGGGAATGAAACATCTAAAAGATGTGTTTTTAAACCATCGGTGGTAGCAACAAATGCTTTATCGTTTTGGATAACCGCTTCGTTGGCGGGAGTGAAATTTCCATTGGTGCTAAAAAATGCAGTTTCCCCAAATTCTTTTTCAGAAAGTTTAAAGATAGAAACACCATAATTCACCGATACAATAGCTCGGTTACCATCAATAAAAATATGATTGATTTTTTTATTCCCACTAAAACCTTGAGCAATAGGAATATCTACAATATATGATATTTTCTCTGGCGTTATCACATCCAAGGCTCCTGATTCATAGCCAATTAGTCCGATTTTGGTTTCTTCGTTGTAATCAAAAGCCGAAATATTTACTTCATGTAAACCATTCGCTTTGGATAGTTTTGTGATTTCTCCAGAATTGGTATTATAATAGAATAAACCGCTTTTAGTAACTGCAATCATCTTTCCTGCATCTTCCTTAATGGCGAAAACATTATTGTAAGAAAATAAATCTTTCCATTTGTTGGATGATGCCGTCTGAGCATTCATTTGGCTAAAAACGATGAATATCAATATTGAAATAATTTTTTTCATATCTTAATCTTTTGTAAATTTTTATTGTTTTTTGGTGTCGAAAATAATTGTTTTACTTTTAACAAGTCCATTTGATGGTGGCTAAGTTAGTATATTATTATCAATTGTTTGATTGTTCCAAGCGATATTTTTAATTTGCTTTTCAGTATCAAAATAAAAGTCTATTCTCCCGAGCATCAATCCTGCCCATCCTACCTGATTAACAAGCACTCTATTGCCTTTCCTATTAATATACTTTTGAGGCTCAGGTAAAAAGGTATGCGTATGTCCTCCGATAATTAAATCGATATTATCAGTTTTTTGCGCTAAAATAACATCGGAAACCTTGTCGCTTTTGTACTCATATCCTAAATGCGAAATACAAATCACCAAATCACATTTTTTCTCTTTTCGTAAAAAATAAGCGTAATGCTGAGCGATGTCTATTGGGTCTAGATATTTCGTTTCTTTATAGTTGTCCTTACTTACCAATCCATCTAATTCAACACCAACACCAAAAAGTCCAATTCTAACGCCTTGTTTTTTAATCACCTTATAAGGTAGCGTTTTCCCTTCCAAAATGGTGTTTTTAAAATCGTAATTAGAGCAAATAAAAGGAAATTTTGCATTCGGGAATACTTTTAAAAAGCCTTCCAAGCCATTGTCGAAATCATGATTCCCCATAGTGGAAGCGTCATATTTCATAAGGCTCATCAGTTTAAATTCTAATTCTCCACCAAAGGTATTGAAGTAAGGCGTTCCCTGAAAAGTATCACCACAATCTAATAACAAAACATTTTTTTCTTGCTTTCTAATTTGATTCACTAAACTTGCCCTTCTTGCAAAGCCACCCTGATTAGGATTTCTTTTATAAGAAGCATCAAAAGGTTCTATTCGGCTATGTTGATCATTGGTGTGTAAAATCGTGATTTTCTTTCCATTATCACCTAATAAAATTTTCTCACTTGCTTTTAATCGAGAGCTAAGCCCCAAGGCTAAACTTCCCAAACCTGCTGTTGCTAAAAATTCTTTTCTGTTCATTTTTTGTTGCTATTAGCCATTAGCAATAAGCCATTGGCTGATTAAAAAATTAATCTAATATCTTTCGGTGGAACGATTTCTTGATTTTCTTTAAATTTTTCAATAAATAAATCCCTCATCTTGATATGCGTGAAAATAATTTCCCCTTTACCAAAAAACTTCATTCCATCGCCCCCTTTTGCCAAATAATCCGAAGTGGCAATATAATAAGTCTTGTGAATATCTATGGGTTGATGATTCACCAAAGCCTTTTTCAGTTGGTTGTTTTCAATTTCAATTATGAAATTCGCCACAGGATTATTTTTTTGTCTTGCTACATAATAATCGAAAATGCCCTGCATATCTTTACCTTTTAGCTTGACAATAACAATCTCGTTTTCAAAAGGCATTACTTCAAAAATATGCTTTACCAAAATATCGCCTTTTCCTATCGTAGAACGAATACCACCACTGTTAATAATCGCTCCATCAACAATGATATTCTTCTTTTTTGCCCAATTTTTCGCTCCTTCCCAAGTGTAATCTGCAAGGAGATTGCCTAAACTGCTATTGTTTCCATTTTTATTAAGGTCGAAATGAGTGTGAGCGATTTTAATATTCATTTTCTCCTCCAATGCTTTTTTATAAGGAGCAATAATTTCATTCAGTTCTTCATCTTCCTTAATTTCGTTGGTAATCTTTTGATTTTGATGCGTTTCCACTTCAGATACCTGAACCTGTGTTCGGCAAGAAACCAACGCCCACAATACTAAAATAACAATCGAAAATCTTGACTTCATTTTTGAAATATTTCTTACAAATATAAGACAAACCAATTATTTTTTAGTGTTTTATAGAAAAATATTCTTTAAAAAGTTTAAATTTGGAAAAATATTTCAAAAATGAGCGATTTAAAAGGTTTAGGTGTAGCTTTAATTACACCATTTAAAGAAGATTTATCAGTTGATTTTGAAGCTTTAACGCAATTGATAGAATATAATATTGAAAATGGAACAAAGTTTTTTATTGTTTTAGGAACAACAGCCGAGGCGGTAACGCTTTCTTCCGAAGAAAAAAAACAAGTTATAGAGCATATTGTAAAAGTCAATAATAAAAGATTGCCTTTGGTTTTAGGATTGGGAGGTAATAATACAATGACGGTAAAAGAACAAATAGAAAACACCGATTTATCTGATTTCGAAGCGATTTTATCCGTTTCACCTTATTATAACAAACCTAATCAGGAAGGGATTTACCAACATTATAAAACCTTGGCGAATACAGGTGTGAAAATCGTGATTTATAATGTGCCATCACGAACAGGGCAGAATATCGAAGCAGAAACAACTTTGAGATTAGCAAAAGAATTTCCAAACCTTATCGTTATTAAAGAAGCAAGTCCTAATATTTTACAATATTTCGACATTTTAAGAAAAAAACCTGAAAATTTTAATTTATTATCTGGTGACGACGAATTTACTTTGCCTGTAACTTTGGCAGGAGGAAATGGCGTTATTTCGGTGATTGGACAGGCATATCCAAAGGAATTTTCAACAATGCTGAATTTCGCCTTTGAAGGTAAAGTAAAAGAAGCTTACGAAATTCATAACCGATTGGTGGAAATAACAAGATTGATTTTCGCCGAAGGAAATCCTTGTGGGATTAAAACAGTTTTAGCAGAAATGGGACTGATTAAAAATCATTTAAGATTACCACTCATCCCAGCATCTGAAGAATTGCAAACTCAAATCAAAGCTGAAATGAAAAGGATTTAATGCTTCAAAAATAACACTTATATATAACAGCCTAAAAATATAGGTTGTTATTTTTTTTGTTGAAAAAGGTGAATTAATTATTGTTTTTCGATAATTTTGTTTTATATTCGTACCCATAATTTTAAAATAAAATCAAAATGAAAAAAATATATTGGTTAAATGGTTTGATTAATATACTATGGTTAATTTCGATGGTAAGTATCCCTTTTATCATTCTTTTTATAGGAGCAATTGCTTTTGTTCCGAATGAAGAACTTTCAGGTTTTGAGATAGAAATCAATGGCAATGATGTTTTAGCTTTTGGTTGGGCAGGTAAAGCCTATTTAATCTTTAATGGTTTGGTGTATTTGGCATTTGTGTATGTTATTTATCTTTTCCGAGCATTGGTTAGACAATTTTTAAAGGCTCGGCTTTTTGATGAAAAGGTAATTGATAACTTTAATAAAATCGGTTGGATTTTAGTGGTTTCTGGATTAAGTTTAATGATATTTTCTTTTATTTATGGTATATATTATCGGCAGAATATTTCAATTGGACTTAATATTTCTTTAGGGAATGGTAATTTAGCATTATTGATAATGGGATTATTTTTTAGGGTTTTAAGTGAAGTTTTTTCCGTTTCAAAAAGATTGCAAACAGAAAACGATTTAACAATTTAAGCTATGCCAATTATAGTCAATTTAGATGTAATGCTTGCTAAACGCAAGATGAGAAGTAAAGAATTAGCGATGGCTATCGGAATTACAGAGGCTAATTTATCGATTTTAAAATCAGGAAAGGCTAAGGCGATTCGGTTTTCTACCTTGGAGGCAATTTGTAAAGCCCTTGATTGTCAACCTGCTGATATTTTAGCGTATTCCGAAGCGTAATCCATATAATGATATAATCATTTTGAATTTCTTTATTAAAGCGATATTGAATTTACACAAAGTTCAATATCGTTTTTTTTACTTTTTTACTTTTTTTATTTTTATCACATTTGATATTATATTTTATCACAAAACGTATTCGCTATTTATTAATTTTATAATAAATATTGGAGCATATTTTAATGATAATACACTTTTTTTTTCATTTTATTGCACTTTTGATTTTACAAAGTGATTATTTTACAAAATTTCCATACAGCCGATTTTATTAAAATTAAAACTACACTTATATATTTTGTTAAATTGATAATTTTAAAAACCTTTGCTTAATAATTTTATATAAAAATATTTGTTTTATTAAAAAAAAGATTTTACATTTGCCTCAAGTTTAATATTTAAAATTATAAAGTTATGACGAAAAATTACGAGTTATTTTCTTGGCGGAATGTCAAGAAAGGATTATTAGCCTTGTCTTTGACCGCAATGAGTGCGATGTCTTATGGGCAATGGACAGAAAATTTTGACGCTGACACCAACTTACCAGCAGGTTGGGCAGTCATCAATGATGGAGATGCAGCACAGGAATGGGTTGTATCTGGTGATATTTATAATGGTGCCCACTCTGGAGATAATGCAGCGAGTATTAAATATAGTTCTGCTGCACACGATGATTATTTAATTACAAAAGAAATTGTCGTACAAGCAGGGGTGAGTGATAGACTTTCTTTTTGGGTAAAGAATAGATCTACGACTTTTATAGATGAATATACTACACTACTTTCTACAACTGACCAAGCGAAAGCGTCTTTCACTGTAGAACTAGAAGGTTCTTACGGTCCTAGTGATCAATGGGAAAAGAAAGAGTTTGACCTAACTCCTTATGTAGGACAAACGGTTTATGTAGCTCTTAAAGCAACCAGTACTGATAAATATTTTTTATATGCAGATGATTTTGTAGTAGATGCTTTACCTAGTTGTATGAAGCCTACAAATGTTGCTGTTGCAGATATAACAACAAATTCTGCTAATATTTCTTGGACAGCAGGAGGTGCAGAAACGGCTTGGAATATAGAGTATGGACCAAAAGGATTTACACAAGGAAGTGGTACAGTAGTGAATACAACAACTAACCCACATGCATTATCTGGATTAAATCCAGGTACTGACTATGATGTTTATGTACAAGCAGATTGTGGTGCTACTGATGGGCAAAGTGACTGGACTACACAAGCTGTTACTTTCACAACACCATGTGAGGCTTATGCAAACACCTATTGTATGGATTTTGAAAATGCAGAAGCACCTGCTGTATGGAACGAGTCTAACGCACCTAATTGTTGGAGCATGGTAGATGCTGGCGCTGGATACGTTAAGGTATCAACGAGTTTTGCAAATGGAGGAACAAAAGGATATCAATTATCTAATAGTGATGATGCAACAGGAGATTATATGTTGATTTCTCCAGAAACGACAAATTTATCTGATGGAAATCATCAAGTGAAGTTTTTTGCAAGATATGGTTACTCTGATGCTACAGTGATTTTTGGAACAATGACAGACCCAGCAGACGCTTCTACTTTTACAGCTTTAGAAACAATTACATTGACTGATAGTTTTACAGCACATGTTGTGCAAATTCCTGCGGGAGCGGATAAACATTTTGCATTTAAACACGGTTTAGGTGGTACTTATAAATCAGTATATCTTGATGATATTTGTTTTGAAGAAAAACCTACTACAGTACCAGATTGCGCTGAGAATGTAACCGCTACGCCTGATGCAGCTTGTGGTAATTTTGCAACAGAAATTACTTGGGAAGCACCTGCAACAGGTAATGTAGATGGATATAAATTATCTATTGGTACAACAGCTGGTGGTACAGATGTTTTAAATGCACAAGATTTAGGTCTTGTTACATCTTATGCTCACGAAGGAAATGCTGGAACAACTTACTATTATACTGTAGTGGCTTATAATGGAGTTGGAGACTCTACAGGTTGTACAGAAATGAATTACACAACGGCAGCGGATGGTTGCTTCTGTGAATCTGTACCAGCTTCTAAAGATGGAACAGGTATTGCAAATACAAAAGTAAAAGAAACAGATTTAGCAGGAAGTGATACTACTTATCAAGACCATACCGCTACACCAGTAGATGTAGAGCAAGGAGAAGAGGTTACTGTAGTTGTTACAACGGATACAGGAAGTTGGAACTACCATGTTGCTTTATATGTAGACTGGAATGACAATATGACTTTTGAAGCAAGTGAAAAAATGTTCACAGGGCAGTGTGCAAGCAACTCTTATACAGGAACATTCACAGTGCCAGCAGACGCAGTAGTAGGAGAGCATAGATTTAGACTTCTTTCAGATTACACAGCAACTGATTTAGACAACCCTTGTAATAGTAGTGATTGGGGTATGACTGTAGATGGTAAATTAAATGTAACAGAAAGCTTATCTACAGTAGATGTAGGAATGGCTAAAAATGATACAGTACTTTATCCTAACCCATTCCAAGATGTGGTAAGAATAGATAATATCAAGGATGTAGTGGCTATCCATGTGTTAGACGCATCAGGAAGATTAGTGAAATCGTTCAAACCACAAAATGAATTGAATCTTGGAGGATTAAATTCAGGAATGTACATGATTAACTTATCTTACAAAGATGGTTCTGTGAAACCATTCAAAGCGATTAAGAAATAATTTTTATTGACTTATAATTAATCCAAGAGCGACCCTTTTCGAAGGGTCGCTTTTTTTTCGTTAAAAGACCAAAGCTGTAAATGAATATCTAGGTCAAACGCACGAAATATTGAAATGCAAAAAATAAGGCGTAAAATATAAAACGCAAAGGAAAACAAAGAAACAAACCAAACAACCAATAATTAAGAAATACCAAGGCATTTCATTTATCAAAGAAACACTAATCTTTATTACGAAAATAATTTGTTAATTCCCCTCTAAAAAGAGGGGTGCCACGTAGTGGCGGGGTGTGTATGGTTAAAACCCTTTGTTTATCATTGCGTTAATCTTATACCCAATGAAAATTTCATGCGTTTGACTTAATGAATATCCAACCTGTAATTGGCAGAATAGTCATTTTTTTTATTTTTGCACCAACAGCATTGTAAACCTTGAACTTTTTAAACTTCAAACTCTAAAACCCCTATGCTTTTAAAAACAGGTTTCTTACTCTCTTATGTTAAATACGGCGATAACGATGCCGTTATCCATTGCTTTACCCAAAGCGAGGGTTACGAAAGCTTTTTTGTAAAAGGTATTTATACGCTAAGAAATAAGAAAAAAGCTTACCTCAGTCCACTGAATGAAATTCAGCTACAAGTCCATCCCCAAAAAGGGGGAAATCTTGCCACGGTGAGTAAAATCAATTTGGTGAGTCACCTTCAAGAACCTGATATCAAAATAAGTAGTATTTTATTTTTTGTCGCCGATTTCCTCAATCAGATGTTGAAAAATGAACGCAACGCCGAGCCTATTTATCAGGAAATTCAAAGGTTTTTAACTCAGCTCAAAAAACGAAATTTTCAATCTCATTTGGTTTTATTACTTATTTTTATTGAGTTGCAAGGTTTCTTTCCATTAATAAACAACCAACCTTTTATCAATCCTATTTCTGGGGAAAGCACCCACGAACAGGCTCATCATTTTTTTGACGCAGAGGTTTCCATGATTTGGAGCAGTATTTTAACCAATGACAATCAATATGATATCAAAATCAACAATCGTTTGAGAAAAAAGGTAATGGATAGTATTTTATTGTATTTCACCATTCATTTTCCTGATTTTAAAAGACCTAAATCACTAGAAATTCTTCAACAAATTTTTGAGAATTAATTTAGTTATTTTACAATTATTATCGCCATTCATTATTTAAAACCAATAAAAAAAAGTATTTGATTACAAATAAAATATTTTTTTCAAAAATGCAAAAACTGATTTAATTCACTTTGATTATCTTTGCAAGTATCATTATAATGATTATGTCGAAAAAGAAGAACTACAAGAGAAAGAAAAAATTGAATACTGCCGTCGGAGTTATCGGTAGTGGAAGTTTTGGAACAGCGATTGTAAAAATGCTTGTCGAAAATTGCAAAAAAGTACGATGGTGCGTTAGAGACGAATTCGTAAAAGGTGCGATTAGGCAAAGAGGGCATAACCCTAATTACCTTACTTCTGTAAGTTTCAATAATAGAAATTTGGAATTGACGACCGATGTTAACGAATTGGTAGAGAATTGTGACATCATTGTATTAGCAACACCTTCTATTTATTTATCCGATACCATGGAAAGATTAACAGTAGATGGTAGTGATAAAATTTTCATTTCTGCGATTAAAGGAATTGTCCCTAAAGCAAACGATATTGTGGCTCATTATTTAAAGGATGAATTTAATATTGGATTTAGAAACCAAGCGGTCATTGCGGGACCTTGCCACGCAGAAGAAGTGGCCATGGAAAGACTATCTTACCTGACCATTGCGACAGTGGAAGACGAGGTAATGGATCAATTGGTACAGTTATTTGAATCTCCTTTTATTAAAGTCAATCGAAGTACCGATATTTTAGGAAACGAATTTAGCGCTATCCTTAAAAATGTCTATGCCATAGGTGCAGGAATTGCAAGTGGATTGGGATATGGCGATAATTTTATTGCCGTTTTTGTATCCAATGCCATTCAGGAGATGGAGCGTTTTCTGAGTGCCATTTATGACACGCCAAGGTCGGTGAATGATAGTGCTTATTTGGGTGACTTACTGGTAACAGCCTATTCTTTATTTTCGAGAAATAGAAGTTTAGGAAATCTGATTGGTAAAGGCTATACCGTAAAATCTGCCATTCAATCCATGAATATGATCGCAGAAGGATATTATGCGGTAAGTTCTGTTTACGAAACCGCTAAACTAAAAAAAGTAAAAACGCCTATCATCGATACCATTTATGGCATACTTTATGATGATAAGAAGGCAACAAAACAGTTTAAAAAATTAACGGCGAAATTGAAATAATGAGCAAAACTCATGTAAAAACGATTTACGCCACAAAAAAATATAGATAAAAATAGCAAAATTTGAATTATGTCTGAAATGCTAACCAATAGAACCCCCAAATCTAAATATGATATTGTCCTCATCGGAGGAGGAATAATGAGTGTAACATTGGCTACACTACTTCATGAGTTCAATCCTGAACTCAATATTGCTATTTTTGAACGATTGGGTAGATTTGCTAAAGAAAGTTCCGCTGCTTGGAATAACGCAGGAACGGGACATTCGGCTTTCTGTGAATTGAATTACACACCAGAAGACGAAAACGGAAATATTAATATCACTAAAGCTCAAAAAATTGTAGAACAATTTGAGATTTCAAAACAATTTTGGGCGTATATGTTAGAGAAAAAACACATCAAACAACCTGAAGATTTCATTCATTCTTGTCCTCATATGAGCTTGGTTTTTGGTGAAAAAGATGCCGATTTTCTAAAAAGAAGACACGAAAAACTCACCAAATCTCATCTTTTTTCCGAAATGAAATATTCTTCGGATTTTAAACAACTGAAAGAATGGCTCCCTTTGGTAATGGAAGGCAGAAAGCCTAATAAAGAAGTTTTAGCCGCTACTAAAATGGATCTCGGAACAGATGTGAATTTTGGAATACTCACAAGGAAAATTGGGAGATTCTTGGCAGAAGATTCTAATGTAGATGTTTTTCTTTATCACGATGTTAAAAAATTGAAAGAATTAACAAACGACCGTTGGGGAATAACCGTTAAAAACAGATTAAACAACAAAAAACTTCGAGTAAAAACCGACTTTTTATTCATCGGTGCAGGAGGTTATGCTTTAAACCTATTAGATACTGCTAATATCGAAGAAAGTAAAGGTTATGGAGGATTCCCTGTTTCAGGGCAATGGTTGGTTTCTCATAATCAAGAATTAGTCAAAAAACATCAGGCAAAAGTCTATACCCAAGCATCTGTAGATGCTCCACCAATGTCCGTTCCCCACCTTGATTTAAGGGTGATAAATGGCGAAAAGGCATTATTGTTTGGACCTTTCGCAGGTTTCTCTACCAAATTCCTGAAAGAAGGTAGTTATTTGGACTTATTAGAAAGTGTGAATTTTGGTAATCTACGCTCCTTATTGGGCGCAGGTTGGCACAATATGCCTCTTACTAAATACCTTATTCAGCAGGTAGCCATGACGAAATCTCAACGAATGGAACATTTACAAACTTTCTTAAAAGATGCCAAAGAAGAAGATTGGGAACTAAAAATTGCAGGACAAAGGGTTCAAATCATTAAAAAAGATGAAAAGCAAGGAGGTAAATTAGAATTTGGTACAGAGGTAGTTACCAATAAAAAGAAAAATTTAGCTTCATTATTAGGTGCTTCTCCTGGCGCGAGTACTTCGGTTTCGGCAATGCTTCAAGTTCTTGAAAAATGCTTCCCAGAAAAATTAGAAGGAGAATGGAAGGAAAAACTTACCGAAATGATTCCATCTTATGGTAAAAGTTTAGCCGATGATGTAGAATTGACACAAAAAGTAAGGGAATACACCAAAGAAAAATTAGGATTAGAATACTAATAACAAATTTAATGTTTGAATAAGCGCTGAAATGCTTATAAAATTCAGCCTATTCATCTATTTGATACCAATAATAAAGACGCCATAAAAGGCGTCTTTATTTATTTTCATATTTGATGATACAAATTACACATTTGGATTTTCCAAAATCATGGCGTAACCTTGCCCTACACCAATACACATGGTTGCCAATGCATATTTTTTACCTGTTTTTTGTAATTCCAATGCCGCAGAATAAGTGATTCTTGTTCCACTCATTCCTAAAGGATGCCCAAGGGCAATAGCTCCCCCATTCACATTCACACGAGCATCATCATTCTCCAAACCAAGTTCCATTAAACAAGCGATACTCTGAGCCGAAAACGCTTCATTTAGTTCTATAATATCGATTTGGTCAAGTGTTAAACCTGCTCTTTTTAACGCTAATTTAGTAGCCTCTACAGGGCCAATCCCCATAATTCTCGGCTCTACCCCTACAACAGCAGAACTGACTACTTTTGCTAAAGGCTTTAGGTTGTATTCTTTTACTGCATCTTCGGAAGCGATAATGGTTGCTGCCGCTCCATCGTTAAGCCCAGAGGCATTTCCTGCCGTAACACTTCCATTTTCTTTTACAAAAACTGCTCTTAGTTTAGATAAAATATCGACTGTTGTATTCGGTTTAATAAATTCATCTTGATTAACAATAACATCATCTCCTTTTCGCTGTGGAATAACAATGTCCGAAATCTCTTCAGCTAACCTTCCACTTTCTTGAGCTTTTTTAGCTTTCATTTGAGAATGATAAGCAAATTCATCTTGCGCTTCTCGGGAAATATGATATTTTTGAGCTAAATTTTCAGCCGTTTTTCCCATTGCTTCTGTACCGTACATTTGCTCCATTTTTGGATTGATAAAACGCCAACCAAAACTGGTGTCATACATTTTAGCATCCGTACCATAAGCCATCTGAGGTTTAGAAATTGCATAAGGACCTCTTGACATTCCTTCTACTCCACCAGCGATAAAAATGTCGCCCTCCCCTGCTTTTATAGCTCTATTCGCCTGAGCAATAGCACTCATTCCCGAAGCACAAAGTCGGTTCACTGTTTCTCCTGGAATATTAATCGGTAGGCCTGCCAAAAGCAAAGCCATTCTCGCAATATTTCTATTGTCCTCTCCTGCCTGATTAGCACAACCGATAATCACATCATCTATTTTGTCCGTTGGTAGGTTAGGATTTTTTTCAATTAAACTTTTAATAACGGATGCCATTAAATCGTCTGTTCTTACACTTGCCAAACTTCCTCTAAATTTACCAATAGCAGAACGAGTCCCGTCTATAATATAAGTTGCTTTCATATCTTTTTTAAAATTTATCAAAAGTACGAAAATTAATTTTAATGACTTAGTATAGAATGGTGAATCAACTTGATGTAGAAAGCTAATATTGATGAATCAAAAAATAGACTACTGACTACTTATAGCATTTTTAAAATTATTTATTATCTTTGGTCAAATTTAAAAACAAAATGAAAGTAAAATCGGCTATTTTTTCGTTGACATTAGGTGTATTCCTTTTTTCTTGTGAAAGCGACAAGGAGTTTACCAATTCTTTAATTGACTTCAACCAAGAGAAAGAACTTCAAGGTTATCATTTTGGAGAGAAAATCAGTTTTCCAGAAGAAATTACAAAAAATATCGACAAAGTGAATATCAGTTTTGGGGAAGAAGAATCAGATGATTTAACGATTACTCCAAAGTATTTTCATTTAGGAGGAAATAAAGTGAATTTCAATATTCAAACCAAAGGCGGAAAAAACATTCAGCAAGAAGCAATTATTAATGTTTTTACCGATAATGGGGAAAAAAACATCAATTATACCATCGCAAAAGAATACCCTCATAGCACCGAAAATTTTGTTCAAGGATTTGAATTAGAAGGCAATACCATTTATGAAAGCGAGGGAGGACAAGGGAATTCTCATATCTTAAAATATCAATTAGGGCAGACTCATCCTACGGTTAGCATACCTCAATCCGAAGAAATTTTTGCAGAAGGTTGTACAGTTATAGGCGACAAAATTTATCAGCTAACTTGGTTGAACAAAAAAGGCTTTATTTATGATAAAGCTACCTTGAAATTAATCAAAGAGTTTGATTATCCCAATTCATTGGGTGAAGGTTGGGGATTAACCTACGACGGAGAACACCTTATCGTTTCCGATGGAAGCAATCAGTTATATTTCTTAGACCCTGAAAACCCATCAGAAATGGTTAAAACTATCTTCGTGGCAGGGAATCAAAGAGCTTACCCAAGGCTCAATGAGTTAGAATACCATAATGGTTTTATCTATGCTAATGTGTGGCAAGAGCCTATCATTGTAAAAATCAACCCGAAAACAGGTGAAGCCGTTGGTAAATTCGACTTTTCGGAAATTGTAAAAAAACACACCACCGCAGACGATGATGTTCTCAACGGAATTACCTTTAAAGGTGATAATATGCTTATTACAGGAAAAAACTGGAACACTATCTATGAGGTGAGTATAACAAATTAACATTGTAACAATCCACCAATACACTAATTTTTAATCTTTTAATCTAAAATAGATATGCACATCGCAATTACAGGAAATATAGGAGCAGGAAAAACGACTTTAACAAGGATGCTTTCGGAGCATTTTGGTTGGGAAGCTCAATTTGAAGATGTAGACGACAATCCTTATTTGGAAGACTTCTATGAAGACATGAGTAAATGGAGTTTCGCGCTCCAGATGTATTTTTTAGGGAGTAGATTTAGGCAAGTGAAAGAAATTAGAGAGAGCGGAAAAAACATCATTCAAGATAGAACGATTTATGAAGACGCCCATATTTTTGCCGAGAACCTGAATGATATGAAACTACTTTCTGAGAGAGATTTCAATAATTATTTTTCATTATTTAAATTAATGAAAGACTTTGTTTCTGCCCCAGATTTGTTGATTTACCTCCGCTCCGATGTACCCAATTTGGTCAAGAAAATCTACAAAAGAGGAAGGGATTACGAATCGTCTATTAGTATAGATTATCTATCTAAACTCAATGATAAATATGAAAAATGGATTACCAACTACAAAGACGGGAAATTATTAATCATCGAAGTAGATGATTTGGATTTTGTAGAGCGACAAGAGGATTTTGGGTTTATCTTGGAAAAAATAGACGCAGAACTGAATGGACTTTTTAAATAATAATTACAATGATACAAATTTTACACAATAATAGATGTTCAAAATCAAGGCAATGTTTGGCGTTTTTAGAAGATAAAAACGAAGATTTTGAAGTGATAAAATATTTAGAAAACCCGCTTTCGGTAGAGGAAATAAAAGATTTATTAGTAAAGCTTCAACTTCCAGCGATGGATATTGTGAGAACGACGGAGAAGATTTGGAAAGAAAATTTCAAAGGCAAGGAATATTCCGAAGAAGAACTCATCAGTATTTTGGCAGAAAACCCCAAATTAATCCAAAGACCTATCGTTATCAAATGTAACAAAGCGGTAGTTGGAAGACCTTTGGAAAAGGTAGAGCAACTTTTTTAAATTCAACAAATTTTATTATTTTTACCCAATATAAATAAGTCATGAAAAAAATAGGCATTTTTATTGGTATTGGGCTTTGTTTTTTCGGGAATGCCCAAGAAAAGTTTCAATCCCTCGCTACTCTTGATGTACTAACAGGTTCGTTTAGTTTTAATCCAAGAATTAACGCAGGGTTTATTCAAAAGATTGATGAAAGAGTTTGGGTAGGTGTAGATGTAGGTTATGGAAATGCAGGACTAATAGGGACAAATCACCGAATTAGAGAGAACTACCAATTATTTGAAGTTCGCCCAGAGGTTTATTATGATTTAAGACCTTCTACCAAACTCAAGCACTTAGTTTCCATTGAACCTTTTTATATTAAACATACCGACACCTTTAAAAACAGTTGGTTTCAGCAGAAAGGTGGTAATTTTGGATTACCACAAAATTACAAATACCAACAAGCCGATTATAAAAGAATAAAAATAGGAGCAAATATCAATTATAACTTATTGTATTATTTTGGAAAACGATTTGGGTTAATGCAGAAAGTCGGTATTGGAATCAGAAATAGAAATGTACAATACAATAATATCGTTGGGTTAGAGCAAGACTATAGTAAACACTATTCAACGGAATTATCTGGGTCGAATTACAGAATTAAGGCAGGTAATGAAGTCGGTATTAATTTGAACCTTGCTTTTAGATTTTTTTATAAATTTTAATATGAAAAAATTATAGTATTTTAGGGTATAAGAAAAATAGTGTTTCTGTTATGCCTAAAATTGGCTTTGGACTTCGTATTAGAGATATACAATATAAAAATATTATTGGTAAAGAAAAATACGAAAACAACCATTGGACTTGTGGAGGTGCCAATCCTTTTGTATTTAGCCTTAATACAAATCAACAAGGTGTGAAAACAAATTTCAACTTTAATCTTGCTTTAAAATTGGTTTATAGATTTTAAGATTTTTCATTTATTGCCTTTCGAATCGTAAAGTTGAAATAACATCGCTATACCGATAAAAAAATAAATCATCATCCACATCAAACTATAAAAAGTGATTTCAAGGTCAAAAAAAATGAACGATATCATATAAAAAATACCACAAAACAAATATACAGGCACAAGGTATTTCCACTTTTTTTTATTGTAAAGCCAATAAGGAATTCTACCACCTGTATAATATCCAGCATTATACATATTACCTTTCCATTCGACATAGCCTTCAATACAGCCTTCGGATTGTGGATCTAAATCGTTTTCTACAATTGTCAAACGCTCAATAATCGGCATTACACCTTTTAAATCTGCTTTCTTTACCCAAATCTGAAAAGGGAAAGCTTCATCAGGTTCTTCCTTCACGATTGCACTAAATCCATTATCCTGCAATTTTTGAAAAACAAATAATGCATTAGAACCATACTTATACGATGAAGCAATTAACATTTTATCGGAAATTTAGTATACCTAACAAATATATAAAATCAGCATCAATTTTACAAGAAAAACTTCCCTACACTTTACTTTGCTCAAAATTCATTAATCCCACTAAAAATCCCTATTGTATTTTTAATTATATTTGCCCCAAAAATGAAAATTATGAAAGCATTGAAGTTATGTACCTTTATGATTTTAGGGATCATATCAAGCGGTATAATGATGGCACAACAAAAATCAGATTGGAGTGTTAAGCCTTATGGGTTTATCAGAACTGATTATGTTTTTGATTCAAGAAAAACGGCTAATGTGAGAGAATATCAAGTGAACTTGTATCCTTTAGATAAAAACTTAGATGCTAATGGAGAAGATATTAATGCTAGTTTGTCGAGCAGTTTATTGGCAATCACTTCACGATTTGGATTAAAAGTGAAAGGTAAAAAAGTTTGGGGAGCTAAAACAGCTGCGGTCATCGAAGGAGACTTTTTTGGAAATACTGAACTCAATAAATCCGTGAAAAGCACAGGTTCTATAGGTTTATTAAGACTTAGACATGCTTATGTCAAATTGGATTGGGCAAAAACATCTTTATTATTAGGGCAAACTTGGAATCCTTCTTTCATCACCGATGTTTATCCTGGGGTAGCCAACTTCAATGTAGGAATCATGTTTAATCCTTTTGGAAGATCTGCTCAGATAAAGCTTACTCAACAGATTACACCTCATTTAGATTTCGTTGCTGTAGCGTATAAGGATAGAGAATTTTCTGCACCTATCGCTAACGAAGGACATTTCAACAGTGGTTCTACCAATTCGATATTACCCGTTTTTCATGGACAACTGAAATACAAAAAAGACCATATCACCGCAGGTATCGCTGGAGAATATCAGTCGATAAAACCAACTACCGTTTCTAATGGATTGGTATCTAACGAAAGGGTGAATTCCGCCCATCTCCTTGCTTATTTTAAGTATCAAAACGATAAAATTATTGCGAAAGCTTATGGACTAACAGGTGGAAATATGCATCACCTCGTAATGTTGGGTGGTTATGCAAGTTATACCAAAACCAATGGTCAGGAAGCTTATCAACCTATCCGCACTTCTTCTGCATGGGTTGATATCTCGAGTGCCAATAAAAAAATAGCACCCGGGATGTTCTTTGGTTACACTCAATTAAGTGGTGCTGAACGCGACCAACATAATAAATTTACAGATGTGCATGGTAGAGGACTTGGAGCAAGAATGATTGATAATGTGTGGAGAGTTTCGGGAAGAGTACATTTTAAACAAAATAAGTTTAGTGTTGTACCAGAAATAGAATACACTTCTGCTACATTTGGCGATATTGACGATAATGTAAAAGCCAATGCCAATCCTTCGACAGTAGGTAATGTAAGAGTTTCGGCAACAGCTGTTTATCGTTTTTAAATTGTGTTATTCATTCACGCTTTGCAAAGCATCAGTTAAGCTTTTATATTTAAAATCAAATCCCAGTGATTTGATTTTTTTGTTGGAAATCCTTGTTCCCTCTAATAATATTTCGCTCATTTCACCTAGGGCGAATCTCAATAAAAAAGCAGGAATAGTAATAGGAATAAATAATTTCCCTCTGCTTTTCGCCACCGACTTCATGAAATTTTGATTGGTAGGAATCTCGTCGGCAACAGCATTGATGGCTCCTTGTACAGTTTTGTTTTCTAATGCAAAAATATACATCTCGACCAAATCGTCGATATGAATCCAATTAAACCATTGTTGACCACTTCCCAACCCTGCCGATAAATGCAAATCGGTAATGGTTTTAATATTATCCAAACAGCCTCCTTTAGAAGCCAAAACAGGAGCGGTGCGTAATACAACCACTCGCTCCGAAATGCTGGAAAATTCGTCAGCTTTATTTTCCCATTGCTGACAAACACTTGATAAAAAATCTTGATGTAAAATAGGCGTTTCCTCGGTTAAAACCTCATCGGAACTGAAAGTACCATAGTAATTAATTCCTCCTGCCGAGATAAAACATTTCAGTTTAGTATTCAATGCTTTACAGGTGTTTAATACTAAATCTGCCGTCTCTATTCTACTTGAAACGATTGCCTTTCGATGACTTTTCGTCCATTTTTTACCAATATTTGCACCTGCTAAATGGATAATTGCATCAATGTCCGAAAATGCGTTTTTGTCAATTTCATTTTGGGCGGGATTCCAATAAAATTCATTCTTTTTTTGAGGTTGTTGTCTAACCAAAACAGACACAAAATGTCCTCTATCTTCTAATCTTCGGACTAATTTTGTGCCTACTAAACCTGTTGCTCCTGTAATGAGAATTTTCATTTATTGGTGCTTATTATTTTATTAATCAATTTTAAAGCATAATAACATTGTCTATCTCTCCAACTTTTTGATAAATATCAATTACCTGATTAGCGTCTAATACAAAAGCCAATAAACTCACGGAAATGTATTTTGCATTTTTACTCTCTCGAGTATTAATTGTATGTTTTACTTCATCAAAAATTTGATAAATGGCTGTAAGTTTCGCTTTATCATTGGGTATAATAAATTTGAAAAGATAATCTTCTGGAAAATGATGGTTTTCCTCTAACTTAACTTTTAACGAGGTATAAAAATCTTCTTTGTTTGACATTTTATTCTAATTTATTAGTGTAACAAATCATCAAATCCAATAGTGTAACAATCATAAAACTGCTACACTATTTCATTTGTTGTAGTTAATAAAAATTTAAAGTTTCAGTCCTAAAATGCTGTTTTTATTGTCTTTTTCATACTTTTCAATGATGTTGAAAAGTCCAGTAGCAATTTGCTCCGAAGCCAATTTACTAATACCTCCAGTGGCAGGATTATTTTGATTTCCCCTAAGTGCGGTATTAATCGTTTTCACGATGCCAAATTGGTTCAATTTTTCATCTACTTTTGGCACAATGGCAGAAACCACTTGCTGATAAGCTTTTTCTTTTAAAACTTGCGTTAAAGTTCCCTTTCCACCTTGAGTAATTCTTGCTACATCTGCTTTGGTCAAGTTATTCACCGTATTTTTCAAAATAGGCGTAGAAGTTTTTACAGTATAAGCCGCCGCTTTTGCAATGTATATTTTCTCTTTTTTAACCAAATCGGGAGAAACTTTATTTAAAATATCGTTTATTTTTCTCAATTGGCTTGGTAACGCTTTGTCTATCTGATTATTAGAAAGGAATTCTTTTTCGTTGCTATAGATTGCCGATGCCTTATCAATTCCTCTGTTTAATAAACTCTTAATCACAGACATTCCAACATCTGTTGTTGCTAAAACAGAACAAGATTGTGTTGTGGTTGTGATAAAAGCTCCTGCTCCTACCAATAAACCAATCGAAATAATATATTTTTTCATAAATTAATTATTTTATTACTGAAAGATGAATGCAAAATTCAAGCCATTTTTTCTTCGGTCAGGTATTTCTTTTTTTAGAGCCTGTTTACATTTTAAAATCTAAATGCTATTATTTCAAAATAGAAGTGTCTTCTTCTGTATTAGACGAATTGAGCAGGTTTCTTTCCTCAGTGGCTAATTTATTTTTCTTTGCTCTAATCTTATAACTTAAAGAAATCCCAAAGCTTCTCGTATCTCTTTTGGCATCAAAATAAATAGGCGTTTGATAATTAGAACTCAATGCTACTCTTCGTTGGTTAAAAATATCATTGGCATAGAGCGAAACATTCAATCTTTTATTTAAGAATTTTCGAGATAAAGTCAGGTCAAAAGATTGATTGAAAGGTTCAATGATATTATAATAATAGTAAGAACCATTTTTGGTAATATGACTATAATTTCCTACTAATTTTATTTCTTTTGGTAAAATCAGTTGCGTCATTAGGTTAAAAACCCAGAAGCCTTTTGTTTGAATATCAGGTAACTGATGTTTTTGGTATCCTGCATAGAGATACATGAAATTGATTTTATCAGGGTTGAAGTTCACTTTCATTACTTCGGATAGAGGTTTGGTGAAAAGCATGAATGGCAAAGGTAGTCCGATATTAACATTATGAATTTTCATGTCATTAATATTGATTTGCTCATTGGCGAAAGTATTATCACTTTTTGTATAGATGACATTAGCCACTTGATTCTTCGCTCTACTGATATTGTAGGAAATAAATGCGTAATCAAAAACGGACAATTTGGCTTCATAATTGTCAAAAATCGTGGGTTGAAGATTAGGATTTCCTGTAATACTAGCATTAGGATTTTGATAAGTATTATTATTAGGATTTAATGCAGAGATACTTGGGAGCCGAATTTTCTTATTGTAATTCAGTCCAAAATAGACCTTGTCTATAAAATTATATTGTACGCTAGCATTGGGAAAGAGTTTGGTCTTTTTAAATGGCGTTAAATTTTCTTCTATTCCTTCTGCTAGGGTTGTTCCAAAAATATCATAGTTTTCCAACCTTGCTCCAAGAATGAAATCTAATTTTTTCCATTTCGTTTGAAGTTCCAAATACGAAGAGGCGGTTTGTCGAGAATAATCCAAATTGGTGATTCCTTCATTTTTTGCTTCAAAAAAGGTCTTTTCGTATAAACCTCCGAAGTTTAATTTTCCTTCATCTAATAACTGAATAGGCTGAGTGTAATCTATTTTAAATTCTCCATTTTGAAAATGAGAAGCATTTTGATATTGTGTTGATTGTGTTAATCCATTTTGAGTAAAATCTCTTTTGGAATCGGTATAAGAAGCCTTGAAGTTCAGTTTTTTATCTTTATCATAGAATTTTTTCTGATACGTTAATGATGCATTCTGACGAAGATTTTTATTTTTAGAATGGTCTTTTACAAAATACTGAAGCGCTTCGCTGACAACCGTATTATCATTGTTCCTATGGAAAAGGTCATAATTTAAAATCATTCTGTCTTTTCCCAAATTAAAAGTCATCGCTCCTTTTGCAAAATAACCTCTTCGTTGTTGCTCTGTATCAGTGCTAAAAATATCCGCCATATTATTAAAAGAATTGGATTCGGCATAATTTTGCCCTACATTCAACTGCCAAGCAAAATATTTGTTTTTAGCATTGATATTCAGGGAATGATTGGTTCTTTGTCTCAATTTATCATAATGAGAAAACCGATAACCGCCAGAGTAAGTGGCTGTTAAATATTTCTTTGCATTTTTGTTGGTAATAATATTCAAAATAGCTCCTCCAGAAGTGGCAGGATATTCTGCTCCAGGTTGGGTGATCACTTCTATTTTTTCGATAGCACTGGCAGGTATTCCCTCTAAAAACGAATTGAGTTCGTTGGAAGTAATATTCAAAGGGCGGGAGTCCATATATACATCCAATATTTTCCCCTGATACATCATGCCCGCTATATCGGAAACGATAAGTCCGGGTAATTTTTTGATACCTTCCATTGCCGTTCCTGTATTCAGGTGTGGCTGTTCTGAAAAATTGAAAATAGTGCGATCGGGCTTATGTTCCACCGCTTTTTTCTTTTTTCGGATGACCACTCCTTTAATTTCTTTTTCTTTGATTTTTTTTCTTTGAGCGAACGAAAAATTCATCATCAGGGATAAGGCTAAGAGAATTATTTTGCGATTTTTCATTTTATTACTTTATTTATTAGTTGTTTAAAAAAACAAAATGTTACAAGAATCAATAGTATAGTTTTAATATTTTTTATACCTTTGATTAAATTTAAAATCGAAAAAAAATGAAATTACCAAAGTTTTTAATGGCAGATAACAACGAGTTTCCAGAAGATTTATTTGTTGTTCATACCGAATACCCAAGATTTATTTTAAATATCGAGGAGGAAGAAGTAGAGTGGTTAGATGATTTGGATGGTGATAACGAAGAAACACTTGCTGATGAAGCAACCAAAGTTATAGAACAAGCCTTCAAATGGGCAGAAGCAGAAATCGCTCAATATGACGATTTGGAAGATGAATAAAAACAAAAAAGGACTCGATTTGAGTCCTTTTCTTTATTCTTGAGCAAATTTCAGTATTAAGATTTTGTTGTGATATAATTTTAAAATACCCTCTTCTATTTTATAATGATCTACTTTTTGTAACATTTGTAAAAAGTTTTGCTCGACCTTCATATTTCGACAAGCCATTTTGGTTACACCTAACTTTCCGACAGAAAATAGACCTGTTGCTTTATTGATGGTTAGACTACCAAAATAATTGTTGCAACCCGCATTTCCATGTATTTTTCCATTGCTAATCTGCAAAGTAGGAACTTTCCCTTTTACCGATTCTATTGACTTCCAAGAAGTGTTTTCTAATTTTATTTTTTGTGCTTTTTGATGCTTCACGGTGTTTTGGTTGATTCCACAAGAAACCAAAAACAAACTCATTACAATTAATAATAATCCTTTTTTCATAATCTTTATTTTATCTTAGTTCTGCATTAAATTGTTTTTCAAATATTTTAATCAGTTTATTCATCACTGCTGTAATCTCTTTTTCTTCGAGCGTCTTCTCCTCTTTTAATAAGTGGAAACTCAAAGCATAAGATTTCTTGCCTTCTGGTAAATTTTTCCCTTCATAAACATCAAATAAATTAATGTCTTTCAGGTATTTGGAAGATTGGCTTTTCGCAGCTTGGTATAAGTCGGCATAAGTTACTTTTTTATCCACCAATAATGCCAAATCTCTTCTAATTTTATTGAATTTCGGAATATCTACAAATTTAAAGTTCTCTTTGTTTCTTAATTCCTGAGCCGTTTCTAACTCAATTTCGGCATAGAAACAATCTTGCTCTATATCAAAATCTTTCAATAATTGTGTCGAAACTTTTCCTAATCTCGCTACTACTTTTCCTTTATATTCCAAAACAATTGCATCAGCAAAACGCTCATCTTCAAGCGATTTTTCGGTTAATTCGATATTTAATCTTTGTAATAAAACCTGAACAAATCCTTTTAAATCATAAAAATGACTAAACGCCTTTGGTTCTAACCAATTCTCTTTGTGATTTCTTCCTGAAATCAACATTGCCAACTGCTTTCGCTCTTCGTATTCTGCTCTTTTATGATAGATTTTCCCTAACTCGAAAAACTTAATATCTGCATTTTTTCTATTGATATTATAAATTGTATTCTGCAATAAACCTTCCAATAAAGATTTTCGCATAAAACACAACTCATTACTCAATGGGTTTAATAATTTCACGGCATCAGTTTCATCTTTTACCGAAGTTAAAGAGTTGTTCATCACCTCATTGAAGCCATTAGACTGTAAAGTTCTCGCCCATGAATTTTCCAATTCATCTTGTGTTAAGGTATCCAATTCTACTGGTGTAAAAGAAAATTTCTGAGGAGCTTCTACTTTATTATAGCCATAGATTCTCAAAATCTCTTCGATGACATCTATCTCCCTTGTTACATCTGCTCGATAAGGAGGAGATAATATTTCTAAACCATTTGGAATTTCATTTAAGACCTCAATATCTAAATGTTTTAAAATTTCTTTTACCTTTTCACGGTGAATTTTTAAACCTAAAATTTGGTCTAACATTGAATATCTTAAAATAATATTCGTACTGTCGATTTTCTTTGGATAATGCTCCATGAGTTCCCCAACCAACTCTCCACCAGCGATATCCTGAATCAATTGAATAGCATAAGTGATAGCTGTTTTGACTGTATTGGGATCAACTCCTCTTTCAAACCTAAAAGAAGCATCGGTGTTTAAGCCGTGAAATTTCGCTCCTTTTCGAATTGCCACAGGGTTGAAATACGCACTTTCTAAAAATATAGTCGTTGTATTTTCGGACACGCCAGAATCTGCTCCGCCGAGCACTCCTGCAATACACAAAGGATTATCTTCGGCGTCTTTTATCATAATCTCCGAACCATTGAGTTTTCGCTCAACTTCATCTAAGGTTTTGAAAATAGTTCCTGCTGAATTTACTCCAACTTTAATTTTATTCCCTTTGATTTTATCAGCATCAAAGGCGTGTAAAGGTTGCCCTAATCCGTGGAGGATATAATTGGTAATATCTACAATATTATTTTTAGGCGTTAAACCAATGGCTTGCAAATTGTTTTGTAACCATTCTGGAGATTCTTCCACGACTACATTTTTAATCATCGCTCCCACATATCTTGGACAAAGTTCATCGTTTTCAATTTCGATACTAAAGCCATGGCTTTCAGTATTGGTGTCTAAAACTTGCTGACTGATTTTCTCAAAATCAGAAGACATTTGGTTAGATTTTAAATACGCATTCAAATCTCTCGCTACACCATAATGCGACATTGCATCGGTTCTATTGGGAGTTAAACCAATTTCAAAAACTTCATCTGTTACAATATCAAAATATTCGGCAAAAGGTTTTCCTACTTCATATTTTTCGGGGTCAAGCACCATTATTCCATCATGATTATTTCCTAAACCTAATTCGTCCTCGGCACAAATCATCCCAAAAGATCTTTCACCTCTAATTTTTGCTTTTTTAATCTCAAACGAGTTACCTTTATCATCATATAAAATGGTACCTACCGTTGCCACAGGAACCAACTGTCCCGCCTCTACATTTGGAGCACCACATACAATTTGCAAAGGTTCCCCTTGACCAATGTCTACGGTAGTAACCTTTAGTTTATCGGCATTTTCGTGCTTTTCACAGGTGAGTACTTTTCCCACTACAATTCCTGCTAAACCTCCTCTAATATTTTCAAAACGGTCTATTCCCTCTACTTCTAAACCGATGTCCGTTAGGATTTCTCCTATGGTTTCAGTTTTTAAATCTGTTTGAATATAATTTTGCAACCAATTATTTGAAATTTTCATCGACTATGATTTAATTAAAATATAATTTACAAATATCGTTATTTTTCATGAAAATGGGAAATAATTCATCTTAAAAATTAGGGCAAAAAAATAGAAACCCAAATTTTGGATTTCTATTTAGATTGTTAACTTATAATTTGTTATGAAAATAAATTCAGTTTTTACATACCGATGACTGGCATGGAAAGCATTAATACACTTTCATTTTCTTCTAAACCATCGATTGGCTCTACAATTCCTGGGCGATTAGGCACCGACATTTTAATCGTAATATCATCAGAACTCAAAATTGACAACATTTCTGTTAGAAATTTAGAACTGAATCCAATATTGATGTCTTCTCCTTGATAATCACAAGGCACTTGCATTTCTGCCTTATTTGCATACTCCGTATCTTCTGCATGAAGATGTAAAATATTCCCTGACAATTTAAACCTTACCTGATTGGTCGATTTATTAGACATAATAGAAGCTCTTCGCATAGAATTAAGCAACAAACTTCTGTTAATCGTCAATACATTAGGGTTGTCTTTTGGTATTACAGCATTGTAATTTGGATATTTACCATCGATTAATCTACAAATCCAAACATGATTTTCGAAAGTAAATCTCGCCATATTTTCATTGAAATCAATTACCAAATCGGCATTTGAACCTCCCAAAATATTCTTAAAAATACTCAATGGTTTCTTTGGCATAATGAAATCCATTGGCTCAGACTTGATGTCGGTTCTTTTATAAACCACCAAACGATGAGAATCGGTAGAAACAAAGTTAGTTTCATTTTCTCCAAATTGGAATAAAACTCCCGTCATTACTGGTCGTAGAGAATCGTTGCTCGTTGCAAAAAGTGTATTACTCAACGCATCAGATAAAACACCTGCGGGCATTGTTACACTTTGTGAAGCATCAAATTCTGGTAATTCTGGGTAATCGTCTGCATTATCCAAAGCTACCTCGAAATTATCCTTTTCATCCAAAATCTCCAATAAACCTCCACCCTCTTCTAAGGCTTTTACAGATAGAGTTAAAGGTTGCTCTCCATAAGTTTTCAAGAAATCTTGAAAAATCTTAGCAGGAACAGCAATTTTCCCTTCATCTTCGGACTTTATTTCCAAAGAAGTCATCAGCGTAGTTTCGCCATCCGAAGCTGTAATTTGAAGATTATTTTGAGTGATTTCAAAAAGGTAATTCTCTAATATCGGTCTTGATTGAGAGGTAGAAATCACACCACTAATCGTCTGTAAAGACTTCTGTAATTCTCCACTCGAAACAATAAATTTCATATGCTAAAATTTAATTTTATGAGCAAATATAATGAAAAAAAATGAAAAAGGAAAACATGAATATTTTTAATTTTCTAAAAATCAAAAAAAGAGGTAAAGCTTATCGCCCTACCTCTAAGTTTTGTTATGGTGTATCTACCTTCAAATGATGTATTTCATTAACGGTCTTATAGGCATTGACCTCCGCATCAAAAATAGTGCTTTTGTGAGAGCCTATAAACACTCTTTTATTTTTCAAGTTTAAATATTCATCGGGCAAATTGATATTAGAAGAAATTTTTCCTACCCAATAGAACTCTTGCAAAATATCATTATCTCCTTTCAAATAAAAAACAACAAAATTACCTTTTTTTACTTTTGTAATCTTTCCACTAACCAAAGATACAGGAGGTGAAGATACGGCTACCCTTTCTTGAGATCGTTCTTCATTCAAAAACATCGTCTTAAACACTTCTGGACATTCTGATGCTGCCATAAGACCTATCTCAACACCTAAACGCTCCATTTTTGATTGATCTCCGATATCTCGTACCAAATCAATATCCAAATTTTTCTTTATCTCTGACTGATAACGAAAAGCCACCGTCACACCTGCCAATCCAAACGCTCTTTTTAATTGAGATTCTGTTTTGTTAGACACATCCATTTTCTTTAATTTAGCACAAACTTCTTTGGCTACTTTCTTCCTATACGCTTGTGAAAATGCAAGGGCATGAAGACTCAGAAAAAGTAATAAAAATATTTTTTTCATTATCGTTTTATTTAAAATATTCCACTCCATTTTTGAAAATATTATGATAGTTGGCATCAGGGATATTTTTCATTAAACCTTTTGCGAACCTTTCTGGGTGTCCCATTCTACCATAAATTTTTCCACATTCACTTGTAATTCCTTCAATTCCAAATAACGAATTATTAGGGTTAAATGGCATTCCGTGAGCAATATTTCCATCTAAATCAATGTATTGCGTAGCAATTTGACCTTTTTTATACAAATCCGTCAATACTTCTTCCGATGCCATAAATCTACCTTCTCCGTGAGAAATTGGAATCGTAAATTCCTGACCTTTCATTCCTTTTAACCAAGGCGAATTATCATTAATTACCTTCACATTTACCATCTGAGAAATATGTCTTCCAATCGCATTATGTGCCAAAGTTGGAGAATTTTCATCTAAATTTCTAATCTGTCCGTAAGGTAACAATCCTGACTTCACAAGGGCTTGGAAACCATTACAAATTCCTAAAATCATTCCATCTCTTTCCAATAACTGATGAACCGCTTGTTTCATCTTGTCGTTTTTTAAGACATTGACAATGAATTTCGCAGAACCATCTGGCTCATCTCCTGCCGAGAATCCACCTGAAAACATTAAAATCTGAGCCGTTTCAATTTCTTTTACCCAAGCATCTATGCTGTCATTCAGTAAGTCGTTATTCAAATTGATTAATGGCAAACTCGTTACCTCAGCACCTTCTTTTCTGAATGCATTTTGCGTTTCGTACTCGCAATTTGTCCCTGGGAAAATCGGAGCAAATACTTTTGGTTTCGCAATATGATGTTTCTTAATAATGATATTCTTCGCCGAAGTATTATTCAGTTTTTCATCTAAATTAATCACGATTTTCTCTTGCTCTTTCGTTGGGAATAATCCCTCAAATACAGATTGATTCACCTTTTTCAGTTCTGCAATATCAAAAGATTCATTATTAATTTTCAATGCTTTATTTTCGGTAACCTGACCAATTTTCTGGAATAAATCGTGGCTAATATCTTCCGTTGTTTCAATGATTAAACTTCCGATATTTTTATGTAATAATGCTTTTTCATCAATATTAATTTCAGCACCCAATTCGTTTCCGAAACTCATTTTCGCCAAGGCTACGGCTACACCACCTTCCTTGATAGTTTTTACAGAAACAATTTTTTGGTCTTTAATTCCTTGATATACAAAATCAAACACCGATTTCAATTGATCGTAATTCGGTAATCCATTTTCTTGTGGCTGATGATTAAACCAATAAATTCCATTATCGGCTTTCTTCAATTCAGGAGAAATAATATTGTCTTTATTTCCATTAGCACAAGCGAAAGAAATTAAAGTTGGTGGCACATTAATATCTTGATAAGTTCCACTCATTGAGTCTTTTCCACCAATCGCTGCCAATTCCAAATTCATCTGAGCATCATACGCACCAAGCAACGACGCCAAAGGTTTACCCCATTTTTCTGGTTGATCTCCTAATTTTTCAAAATACTCTTGGAAACTCAATCTAATATTTTGGTATTTTCCACCCATAGCCACAATTTTCGCTACAGATTCCACTACCGCATTGGCAGAACCAATCATTGAGTTATCCGAAGATACATCGGCATCAAATCCCCAACTCGCCAAAGAAACAGTATCTACGCTTTCAGCATTTAACACAGGTAATGCTTGCACACTTCCCTCCATTAAAGTATCTTGATATTTACCTCCATAAGGCATTGCTACCGTTGTTCCTCCTACCGAAGAATCAAACATTTCTACCAATCCTTTTTGTGAAGAAACATTTTTATCGGCTAAAATTTGGAAGTAATTTTCTTTATTAAAATCAATGCTTTCACTCGCTTTTCGTTCCAAATGATTTACCTTTACTTCCTGAGATTTTGGACAACCATTGGTATCTAAAAATGCTCTACTTAAATCTACAATCGTGTTTCCTCTCCAAGCAATTTTCATTCTTCCTGAATCGGTTACTTTTGCGATTTCAAAAGCGTAAACATTCTCTTTTTGACAGTAATTGATAAACTCTTCTTTATCCTTCGCATCAATCACGACTGCCATTCTCTCCTGAGATTCCGAAATGGCTAATTCAGTACCATTTAATCCTTCATATTTCAAAGGCATTACATCAAGATTGATTTCCAAAGAATCGGCAATTTCACCAATCGCTACGGAAACTCCTCCCGCTCCAAAGTCATTTGATTTCTTAATTAAACGAGTAACTTTTGGATTTCTAAACAACCTCTGAATTTTTCTTTCCTCTACGGCATTACCTTTCTGAACTTCGGTAGAAAGCGTATGAATAGAGGTTTCATCTTGCTCCTTAGAACTTCCCGTTGCTCCTCCTACTGCCAAACCAATCTGATTTCCATAAGAAGAATATCCGTTCGCTGCTTGTTTCGTAATGGTTCTTTGTGGCAATTTACCTTTCATTGTTTCAGAAATAGGCTCTAAAACATTTCCAGCACCAGTCAAACGCATCGCTTGATACACATACGAACGCCCAGACAATGGGTCTCTAATCGCTCCACCTAAACAAGTAGATGCTCCACCAAATGGCTCAATTTCCGTCGGGTGGTTGTGCGTTTCATTTTTAAATAATAAATACCAAGGCTCTTTTTTACCGTCGTATTCAGCGTCAATTTCTACCGTACAAGCATTGATTTCATCGGAAATAACCAAATTATCCAATTTACCTGTTTGGTATAAATATTTAGCAGAGATAGTTCCTAAGTCCATTAATGAAATAGGCTTATGCTCTCTTTTTAAGAATTTTCTTTTGGCTAAATAATCATCAAAAATTTGTTGTAAAGTAATTTTATAATCGCCTTCAAATTCGATATTTTTCAACTCAGTTTCAAAAGTCGTATGACGACAATGGTCACTCCAATAAGTATCTAAAACCTTCAATTCTGTTTCGGTAGGGTTTCTTCCTTCCTCTTGGAAATATTTTTGGATATGCTCCAAATCATCCAAACCAAAAGCAAAACCGTGAGCATTGTAAAAATCGTTGAGTTGTTCAATCGTTAAGGTGTTAAAATCATCGTAAGTGATTACTTCGCTTGGTTCTTCCTCGGCAGGAATTTCCAAAACCGATAAATCTTTCTCCTGACTTTCCACTTTGTTGATTAATAAATCTTTTACTTTTGGTAAGTCAGTTTCTTGGATTCCTTCCAATTCGATTAATTTACCACTTCGTACCGTTGCATTTTCAACATCCGTTAATAAAGCGATACATTGTTGAGCAGAATCGGCTCTTTGATCGTATTGCCCTGGTAAAAATTCAGTAGCGAAATGTAATTTTTCACTTGGATTCTGATGATGTAAAATATCGGTAACAGCATCTACAAAAGTGTTATTCACGACCTTTTGGAAATCATTGTCATCTAATCCGAAAACATCATAAACATTATAGACCTTCACCGATTTTATTTCTGGTAACACATTTTTAATTTCTGCCAAAACCTTTGGGCTTTCCACATCAAAAATGGCTTTCTTTTCTACGAAAATTCTTTTATTCATATTTTTATTTATTTAGATTCAAGAACCAAGAGCCAAGAATCACGATTTTTATTTTTTATTTGTTAGATGCAAGAGCCAAGAATCAAGACAATAAACGATGAAATAAATCATCTCAACTTTATCAAATTTTTACTTTTACACTTTACAATCTAATATTTAGACTTTCAAATCCGCTTCTAATCCTAATAATTCTTTATATTTATCTAAAATCGGTTGTGCTTCATTTTTCACAAACTCCTCTGTTTGAATTGGCGAAAATCCAATAAAGTTTTTAGGATCCATTACCTCGGCAATTTTAGATTTATCCATTTTAAGAGAATCGTCATTCATTAATCTTTCAATTAAATCATTTTCTTTCCCTTCTACTTTTACTTTTTTAGATGCTTCCATAGAATGTGTACGAATAACCTCGTGAATTTCTTGTCTATCTCCACCCGCTTTCACTTCTTCCATAATCACATATTCCGTCGCCATAAATGGTAATTCCCCCATAATGTGCTTATTAATTCGGTTTTCATACACCACTAAGCCGTCCATAATATTATTCCAAATCAATAAAATAGCATCAACTGCCAAGAATGCCTGAGGAATTGTTAATCTTTTATTCGCTGAATCATCCAAAGTTCTCTCAAACCATTGCGTAGATGCTACCATCGCCGAACTTGAAGATAAAGACATTACGAATTTTGATAACGCCCCAATTCTTTCAGAACGCATTGGATTTCGTTTATACGCCATTGCCGATGAACCAATTTGATTTTTCTCAAACGGTTCTTCAATTTCTTTTAAGTTTTGTAACAACCTTAAATCATTCGTGAACTTGTGAGCCGACTGAGCGATATTAGACAATAAAGCTACCACTTTGGCATCTAATTTTCTATCGTAAGTTTGCCCAGAAACACCGAACACTTTATCGAATCCAAATCTCTTAGAAAGTTCTTTATCCAACGTTTTTACTTTGTCGTAATCTCCATTGAATAACTCCAAGAAACTCGCTGCCGTTCCCGTAGTTCCTTTCACTCCTCTAAATCTCAAAGTTTCGATGAAAAATTCTAATTCTTCAAAATCTAAAATTAACGATTGTAACCAAAGGGTTGTTCTTTTTCCAACGGTTGTTAATTGTGCGGGTTGAAAGTGTGTAAAACCAAGTGTTGGTGTGTTTTTTTGCTCCAAAGCAAATTTAGATAATTTATCAATGACATTTACCAACTGTTTTCTCACAATCAATAAAGCATCTCTCATCTGAATTAAATCTGTATTATCTCCCACAAAAGCAGAAGTCGCTCCCAAGTGAATAATCCCCTTTGCAGAAGGTGCTACATCACCATAAGTATGAACGTGAGCCATTACATCGTGTCTGAATTTCTTTTCATATACTTTGGCTTTTTCAAAGTCGATATTCGACTGTTGTGCTTTTAGTTCTGCAATTTGCTCATCGGTGATATCAAGACCTAAATCTTTTTCAATTTCTGCCAATGCAATCCATAATTTTCGCCAAGTTCCAAATTTATGGTTCGGAGAAAATACATGTAACATTTCTTTACTTGAATATCTTTCTTCTAAAGGATTTTTGTAAGCGTCCATACTTGTTTTTTTGAGTTTAAAATAATATTTCACAAAAATAGTGAATTTTAAATAATTGAAAGCTTTATTATTGAACGAATTTACACCCTATCAAAATAAAAAACCTCCCAAAAATTGAGAGGTTTCATTTTATAAAATCATTCTATATTTTCGACAATAAATTTCTAAAACTTGTTTTTTCATCGATGATTCTTCGTAATTCGGATACAGGAACTCGCTCTTGCTTCATCGTATCTCTGTCTCGTAAAGTTACCGTATTATCTTTGAGAGAATCATGATCTATCGTAATACAATAAGGCGTTCCTAAAGCATCATTTCTTCGGTAGCGTTTTCCGATACTGTCTTTTTCCTCATAAATTAAATTGAAATCATATTTCAAATCATTGAAAATCTTCTCTGCATATTCGCCCAAACCATCTTTTTTCATCAATGGTAAAATCGCAGCTTTCACAGGTGCTAAGGCTGGCGGTAAAGATAAAACCGTTCGCTCTGAACCGTCTTCCAACTTCTCCTCTTTTAAACAATGAGATAACAACGCCAAAAACATTCTATCTAAACCAATAGAAGTTTCGACTACATACGGCACATAACTCTCTTTTCGCTCTGGGTCAAAGTACTGCAATTTTCTTCCTGAATGTTCTTCGTGAGCCGACAAATCAAAATCTGTTCTCGAATGAATACCTTCTAATTCCTTAAAACCAAATGGAAATTTAAACTCAATATCTGCGGCTGCATTGGCGTAGTGAGCTAATTTTTCGTGGTCGTGGAATTTATAATTATCTTCTCCTAAGCCCAATGCTAAATGCCAATTCAAGCGTTTTTCTTTCCACTCTTTATAAAATTCCAATTCTGTCCCTGGTGGTACAAAAAATTGCATTTCCATTTGCTCAAACTCTCTCATTCTGAAAATAAACTGCCTTGCCACAATCTCATTTCTGAATGCTTTTCCTATCTGAGCAATTCCGAAAGGTAATTTATGCCTTGATGTTTTTTGAACATTGAGGAAATTCACAAAAATACCTTGTGCTGTTTCTGGTCTTAAATATAAATCTGTTGCAGACTCTGCCGACGCTCCTAATTTAGTCCCAAACATCAAATTAAATTGCCTTACATCTGTCCAATTTTTAGAACCTGTATCTGGATCTGCAATTCCTAACTCTTCTATCAAAGCTTTTACATCAGCTAAATCTTCGTTGTCTAATGATTGGGCTAATCTTGAAAGAATTGTTTTTTGTTGTTCTCTATATTTTAAAACTCTTGGGTTCGTTGCTTCAAACTGAGCTTTATCAAAGTCTTCCCCAAATCTTTTTTGAGCCTTTTTGATTTCTTTTTCGGCTTTGGTTTCTAATTTAGCACAATAATCTTCCACTAAAACATCGGCTCTAAATCTCTTTTTAGAATCTTTATTATCAATTAATGGGTCGCTAAATGCATCTACATGTCCAGAGGCTTTCCAAGTGGTTGGGTGCATTAAAATGGCAGAATCTATTCCCACGATATTTTCGTTGAGTTGCGTCATGGCTTTCCACCAATAAGTTTTGATGTTATTTTTAAGTTCCACTCCATTTTGTCCATAATCATACACTGCTGAAAGCCCGTCGTAAATTTCACTTGACGGAAAAATAAACCCATACTCCTTTGCGTGGGAAACTACTTTTTTAAATACATCTTCTTGTTTTGCCATTTTTCTTTTTTGATTTGTTGACTTATTGATTTATTGATTGTTGATTATTGATTATTGATTCACTGACCATATTTATCATTATACATCTCATCAACCATCATTGTACATCTCATCATTATACATTAATAAAATTAACTCTCCTTTATAAACTGATTAATATCTTCATTTTTTCCATAAAGCACCAAAATATCTCCAGACTCTAAGACAGCGTCATAATTCAGAACACCTTGCACTTCATTCACTCTCTTTGCTTTACCAAATAAAGTTTTCTCTGCCACCTTTTTAATAATGGTCAAAAATGCTAGATTATAACGACTTCTGAAACCAACTTCTTCAATCGTTTTCCCAATATACCTTTCAGGCAAAGCAATTTCCACAATACTGTCTTTACCACTCAATGCAAAAGAATCTACCATTCCTTTTAAAGAAAGTTTTTTCGCCCATTTTTCTGCGGTTTCCTCCTCTGGGTGAACAATAGTTCGTATATCCATCGCCTGAAGAATAGTTTCGTGAAGCGGGTCAATCGCCCTACTGATGATTTTTTTGGGGTGTAATTTTTTCACCATTGCGGTCGCCATAATATTGGCTCCCTTATTTTCACCAATGGCAATAATAACCACATCGGTATCTTTGAAAGGCAATCCGCCCATCGTATATTCATCGGTAGCATCCATACAAATGGCATGAGAAATCTTCTCTTTTACCGATTCCACTTTACTCATCGAACTATCTATTCCGATGACCTCGTTTCCTAATTTGGTTAGTTTTTCCGCCAACGAAAGACCGAAATTCCCTAAACCTACTACTATATATTTCATTTTTTTTATTTTAAGTTTTTCAGTAAGCTAGTACACCAGTAATCTAGTTGCTAAACACTGACCACTAGACTACTAAACCACTAGATAACTGATTAATTTATCAAAATCTCTTCTTTTGGATAACGATAATTAAAATATTTCTCTCTTTTCACAATGGCTATCAGTAAAGAGAACATACTCACTCTACCAATAAACATGACTAAAATAATCACTATTTTACCTCCATAAGATAAATTAGGCGTTACATCCAAGCTCAATCCTACCGTAGAATAAGCAGAAAAAGCCTCAAATGCTAAACTCATTAAATCTTTATCCTTTTCGATAATTACCAACACAAAAACCGCTAAGCCTATTACGATTAAAGATAATGCAATAATGGCAAACGACCTTCTGATAGATGATTCTCCAATTTCTCTACTAAAAACCTCAGTTCGTTGTTTTCCTCTTACCAAACTTAAAATATTCATCGTAGCAATGGCAAAAGTACTCGTTTTGATACCACCTCCTGTTGAGGCTGGTGATGCTCCTACCCACATTAATAAAAGGGAAATCATCAATGTAGGAGCAGACAATGCAGTCATACTTACGGTATTAAACCCTGCCGTTCTATTTGTTGCAGAAATGAAAAAGGCTTCTACCCAAGAACCTACCAACGAATGTTCTTTTAAAACACCATCTACCTCAAAGATATAGACCAAAAGCGTTCCTACAATCAATAAAGAAAAAGTGGTAATCAATAAAATTCTACTATTCAAATTTAAAACCCAAGGGTCATAACAATACTTTTTTTCTTGGGTGATAAACCGTCCTAATAATACATTTTGAATGAGGTGTCTTACATATCGATACACATTGTACACAATCGGAAAACCCATTCCTCCAAAAATAAATAAAACCGCCACTATGAAATGCAATAGATAATTGTATTCGTAGCCTGACTCTGCCAAACTTCCTCCCAAAGTGGAAAACCCTGCATTACAAAATGAAGAAATAGAATGGAAAACAGAAAAGAAAACCCCTTGATTTACCGAGTCTCCCAATAATTCTAAATCTAAAGTGAAAAAAATTAAAATCGCTCCCAAAACTTCCACCGAAATGGTAATAATGATAATTCGTTTCAAGGTATTGAAAACATCTCCCAATTTATCAGAGCTCGTCATTTCACTGAGTGTTAACTGATTTTCATAAGATGCTCCACCACGGAAAAAGTAAGAGAAATAACTCGCAAAAGTCATTATTCCTAATCCCCCAATCTGAATTAAACTAAGGATAATAATTTTTCCAAAAAGAGTGAAATCACTGGCTGTATTCAGCACTGCTAAGCCTGTAACACAAACGGCACTTGTAGAAGTAAACAAAGCATCCAAAGGCTCTATCCCATAAACCGTTGCATTAGGCATTAATAAAAATCCTGCACCCAATAAAATAATCAATATAAAACTCAAAATAAACAATTGAGCTGGATTGATAAAAGTTCGTTTAAAATTAATTTTTAAACTGGAAAAATCCCTTAGAAAAGATAATATGATTAATAAATATAAAATCCGTTTATTAAAAAACTGAAAATATCTGGTTTCATAAAAACTGTACTCTACCCTCGCAGAATAATAAGCGACAATCAACAAAGTGAGCACCACATCCAACCATCTTATTTTCTTAAATTTATTTTTAAGATAAAAAGAAATCATATTGATAAAAGTGAGCACCAGACTAAAATCATAAAAGTAAATGACATTGGTTTTATACAATAATTCCTTATAAAACCCTGCCTCGAAAATCATTATTCCGAGGGCTACAAAACTGGTATAAAAGGAAAACAGATTTATTCTATTATTGCCCATTTTATTTTAAATTAAAAATTATTTTTGCATTCACACAAAAACATAGCACGAAATTAGTCATTTTTTAGAACATAGCAAGTGAAAATTGGAAAAATTCGATAAAAAGAAGCCCTTAACTTTATAGGGTTAAAGGCTTCCAATAATCTAAAAGTAAGCGAAATTATTTTTTCACTTTAATCTCCACACGGCGATTATTAGCTCTACCTGCTTTGGTATCATTTGTATCAATAGGCTTGGTTTGTCCAAATCCACGAGCGGACAAACGAGAAGCACTTATTCCCTTTTTAATAAGATAATTCATCACTGCTTTGGCTCTTTTTTCGGAAAGGATTTGATTTGAATTTGGAGTACCCTTATTATCAGTATGCCCTTCAATAGAAAATTGGTTTTCTGGATACTCATTCATCACGGCTACAATTGCATCTAACTTTTGTGTAACGCCCTCTTTAAAGGTGGACTTAGCATAGTTGAAATAAATAGATTTCGTGTGCATCCCTATTTCTTCTTCAACCTGAACAACGGAAACAACTTCCTCTTCTGGGCAACCATTATTTTCTACTACTCCTGGTACTTCTGGACAAGCATCCATAGCATCTACAATCCCATCTCTATCGGTGTCTTTTTTACCTTTTACTTTTTTATAAAGCGGAATTTTCAGTCCAAAATAAAAGTCTGCACCTTTGGTTTCTCCTATTAAATTAGTAATCACAGAACCAGAACCCACATACAAAGGACCTGCCCTTAATCCAAAACCTGCCTGAAAACCACTGTATTCATATAAGCCCATTGGGATATAAGCACTGAATAATTTTGATTCAAAACGAGGCGTTAATATATAAGAATTTTCGATATTATTGGCATTTATTTTATCCCCTGCAATATCCATATTGGCATTAAAGTTCAGGTAAAACTTCTGGTTGATATTCCAATCTGCATTCAGGTGTAATGCTGTTGGTAATTTTGCCTCCAAAGATTTCTTAGATGTTTTATCAAGACCATTTAAAAGGTCTTCTAATTTTTCATCTTGAAAAGCTTGATTAGCAATGGTAGTTTGACCAGTGTAGGTATCCTGTGTAGCATCTTTATAATTAATTTTACCAATATCGGTAACAGATAATCCGAATTTCAATTTGTATTTATTTCTATCCGTTTCAGTATAATCAGGCCTCCACTCGTAAGTCAGACCAATATCTCCACCAAAACCACTTCCCGCATTCATCGATTCTAATAACTTCCCAACGCTAAAATTCTCTCTAATATCATTTATGTTAGAAGTATATCCATAATTTACAGTGCCATCAATATCAAGGGTATTATCGTTATCATTATTAGGGGTTCCGTTCGCGTCATATTGAAAAGAAGCATCCGCATTCGCCTTACTATAAGCGATACCTTGTAAATACTTCACCGTTACACCTCCTTTTAAAAAATGTTCATTATTATCCATTAAAACTGTAGCATAACTCAATCCTAGCTCTCCCCAAAAATGTTGATTAACATTCATATCTTTAATGCCAAGTGTTGCATTTTTACTTTTATCAAAGCCGGAATAAATTTCATAAAGTCTTCCATTAATATTATTAGCATTTACCACTCCTCTTAATCTTGAAGAAAGAGCAAGAGCATTTTTCTTATTAAGGTTAAACATAAACGAAGGACCCAAAATATCCATATTCATAACAGCATTATTACGAGTCGAAGGATATCTTTCGGTATTTTGTTTCAAAAAACTTTGTATACCATCAGGGTTTGATATTAATTCGCTCAAAAGTTTATCTGCCCCAAAATAATCATTTCCAAAACCAACAGAAGCACCTATCAAATTAATATCCGTACGAAAATGAGAATCCACAATATTCGCAGGATTGTTAATAACAGTATGTACTCCACTATAATTATCCGTTAAATAGCCTGTGTATGACTGCCCAAAAACAGACGCACTTGCCAATGCAAAAAGTGCAATAATATTCTTTTTCATTTTGATAAATTTTTAGATAGTACAAAGGTATAAAATATTTGAATAATGCAATCTAATAAATGATGATTTATCGACTTAATATACATTAATCCATCGGTAGATTGATACCAAAAAAATCACTAAATTTGTGCCAACAAAAAAAACAATCTATGTACAAGTCTATTATTCGTCCTATGCTGTTTCAATTTGATCCAGAAAAAGTACATCACTTTACCTTTTCGGCATTGAAATTCTTCAACAAAATTCCTTTTTTAATGCGATTAGTTGCCCCGAAGCCTATCAAAAATAAAAAACTAGAACGAGAATTGTTTGGATTAAAATTCGACAACCCAGTTGGTTTAGCGGCGGGATTCGACAAAAATGCAGTGCTTTATAATGAATTGGCAGATTTGGGATTTGGCTTTGTAGAAATAGGAACGGTTACCCCAAAGGCACAGGCTGGAAATCCTAAAAAAAGACTTTTTAGATTACCTGAAGACAAGGCGGTTATCAACCGAATGGGATTTAATAACGAAGGTTTAGCGTCAGCTATTCAACAACTGAAAAAAAATAAAAAGAAAATCATTATCGGAGGCAACATCGGTAAAAACACAGCTACTGCACCCGAAAACTATACTGAAGATTACCTGACTTGCTTTCAAGGATTACACCCGTATGTGGATTATTTCGTACTCAATGTAAGTTGCCCCAATGTAGGTAGTCACGCCAAATTAGAGGATGCCGATTATCTTAAAGAACTGATTACAGCAGTTCAAAAAATCAATCAAAAAGAAAACCAACCTAAACCTATTTTATTAAAAATAGCTCCTGACTTGAACGAAATTCAATTAGATGAAATCATTGATTTAGTAGCCGAAACAAAAATAGATGGCGTTATTGCGGCTAATACTTCGGTGGATAGAACAGGTTTAAAAACTTCTACCGAAAGACTGAATGAAATTGGCAATGGTGGACTAAGCGGTCAGCCGATAAAAGACAAAAGCACCAAAATCATTCAGTACCTTGCTGAGAAATCGAATAAAGCATTCCCTATCATTGGTGTTGGAGGTATTCATTCAGCAGAAGATGCAATGGAAAAAATCAACGCAGGGGCAGATTTAGTGCAAATTTATACGGGCTTCATCTATGAAGGTCCAAAATTGATTAATGATATTAATCAGGCGATTTTAAAGTCGGTTTAATACAATTTGCAGATAAATATTTTTACAAGTTTAATTAAAAACTTTTATGTTCTAATTATTATTTATTGTTCATTTTGCCTTGAAGCAAAAGAACCAAAAATTCAAGGCTTTCATAAGGCGATTGCTCCGCACCGCTCACGCTTCCGTTTCGTGCTTTTTTGTTGAAAAATTAAAAAAATAACACCTTATAATTTTTCAACAACCGCATCTCCACTTAGCGTTTCGCTATCGCTGGATGAAAGCCAACTTTGCGTTAAAACATTGATTTAAAAACCATTTTAACACACGGAAACATCTATTCTTAGATAATATAAATGAAATTTAAACCTAAAAAATCCGTTTGAAAATGCTCATCAAACGGATTTTAATTTTATTCAATTATCTTTCTAAACTTTCTTTTATTACTCATAAAAGATAATTCATTTTCTAATAAATAATAATTTTGTGGGTCTATACAATTGGGCAATATTTCTATTAAAATTTTAAGTCTATTGTTATCAAAAGAAAACATCGACACCATTTGCCTTATTTGATATACATTAAATACCCTACCTGCGGACAACTGTCCTTTTATCATTTGTATTCTATCCTCATCAAAAGAGGCACTGTTTTTAAGCATTTGTTTAAACTGAGTAAACTCAACTGGACTCATTATGTTGGGCATTGTTCCACCTACGCCATTAATCCCCAATATACCTACCAAGAACAAACCCTCTCCCTCTATAAATTCTAAAACTGTTCTTGCATTACGCTCCACCTCTACATAAGTTCGGTAAATCAAATAGCCATCATTATAAATCGATAAAGTCTGATACCCAGAAGGCACTTCGAAAAACCTAAATTTCCCATAAGGACTACTGATGATTTCATCATTCAATTCTACGGTGTAGTAATCAGAATTTAAAATTTCTATAAACACCTCCGAAGAGCGACCAAACCTTCTCCCTGTATTATTCATTCTCTTAGCAACACGCTTTTCCCCGTAGGAATAAACAAGGTTTTTCTTCTGTGATTTCAAAGCTTTTGAATTTAAAGTATTTTTCAATTTTCGCTCTGATTTTGTTTTCCCTTTTGGTATTTGAGAAAACATTAAAACCGACATCACAATTCCTAAAAATGATAAAATACCCTTCATAACTTTTAATTTTTAATCTATATTTTGTACTTTGCGAAAACTATGCCATCAGTTGACAACCCATGAAAAAATATTTACCTTTCGCTTTTGTATTTCTATTTACTTTTAATTGTAAAAAAGTGAATAACGATGTAAATCCAACAGAAGTAAGCATTTCTGAAGAACCTCCCAAGCCTAAAGATTATAGGCTTTTTCTAAATGAATTGGGGGTGGAAAAATTAACCGCAATTGAAAAAAGAAATCTATTTTTTTCGTTTATCAATCAAGATATTCCGAATTATTGGACAGGAACAAAATGGGATTTTAATGGCAATACAAGATTGCCTCAACAGGGAAAAATCGCTTGTGGATACTTTATTACGAATACTTTAAGTGATTTCGGACTAAAAATAAACCGAATTCATTTGGCACAAGAACCTTCTTCCAAAATGATTAAAAAATTATGTAATCGGAAAAGCATTCGGCGTTTTGCTGATTTTAACCAACTTAAAAAGTACCTTTCCAATGGTTTAAAGCAAGAAATTTTCATCATCGGTTTAGATTATCATACAGGCTTCATTATTAAAGATGAAAATAATTTTTACTTTTTGCATTCTAACTATATCCAAAAAGAAGGCGTAGTGAAAGAAAAAATTGAAAATTCAAAAGCTTTGCACGCTTCAAAATCTTTTATGATTGGAAGCCTAACCCAAAACACCTCCCTTTTCGAATGAAAAAATATTTACCTTTCGTCTTTATATTTCTATTTATTTTATCTTGTGCCAAAATTCAAAAACCAACATCAATAATGAAAAACCCTTATTACTCACGAACCGACAAAACCACTTTAAACATTTCCAATGAAGAATGGAAAAAAATTCTCCCTGCTGACCTCTATGCCGTAGCCAGAGAAGCAGCTACCGAAAGACCTTTTACAGGAAAATACAACGATTTTGATGTAAAAGGCGAATATTATTGTGCCGTATGTGGTAATCATTTATTTCGTTCAACGGCAAAATTTGCCTCTTCGTGTGGTTGGCCGAGTTTCTTTGAGGCGGACAAGAACGGAACAACCTACAAGAGGGACACTTCTCACGGAATGGAACGCATAGAAGTACTTTGTAAAAGGTGTAATTCTCATCTTGGGCATATTTTCAACGATGGACCCAAACCAACAGGTGTTCGCTATTGTATGAATTCTATTAGTTTGGATTTTGAGGCTGATGATTGAGGTTGAAAATTACCATTAATTTCGTTTGAGTAAAAAGTTTTATTTAAGCCTTCAAATTTTAAACGATATTTTACATCTTTTGTTCCATAATATCGTTTTAGTGAAGTGATAACGATTTGATTGGGAGGAAGGTAATTACCGCTCATTACCTCACAAATTTCAGGTTCACAGTCAAGGTCTTTCCACTGAGAATGGGAATCCTTGATTTGTGTTTTAATTAATATATAATCTTCAATACCGAATTTCAAAGTATCTTGACTTAAATTTTCAATAAAAATAGGATAGGATTTTATACCAACAGATGAACAATATCGATCATAACCTATTGTTTTGGTAGTATCAATAAATATGGAAATTGGGTTTTTATCATTTGGCTTTTTGCATTTCAGTTTGGGAACTGTTCTTCCCTTAAAATCAATAAAATCTTCTTCTAATTCTGAACACCTATATTTGCTAATTAATACATCATCTTCTTCCAACTTAATAGAGTCTTTTATTTTACCAATGTATAATATTGGAAAATCTGGAATTTCATAGCCTGATGACGACAAAGTATCAAGTACTAATTCTTTTTGAACAGTATCATACAACACCATATTGGTATAATCGTGGCATTTAATTATTTTGTCGGTATTAACGACACTTTTATTCTCCTTTATCTTTTCGTTATTACAAGCAATAAAGAATAAAGACAGTACTATTAGTATGATTCTTTTCATTTAAGTTTAGTTTGAAATTTACCATTAATTTCGTTTGAATAAAAGTTTTTGTCAAAACATTTAAGTTTCAAACGATATTTAACTTTTGTAGTACCATAATTTTGTCTTAATGTAGTGATGACTATTTGGTTGGGTGGAAGAAAATCATGCCTAATTCCCACTCCACACATTAACAAAAAAGGTTTTTCTATCTCTTTCCAATCTTCTGAATTGGATTTCATTTCTGTAAGCATTGGCAAAGATCCATTATTTGCAATATACAATGTGTCTTGACTTAAATTTTCAATAAAAACAGGATAGGATTTTATACCAATAGGTGAATCGTACTCATAAAAACCTACTGTTTTAGTAGTGTCAATAAAAATAGAAATCTGATTTTTTTGATACGGGTATGGATATTTATTAAGAGGTGGCGGTAGTTCCTCGTGATTTTGTGTACGAGCAAACTCTTCGTAACTATAACTGTAATCATCAAAATCGCCCCTTTTCAACTTGATAGAATCCTTTATTTTGCCAATATATAATATTGGAAAATCTGCTATTTCACCATTTGACAAAGTATCAAGCACTAATTCTTTTTGAATAGTATCGTACAACACCATATTGGTATAATCGTGGTGCTGTATGATTTTATCAGTACTGACTGTTTTATCCTTGTCCACCTTTTCGTTATTACAAGAAACAACGAATAAAGACAATACTATTGGTATGATTCTTTTCATTGAGTTAGGTTTTAAATAATGAAGGCTAAGATTAAATTTAGTCTCAGCCTTAACCTCAACCTTAGTTTTTCACCAAAAGCCTAAACCCTTCTCCGTGCACATTGATAATCTCTAAACCTTCGTCGGGTCTGAGTAATTTTCTCAGTTTGGCGATATACACATCCATACTTCTCGCCGTGAAATAATTCTCTTTTTTCCAAATCTTCCTTAATGCTAAATCTCTCGGCATAAAGTCGTTACGATGTAAACAAAGCAATTTTAACAATTCATTTTCTTTAGGAGAAAGTTTGTGTTCCTCTCCATTGACTTTTAGTTTTCTCAACAAAGAATCAAACTCAATATTGCTAAATGCAAACTGCTCCTGACTTTCGTCCTCTACATTAGAGCTTCTGGATAAAATGGCCTTAATCTTATATAAAAGCAACTCAGTATCAAAAGGTTTCGTAATATAATCATCTGCTCCCAGCTGATAACCTTTCAATATATCTTCCCGCATATTTCTAGCTGTTAAGAAAATAATCGGTGTGTTTTTATCCATCTTTTTAACATCTTCCGCCAAAGAAAATCCATCTTTTTTGGGCATCATCACATCAAAAATGCAAATATCAAAATCCTTCTCGGTAAACTCTTCCAATCCCTTTTCTCCATCTTCCGCCAAAGTTACTTCAAAGTTATTAATCGTTAAGTAATCCTTTAAAACTGCACCAAAACTTTGGTCATCTTCTACTAATAATATTCTGTTATTCATTTGTTGTAATTTTATTTGTTCATTGGTATTTTAATTGTAAATGTCGTTCCTTTTCCTTTCTGTGAAACCACCTTAATATCACCACCAAAGAGTGCTATGATTTTTTTCACATAAGACAAACCAAGCCCCTGCCCTTTTACATTGTGAATATTCCCTGTTTCTTCACGGAAAAATTTATCAAAAATTTTGGAAATATTTTGAGCATCCATCCCCATTCCCTTATCCGAAACAGCCACTACAAAAAAATCGTTTTCATTGCTGGTTTCCACCTGAATTACAGGACTTTCTGGAGAGTATTTATTGGCATTATCCAATAGGTTGGTCATCACATTAGAAAAGTGAAATTCGTCTATTTTAAAAGTGCTTTTCTCGGCTAAAAATGATTTTTTCAGTGTTCCGTCTCTTTTTTCAATAATTAAATTAAAAGAGCGACAAACCCTATCTATCAAATCATGAGCATCCATTTCTTTTAAGAAAAGCTGCACTTCGTTTCGCTCCAATTTCGACATACTGAGAACGGTTTCCACCTGTTTTTTCATTCTCAAATTTTCATTTTTAATGAGCGAAGAATAATATTTTACCTTTTCTGGATTATGGGCAATTCTATCACTTGCCAGAGAATCTGTCGCTACCGAAATGGTCGCAATAGGTGTTTTAAACTCATGCGACATATTGTTGATAAAATCGGTTTTAATTTCGGATATTTTCTTTTGTTTCAACATATAATAAACCGAAAAAATATACACCACCAAAATCGTTAATAAAGAAATGAGCGTTCCCACCAGTACAAACCAATTACTCTTCGCAAACACATAGCCTTTTTTGGGAAAAACCACCGATAAGTCGTACAAAGCTTTGTCTTTTCTATCCGTAAACAATGGATAAGTATATTCTTTTTTGGTTTTATTCTCTTGGTAAATCGAATCAAAAATCGAAACTTTTTTGTCCTTCACATCAATAACACCAAAGCCAAAATCAGCATTGATACCTTTTCGTTTCAATTCCTTTTGAAGCACCTCTGCCAATACTTTTTGCTCTACCCTTTCTTCAATCGGTAAATGATTGGCATTAATTTTCGCAAACTCCTTGATATCAAACTCCCCCGATGCTATCTCTCGGTCTAAATCCGCTGTAAGTTGCTCAGGAGTATTTTGATTTTTTTGAATATTAATCAAAGATTCATCCGTGTACATTTTGGTTACTTTCAGGCTATCGCCATCGTTGGAAATCGGAATTTCGTTACTTGCAATAATACTTTTATAAGTGGTAATCTGTCTTTTACTTTCCTTATCTTCAATAGATTGCGTTATGGTATAGGTAGGTTTATTGCCATTCGCCACGATGCTTTTATCGAAATCTTTGTATTTGGCATAATATTTTTCGACTTCAATATCGTTGATTTTTTTCGTGGTATTTTCCAAAACCGAATGCACCTTATTAGAAAAATCTTGCTCCAAAGCGTCGTAATAATCTCTAAGCCAATAAAATTGCATCGCTACAAAAACGAGCAAAGAAATGGTCATAAAAAACGAAATAATCGGTATGAATTTATTATTCATTATCAGTTTTGAATTTAAAGTGTTAAAATTAGTCATTTTAAGATGAAATAAACAAATTTAACGCTATAAAAATATGTTTTTTATGTTAAATTTATCAATTTTAACATTTTTTTATTAATTCTACGTATTTATAATTAAAAATATTCTTTAAAAAAGAGTTCAGGATAATGAATTTATATAAAGACGCAATGCATTGCGTCTCTACTCTTTTACACACCCCGCCACTGCGTGGCACCCCTCTTTTTAGAGGGGAATTACTACACAAAGATTCCAAAGCAAGTTTGGAATGACCGCACGCTACAAGGCAATGTTTAAAGCGTTCGTAAAATAAACTTTTATAAAGACGCAAAATATTGCGTTTCTACGGTTTATAAAAATTTTACTCCAACTGATTCAAAATATTTTCATCAAACAACTTTTCATCTACAAAATACTGTACAATGGCTTTTTTCATTAGAATTTGTTGTTCATTAGGTTTAAGTTCAGGCAATTCTTCTATGGTTTCAAAATGAGGATAACCGTCATCATCATAATGCGAAAAACGATAATAACCAAAAGGTTCTAATAATCTACAAACCGCTATATGCACCAAATTGACCTTATCATCTTTAGTGTATTTTTGCATTCCACTGCCCAATTCTTGAACACCAATCAAAAAGAGCATCGTCTCGACAGGAGCATTTTTTTCTACGCCAAAATGAGTTGCAAAGAATTGTTCTACCTCTGCCCAAAGCTGTTTTTCATTTATATTTTTCATCTTTTTTCTTTTTAATTTAAACATTTCGTATAAACCTAAAAATTTTTATTTTACTAATTATTATTCTGTTCATTTTGCCTTGAAGCAAAAGAACCAAAAATTCAAGGTTTCCATAAGGCGATTGCTCCGCACCACTCATGCTTATCGTTTCGTGCTTGTTTGTTGAAAAATTTAAATAAATTCTGCTTTATAATTTTTCAACAACGCAACTACACTCAGCATTTCGCTATCGCTGTATGAAAACCAACTGTACGTTAAAAATATTGCGTACAAATTAGTTCAATATACAAAATACTGAAGTATAAACTATATAATTTAAAATTCACCACTCAAAACCTTCAAAATAAATGCATATTCCAAAGCATCTTCTTTCAAACCTTCAAACCTCCCACTTCGTCCGCTATGCCCAGCACTCATCTCGGTTTTTAAGAGTAGTAAATTATTATCCGTTTTCAAATCTCGTAATTTTGCCACCCATTTTGCAGGCTCCCAATATTGCACCTGAGAATCATGATAGCCGCTTGTAATCAACATATTGGGATAATCTTGTTCTTTGACATTATCATAAGGCGAATACGATTTCATATAATGATAAAACGCTTCCTCATTAGGATTCCCCCATTCGTCGTATTCCCCCGTCGTTAAAGGAATACTATCATCCAACATCGTCGTAACTACATCTACAAAAGGAACTTGTGCCACTATCCCGTTGAATAAATGAGGTGCTAAATTTGCTACTACTCCCATTAATAAACCGCCTGCACTTCCGCCCATCGCATATAAATTTTGAGATGAAGTATAATTTTCATCAATAAAATACTGAGCTACATCGATAAAATCATAAAAAGAGTTCTTCTTCTTCAGCATTTTGCCATCCTCATACCATTGTCTTCCCAAATATTCGCCTCCCCGAATATGGGCAATCGCAAAAATAAATCCCCTATCCAAAAGCGATAATCTTATACTCGAAAACCCTGCATCTACAGTATGCCCATAACTTCCATAAGCATAAAGCAACATTGGTGTTTTGTCCGATTTTTTAGTTTCTTTATGATACACCAAAGAAACAGGAATTTTATTTTCTCCATCTCTTGATGCTACCCAAACTCGCTCGGAAATATAATTTTCAGGTGCAAAATCACCACCCAAAACCTCTTGCTGTTTCAGAAGTTTTGAAGTTTTATTGGTCATATCCCACTCAAAAATGGAACTCGGTGTGGTGAGTGAAGTGTAGCCGTACCTTAGTTTATCCGTATTAAAATCTAAATTAATCCCAATATAAGTAGCATACGCAGGGTCAGAAAAGGGTAAATCATAAGTCGTTTTTGTTTGCCAATCCATTACCCTTAAATGAATTAAGCCCTCTTGTCTTTCTTCTAGCACCAAATAATCTTGAAAAAGCTCAAATCCTTCTAACAAAATATTTTCACGATGCGGAATAACCTCTTGCCAATGTTCTTTTTCAGTTTGAGCAACAGGGGTTTTCATCAATTTGAAATTCGTTGCATTATCAATATTCGTGATGATATAAAAATGATTTTCGTGATGCTCCACAGAATATTCCAATCCTTTTTCCCTCGGCTGAATTACCTTCCAATCGGCATTAATATTATTAGCAGGTAAAAAACGATGTTCGTCGGAAAGCGTACTTGAACTGGCAATGAAAATATATTGCAAAGATTTTGTTTTGTATAAAGACACATCAAAAGTTTCATCTTTCTCGTGATACACCAACACATCTTCCGAAACATCGGTGCCTACCTTATGTTTGAAAACCTGAAAAGCCCTTAAACTTTCATCTTTTTTAATATAAAAAATATGCTCGTTATCATTCGCCCAAACAATTTTTCCTGTGGTATTTTCGATTTTATCATCGAGCATTTCTCCCGTTTCCAAATCTTTAAAATGAATATCAAAAATTCTCCTTCCTACTTTATCAGACGAGAAAGCCACAATTTTATTATTGGTACTCACTGCAAGACTTCGCAACTCAAAAAAAGATTGATTTTTCGCCAATTCATTAGCATCAATCATGATTTCTTCTTCGTTATCTAAACGCAATGATTTTCTACAAAACAAAGGTTGCTCTTGTCCGTCTTCAAACCTTGTATAATACCAATATTCATTAAAAAAATAAGGCAAAGATTGGTCATCTTTTTTATAACGAGATTTCATTTCTTCAAAAAGTTCCTTTTGAAGATTTTCGGTGTCTTTAAGTTGAAATTCGGTATATTTATTTTCAGCTTCAAGGTAATCTAAAACTTCTTTATCATCTCTTTTATTGAGCCAAAAAAAATCATCTTGCCTTTTATCGTTATGTTTTTCTAAAACTTGTGTTTGCTTTTTCGCCTTGGGAACATTCATTTTTTTTTAATTATTAAAATATTTAAAGATTGAAAAATTACAACACTCTTTAAATAGTATAAAAATAAAGAGATTAAGATATCGAGTAATTAGTTTTTCATTGCTTAATTTCTCAATCGCTTAATCTCTTCATCAGTTTATTTTCTGAATCGCCTAATTTTTATTTGTTCATTTTTTTAATATAATTGTCAATTGCCATTGTCATTGATGGGTTTTCCTTACTTGGTACTTTTATATCAATCTTTAGCCCTGCTTCTTTGGCTGCCTTTTCTGTTGTATTCCCAAAAATAGCAATTTTAGTATCTCCTTGTTCAAAATCTTTAAAGTTCTCTTGTAGCGATTTAATCCCATGTGGACTAAAAAACACCAACATATCATATTCATTGATTTTAATATCCGTGATATCCGAACTTACCGTTCTAAACATCACCGCTCTCGTGCAATCTACTTTTGCTTTTTTGAGTGTATTGGTTACCAAAGGACTGATGCTTTCTGAAGAAGGTAAAAGGTATTTTTCGTCTGGAAATTTTTTGAAAAGTGGAAGCAAATCTGAAAAACTTTTCGCTCCAAAACTGATTTTCCTCTTTCTATATACAATATGCTTTTGTAAATAATTGGCAATCGCTTCGGACTGACAAATATACCTCATCTCATTAGGCACAGCAAATCTCATTTCTTCCGCCAAACGAAAATAATGATCTACCGCATTCCTACTCGTAAGAACGACTCCCGTGTACTGAGATAAATCAATCTTTTGCGTTCTTAAATCTTTGCTATCCGCTCCTTTCACTTCTATAAAAGGTCTGAAGTCAATCTGAACCTTTTGTTTTTTAGCAATTTCTAAATATGGCGAATTCTCTCTCGGTGCTGGTTGAGAAACCAAAATAGATTTTATTTTCATCTCAAATTTTACTTAATAAATAATAATTTCCAAAGTGCCAACATAGGGGCTATTTGGAGCGTGCAAATATACAAAAATTTATAATACCATTTTTCGGGTAAAAAATGAGCGTAATGAAAACGATAAAATAATAATTTAAAAATCACTAAAATTACTAGCAATACATTTAAAAAAGAAAAGAAAATCACCTTATCTATTATCAAATAATAATTGATAAAATTTAATATCATCAATAGAATAGATGCCGAAAAATAATACTTAGTCACATAAAAATAAAAAACTTTCCACTTTTTCCATTCGCCAATACTTTGATAATAAAAATACGTAAAAACCAATCTCAAAAAATAAAAAGCGAGCAAACTCGAAAATACAAAACCAAATTTACTCAACGAATACCCATTCAGCACAATTCCTTTAATAAAACTAGGCACAAAAGGCACAAAATCGACCAACAAAACCGACGTTAACAGCATAAAACAAAAGCTTGTAATCCCCCAACTTACTTTAGCATTACTCGTTTCTTCGACATTGGATACAAAAAATTCCTTAATACTATACTCTCCCCTAAAATAGAAAATCATCAATAAATACAAACAGATACAAAGCAATATCGCTCCAATGACCCCATCATTATTTTCTATGATTCGAGTACTGTTTTCTACCACTTGAGTTCCTTGAAAAAAAGACAAAACAAACATCCGTTTTAAGTTTTATATAATTAATTTGATTGATAACAAGTCTTTTTCAGCCTTAATACAACTCTTCCTCACAAAGTTGCTTTACCACTTTCACCCATCTATCTTCATCGTTTAAACAAGGGATATAATGAAACTGCTCTCCTCCTGCTTCTATAAAATCCTCTTTTCCTTCTTCACAAATTTCTTCTAGAGTTTCCAAGCAATCGGAAACGAAAGCAGGACAAACAATGGCTAAATTTTTGACCCCATTTTTAGGTAAACTTTCCAAAGTATCATCCGTATAAGGCTCTATCCATTGATCTCTTCCTAATCTTGACTGAAAAGTAACTTTAATTTTTTCATTAGACAAACCTATTTTTTCGGCTACTAATTCGGAGGTTTTAAAACACTGACTGCGATAATTGTATTCGTTCATGAGTTTTTCCTCCGACCAAGTTTTATCGACAGCGAAATAATCTCTTGGCTTCACTTTCTTCAGGTGCCTCACAGGTAACCCATGATAAGAAAATTGTAACAAATCAAAACTTTCGGGTAATTTTTCCTGAATACTTTCGGCCAAACAATCAATATAGACTTTTTTATCATAAAAAGGAGCCACATAATTGATTTTCAGATTCGGGAACTTTGTTTTTCTAACTTCTTCGGCTTTGTCGATAACCGTTTCCGTTGTACTCATCGCATATTGAGGATACAAAGGAAAAAACACCACCTCTTCTACTCCTTGATTGACTAATTTTTGAAGTCCACTTTCAATAGATGGCTCGGCGTACCTCATTCCGATTTCCACAGGAATATCGACCATTTTTTGAAGTTTGTGTTTAATTTTTTCAGCGAAAATAATCAATGGAGAACCTTGATCTGTCCAAATCGTTTTATAAGCTTCCGCAGATTTTTGAGGTCTTGTTTTTAAAATAACTCCACGAACCAACAATGCACGGAAAATCCAACGGTAATCAATTACCTTTTCATCCATTAAAAATTCATCCAAATATTCCTTTACATCAGCTACTGCTGTGGATTTCGGCGAACCTAAATTAACGAGTAATATTCCTTTTTTCATTTATTTTTTGTTTGGTTGATTTAAGCGTTAAGGTGTTTATTTGTTAAGTTAATTGTTATACGATGTTAATGATTAAATCTTACATTGCCATTTTTACTTATACGCAAACTAGTGTTGGTTGTAATTTAACCATTCACCGCCTCTACATTGTCTACCAAATCAGGTAAAAATTGTTTTAAAACATTTTCTATCCCTCCTTTTAGCGTAGCCGTGGAACTAGGACAACCAGAACACGCTCCTTGTAAGAGCATTTTGGCGGTTTTGGTTTCCTTATCATATTCCAAAAGCGAAATTTTACCACCATCATTTTCTACTGCTGGGGCAACATATTCATTTAAAATAGCGGATATCTTTTGTTCATCTTCGGTGTATTCACGATTGGTAATTTGCTCAACAGGTTTTTCGTGTTGTTGAGGAGCAATATTACTCACTTTATTTCCCTCTTGAAGAAAATCAGCGATAAGACTTCTCATTGTTACCATTACTTCGTGCCATTCTACAGAATCATCTCTGGTTACGGCTACAAAATTATCAGAAATAAAAACTTCGGTTACAAAATCAAACTCGTCATAAATCGCTTGTGCCAAAGGAATATCCGCAGCTTTATCACGAGAAGTCACTTCCACAAAACCTTCCAAAATAATTCTACTTGAAACGAATTTCATTACAGCAGGATTGGGAGTCATCTCGGCATAAATGGGAAAAACTTCTTTGGCTTTCCTCCTGTAAATACGAGGGTTTTCTAATAATTGGTCTTCAATAACATTTTTTAAATTCTGCTGAACCATTTCCCATTCTACCAAATCTTGTTTTGCTACCGCAATAAAATTAGCCGTAATAAAAATCTGTTCCACAAAAGGAAAATTAAACAACTCTTCTGCAATAGGAATCTCAGAAATATCAGAATCTCTATTCAGCTCCAACGAACCGGGAATAAGTGTATAATCAGCGACAAACTTCATTACTTTTGGATTCGCCGTAGGTTCTATTTGTATTTCGTGCATTTTTTCTATATTTGAGCGACAAAAGTACGGAATTTATATTTAGAACCAAGAGTCCAGAATTAAGAATCAAGACAAATTGAGAATTTGAAAATTAGATAATTGGGAATTCGGATTTAGGAATTAGAGGGCTTAGGAATTAAGCTTTGAAAACTCTAAACAAAAGTAAACATTGAACGAATTTGAACTTTGAACAAAATTTAAACTTAAACAAAATTTAAACTTATGGCAATTATTCGTGAACTTTTAGGACACACACCAAAAATTGGAGAAGATACTTTTTTAGCGGAAACAGCGACCATTATCGGTAATGTAGAAATGGGAAAACAGTGTAGTATTTGGTATAATGCAGTGATTCGTGGTGATGTTCATTATATTAAAATGGGGAATAAAGTCAATGTTCAAGACAATGCAATGTTACATTGCACTTACGAAAAACACCCTCTGAATATCGGAAATAATGTTTCTATTGGACACAATGCGATTGTCCACGGTTGTACGCTTCACGATAATGTTTTAATCGGTATGGGAGCGATTGTAATGGACGAATGTGTGGTGGAATCTAATTCTATTGTGGGAGCAGGTTCGGTCGTTACCAAAGGAACACATATTAAATCTGGTGAAGTTTGGGGTGGCATTCCAGCGAAAAAACTCAAAGACATTTCTCCGGATTTGTTAGAAGGCGAAGTGAATAGAATCGCTGATAATTATGTGAAGTATTCTGGGTGGTATAAGGATAAGAAATGATTATTTGACTTTTTGTACAATGATTAACGTAATGTGATTTTTTGAGATGGTGTATTTTGTACTATTAATAATTTTGGTTTTCATAGGAGTTCCAATGCTATTTTTCTTTTTGGGAAAATCCTTAGAAAGTAAAAAAACAGGAATTATTTTAGCATTCGTTATTTTTTTATTGATGATACTTCCAATTTTTTATTGGTTTAATTTGAGTTTGTTTTTTACCAAAAATGATGCAAGAGAACTTTTGGCAAGGCAAAAAATAACCCTAAACGACGATTTTGAATTTATAGAAAAAGAAGATAACATTTATTATACTTCATTTATTTTAAAAATTTCACAGAAAGACTATCAAAGACTTAATCGGATTTTTGAAAGCAGAATAGATAGTGTTGATATTCTTCCAATACCCAAAAATAGCAAATCCTATTGGAGAAATTATAATGGAGACTTGCGATATGAGACACCGATGGACTCAACTGGTTGTTACGAGAGTTTAGAAGTGGAAAAAATCACTATTCCAAAAAATGAAAATAAAATAGAATACAGTATTGAGTGGTTTTATTAATTAAAATCAAGAACTTGTACATTCAATAATATTTGCTATATTTGTATTTGTTTTTCATAAAGGTAAAAAATTGGGGATTTTCGATAAAATATTTGGTAAATTAGTCAAATCTAATGACAAGGAGGACAATCAAGACTCAAAAGAACTTGATAGCAGTCGTTTTGCCAAAGATTTAGACTATAGATTCGCTCAAGAATTCACCCGTTCGGGAGGCTTGTTCAATTATTGTATGGACGAAACCGAAGCCCTTCACACTTTGAAACAAATCTATCAAGTGGAAGGTCTTCAGTCGACCTATTGTCCCGACGAAAACCTGAAAAACTTTCTAAATGTACTCAATATTTCGTATTCTGATAAGTTAGATTACGAAAGTGATACTGCTTTTATCACCTGCGAATATTTAATTGCATTTAATGGAAAAATAATGCTTTCCAATCAAAATATTGAACATTATAACGCCATCCAATTACCAAAAAATATTATTGTAATGGCTACCGTTTCACAAATTGTGAGCAACTTCACCGATGCAATGGCAAAAATAAAACGCCAAAAAAATGCAAAAAATGTCACTTCACTCAGTGGAAACAAATCGGATTTAGAAATCTCTGATGCTCATCACAACAAAAAAATATTTCTTCTTTTATTAGAGGATTAAACCATCTTTAAACTCAAAAAATTGGACAAAAATTTTATTCAAAGAGCTATATCGGGAATATTTTATGCATTGACTATTTTCATCTGCACCCATCCTTTGGGCAGTGAGATGCTCAACAAAATATCGCCTTTCACGATTCATCAAAGTTATTTATTTTATGGATTAATGACTTTGTTCTTCATCGTAGGATTAAAGGAATGTGTAAGCATTATGAAATTTGATAATGGTTATCAAAAATGGGTGGTATTTCCATTGGCTTTATTGGTCTATTATTTCTTTTCGAAACGCTATTTTTATCACGACTTTAGCTATCATTTCAGGTATTCCGAGGTATTGGCTTTATCTTTAATTTTGATTGCATGCATCACTTTATTCAGATTCAAAGAAGAATTAGATTATGATAGTGGCAAACTGATTTTCGCTGTCATTTATTTAGCGTTACCTTTTGGTTTCGCCCTTGGATTACCACAGTATTCGAATACTTATCAAGGGTTTTTCACAAAAGAAGTTTTCTTTTTATTTATACTGATATGGAGTAGCGATACTTTTGCGTATCTTTCGGGTAAATTTTTAGGAAAGCACAAAATGGCACCCAAAATTTCCCCTAAAAAAACTTGGGAAGGCTTTGCTGGTGGCGTTATCTTAACTTTAGTCCTCTCCTATTTTTTGGAGCAAAACTTTCAGGAACTGAGAGGTAACTGGATTATTGTTGGGTTATTGGTCGCATCTTTTGCTCCATTAGGAGATTTGGTAGAAAGCCAATTAAAGCGTAGCTTTGGCGTGAAAGACAGCGGGAATATTATTCCAGGACATGGTGGTGTTTTGGATAGGTTGGACAGCTTTATTATTGTAGCTCCTGTTGTTTATTTATATTTTATTTTAGAAACATTAACTTAATTGATCATGAAACTACATAAAGAATCAAAAGGGACGATTATTGTAGCAACGCTATTTGTAGCGATTGTTGGTTCGTTAGCGTATTATTTTTTAAACCAATGGGCATTAATTATTATTTTACCATTATTAATCATATACGGACTAGTATTTTGGTTTTTCAGAGTTCCTGATAGGAAAATTTTGGAACACCGAGAAAATGTTATCGCTCCTGTAGATGGAAAAGTAGTCATGATAAAAGAAGTGGAAGAAAATGAATTTTTAAACGAAAAATGTATTCAGATTTCTATTTTTATGTCGCCACTCAATGTGCATATTTGTCGTTATCCTGTAAGTGGAGAGGTAATTTATAAAAAATATCACAAAGGAAAATATTTGGTTGCTTGGCACGAGAAATCTTCAACTGACAACGAAAGAACTTCCATAGCAGTAAAAACACCTACAAACCACAAAGTTTTATTCCGACAAATTGCAGGTTATGTAGCGAGAAGAATCGTCTTCTATTGTAACGAAAAAGACCAAGCTAAAGCAGGACATGAGTTTGGATTCATTAAATTTGGTTCGAGAATGGATGTTTTCTTACCATTAGACACCGAAATCCTTTGTAAAATAGGAGATAAAACCGTAGGCGGAATAGATGTAATTGCAAAATTAAAAGGATAGATAAAAGAACCAAAATGCAAGACTAATCTTGATTCTTGTATCTCGGGCTCTTGATTCTAAACACAAAAATAATGAAAGAAATAATAGACAAATTAGAAAAGGTATTTAGTCTTTACGCTCAGAAGGAAAATTTTTCTGAGGTAATGGAAAGTATTGAAAATAGCATTCCTTTCAAGGGTACTAATCTTTGGATTTTGATATTTGCTATTTTCATTGCCAGTTTGGGATTAAACGTCAATTCTACGGCTGTTATTATCGGAGCCATGCTTATCTCTCCATTAATGGGACCAATTATTGGAATTGGGTTTTCCGTGGGAATTAATCACCCTAATATGCTAAAATTAGCATTGAAAAATTATGCCTTTGCTTCCATTATTGGGTTAATCACTTCTATGGTGTATTTTCTCATCACGCCATTAAGTGATGCGCATTCGGAGATTTTAGCCCGAACTTCACCTAATATCTATGATGTATTTATTGCATTCTTCGGTGGAGCCGCGGGAATGTTGGCGAATGGAAGTAAGCAAAAAGGAAATGTGATACCAGGAGTTGCCATTGCAACAGCCTTAATGCCACCGCTTTGTACGGCAGGATACGGAATTGCAACAGGAGAATGGCGTTTTTTCTTTGGTGCTTTGTATTTGTACTTCATTAATACGGTTTATATTGCTGTTTCCACTTTCTTGGTGGTAAAAGTTTTAAACTTTCCTACTTATCGTTATACCAAAAATGCAAGTTTAGAAAAGCGTTCGCAAAAAATAATGTGGGGCTTGGTAATTGCTACTTTAATTCCGAGTATTTATTTTGGTTATAGCATGATCAGAAAGAATAATTTTGAAAACACCGCTAATAATTTTATCACCAATGAAGCCATCTTCCCTAACAATTTCTTATTACAAAAAGAAATTTCTTACGAAAACAATGAAATCCAACTGACTTATGGTGGGCAAAAATTAGAGGAAAAAGATTTAAACCAATTGGATAAAAGATTGAGAATATATGGCTTGGACAGTGTGAAAATCAAAGTCAATCAAGGTTTCAATTTCACCAATGACAAGCAAGAGGTGTCTGCACTTCTTCAAGAAAATGAAAAATCACGTATTGAGAAAGAAAATATGGCGAAAATGATTGCCTTCCAAGACAGTATTGCCAGAAAAAAAGAACTCGTATTAGATATCTTTCAAGAATTAAAAACCCAAAATACACATATTAAAGGATTCACCATTACCGATGATTTTTTCAGTCAAGGTTCCACGGGAATTGATAAAAATAAACTCATCTTTGTAAAATTGGATACTTTACTAAGTGATGAACAAAAGGAGAAACTTAAAAGTTACCTTAAAGTCAGGATTAAAGACAACTCGGCGAAAGTGATTATCACAAAATAAATCCCAAAACTCAAGAGCCCATTTAAAACAAATTTTAAATAGGCTTTTTTTTGTTGCAACTTTCCTTATATTGGTTTGTACTAATAAAATCACTACCTTTGTGATACAAAATATTAAAATTATGCAAACATTAAGTATTGATATACTGAACCCAAAGGCTTACGATTTACTTAAAAACCTCGCCAATTTAGAGTTGATTAAAATCAATTCTGAAGAGGAAGATACTTTTGAACTGACTAAAAAAGATTTGGAAATAATCGCTCAATCAAAAAAAGAAGCCGAGCAGGGTTTATTTATTTCTAATGATGAGGTTCAAAGCGAAGCACGAGAATTATGTATGAAATAATTTGGACACCAAGGGCAAAATATAGTTATTTCGATACATTAAAGTATTGGAGAAATCATAATAAATCAAATACTTATTCTAATAAAATTGTAAACGAAGTAGATTTAGTACTAGTTGAAATTTTATCAAACCCTTCCTTTTTAGCAACCTATTCATCAAAACTAAATTTATACAAGAAAAACTTTTTCAAAGGAAAGTTTGCATTATATTATGAAATCAAAAATGATAAAATCATAATAGAATATTTTCGTTCTAATAAACAAAAACCATTATAAAATGACATTCAAAGAGCAAATACAACAAGGTATTCCAAACGAATTACCACCAAAACAAGCATACGACACCACCATTAACCACGCACCAAAGCGAAAGGAAATTTTAACAGACGAAGAAAAAAAACTCGCTTTAAAAAATGCGTTGCGTTATTTTGATAAAAAACATCACGCTGAATTACTTCCTGAATTTAAGGAAGAATTAGAAAAATACGGACGAATTTATATGTATCGTTTTCGTCCTACTTACAAAATGTACGCTCGTCCCGTAGAGGAATATCCGGGGAAATCTGACCAAGCCAAAGCTATTATGTTGATGATTCAAAATAATTTGGATTATGCGGTGGCTCAACATCCTCACGAATTAATCACCTACGGAGGAAATGGAGCAGTTTTTCAAAATTGGGCTCAATATTTATTGACAATGCAATATTTGTCAGAAATGACTGACGAGCAAACTTTGGTGATGTATTCAGGACATCCAATGGGATTATATCCTTCGCACAAAGATGCTCCGAGAGTAGTGGTAACCAATGGAATGATGATTCCTAATTACTCAAAACCTGATGACTGGGAAAAATACAATGCTTTAGGAGTAACGCAATACGGACAAATGACTGCGGGAAGTTATATGTATATTGGTCCTCAAGGAATTGTTCATGGAACAACGATTACGGTTTTAAATGGATTTAGAAAAATCAATAAATCACCAAAAGGACATCTTTTTGTAACATCAGGACTTGGAGGAATGAGCGGAGCTCAACCAAAAGCAGGAAATATTGCAGGTTGCGTTACCGTTTGTGCTGAAGTAAACCCAAAAATTACGCAAATTCGTTTAGAGCAAGGTTGGATTGATGAAAAAATTACCGATTTAGATGAGTTAGTAGCAAGAGTTCGCAAGGCAAAAGAAAATAAAGAAACGGTTTCAATAGCCTATTTAGGAAATGTGGTTGAAGTTTGGGAAAAATTCGACGAAGAAAATGTACATATTGAATTAGGTTCAGACCAAACATCATTGCATAATCCTTGGGCTGGTGGATATTACCCTGTGGGACAATCGTTTCAAGAATCGAATATAATGATGGCGGAAAATCCTGAATTATTCAAGGAAAAAGTACAGGAAAGTTTACGAAGACACGCCAAAGCAGTGAATAAACATACCGATAAAGGGACTTATTTCTTTGACTACGGAAATGCCTTTTTGTTAGAATGTTCTCGTGCAGGTGCTGATGTAATGAATCCAAATCCAACTTACGGAAGAGAGTTTAAATATCCAAGTTATGTGCAAGATATTATGGGACCTATGTGTTTTGATTATGGATTTGGTCCTTTCCGTTGGGTTTGTACGAGTGGAAAACCGGAAGATTTGCAAAAAACCGATGAAATTGCTTGTCAGGTGTTAGAGGAAATCAAGAAAAATTCGCCAGAGGAAATTCAGCAACAAATGGCGGATAATATTCAGTGGATTAAAGGAGCACAAGAAAATAAATTGGTAGTTGGTTCTCAAGCGAGAATTTTATATGCAGATGCCGAAGGACGAATGAAAATCGCTGATGCGTTTAATAAAGCCATTGCCAAAGGTGAAATAGGAAATGTTGTTTTAGGTCGTGACCACCACGATGTTTCGGGTACAGATTCGCCTTATCGTGAAACTTCCAATATTTATGACGGTTCTCGTTACACAGCGGATATGGCAATTCATAATGTAATTGGAGATTCGTTCCGTGGTGCGACTTGGGTTTCTATCCACAACGGCGGAGGCGTTGGCTGGGGAGAAGTGATTAACGGAGGTTTCGGAATGTTGTTAGACGGTTCTGCGGATGCCGAAAGACGCTTAAAATCAATGTTATTCTGGGATGTCAACAACGGAATTTCACGAAGAAGTTGGGCAAGAAACGAAGGAGCCATTTTTGCCATTAAAAGAGCAATGGAAGTGGAGCCGAATTTAAAGGTCACTTTACCTAATTTTGTGGATGAAGATTTAATTAAATAATATAATTTGTATTTTGTATGGGTGTTGTATTGCAACGCCCATATTAATTAATATAACACCATAAAATAATGAAAAAGAATTTACAAAAATTAGTTATTGTTTTAGGCTTGATATTTGGTATTGTTATTCATGCACAAGAGGAAGATAGTTTAAACAAAATTATTGATACGCCAAAAGCTAAAATCATCATGCGTAATTCTTTATCAGCTAAAGAAAAGCCTTTGTATATTTTAGACGGAAAAGTGATTACTCACAAAGAATTTAAGGAAATAGATCCCAAAAATATTAAAGGAATAACCGTATTGAAAGAAGATGCTAAGGTGTTGCAGACCTCTTGTAGGAGTTATAAAAATACAATTATTGTTATCACCACTAAAAATAAGTAACTTTGCCGAAAATTTTCTTTAAAATAAAATGAAAAACTTATTATTTTCGCTTATCAGTGGGTTGTTGTTAGCCATTGCGTGGCCTACTTACGGAATACCTTTTTTTATATTCTTTGCCTTAGTTCCTTTACTCATGGCGGAGCATAATATCAGTCTTTTTTCGGAACTAAAAAGAAAAGGTTGGGCGGTTTTTGGACTTTCCTACCTCACTTTTTTCATCTGGAATGTTGTGACGACAGGTTGGCTTTATGGTGCTAAAAACCCCGACGGAAGCAATGCGATATTGGCTGTTGCGATTCCTATTTTAGCGAATTCGTTATTATATTCATTGGTTTTTACGCTTTATCATCGTTACAAAAAAACGCAAGGAACATATTGGGGATTGGTCTTTTTAGTTTGCATTTGGATAGGTTTTGAGAAATTCCATTTGGAGTGGGAACTCAGTTGGGCTTGGCTAAATTTAGGAAATGTATTTGCCGAAAATCCAAAAATCATTCAATGGTATGATACAGTAGGAGCTACGGGAGGAAGTCTTTGGATTTTATTAATTAACATCTTTATTTTCTATACCATTAGAATTTGGGAAGCAGGAAGGAAACTGAACGCCTTATTGAAAAATATAGCGATTTTAAGCGGACTGATTTTAATTCCTATCTTTATTTCGCTTTGGAAATATTACGATTTTAATGAAAAACCTATCGGTGAGGTAAAGGTATTAATGTTGCAACCTAACCTTGACCCTTATGTAGAAAAATACACCAAAGATAGCCTTAGTATTTCGAATGAATTGTTGAATTTGGCAGAGGAAAATTCGGCAGGGAAAATTGATTTTTATATCGCTCCAGAAACTGCCATTCCAGGGAGAGGTTCGTTATCAGAAAGAGGATTTAAAAACAGCGAAATCATTCGTAAGATTAAAAACTTCACTCAACGCCATCCTGAATCTAACTTCCTTACAGGAGCATCTACCCACCGATTTTATTTTAATGAAAATGAAAAAACAGACAATGCCTATTTAGTTTCGCCAAATACTTGGGTGGAAAGTTATAATACGGCATTGCAAATCAATACTCAGCCCGAAATTGAAACTTACCATAAAGGGAAATTAGTTCCAGGGGTTGAGATTTTCCCTTATATCAATGTCTTAAAACCAATATTGGGCGATGCGATGTTCGATTTTGGTGGGACAACAGCATCTTTAGGGATTGATCAAGAGCGAAAAGCATTTGATAATCCTTATAATAAAGGACAACCTGCACCCATTATTTGTTATGAAAGTATTTATGGTGAATTTGTTACGGAATATGTGAAAAAGGGGGCTAACTTTTTAACGATTATGACCAATGATTCTTGGTGGGGTGTTTCCGAAGGGCATCGTCAGTTATTGGCGTATGCAAGCCTCAGAGCGATTGAAACAAGGCGAGAAATTGCTCGTTCTGCGAATACGGGAATTTCGGCGCATATCAATGCAAAAGGAGAAGTGATAGAAGACACGCTTTATGGCGACAAAACGGCTCTTTTTTCGAAAATAAAACTCTATGACATCCTTACTCCTTATGCAAAAACAGGGGATGTTTTATCGAGGATATGTATTTTAATTTTAGGATTTTTACTTTTTTATCCGATTGCTAAAAAAGTGAAAGAAAAAATCGTCAAATAACGGATTTAATGAATGTTAGCATCAAAAAAATGAAAATATTTTAAAATTATTTTGTGAAAAACTTGTCTATTATTTTTTTTATTCGTTATTTTGCACTCTCAAATATTTAAAAAGTAGAAGATAGAGATATGTCAAGAATTTGCCAAATAACAGGAAAGCGTGCAATGGTGGGGAATAATGTTTCTCACGCCAATAATAAAACAAAACGTCGTTTTGAAATTAATTTATTGGAGAAGAAATTTTACCTTCCAGAGCAAGAGAAACACATTAGCTTAAAAGTTTCTGCTCACGGATTGAGAATTATCAACAAGATTGGTATTGAAGAAGCAGTACAAAGAGGAATTAGAAACGGATTTATTAAATAATAAACAACTATGGCAAAAAAAGGAAATAGAGTTCAAGTGATCCTTGAATGCACAGAGCATAAGGATAGTGGTATGCCAGGAATGTCTAGATATATTACTACCAAGAATAAGAAAAATACAACAGAAAGATTGGAGCTTAAAAAGTACAATCCTGTTTTGAAAAAGTACACTGTACATAAAGAAATTAAGTAATCTTAAAAACAATATAAGATGGCAAAGAAAGTAGTAGCATCACTTCAATCTAGTTCAAAGAAAATGACTAAGGTTGTGAAAATGGTAAAATCACCAAAAACAGGAGCGTATGTTTTTGAAGAAAAAGTAATGAATGCTGATCAAGTAAACGATTATTTGAAAAAATAATCCTTATTTTTACAGTAAATAAATATAAAAACTATCTTTTTGAGATAGTTTTTTTGTTTATATTTGCTTTTCATAAGTATAATAACAAGATAGTGAGGTAACCATCTAATCGGTTCATCCTCAAACTATCTAATATGTAATCTTTCAAAACGATGAGTTGGTTTAAAAAAATATTCAATAAAAAAGAAAAAGAAACTTTAGATGAAGGGCTGAAGAAAACCCGAGAAGGTTTTTTTGATAAAATGGCAAAAGTAGTCGTTGGTAAAAGCAAGGTAGATGATGAAGTTTTAGACGATTTGGAAGAAACGCTTATCGCTTCCGATGTAGGAGCGAATACAACGATTAAAATTATTGAGAAAATAGAAGAGCGAGTTGCACGAGATAAATACGTGAGCACGAGCGAACTGAATAAAATTTTAAGAGAGGAAATCTCAGATTTATTATTAGAAAACCCTCACGCTCAATCAGGAAATATTGACGAAACTAAAAAACCCTTCGTGATAATGGTGGTTGGGGTAAATGGTGTTGGAAAAACAACTACAATCGGTAAGCTGGCTCATCAGTTTAAATCGCAAGGGAAAAAGGTCGTTTTAGGTGCGGCGGATACATTCCGTGCTGCTGCTGTTGATCAATTGGTAATTTGGAGCGAACGAGTAGGCGTTCCTATTGTAAAACAGAATATGGGTTCTGATCCTGCATCTGTAGCTTTCGATACGGTGCAAAGTGGTGTCGCTCAAGACGCCGATGTGATTATTATTGATACCGCAGGGCGACTTCATAATAAGGTGAATTTAATGAACGAACTTTCTAAAATTAAGCGAGTGATGCAAAAGGTAATCCCTGATGCTCCACACGAAGTTTTATTGGTTTTAGATGGCTCCACAGGACAAAATGCCTTTGAGCAAGCCAAACAATTTACCGCTGCTACGGAAGTGAGTGCATTGGCGGTTACCAAATTGGATGGAACAGCGAAGGGAGGTGTTGTCATCGGGATTTCTGACCAATTTAGTATTCCTGTGAAATATATTGGTGTTGGTGAAAAAATGACCGATTTACAAGTCTTTAACGCAATGGAATTTGTGGATTCGTTCTTTGGTGGAAAGGAGGATTAATAAATTCAATCAACAGAATAAGAATAAAAGCCTATTTTCAACAAATAGGCTTTTTGTTTGTCATTATTTTTCTAAATCTGTTTTATTTATTCGCAATCGCTTCCTTTACTTTGTCTTCTAATTCTTCGGCAAGTTCTGGATTGTCTTTAATTAAATCTTTTACAGTATCTCTACCCTGACCTAATTTTGTATCTCCGTAACTGAACCAAGAGCCACTTTTCTTGACAATGCCATAATCTACCGCAGCATCTAAAATTTCTCCTGTTTTAGAAATTCCTTCACCATACATAATATCAAATTCGGCTTGTTTAAACGGTGGAGCAACTTTGTTTTTTACCACTTTTACTCTTACCTTGCTTCCAATGGCTTCATCTCCTTTCTTAATCGGTGAACCAGATTTCCTAATATCCAAACGAACTGACGCATAGAATTTAAGGGCATTTCCTCCCGTTGTTGTCTCAGGGTTTCCAAACATCACCCCGATTTTTTCTCTTAACTGATTAATGAAGATAACGGTACAATTGGTTCTAGAAATAGTAGCGGTTAGTTTCCTCAATGCCTGAGACATCAACCTTGCGTGAAGACCCATTTTAGAATCTCCCATTTCGCCTTCTATTTCGGCTTTCGGTGTAAGTGCAGCCACAGAGTCGATTACCAAAATATCTATTGCACCAGAACGGATTAAATTATCTGCAATCTCCAATGCTTGTTCGCCATTATCGGGCTGAGAAATAATTAAATTTTCTACATCAATTCCTAATTTATCTGCATAATATCTATCAAAAGCATGCTCCGCATCAATGAAAGCGGCAGTTCCTCCTTGTTTTTGTGCTTCGGCAATAGCATGTAAAGTCAAGGTGGTTTTACCAGAAGATTCAGGTCCATAAATCTCTATAATTCTCCCTTTCGGATAACCTCCATTACCTAATGCTATATCCAATCCTAAAGACCCTGAAGGAATGACCTCAATAGAGTCATCTACTCCACTATCGCCCAATTTCATTACTGTTCCCTTTCCATAGGTTTTGTCTAACTTTTCTAAAACCAATGAAAGGGCTTTTTGTTTATCGTCTGCTTTTGCCATTTTAATTCAAATTTATTTTTGTCAAAAATACGCATTTAATTTTAATATGACAATTTTATACGGAATCTGTTTTAAGGTAAAATAACCTCTTTTTTCAGAGTATCAACAAAAAGCAAACAATTGAATGCCATTCAATTTGACGGCACTAAAAAATAGCTCTATCGGATAAAGCACTAATATTAATTCATCTATTCTCCAAAAACACAAACCAATGATTAACAACAGTATAAACGAGCAATACCTAATCCAAACAAACGAATATTAATACAGTACACAATATAAACTAAAAAAAATATGGACTTATCTTGGGATTTTAATCCCTATTTTCAATTTTATATAAAAAAAAACAATTAAATTTGCGGTGATTTTCAGTATTTTATAAACAAACTAAAGTGTCTAAATACTAAAAAAATTGAATACTAAAAATAATTTTAGGAAAAATCAAACATTTAATATATAAGTTAAATAAAATTATGCGAAAATTTTTAAAAACACTTTTTATGATTATCCCGTTTTGTGCAACGACGCTTTCGTCTGCACAAGCTTCAAAAGCAACGGGAGGTACTGGTAAATATAAAGACGATATTTACTGGTTGGAATGGGGTAATAGGTATAATCCTATCACTGATGGTAAAACGATTAGTTTCACAGCAACCAATTCAGGAATTACTTACACAATAGAATTATCCAATGTAAGTGGAAATCCTTATGCTGACATTTACAATAGTTGGTATAAAAATAATTTCCCTAAAGCGTATAACTGGGGAACAGGTTCTGGAGCTAATGGCTATAATGATAAAGTTATAGCAATCAATACACAAAGTGGAGGTTTAGTTTCTTTTGATGTGGAGATTACCGCTTCCTTATCAGGGACTGCAATTCCAGTAAACGACTTTGCTTTTATTATTGCAGGCTCAGAAAGTTTAGGAAGTAGTAATGAGTATTACTCTTTAGAAATCCTACCTGATTCAAACGGACAAATACAACCTGACGCTGTTATACAGCCAGTGGAAACGTATACTTACGATCCTAATGGCGAATTTCATGTTACAGTAACGCCTTCTGTAGGAACTACACCTACGACAAATACGACTATGGGAGCTAAATTACAAGCTATCAATCATAGTAATCAGGGAGACGGTAAAGGGGATGTAATGTTTGCTGCAACCCATGTTAATAAATTAAGAGTGAATGTCAAAGGAGGAGGAAAACAAACCATTGCCTTAGGCTTGATAGATTTATTAGATTTCGGAGATGCTCCAGCTTCTTATGATGTAAGCCAAGGCGCAAGACACTATACTTTACCATCTCTTGGTGGTTCGTTGATGACAACCCAAAAGGTTTGGGACGCTCAGCCTAATTCACAAGACTTGGTAGCTTTAGACGAACCCATTCTTGGTATTGGTAAATATGTAGATTCAGAAGATAATGCTCTTCATAGTGCTAATGCAGATGGAGATGATAATGATGGAACACCTAATGACGAAGACGGAATACCAGGAGCTAAGTGGTTTAAAGATTGTCAAGGTCCTGTAAAAGTACATAATGATCATGATACTAAAACAGGATATTTACATGTTTGGATAGATGCCAACGATAATGGAACCTTTGATTCCAATGAAAAAATCACAGAACCAATTCTTCCAGGTTTTGATGGTTATAAATATATTGACTTCCAAGGGCATTTTGGTACGGGATTCCAACCTCAGGTTGGCGATACTCGTATAATGCGTTTTAGAGTATCTTATGACCAAATATTAGGCGCTTCAGACTTAGCAACCAGTGGAGAAGTAGAGGATTATAAGATTGAATTTATGGTGCCAGAAGTAGCACCATTACAAGCAGGAGTAGATTGTGTTAATACGACTACAGATATTCAAATTACAAATCTACCCCAAACAGGTTGGACAATTACCCAAACAGGAACATCGGAAAACACTTATACAGGTACTACTACGAGCACAACTCTTACTTTAGGCGAGGGGTCTTATCATTTAGAAATAAGCAATAATGCACCGAATTGTAGCTATGAATTTGATATCGTTATTGCTGGAGATTCCGATTGTGATGGAGTAAATGATATCGATGACTTAGATGATGATAATGATGGTATTTTAGACAGCGATGAATGTAACGCTCCTTGGATGAATTGGACAGTAGTAGACCCTACCCCAAGTTACCCTGCCCCAGGTTCCCCTAGCACAGCTGGAGATGCTACGGTTACAGGTGTTGTTAATGGAATGACCGTAACTGTTACTAATAACTCTGATAAAAGAGATCCTCAAAAAACAACAGCAACTAGCGTTCATGCAAATTATCCAGGTACGGCAGGTTTAAATATCAATGGAGCTAATATAGAAGGTAAGCCAATTATGAGTTTAGTTAATTCAGCGGCAGGAGTAACTTACACCTTTACTTTTGATGCTCCAACAACATCAGATTTGTATTTACATATAACATCACTTGATACAAGTGTTGTAGAATTTTCACCAAATGTAACGATTGAGACATTGGTAAATGGAACAGGAGTAGGTACAAATGTGTTTACATTGATTAATGATCCAAACATTCTAAATGATGGAGGATTTTCAGCGATACTGCCTGCTGGCGAAACTGAATTTTCACTTACTTTCCCAAATGCTGCAGGAGACAACTACTTTGTTGGAATATCAGCACCTTGTGGAGACACCGATGGCGACAGCATCCCAGATCATTTAGATTTAGATTCAGATAACGATGGATGTTTAGATGCGATAGAAGGAGGAGGAAACTTCACTTATAATAATGTTGTCAATGCAGGAGGAACGGTAACCGTAGGAACAGGTTCTACAGCAGTGCGACCCTTGTAATGCTGGTAGTACTTTGTTTACCGATGTCGATGGTGATGGTGTAGGTGATAAGTGTGATTTAGACAATGATAATGATGGTATTTTAGACAGCGATGAAGGTTCATGTACTCCTTTCGAGATTAATTTTGAATCTGGAAAAGAAGGGTGGACTAAAGGAAACACAGGAAATGAACTAAACCATTCAACAGAAACGAATACAGCTGCTGGATGTCCTATTAGTAATGTGCCTGCTGCTCCTTCAGGAAACTTTATAGTAGCTAGTGATGAGTCTTCGGATGTTGGAACGGTTACATTTTTTAGTCCTGATGATATGAACTTAAACTTGAGTTCTTCATTAAACAGTACTATGAGTTTCTATTGGTATAATGGTACTCCTACTGGAGAAGGAAATCAAATCGTTAATAAACTTAAAGTAACATTAGTAGGTTCAGGAGGAGTAACCGTATCAGGAAAGATTGATGTGACAGGATTGGCACCGACGGAGATGGTACACCAGATTATTTAGATTTAGATTCTGATAATGATGGATGTCCAGATGCGGTAGAAGGAGCAGGAGCATTTACTGATGCTAATCTTGCTGCAGGAGGTTCTTTAAGTGGAGCTGTAGATGCGAATGGAGTTCCAACACAAGCAGGAGCAACAGGTCAAGCAGTAGGAACATCACAAGATGCGTCACAAAAAGATGCTGTTTGTTATGAATTAGATTTAAATCCAGATGCAGATTCAGGAACATTTGGAACGCCATTTACGGTTCCAAATATCTTGGGGAATGATACTTTAGATGGAAATACTCCAGTAATAGGGACTAACCCAGGAGAGGTAGCTGTGTCTCAGTCAGGAACTTGGCCAGCAGGTATTACATTAGATCCTGCAACAGGAGAAGTGAATGTAACAGGAGCAGTGCCAGCAGGAACTTATCCTGTAGAATACGAAGTATGTGTAAATGGTACAACTCCAGCTTTATGTAAGACGGAAACGGTAACCATTACCATTACTTCAGTAATAGA
>PDSY01000021.1 GCA_002747105.1 Flavobacteriales bacterium | reverse complement strand
GAGCATCCTTTATCCAAGGCTATTTTAAAGGTGGCAAAAAAGCAAAATTTATCCCTCAAAAAAGTAGATAATTTTAAAAATAATACTGGAAAAGGCATTGAAGGAAAAATAGAAAATCAGTCGTTTTATTTAGGTAATTTAAGTTTAGTAAAAAGTTTAAATATCCATTTACCAAGCGATTTTGGAGAGCAAAACAACACGACTTCTTATTTAATTAAAAACGATACTGTCATTGCTCAACTCACCTTTTCTGATGCATTAAAGTCAAGTTCCAAAAAGGCTGTTGATTATCTTCAAAGTCAAGGAGTAGAAATCGTTATGCTGACTGGAGATAACGAAAATTCTGCCCAAGAAATCGCTCAGCAAGTAGGTATTAAAAACTATCAATCTCAATGCTTACCAACAGATAAAATTCAGTTTATTAAAGCTTTACAAGCCAAAGGCAAAATAGTAGCCATGGCTGGTGATGGTATCAATGACGCTCCTGCTTTGGCTCAGGCTGATATTGGAATTGCGATGGAAACGGGAACGGATATTGCCATTGAAAATGCAGAAATAACGCTTTTAAAAGGTGATATTTTAGGTGTTGCTAAAACCAAAATTTTAAGCGATGCTTTACTGAAAAATATGAAACAAAATTTATTCTTTGCTTTTATTTATAATGCTTTGGGAATTCCTTTGGCAGCAGGGATTTTGTATCCATTTTTTGGAATGTTACTCAGTCCGATGTTCGCTGCCGTCGCAATGAGTTTTAGTTCGGTATCCGTAATCACCAATGCTTTGAGGTTGAATTCTGTGGATTTGAAAGACTTGGGAAATTAAACAATGAATGATATTATTTAAATTTCATACATTTGAAGTTAGCTAAAAAAGAAGTTTGTACTATCTAAATCAAAAAAAAGTGAAAAAATTAGTCGTTTTATCAGGAGCGGGCATTTCGGCAGAAAGTGGTATTAAAACCTTTCGTGATGCAAATGGATTATGGGAAAACCACCGAATAGAAGAAGTAGCAAGTCCAGAAGGTTTTGCGAAAAATCCAGAATTGGTGTTAAATTTTTATAATTTACGAAGAAGACAATTAAAGGAAGTACAACCCAATCTTGCTCATCGATTATTAAGGGATTTGGAAGATTATTTTGAGGTGGAAATCATTACGCAAAATGTCGATAACCTCCACGAAAGAGCGGGTTCTAAAAAAGTTTTACACCTGCACGGAGAACTGAACAAAGTAAAGCCTAATCATCAGGAAAAAACTATTTTGGATTGGGAAGATGACCTTAATATAGGCGATGTAGATGAAAATGGCGTTCAGCTTCGTCCGCATATTGTTTGGTTTGGAGAGGCGGTTCCCGAGATGGAAAATGCTGTGAAAATCGCTACCGAAGCCGATATATTCTTAGTTATTGGAACAAGTATGCAAGTGTATCCCGCTGCGAGTTTAATTGATTTTATTCCTCCACATTGTGAAGTTTTTATTATCGACCCGAATTTACCTAACGAATATACCCGCTCCGAAAATTGCTTTCAAACCTCTGCCACCAAAGGAATGAAATTATTATTTGAAAAACTTACAGGACTGAAAATTACGATTTAGGGATTAGGGAAATTTCGTATATTGACCCATCTAAAATTAAAAATATGAAAAAAATTATTAATATTATTGGTGTTTTGATATTTCTATTCTCTCATTTTATCTATTCTCAAAGTATTAGAGTGTATTACGAACTCGACTACCAACCGAGTAAAGCGAGCAAAGATAGAAAGAAAACCATTGATTTATTAACCATTAAAGGCAATCAATCTACCTTTCAGAATCAAAATGTTTTAATGCGAGATTCTCTATTCATAAAAGCTTTTTCGGAACATCGAGATTTGATGCAAAAAGAACAAAAAAGTATTTACAAAAAAATCCCCAATGCCTATAAAGTCATCAAAAAAGATAATGAAAAACTTATTCTAAATGAATATATCGGAAATTTAGGTGGCTTTTACTACGAAGAAAAGATGAATCTAAATTGGGCTATCCTTAATGAAACTCAAAAAATAGAAAACATTTTGTGTCAAAAAGCCACTACTCAATATGGTGGAAGACAATGGACGGCTTGGTTTTCAAACGAAATTCCTATCAATAATGGACCTTATAAGTTTGGTAATTTACCAGGATTAATTATTAAAATGAATGACGACAAAAATGAATTTATTTGGACAATGAAAGGACTTCGGCATGATGATAAATTTCAGCTTTATATTAAAAACATGATGGAACATCAAGGTTTTGCTTGTACTAAAATTTCCAAAAAACAGTTTCAAAAAACCATAAAAAAATACTATAAAAACCCTTTGGGAAATTATATGGAAACTTTTCAACATTATAAAAAAGATGCCGATTTCATAAAGAAATTAAGAGAATATGAAAAAGCAGAACTAGACTTTATTAAAAATCACAATAATAGTATTGAAAAATATTAAAAACACTTCAAGAAAAAAATATCACGAAACTGACCAAACAAATTTTTACTTCGAAATACATTATTGATAATCAAAAATCAGTACCCTTAACTGAAAAGAAATTTGAAGCTATTAAAATTCAAGATTAATATTCGTAATTTCTAATTCATAAAATAATCAACATTCCTAAAATTCAGCTAAGAGAATAAATAGCAAATTCCGAAATCAAGATAGACTATAAACAACTGAATACAAATAAATTAACACTTTACATTCATTTTTATTTTCACATCTCAAACATCCTCTTTCGTTATAAAAACTTAAAATCAACTATATTTGCAGTTTAGTATGATGAAACAATATCGTAATGAGAAAAAAGTTAGTAGAAAAGATACAGAAAAAATAGATGAAAAATAAAACCTTAACACCTTGGAAGCGTTTTTTAGGCTTGCTACAACTAGAACGAAAAGACATTTTAAACATTGCTTATTTCGCTATATTTGAAGGGATTGTAGCGCTTTCGTTACCTCTTGGAATACAGGCAATTATCAACTTATTGCAAAGTTCACAAATCACTGCTTCTTGGATAGTATTAATTGTATTGGTAACATTAGGCGTGGCTTTTTCAGGCGGATTAAAACTGATGCAGATGCGTGTAATTGAAACCATTCAGCAACGAATTTTCACTCGTGCTTCTTTAGAATTAAGCTATCGATTTCCTAAAATCAAGATGAGCGAATTACGCAAACATTACCTTCCCGAAATTGCCAATCGATTTTTTGATACCTTAACAATTCAAAAAGGACTTTCTAAAATATTGATCGATTTTCCATCAGCCATTCTGAAAATTATTTTTGCGTTAGTTTTACTTTCTTTTTATCATCCGTTTTTTATTTTCTTCGGAATCGCACTTATCGCATTGGGCTATATTGTTTTTAGATACACGGCTCAAAGAGGTTTAGAGGCGAGTTTAATGGAATCAAAATACAAATACAAAGTCGCCCATTGGTTACAAGAAATTGCAAGAACCGTTATCAGTTTTAAGGTATCAGGAAAGACGAATTTAGCCCTTGAGAAAACAGATAAATTGGTTTCAGGATATTTAGATGCTCGTGAAAACCATTTTAGGGTATTGGTATTACAGTACAAAAAAATGATTGGTTTTAAACTTCTTGTAACTGCTGGATTATTACTCATTGGAGGTTTTTTGGTACTCAATCAACAGATGAATATCGGACAGTTTGTGGCGGCAGAAATCATTATTTTGTTGGTAGTAGGTTCGGTGGAAAAATTAATTTTAGGATTAGAATCTTACTATGATGTATTGACTTCCATTGAAAAATTAGGACAAGTTGTTGACCAACCGTTAGAAGCTCAAGAAGGAGAAACCTCAAGCTCGAAAAACGGACTTACAATTGAACTGCAAAATGCCAGTTACGAAGTAGAAGAACGCAATATTCCTATTTTAAAAGAAGTATCATTAACGATTCATCCAAGCGATAGAATATTGATAGAAGGAGATATCGGAAGCGGAAAATTAAGCTTATTACAACTGATTGCTGGAGTTATTTCGCCATCATCAGGTTATGTTTTTATTAATAATTTATCCATCGAAAGTTTACGAATCAATTCCTATCGAGCGGATTTAGGGCTTTCTTTTTCCAACGAAACACCTTTTGAGGGAACGATTCGAGAAAATATCACTTTTGGAGACCCTTCTATTTCGGATGAATTTATTTTTGAAATTTTTGAAACAGTAGGACTTATTGATTTCATCAAGCAACAACCGAACGGATTAAACACTATTTTAAAACCCGAAGGAAAACAAATAGGCTATACTATTGCAAAGAAAATCATCTTAACAAGAGCCATTGCAAAACGTCCAAAAGTATTGATTTTAGAAAATCCACTCGACCAATTTGAAACCAAAGAAGCTAATAGAATCATAGTATTTTTAGCAGATAAAAAACAACCTTGGTCTTTAGTGGTTGTCAGTCAGAATGAAACTTGGAAGCATCAATGCGATAAACACATCGTGTTGAAAAAAGGAAGTATCGTTGAACTTAAATCGGAACAATCATGTTAAATATATCAAACAACAAGATATCAAAATATATCGATGAAAAAAAGTTTATCTCTGGGAGTAAGATATTCAATAAGAATTATTTCAAAAGATTTCGATATTTTCTATTGGTGGCGATAATTTTATTAATCATTATCTTATTTCTTCCGTGGACACAAAATATTAAAAGTAAAGGTAATGTTACCACTTTAAAGCCTAGTCAGCGTCCACAGACTTTACAATCGCCAATTCCAGGACGAATTGAACAATGGTTTGTACAAGAGGGCGATTTTGTGAAAAAAGGCGATACGATACTGAGAATTTCAGAAATCAAAAGTGATTATTTTGATGAAAGACTCACCGAACGAACAGGAACGCAAATTAGTGCAAAATCAGGAGCCGTTAATGCTTATAAAAATAAAGTAATGGCTCTACAACAACAGATTAATGCACTTCAGCAGGAACAAAAATTAAAATTAAAACAAGCCAAAAACAAACTCATACAATCTCGCTTAAAAGCAAAAACCGATAGTATAGATTTGAAGGCTATTAAAATAAAAGCAGAAATTGCCAAAAGCCAATACGAGCGAACGGTTTCATTGCAAAAAGAAGGATTAAAAGCAGTGCGTGATGTAGAAGATAAACAAGCCAAACTTCAAGAGATTAATGCTAAATTAACCTCACAACGCAACAAATTTTTAACCTCAAAAAATAATATCATCAATGCTCAATTGGCGATTTCGACCATTAGTGCTACTTATGGAGATAAATTATCAAAGGTGCAATCCAATTTATTTAGTGCACAATCCAATGCTTATAAAGGTCAAGCCGATGTATCAAAACTCGAAACCAATTTAGCCAATTACACAAAACGAAATAATCTATTATTTATCACTGCACCACAAAATGGCTATATTAATAAAGCCATAAAATCTGGAATTGGGGAAACCTTTAAAGCAGGAGAGCAACTGCTCAGCATCATGCCTTCAGATATTGAACTCGCCGTCGAAATGTATGTAAAACCGATTGATTTACCACTTATTCATATAGGAGAAGATGTTCGTGTACAATTCGATGGTTGGCCTGCAATTGTTTTTAGTGGTTGGCCAAATGCCTCGCAGGGAACTTATGGAGCTAAAATTGTTGCCATTGAAAATTTCATTAGCAATAATGGAATGTATCGTGTGTTGGTTTCTCCTGATACATCTGATGAGAAATGGCCAAAAGCCTTACGAGTGGGTTCAGGGGCGAGAACGATTACGCTCTTAGAAAATGTGCCTATTTGGTACGAATTATGGCGACAAATCAATAGTTTTCCACCTAATTTTTATCAGCCGAAAACCAAAAAAACATCTAAATCAAAAGCGAAAAAATGAGAAAATTTGTTGTTTTAGTATTACTTTTTATCTTCGGAAATGCTTTTTCACAAGAGGTTTTAACGCTGGAAGAGTATTTAGGATACGTGAAAAAATATCATCCAATCATTAAACAAGCCCAACTGATCACCAGTGTTGGTGAAGCGAAATTATTAAAATCGAGAGGTGCTTTTGATCCAAAAATCGAAGTAGATTATCAAAAAAAAGAGTTTAAATCCAAAGAGTATTACGACAGATTTAACGGAAGTTTTAAGGTTCCCACTTGGTACGGCATAGAGTTTAAGGCGAATTATGAAAAAAATTCAGGGATGTATTTAAACCCCGAAATGAAAACGCCTAAAGAGGGTTTGTATAGTGCGGGAATTTCGGTTTCGTTGGCGAAAGGTTTACTGATAAACGAGCGAATGGCAACCTTAAAGCAAGCCAAATTGTATGAAAAACAATCTGCCGAAAAACAAAAATTGGTAATCAATAAAATTTTATTCAATGCGGTGGAGGTCTATTTGAATTGGCTAAAAAATTATCAAGCGAAAAAAGTCTATTCTAATTATTTAAAAAACGCTGAAACTCGACTGAAAAATGTGAAAACGAGCTTTTTTGCAGGAGATAAACCTGCCGTAGATACATTGGAAGCGAATATCAATTTTAAAACCCGACGATTGGATTTTGAAAAAACAAATTTGGTTTATTTAAAGTCTAAATTAGCAACAGCAAATTATTTGTGGTTAGACAATAATGTTCCCTTGGAAATGAGCGAAAGCCTAATTCCTGATGAAACAACCATTACTAAAATGGATATGATTTTAAAAAATTCGATTGCCGATGCCCTGAACTTTAACGCTGATGAACATCCGAAATTAAAACAATTAGAATTGAAAAAGCAGAGTTTAATCATCAATAGGCGTTTAAAACTAAATAATTTATTACCCAAAATCGACCTACAATATAATTTTTTATCATCAGATTATCAGAGCTTTAATAGTTTTAACACGAATAATTATAAAGGCTTTTTGAGTATCAGCATGCCGATTTTTGTACGAAAAGAACGAGCAGACTTAAGACTTGCTAAATTAAAAGTAAACGATATTGATTTTGAGATTTCGGCAACAAAAGTTGAATTACAAAATAAAGTTAAAACGATTTTAGCTCAACTCGATTCGTATAAAAAACAGCAAGAAATTGCGAAAAATTTAGTTTCCGATTACGACAAATTGATTTATAGTGAACAACGAAAATTCGAATTAGGAGAAGGTTCATTATTTTTAGTTAATTATCGAGAGGTCAAACAGATAGAAAACAACTTAAAATATATCGATTCACAATACAATTTTTTGAGTGCAAAAGCCAAATTACTACAAGCTTTAAATGGGTTTTATTAATGCTGATAACTTCACTGTATCAATTTGAATTGGATAATAGGGTAAAATCGTACTTTTGACAGCGATGAATAATTAATTATGATAATAAGTATCTTAATCCATTTAAACAGAAGGACTAAATTTTAATTTCAGAAAAAAGACCTCGGAAATATAGGCGTTGTGCGTCATAGAATGGACTAAACTTAAAAAAAAATAGAATGGCAATATACCAATTTCAAACTTTTATAATACCAAAGCAACCTGTTCAGAATAAATTTGGACACATACCAAAACAAATTGAAATAAAAGAAGATAAATGGAATGAATATTGGGAAAATTATGATATAAATATTGATAATCAACCAACATTTGAAGATGCTCGAACAATAAAGTGGTGGAAAAATATTGATATAAACCTTGAAATGTTAAAACAAAAAATAAGTGAAATTCTACCTTTGTCTGATTGGAGTGAATATTCTTGGAAAACTAACGGTCAATTTGACCACGATTTTGATATTAGCCTTGAAGATAATTATATTAAAGAAATTTCTTTTAGAACAGATTTAAGAGATAAAAATGGATTTTTTTTAAAGAAAATATTATTGTTTTGTAAAAAAAATAATTGGATTTTAATGGATGTTAATGGAAACCTTTGCAACCCTACAATGAAAGAATATCAAGAGATAGTTGGGAAATCAAATGCCAACAAGTTTATAAAAAATCCAAGAAAATTTATAGAAAAATTAAAATAATAAATATACAACAAAGTGAAATACATAAAAATGAAATTTTAAATAGATAACGAAAGTACAACACAAGTTTTTACGCTATTGCAGGTCAGGTGCTTAAACCGAAGTTTGGGTTGTTTTACAAAGTTTTGTGTATAATTTTAAAAAAAATGTATATTTATCCGCAACAGCGTAAACACCCAACCGCTCGTTAAGAAAATGAAGTTAACAATCGTTAAAAAATTTCTTGTGTTCGATGCAAGCGAAGGCAAAAGCGGTGGAGCAATTTTTAGAAACCTAACGGAATGGTTCAATGCAGCTAAATTTTAGATTTTTGACCTTATTTTTAGCCGAATTTCCGCAGTCTTGAAATAGCTTCGCCGACTTTATGGAGGCAATTTTTGGCTCTTTTGTTTGGCTTTGCCGAACCACTTCGTTAGGTTTCAAGACAAAAGAGTGAAATGTAATTTCTAAAATACTGTTTTTTTAATGATTAAATCAGTTTGCTTTATTTTTAAAATATTTTAACGAAGCATGATTCTGCCCTGATTGGATAATATTTTTTTTCGGCGTTAATTCATTTTTTTGTATATTGTTCGCTTGAAATAAAAAAATAAGTATGAATAAACGAAAAGTATTCGCCTTAATGGGACTTTTACTTCCATTAATGACCTTTGCCCAAGAAAAAGGAATCGACGAAAAAATTGATGAAAATTTTGGAAAAGCGACCAAATGGTTTGTAGATTTTATCTTTTATGAAATTAAATTTGCAGAGGGTGTCAATGTCTATTGGGTGTTATTTCCATTAATTTTAGGAGCTTTATACTTTACGATTTATTTCAAATTCATCAACTTTACAGGCATCAAAACTTCCTTGAATATTATCCGAGGAAAATATGATAATATAGACCACCACGAACCTTTACACGGTGCAGGAGACTTAACCGATGGCGACCATATAGAAACCATTGCCATCGAAGGTCATACAGGAGAAGTTTCTCATTTTCAAGCCTTGACGGCTGCTCTTTCTGCAACGGTAGGTTTGGGAAATATCGCAGGGGTAGCCATTGCAGTTTCCATTGGTGGAGCGGGTGCTACTTTTTGGATGATTATTGCAGGACTTTTGGGAATGGCATCGAAATTTGTAGAATGTACCTTGGGGGTAAAATACAGAGATATTTCCGAAGACGGAACCGTTTATGGAGGTCCAATGTATTTCTTATCTAAAGGGCTGAAATCCATTGGTTTTACAGGATTAGGAAGAATATTGGCAATTTTGTTCTCTATCTTCGTGATTGGAGCTTCTTTTGGAGGAGGAAATATGTTCCAAGTCAATCAATCTTTTCAATTATTACAAAATATTTCTGGTGGAGAATCTTCCGTTTTGGCTGGAAATGGTTGGTTATTTGGAATGATAATGGCGATATTAGTAGGTATTGTCATCATTGGAGGAATAAAATCTATTGCAAAAGTAACAGATAAAATCGTACCTTTTATGGTAGGAATTTATGTTTTGGCATCTCTATTTGTCATTTTCAGTAATTTTACCTTAATAGATGATGCTTTTATGCAAATTATCGATGGAGCGTTTAGTCCAATGGGAATCGCAGGTGGAGTGGCTGGTGTTTTGGTACAAGGGTTTAGGAGAGCGGCATTTTCAAACGAGGCAGGGATTGGTTCTGCATCTATTGCTCACTCGGCAGTGAAAACAAAATATGCGGCGTCAGAAGGTTTAGTAGCCTTATTAGAGCCTTTTATCGACACGGTTGTGATTTGTACTATGACTGCTTTGGTATTAATTATTACAGGAAATGTAAATGCAGAAAATGCGAATTCGACTACGAGTCAGGCGATTTTATTAACTTCAGGAGCATTTGAATCAGCGATTTCTTGGTTCCCTTATGTATTGACATTGGCTGTATTATTATTTGCTTTTAGTAGTATGATTTCTTGGTCTTACTATGGTTATCAAGGTTGGGCATACCTTTTTGGGAAAAGTAAAAAAGCAGAATACGCTTACAAAACTTTATTTTGTGTATTTGTGATTATTGGAGCAGCAGCAAGTTTAGACTCGGTAATGGGATTCTCTGATGCAATGATTTTTGCCATGATGGTACCCAATATGGTAGGAATTGTTATCCTCGCTCCAAAAGTAAAGAAAGAACTTGAAAAATATATGAAAGTAATAAAGAATGTTTAAAACTTCACTTTTCTAAAATAACAAAAACGCCCAATTTTTTGAAGATTGGGCGTTTTTGTTATTCCATTAAATCTTAAAATCGAAATGTACTTTTAGGAAAGGCTTTATTGGTTTTAATTTCATTAAAGTTCAAGACATAATCTGTCTTTTTTTTAGGATTAGAACCTTCTATCCTAAATGGAAAAAAGAGATTGCCTATTCGCTTATAATTTTTATACAATAAAGTCTCTTCTTGATTTTCTTCTTTGATGAGCATATAGGTTTTTGTATCGAAATAATAATAAGTTTTATTGACATTTTTGGTAAGCTCGACCTTGTAAGTTGATATTCCATCAATATTTTCTTTCCCTAAAAAACGAGCCTTAAAACCTTTGTTTTCAAAGTCTAAAAAGTCATTATCAAAACTCTGAACTTTGTATTGAGGATTCACCACCAACTGATTTTTAGCATAATCAATTTCGTAACCTTGCTTCCCGTCAAAACCTTCGATGGTTCTTTTTTGGTTATTTATCCAAATGGAAGTTTTGGTAAGGTTAGGTCTTGCTTGTAAAATTTCGATAGGAAATTCTTCGGTAAGGCTTAGCGTCACACTACCTTTTAATTGAATGGTATGCAATAATTTCCAAGCTCTTGCGCCACCTGATTTCTCTATATTTTTCTCTATAATTTCTTTTCCCGTTTGCCCAAACAAACCCAAGGAAATCAATACCATTAATAGCTGAATGATTTTATTTTTCATTTGATTAAAATTCTTGCTTTCTCTAAATCCTCTGGCGTGTCTATACCTACGCCGATAAATTCGGTTTCTAAAAGTTTCATTTTCATTCCGTTTTCTAAATAACGAATGCACTCTATTTTTTCTAATTTTTCCAAAGGCGTTATCGGTAAATTGGCAAACTTCACTAAAGCCTCCTTTCTAAAAGCATACACACCAATGTGTTTAAAATATTCAGCTTCCATCTCTTTATCTCTATGAAATGGAATCACAGCACGAGAGAAATACATCGCAAAACCTTGTAAATCGGTAATGACTTTTACATTATTAGGGTTTTCAATTTCTTCTTTTTCTGTTAATTTAATCTTTAACGATGCCAAAGAAATTTCCTTTTTATCATCGGTTTTGAAAACCTTTATCAACTGTGCTAAAGGCTCTTTCTTTAAGAACGGTTCATCGCCTTGCACATTGACCACAATATCACAATCAACATCTTGAACTGCCTCGGCAATTCGGTCGCTTCCTGTTTCGTGTTCACCTGTCATCACCACTCTCCCACCGATATTTTGAATTTCATCAAAAATAATTTCGGAATCTGTGGCTACCAAAACTTCATCAAATAAATCGGTTTCCACTACATTTTCATAAGTGGTTGCGATAACGGATTTCTCCCCTAGTTTTTTCATCAATTTACCTGGAAATCGACTCGCCTCGTATCTCGCTGGAATAACTGCTATTATTTTCATTTAATTAATTTTAATGATATTATGGTTTTGATCTAAATGATAAATGGCTTCTGATTTTTTAGTTTTATACTTCCATTTTTCATCATCTTCTTCATCGGAATTTTCCACTTCGGACTCTTCGATTTTTAAAATAATCTGACCCTCTTTTCCTCCTTTATCATTCGGAAAAACAAATTCCTCAGCATGATAAAAAACACCTGCATCACTTACACTCATTAACAATGGAAAAGGTTTTAACCTTCCTTTATACCAAAGCATATTTTGAGTATAAGTAGGAATTCCACACGCTTCTCCTGAAACCATTGCGGACAAAATATTTTCTACACCATCTAAACCTTTATTGGTATTTAACCATTTAAAAAAAACAAAAGAAAGACTCTCTTCAAAACTTACATCAAAGAAAACGCTCTGTAAATATTTCTTATCTTTTAAGACCTTGACCTCCATTTTTAGAACCTCCTTTTCTGTATTTGATGCACCAAAAAGAAAATCGTAGCCATCTAGATGTCGATAACCTATACATAAATTGGCTCCCCAAATATAACCCGTTTTCGTTTCTCCATTAAGATGAAAACTAACTTTATACCACTGAGCACCTCTTTTGCCTAATTGTAGAACTTTATTAGTCTCGCTTATAACCTTAACAACTTGCCCTTGATATAAGGTAGTAATAATTTTCCCCTCTAAATTCGGAGTATCTCTTAGATTGGTTTTATCCACCAATACTTTTTGTATTGTTCCCTTTTCAAATTGAAAAGCTGGACTAGTATATATATAAGGATGCTCTTGGGCAAAAACAAATTGCCCTAATATAATGAACACTAATAAATGAAACTTTTGCATTTTACCTCAATTTACTCAACGCTCCCTCTAATTTTGGTAACATTTCTTTGATTTCATCAACACTTAATCCTCCTGCTGATGCTCGGAACCAAGGCGAATTTCGTTCATCTCCAAAGGCTGAAAACGGAACCAATGCCACGCCTCCTTCTTGAATTAAATAGAATACCAAATCAGAAGTTGTTTCTATTAATTTACCTGCTGGCGTTGTTTTCCCCAAATAATCCAACTGAATGGTCAAGTACATGGCTCCCATTGGTTCAATGCTTTCTACTTTCATTCCTTTGGATTTCATATTTTGAATTCCTTGGTGTAAAACTTCTAAACTCTTATGAATTTTTCCTTTAAAATTGTTTACAAAACTATCTACATCGGCTTTATTTTCATAGAATTTTGCTACTGCCACCTGCTCAGCTTTTGGCGCCCAAGCCCCAATATGCGTCATTAAAGCCTTCATTCTATTAATAATATGGGAAGGTCCAAATCCCCAACCCACTCTTACTCCTGTAGCTGCCAAACATTTAGAAATCCCGTCAATATAAATGGTATAATCTTGCATTTCTGGAAACAAACTCACAGGATTAAAATGCTCATTCTCATTAAAAGTAAGGTTAGCGTAAATTTGATCATACATTAAATACAGAGGCTTTTCGTCTTCTCCTCTATTTTTGTTTTCCTCGATAATTAATTCACAAATCTCCGATAATTGTTGCTTAGAAAACATTGTTCCCGTAGGATTTAAAGGTGAACATAATGCCACTAAAACAGCACCCTTGATATGAGGTTTTAAATCTTCGGCAGTAGGTAAAAAATTATGTTCTTCTTTTGTTTTTACGGCTATTACATCGGCAGAAGTCATATAAGAATAATGATTATTATTCCAAGATGGAATTGGGAAAACCACCTTATCTCCTTCATCTACAATCGTTTTATAAGTAGCATAAATTAATGGTCGAGAACCTGCTGTAATCAATACATCGTCGATTCCATAGTTCAAATCCCAACGGTTTTTCAGGTCTTTCATTACACTTTCTCGCAATTCTTTCATTCCTGCTGCTGGTGGATAATTTGTCAGATTATTCGTATAAGCCTGCTGAATTTCCTTTTTTAATAATTCAGGGATAGGATAAATATTGGCATTTAAATCTCCAATGGTTAGATTGGCTATTTTCGCTCCTTTGGCTTTCATATCATTGACTTCATTTCCAATTTTCACGATTTCCGAACCTACTAAATTGGCTGCTAACTTTGATACTTTCATATTTTTATTTTGTTTTTTTATCATTAAAAGATTATTTTATTTTGGTTGTCAATTAATATCACTGCCCGTAAAAATACAAAAAGTTCCAGTTATTCACAAGACTTTGCGAAATAACCGAAACTTTGGGTTTAAGACTCGACTAGTAATGGTATTAATACTATATTGTAACTTGCTTTATTATAGTTTTTCAATTCTTTTTCCCGCAGACTGAAACCAGCCTTCTTTATACTCGAAATTGGGAGTAAAAAAGCGTTTAATTATATTTTGTATTTTACCATTATTCAGAAAAAAGGCGTGCCAATCAGACATAATAAATTTTGAATCAATTCGTTTTTCGAACCATGTTGTATCTATTTTTAATGTTGTAATAGACTCTTTAAAAACAGCTGAACTTACTAGAGGAACAGTTCCATCTCCAGCGTCATTTTCTTCATCATTAAATTCTTCAAAATCGAAAAAATATTTATATCTATCCATATTTTTCCTTATCAGTATTTTGGTCTGTGTTTTTTCTCCTCCTCCGACTAAAATTATTAATCTTTTTCTGATTTTGCTATCCAGTTTACTTAAATTAAAAATATAGTTATTTTGATTTCGAACTTCTTTTAATTTAGCCAACCTATTAATGATCACTCTATACTTTTCCAAAGGTTTTTTTGAATTGTGTTCAACCTGTTGCCAATAAGTGTGAAAATCAAAAAAATTAAATTCACTATTATCTTCAAATACATATGAGTTTTTATAAACGGGAAGTAACTCGTATAATCCAGGAAAGGTTCTTCCTATTTTTCTAAAATCATCACTTGAATTAAAAAGTCTCGATTTACCTATGACTAAATTAAATGTAGCCTCAATGGAGCCTAAAAATGGGGGAACGGTAAAAATTATTTTATTGATTATTCTATCTGTCTCCTCTAAAGAGAGTTTTTTCATATAAGCAGAAAGAACTAATCCTCCCATACTATGAGTTAAAAAATTAATCTTTGATTCATTAAGTTTCCTTTGAATTTTCTTTACAAATTTACTTAATTCTTCGGCAGATTTTTCATTAGACTTTCTCCAGTCATAACCAAAAATAAATACCCTATACCCTATACTTCTTAAATAATTGACTATTTCCGAATAAGCTAAATTTTCAACATCTGCTCTTTCTATTATATTTTCTGGCCCTTTATCACTTTCACCATCAAATTGAAGTGTAAGCCTGTGTATATTAGAAAAATATTTTTTAACGCCTGACCAAATTGCTTTAAAGTCAACCTCGTTAATACTCGATAACTTTGTTCCTTGTATGCCTGGAATTAAAATAATTGGTTTTTTTTCCATAAGTTTTTGAATTTGGTTAGAATACTCAAATATACACAATCCCCACCAATATTAAAAACTTTTTCTTAAAAAAATAATATTTTAATTGATTATAATTTAAATTAAATGATTAATAATTATTAATAATACATTAATACCACTATGGGTAAAAATACAAAAACTTCGGTCATTCACAAGACTTTGCAAAATAACCGAAATTTTGGGTTTAGAACTTTATAATTATCCTAATATATCTAAAAGTTTTATTCTACTAATTTGTTTTTTCTTTTATTCAGTTCGACTTCTAATTGAAATCTTGCTTTTTTATAAAACTTTCTTCCTTTACTATACTTACAGTTGGTTTCATCTTTCATTAACTCTTCAATGACAAATTCAATTTCTTCTGTTGCTAACTCTGAAGGTTTTTTAAAATATAGATTCCTATCAAACCCATCTGAATTATGAGTTTCATTTTCTAATTCATAGATTTTTTGGGTTGGTATATTGGTATTGACTTCAACAATATCAAATTTATTTTTGGGCAATGCTGTTCTATTGATAATTTTAAGATACTCATTTAATATTCTTTTTTCTACCAAAATTTTCCCACTTCCAAATCGATGTCTATCAGACATATCTTTTTTAACGCCTGAAATCCAATATTCATCTCCATTTTCGATATTAAAATAGTTTCCTGATATTCCATTACCATTTAAACTTTGAAAAGCCTGCCCATTAAAGTAAATTGTTTTTCCACTTTTCGAAAATGACACAAGACCTATCCACGCTGTTCCATTACCACTAAAACCACTTTTTATTTCAATGTATTTTATTTCAGTTTTCATTATTGATATTATTTTTGATGTTAGATAGCAAATAAACATTGATACCACTATGGGTAAAAATACAAATATTTCGGTCATTCACAAGACTTTGCAAAATAACCGAAATTATAAGTTGATTCAAATAGTTGAGTACTAAGACTTAAATTCCTTCAAAAACCAATACGCTATAAGCTTTCTAATTATTCTTTTTATACTTGTATGCAACATTATGATTTAGCCCTGCTCCAAAAATAAATAAAATAGCCCCATATTGATCATAAGATTTTTGAATGATTAAATCTCCATTATTTGATTTTCCAAGTTTGACAAATCCCTCTCTACAACCACCGAAAATAAAAGGAACACCTTCGCATTTATAAAAATTATTTTTTAATTTCATCATTCCATTCTTAAATGTGAAGTTAATTAATCCCTTTTTTATCAGATCGTTATTTGAAATTAGACTATAAGATAAAGAGTTACTCCCTTGAATTTCAATTTTCACTTTATCATAAGTTTCAAAATTAATCTTATCATAATAAGGTGCAGTGTTTTGCATTATTTCATAAATATAAATATGCTTTGCCTCTTTTAAGTCTTTCTCTTCTTTTTTTTCATAAGAATAGTATGGAAACGCATCATAAATTCCATTAAATTCTTTTAGTTGAGTCTTTACATTTAAATCTCCTTTATATTGTTTTTGACTAACAGATGCACAATTATATAATGTGAGTAAAACAATAAAACATGATATGATTTTTTTCATAATAAATTTAATTTTATTTATAAAAACTGTCCAAATATATACAATTCCCCCAACATCAAAAACTTTTATTTCAAAGAGTGATGTAAGTTTATACAAAAAAATTGAAGAATTTAAAATCTTAATCTTTAAATCCTTCAATCTTTTAATTTTTAAATAGCCTTAATCTACTTTCTCAGTTCTCCCTTAATTAAATCTATTTTATTCTGTAATGCTTTTTGTTTTTCTACAAAATCATTTTTATCGTTAATTTGTTCTTTTACAGAAACATAAAACTTAATTTTCGGCTCTGTTCCCGACGGACGAACGCAAACTTTCGTTCCTTGTTCAGTGTAATAAATCAGTACATTAGATTTTGGGATTTCGTTCATGACAACTTTTTCTCCACTCAATACATCTAAGCAAGTTTGCTCTTGATAATCTCTAATTTCTTTGATTTTCTCTCCTGCCATTTCTTTTGGTGGATTTTCTCTGAAATTTTTCATCATCTGCTGAATTTCCTCCGCTCCAGATTTACCTTTCTTCACGACATTGATAAGCCCTTCGTAATACAGTCCTAAATCTTGGTAAATTTCTATCAAGTATTCAAACATTGTTTTCCCATTCGCCTTGCACCAAGCCGCCACTTCACACGCCAACAAGATACTTCCACAAGAGTCTTTATCTCGAACGAAATCACCTGTCATAAAGCCAAAACTTTCCTCACCTCCACAGATGAATTTCTCTTGACCTTCGGCTTCTCTTATCATTTTTCCTATCCATTTGAAACCTGTCAAACTCGCCTTACATTTCACACCAAATCTCTCTGCCATAGCAAAGAAAATATCCGAAGTTACAATCGTAGAACCGATAAACTCTTTGCCTGTAATCTTACCTTGTTTTTTCCATTGGTCTAAAATATAATAAGTCAGAATCGTATTACATTGGTTTCCATTCAGTAATTGAATATCTCCCTCCAAATTTCTCACTGCAATACCTAATCTATCTCCATCAGGATCGGTTCCAATCACAATATCCGCATTGGTGATTTTGGCTAAATCGGTCGCCATTTCCAAAGCTGCTGGCTCTTCTGGATTAGGCGATTTTACGGTTGGAAAATTACCACTTGGAATCATTTGTTCCTTCACTAAATCCACTTTGGTAAAGCCTACTTTTTCTAATGCTTTTGGCACAGTGGTATAAGTAGTTCCGTGGATAGAAGTAAACACAATATTCAGGTTATCAAAACCTACCTTTTGATAAATAGAGTTATCAATACACGCATCAATATAAGCCTCATCTTCGGCATCGGTTTGCCATTCTATCAAGTTATCATTTCCTTCAAACTTAATGTCCTCGTATTTCACACCATAAAATTCATCAATAATGGCTTTATCGTGAGGTGGTACAATCTGCGCTCCATCGTTCCAATAGACCTTATAACCATTATATTCTGGTGGATTATGCGATGCTGTTAATACAATTCCCGCATTACAATTTTTATTTCTTACCGTAAACGACAATTCTGGTGTTGGGCGATGATGTGGGAATAACAACACTTTAATCCCATTGGCGGTCAAAACATCCGCACACAATTTTCCAAACTCCTTAGAATTATGTCTCACATCAAAAGCGATGGCTACTTTTATATCTTCCCCTTCGAACTGTTGGTGGAGATAATTCGCCAAACCTTGTGTTGCCTGACCAAGCGTATATTTGTTCAATCGGTTGGTTCCTACGCCCATTATGCCACGCATTCCTCCTGTTCCAAACTCCAAATTTTTGTAAAAAGCATCTTCCAATTCAGGAGAATTTTCATCGATTAACTTTTGTACTTTTCCTCTCGTTTCTTCATCAAAACTTTCTGATAACCAAAGTTTTGCCTTCTCAATCGTGTTCATAATTTATTTTTTTATTTAATTAAATAATTCATATCCAACGCCTTACACTATTCATATAAGACTTAAAATCATTACCAAATTTTTCTATTAAAATCTTTTCCTCTGGCTTAATTTGAAATTCTGTAATATAGATCATATAAAATATCATCCAAATCAATGTTACAATATTACTCAACAGACAAGCTACAGCTCCCAACATTATCGCCATTCCCAAATACATCGGATTGCGCGTATATTGATAGATGCCTTTTGTTACTAATGTTTCGGCTTTATTGGGGTTAGTAGGCGAAACGCTTGTCTTGGAAGAACGAAATTGCAGAACACCTGATAACCCAACACCTCCACCCATCAACATCAATAAGGAAAATAACCACCAACGAAATTCCCAATTCTGTTGTGGTAGCCACAATGCCGTTAGCCACATTAACAATGCTGTCGTAATGGCAACGATTAACGGAGGAACTTTCAAGGCTAATTTATTCATCAATTTCATAAAATTTAATTATCCCTTTCTTCAAATCCTTCCTTACCTTGATTCTTTATTCTTTTAATTACCAAATAAACAATAATGGCAATGGATGCCAATGATAGCAACGAATAGAGTAAAAACATCATAATGGGAAATATTTCCATTTTATTTTAATTTAACCGCCGTTCCGTACGCCAAAATTTCTGATGCTCCCTGAGTAATTGTCGAAGTAGTTAATCTAACATTAACAATGGCGTCTGCTCCCAATTTTTCAGCATCATTAATCATTCTTTGAAGCGCCTGTTCTCTCGCAGAAGCTTGTAGTTTTGTATATTCATCTAATTCTCCACCGACAAAATTTCTCAACCCTGCAACAAAATCACTTACCACGCTTTTTGCTCTTACGGTACTTCCTCTTGCTATTCCCAAAATGGCTGTAATTTCTCTTTGTGGAATAGTCTCTGTTGTTGTAATTTTCATTGTATAATATATTTTTGATTAGCTAATGTCAAATATACGATTTTAATTCAATTTTTGATGATTAACTTTTGTGTTTTCGCCCACTTTAAAATCCCTTACAGGCTGATTATAATACAATAATTTTGAAGTATCCTGAACATCCACTCTAAGCGTATCTTTCACATTCACTTCTGTATAAGTCTGATTTTTAGATTTCAAGGTCATATTATCCACCAAAAAATAAGGCGATAAAAAATTGGCCGTATCCACGAGACGAATGTACGCCTTTTTTGCCTTTCCCTTGCAATTCATCAAACTGAGATTACTCATATTAATGAAAATTTGTTGCGTATCGAATCCGCCAATAAATTTCGAATGGTCTTTTAAATTTAAATGTATTTTTGGAGATACTAAATCATTATCGGTATTCATTTCCACAGCATCCGACATTATAATAGAATGAATTTCAGCATTGGTATAAATATCAACATTATAAAAATCCACCTTTTTGATTGGTTTTTTCTCGGAAATAATCAAAGAATCGCCTTTATTTTCAATACTCAAATTATCAAAAATATTAGGATAAGTTTCTATGTCAATAAAGTTTTTGTCACTTTTCTTGTAAAACGCCCTGAATTTCCCTTTGAGTTTTAAATGCGTGAAAGGTTGTATATCAATTTTTTGTGTGGTTATCTCTCCTTTTGGCTCAATAGGTTTTGAACAATAGAATACCAAAAATAATAGCAATAAATAAGGTGCTTTTTTTAGCCTTTTCTTAAAATTCATTTTTACTTTTTTTAATAATTTAATATTGTACCAGTTTAACAGTTTAACGATGTACCAATTAAAACGCAATTTTTAACTATTGCTATTTTATATTAAGTCAAACGTACGAAATTTTCATTGGATATAAAATTAACAAAGGTTTTGAATGATACACACCCCGCCACTCCGTGGCACCCCTCTTTTTAGAGGGGAATCAACAAAGCCACTTATTTTCGTAATACAAAGATTCGTTTTTCTTTGATGAGTGAAATGCCTTTGTTTTTCTTAATAACTTGTTGCTTGTTTTATCTCTTTGTTTTCCTTTGCGTTTTGATATTATGACTTATTTTTTGTATTTCAATATTTCGTGTGTTTAACCTAATTTCACATTGCTACACTGCTACATTGTTACATTGTTACATTGTTACATTGGTAAACTGTTACATTGTTATATTTTATACACTAAATCGTTTTCTCAATAAAATAATTCGGTGTTTTTCGATTGGAACGGACGATTAGTTCGCCCAAAAATCCACTAATAAACAACAAAGTTCCTAAAATCATCATTGTTAAAGCGATATAAAACCAAGGATTATCAGCGATTAAATTTCCATAAACCTCGTTATACACATCAATGAGTTTTGAAATTCCCAATCCCAATGCCGAACAAAATCCAACGATAAACATCAGCGTTCCTATTGCTCCAAAAAAGTGCATTGGTCGCCCTCCAAATCGGCTCACAAACCAAAGCGTTATTAAATCCAAAAAACCTCTCACAAACCTTTCTGTTCCGAATTTTGATTCGCCATAAGGTCTTGCTTGATGCTGAACAGGTTTTTCGGTAATTTTTTTAAACCCTGCATTCACAGCTAATACAGGAATATAACGGTGCATATCGCCATAGACATCGATGGATTTTACGACTTGCTTACGATAGGCTTTTAAGCCACAATTAAAATCGTGTAAATCAACTCCTGAAACTTTTCTTGCTGCCCAATTAAATAATTTTGACGGCAAATTCTTGGTCATCACATTATCGTATCGTTTTTGTTTCCAACCTGATACAATATCGGCATTTTGCATTTTTAGTTGCTGATATAAGGCAGGAATTTCCTCTGGAAAATCCTGTAAATCGGCATCCATGGTGATAATCACTTCGCCTTCTACCCTTTCAAAAGCCGAGTGTAAGGCTTGCGATTTTCCATAATTTTTAGAGAACTTAATACCGTGAATATTCGCATATTTTTGCTGTAAATCTTCAATGATTTGCCAAGATTTATCGGTACTTCCGTCATCTACAAACCAAACATCAAACACATATTGATGCTCCTGACAAACAGCATTAATTTTCGTGTATAATTCCACCAAAGATTCCTCCTCGTTGAGAAGTGGAATCACAATGGATAATAAGGGTTCTTTTTTGTTCATTTATTAAAAAATTAAATGATTGAAAGATTAAATGATTTAAAAATCAATTAATTCTTTTGGGAAAAGTTTTTGAAGTAAAAATTTTCGCTTTTTTTCTATCACAATAAATTTCCAATCTTTTATTTCTTTACTTGAAATTGCAATACATCTTTTATTCTTATTAATATCATAGAATCCTGTCTTTTCATCATATTGAACTTCAGTATTGAATTTTTCTTCCAACATCATTTTTATCAAATTTGCTTGCAATTTATTTTCCTCTTTATCATCTTTTTTTTCAAGGTTATATTTAACTTTTAGATTAGAATGATAATCAATCGGAACATAATATTTACCCTCAATTTGTTTTACATCTCCTACTACAATATTCGTTGGTTCACTAAACTTAAATTCCATTTCTGGATTATTATACAACTTTTCTATAAACAAAATGAGCTGTTTTTTAGAAACAATATCAAAAAATTGAGACGGCATATATTCTAGTGCCTTTTCAAAATCTTTATTGATCAATAAACGATTATAATCAATGAAAGATGTAACCACTGTCTTTTTGTAATCATCTGACACTTGGCTTTTTCCCAAGCCGAAAATCGCTAAAAATAAAATTAAAAATATTTTTTTCATCGTTACCCCACAGTTTTCGTTCTGAAAAAACTACCAAAAAATACAGATAAAATCAAGAAAAACGCACAATAAACAGCGAAAACATAACCAAAATAACGTAATGAAAACATATCTTCATTTTTGTCAATTTTATGTTGTAACCTTATTTTTGCTTCGGCATATTTATCTTCCAATTCTTCCATTTCTGGCGTGTTGGGTTTTATTACTTTTTTTCCTGTCGTATATTCTTCTTCCAAAGAATTTTTATATCGCTCTATAAACTGATGATTTAATAAATCTTTGGTATCCGTATCCACATAGGTAATGTACACAAAAATAGAACTTAACGATAAAAAACAAGCCGTAAACATCGGAATAAAAGCCCTTCCATAGACTTCCTTAAAGGAAATTACTTTTTTCCACCTACTAAATGTCGTTACCGAATAATACGCACCTGCAGCAAACAAAAATGGCAACAAAAATGCGTTTAAACCCATACTTGTTTCGTAATAATTAACATTTCTAAAAAAAATATTGGTAATAAAAAAAGCAATCATAACGAGTATAAAAACCACAAAACCAATCGCATAAACATTTCTTTTCATTTCTTTCTTTGATTATTTTATTATTTTCACAAAGATAATGTTTTGTAATTTAATAAAAACAGCTTATCTTTGCATCGGCAAGTCCTAAACAACCAGCTCCTGTGAATCCCCCAGGGTGGGAACGCAGCAAGGGTAAGCGGTCGTAGCGGTGTGATTTAGGTAGCTTGCCATTTTTTTATGTCTAATTTTAAAATTAGTACTCAAATACCTCTCCTACTTCGGGTAAAATCAAGTCAATATTATTTTTGACAAATTCATTTTTTGCTTTATCGTGGTCAATACTTATCGGTGGAAAAGTATCAAAATGACAAGCCATTACTTTATTGGTTCTCAGCCAGTTTTTACTTACCCAAGATGCCTGTTGAGCGTCCATTGTATAATGCCCACCAATCGGTAAAACTGCCAAATCTATATCGCCATAGAGCGGTTGAAAATGAGCCATTTCTGCCGTAATTCCCGTATCTCCTGCAAAATAAATATTCTTTCCATTTAGGTTGAGCATATATCCCGCTGACTGACCACCATAAGTGCCATCAGGAAACGAACTCGTATGTAATGCAGGTACCATGCTCACCTTCAAATCTTCTATCATCGTACTTCCTCCGAAGTTCAAATCGATATTTTTATCGTGTCCAAAATATCCGCAAATCTCTGGCTGACCAATAACAATCGCTTCTGGATAGTGCGTTAAAACTTCCTTTACATCAGCAGTATGATCGCCGTGAGCGTGAGTGATTAAAATATAATCAATCTTATTTTTTGAGATGTCAAACCCCGATTTTTCCTTTCCAAAATTATAGAAAGGATCTGTTAATATCGTTTTTCCTTTGTAAGTGAACAAAAAACAGTTTTGTCCTAAAAATTGTATTGTCATTTTTTATTGTTTTATATTTTTTTCTTTGTGAACATTATATCAAACACCTCTTGGTTCTTGACTCTTGATTCTTGGTTCTACCTACTATCCTTCCCAATTCAATCCAAAAGCCAATAATATACTCATCATCAGTGTAATAATTCCTACTTGCTTTAAAAATGGATCTAATTTTTCAGGTTCTTTTACTTGTAAAATCCTTCTCCTCAATGCCATCATTGGAAATAATAAGATCATCACCATAAATGGATAATAATTTTTCGTTTCAAAAAAGCCATTCAATCCCAAAAATGCCAAAATCAATATCAAAGGTAAATTAAGCAAAAATAATTCATAAAGCATCGCTTTTCTATATCCAATTCTCAATGCCAAAGATTTTTTACCTGTTAATTTATCGGTGTTAATATCTCGCATATTATTAAGGTTCAATACGGCCATACTCATCATTCCGATGGCACTTGCAGGTAGCAAAATATCCCAAGAAAAAGATTTAGTAAATAGAAAATAACTTCCTCCTACACTCACCAATCCAAAAAAGATAAACACCATTATATCTCCCAAACCTAAATAACCATAAGGCTTTTTTCCGACCGTATAACCTATCGCTGCCAAAATACAAGCCACTCCCAAACCGATGAAAACATAAAATTCGTTCATAAAATCAGGGATAAAACTCACATACAAGAGCAAAACAGTCGCCAATGCCGATAAAATGGCAGTAAAGACCACTGCTTTTTTCATATTTTCAAGGCTGATTTTTCCAGAAGCAACGGCTCTTTGCTCAGCATTTTCGTTGCGATGGGCATCTGTTCCTTTTTGAGCATCGCCATAATCATTCGCAAAATTGGATAAAATTTGATACAACAAAGTAACCACTATCGCCAATGCAAAAATTGCCCAATCCCACTGATTTTCAGTTCCATTTAATCGCCATTTTGCCAAAAAAGAACCCATAATAATCCCACTCAAAGAAAGCGGTAAAGTTCGTAATCTCGCTGCTTGAATCCAATGCTTCATTATATCCAGTTTTTATATTTTTTACAAATTATTTGATTGTATTTTTTCGCTATACTCTTTAAAACAGCAAAATTAGCCGTTCCAAATATTGTATTTCCTCCTGCCGTATTGATTTTTATTTGACCTAAATTGGTTTTCTTTTGCCAAAAATACTGACTTAATTTCACTTTTTGAATTTTTTCCACAGGAATAGTCTTTTTATCAATATCCCAAATCCCTGATTGCACTTGTACATATTGCTCACCAAATTTAATTTCACCATGACGATAACCAAAAAATAAAATCAATAACATTAGTACCGAATAAGCCATTAAATAAGGAAAATAATCCATTATTTCGTTACTAAAAATCAGGTAAAATATGGTTATAGGCAAAATGATCATTAGCATTATACGAACGAAAAACCAACGAATATTATGCCTTAATTCTTGCTCATAAACAGGTTTTTCTGCCCAAATAAAATCTTGTAAAATCGCCTTTTCTTCTTCGTTACAAGCAGGAATAAGGTAATGATTTTTATTCTTTTTGGTCGATTGTCCTATCTGATGAAAAGTCAAGCCCGACATTCCGATTTTTCGCTGAATAAAATTCTGTGTTTCTACCAAAAATTGAATTTTATTACTGGAAATAATCGCATTTTTCGTTTCCAATAAACCATAGGATAAATTCAGTTTCTCGTCCTTTCGTTCTACTTTTAGGTTGAAATAAATCAATACATGATAAATAATATTCACGAAAATAATCAGCAAAAAAATCAATATAAATGATAGCACCACCGTTAGAACAATAGAATTTTCAAGTATTTGATAATCGATTTTGGAAGTGATATAATTTTCTATTTCATCGGATTTAAAAAACTCCCTGATTTTATCAACAATATAAAAAACAAAAGAAAAAAGCAACGCAAAACTGCGTAAATAATTGGCAGTCAGTCCGTATTTAAACAAACTTAATAGGCTTAATTTCAAGAGTTGCTTCTCATTTTTTGTTTCGTGGTCAATTGCATCAGCTTCCTTCACTACCGATGATTTGTCCAATAAATAAGTTTGTATCTCTTGGGCGATATCAAAATTAATGGCTTTTACATTTACCTCACTTTTATTGGTTCCCGGAGAATCAATATCCAACTCATAAATCCCAATCAACCGATGAATAAAAGGCTGATTAATATTAATATCCTGAATATTATCTCGATGAATCCTCAGTTCTTTTCGGTTAAAAACACCCGAACGAATGACAAATTCTTCATTATTTTCATCAATGTAAAAGGTGAATTTCAAATACGAAAAATAAGTGTAAATACTCGCCACCAAAGCAATAACGAGCAATATCGGTAAGACATAGAGTAAAATCGTTTCTTTATTAAATTTCGTAAAAAAAGGAATGAAAATAACCCAAGTAGATTTTAAAAACTTCCAAGTATTCATCAATGAAAGAATTAAAATCCCCCATTTAGACTGCCTTTGTGGTTGGTTTAGCTTCATATTTATTCTTCCAAATGATTCAAAATAAAGGAATTCATCTTTTTCGCTTCGTCCAATGACAATCCTTTTATCTTAATAGAAGTATCGTCATTTCCTGCCGTAAAAACCGAAACACTCGCCAATCCCAGTTTTTTAGAAAGCCAACCTTGGTTTAAACTCGTATGCTGAATTCTACTAAAAGGAACGATTTCCGTGGTCAATAAAAACAAACCCGAACGATACACCACAAACTGATTACCAACAAAATAAAGCCTATTTTTAATTTCTGCACGGTTGTAGATTAGTTTGAGTATCATCAAAACCAAAACACCCAAATAAGCCATCGCCCAAGTGTACCATTCAACATCATTAAAATAGAAAAACACACCCAAACCAATACCCATTATCAGCCCAAACCATAAGGTATTAAAGTACATCACTTTGACATACTCCTTTTTGATAGGCTGATAATCAAGTTTTTCAAAATCAAATTCGTCGATAATATTCATTTTAACTAATCCATTGGTCTTCCCCAAAATTAGGTTTTCTCTTTTCTAAAAAGGCATCTCTTCCTTCTTTGGCTTCGTCGGTCATATAGGCTAATCTGGTTGCTTCTCCTGCAAAAACTTGCTGACCTACCATTCCGTCATCGGTTAAGTTCATTGCGAACTTCAGCATTCTAATAGAGGTTGGTGATTTGGCTAAAATTTCCTGAGCCCATTCATAAGCCTTGTCTTCCAATTCAGCGTGAGGGAAAACCGCATTGACCATTCCCATTGCCTCAGCCTCTTTTGCTGAATAATTTCTTCCTAAAAAGAAAATTTCTCTCGCTTTTTTCTGACCGACCATTTTTGCCAAATAAGCCGAACCATAACCACCATCAAAACTCGTTACATCGGCATCTGTTTGCTTAAAAATAGCGTGCTGCTCACTTGCCAAAGTTAAATCACAAACCACATGCAGAGAATGTCCTCCACCTACTGCCCAACCATTTACAACGGCAATCACTACTTTTGGCATAAAACGAATTAACCTCTGAACTTCCAAAATATTCAAACGATGTCTTCCGTCTTCTCCTACATAACCTTTATGACCTCTTGCCTTTTGGTCTCCACCGCTACAAAAAGCGTGTCCTCCGTCCTTTGGGCTTGGTCCTTCTCCTGTCAATAAAACAACTCCCACAGAAGCATCTTCGGAAACGTGATAAAACGCATCGTATAATTCGCTGGTTGTCTGAGGACGAAAAGCATTTCTCACTTCTGGTCTATTAATGGCAATTCTTGCCACTCCATTTTTCTTTTTATAAGTAATATCTTGGTATTCTTTAACCGTTTTCCAATCTTGCATAAGTCTTTATTTTTGCCCAAAGATAAGGATTTCTAATTTAACAATATGCGAATTTCGTAGTATAAATCTCCCAATATGAAGATTCTAAAAATGTCGCTATTATTTATAATTATGCTAAAAATGAATTTTCGTTATTTGGCATTTTAGATTCAAAAAAAAACAATTTTCACAAGGGATTTAAAATAAATTTTAGTAATTTAGGCACGAAATAAAATTATACGATAATGATAGATAAAAGAGTTAAAAATGCTCAAGAAGCCATCGAAGGAATTGAAGATGGAATGACTTTAATGCTTGGTGGATTTGGGCTTTGTGGTATTCCAGAAAATTCAATCAATGCTTTGGTGAATAAAGATGTTAAAAACATTACCTGTATTTCTAATAATGCGGGAGTGGATGATTTTGGATTAGGGCTTTTATTACAGAAAAAACAAATCAAAAAAATGATTTCCTCTTATGTAGGAGAAAACGCCGAGTTCGAAAGACAAATGCTTTCAGGAGAATTGGAAGTAGAGCTTACTCCTCAAGGAACTTTAGCAGAAAAATGTAGAGCTGCACAAGCAGGAATTCCTGCTTTTTATACACCAGCAGGTTACGGAACAGAAGTTGCCGAAGGAAAAGAAACAAGAGAATTTAATGGTAAGATGCATATTTTAGAACACGCTTTTAAAGCAGATTTTTCGATTGTAAAGGCTTGGAAAGGCGACCATGCAGGAAATTTAATATTTAAAGGTTCGGCAAGAAACTTCAATCATCCAATGACAGGAGCAGCGAAAATTACCATTGCCGAAGTAGAGGAATTGGTAGCACCTGGAGAATTAGATCCAAATGAAATTCATATCCCAGGGATTATGGTGCAACGCATTTTCCAAGGGGAAAAATTTGAAAAAAGAATAGAACAACGAACAACCACTAAAAGAGAAGCCTAATGTTAACAAAAGATCAAATAGCAAAAAGAATTTCAAAAGAAGTAAAAGACGGATATTATGTGAATTTGGGAATCGGAATTCCTACTTTGGTGGCCAACTATGTACCTAAAGATATTTCGGTAGAATTTCAAAGTGAAAATGGTGTACTCGGAATGGGTCCCTTCCCTTATGAAGGTGAAGAAGATGCAGATATCATCAATGCAGGAAAACAAACGATTACCATTTTACCAGGTGGTTCGTTTTTTGATTCTGCATTCAGTTTTGGAATGATTAGAAGTCAGAAAGTAGATTTAACGATTTTAGGAGCAATGGAAGTTTCGGAAAAAGGAGATATCGCCAATTGGAAAATCCCTGGAAAAATGGTCAAAGGTATGGGTGGAGCAATGGACTTAGTAGCCTCTGCAGAAAATATTATTGTAGCCATGATGCACACCAATAAAGCAGGCGTTTCTAAAGTTTTGAAAAATTGTACTTTGCCTTTAACGGGTGTAGGTTGTGTTAAAAAAATCGTTTCTAACCTTGCCGTAATGGAAGTGACAGAAAACGGATTAAAACTATTGGAAAGAGCACCTAATGTTTCCGTAGAAGAAATCGTAAAAGCGACAGAATGTGATTTAATCATCGAAGGAGAAATCCCTGAAATGGTGATTGACTAATATTAAATTCGTATAAAACAATCAATCGCATCAAGGTTAATTTTGATGCGATTTTTTTTAATTCAAATCGAATTGAAATATCTGGTTTAAATCATTCAGTAGCGGATTTTTATCACAAAACTGCTCAAATATTTTGCGTTTGGTAACCACTTCTTTTTTCATCTCTTTGACATTAATTTGGTAATCAATTGAAATATAATGATTGTTTAAATTCTGCTTTAATCGGCTCAAAAATTCACGACTTACCTTCTCAAATTCCACTTTCGAACTTACCGAAGGATAATTAATCTGAATATCATCTCCTTTTTTACTTACCTTGAAACCATTAATGGCAAAATGAATCAGTTTGTCTTTTTGTTCTATTTCGGTCAAAAACGTTTCCCATTCTCTGAGAACATCTTCGTTGGTGAAATGCTGTTTTGGTAAATTATCGTCCAAAACCTCCTCTTTTTCTTCCTGTACAACCTCTTTTTCCTTTAGATTTTCTTCAATATTATATTTAGAAAGTCTTTTTTGAGTGGCTAAAGGTTTATTGGAAGTCAATGGCTTTTTTTCAGGGACTTTTTCCGAAACCACCGCTTTTGAAGTTGGTTGAGTTGCTTTTTTTTCGGGAAGATTTACCTTCTGTTCCTTCTTGGATACATCATCTATACTTTTAGGAGGAAGAATTAAGAACTTTTTTTTTTAGTGTTTCCCAAATTTGCCGTTAAACTCGCCAATTGCATCAACGCAATTTCCACTGTCAAACGAGGATTTTTAGAAGCTTTATAATGAATATCTGCGTGATTACAGATTTCTATAGCATCAATAATTTGCTGAGCTGTCCAAGCCTCACTTTGAGTTTTATATTTCATTTTGGTTTGTTCACCAACTTCTATCAAATGTAAGGTTGTTGGATTCTGAGCCATCATTAAATCTCGAAAATGATTTCCTAATCCTGCAATAAAAATATGTGCATCAAAGCCTTTTTTCACAATCTCATCAAACGCCGAAAGCACCTCTGGAATTTGATTCTGATGAGCCAAATCCACGATATTTAAATATTGGTCATAATCCAAAATATTCAATATCTCTGCGGTCTTCTGAAGGGTAATGTTTTTATGAGTAAAGGTCGTTAATCGGTCAAAAATAGATAAAGCATCTCTCAACGCTCCATCGGCTTTTTGAGCTACCAAATAGAGGGCGTCATCCTCGTATTGAATTCCTTCTTTTTCGGCAATTTTTTTCAGATGTTCCTGAATATTTTCAATCGTAATTCGTTTGAAATCATAAATTTGACACCTTGATAAAATCGTTGGAATAATTTTATGCTTCTCCGTTGTCGCCAAAATAAAAATAGCGTGTGCAGGTGGTTCTTCCAAAGTTTTCAAAAACGCATTGAACGCTTGAGAAGAAAGCATATGCACCTCGTCGATAATATAGACTTTATATTTTCCAACCTGAGGAGCAAAACGCACTTGGTCTATTAATTCACGAATATCATCTACGGAATTATTAGACGCCGCATCCAATTCGTAGATATTATAAGCAAAGCCATCATCGGAAACCGTACCATCCTTTTCATTAATCTTCCTTGCTAAAATCCTTGCACAAGTAGTCTTTCCTACTCCACGAGGACCACAAAAAAGTAACGCCTGAGCCAATTGATTTTCGGCTATGGCGTGCTCTAAAGTATCGGTAACATGAGCCTGTCCGACAACAGTTTCAAACTCTTGTGGACGATATTTTCGGGCTGATACGATAAAATTTTCCATCGGTCAAAGATAAATATTTAGTTTCAAAAAAAAGAATTGAAACTCATTTATTTTTTAGGAGTAACGCTAGGAGTATTCATTACCAATTGTCCATTGTATTTTCCTCCCATTTCTATTTCCACAGTATGTGTAGAAATATCACCATGAACGACACCTGTATTTTTCAAGATGAGTTCTTTACAAGTAATATTCCCTTCTACAGTTCCATAAACAACAATATAACTGGTATTAATATTCCCTTTCACTTTTCCTTTTTCACCAAGTACAAGACCATTTTCAACTTCGATATTTCCTTGTAATACTCCATCTACTCTAATGGCAGATTTACCAGTTATATCTCCTTTAAAAAGTACATCTACTCCAATAACCGTGGAAATTTTTTGGGAATCAAGCTTGTTTGTTTTTTGTTTTTTATTTGACCTAAACATATGGTATTCGTTTTTTATATTATAATTTGAAAAATGGTTCTGGATTTATTTTTTCATCATTCATCATAATTTCATAATGCAAGTGAGGACCAGTACTTCTCCCTGTATTTCCTAACTCTCCCACTTTGTCTCCAAGGCTTACCTTTTGACCTTGTTTCACAGTAATTTTGCGCATGTGGGCATAGAGTGTCTTAATATTATTTTTATGCTGAATGATAACACAATTTCCATATCCACCTCTAACTCCTGCAAAAAAGACTTCTCCATCTGCAGTGGCATTAATTCTACTTCCATAAGCTCCTTTAAAATCTATCCCCGAATGCTTCTCAGAAGACCTCCCTGTAAAAGGATTATGGCGATAGCCAAATTTGGATGTTATTTTTCCAATATGGGGTTTTCCCATGGGAACTTTTTTAATTTTTTCGGCTACTTTTTCTAAATATTCGCTATAAAACTGAGCAACTTCATCTACATTAGTAACATCTATATCATTATACGCCTCTCCTCCTACATTTTCAAAATTCATTTCACTTAAACCTCTCTTTTTAAGAAATACATTAATTTTATTAACATTTTCATCAATAGACTTAAATGATTTTTCTATCTTTTGAACATCTATCATTTGTTTGACTTTGTTGGCTTTTGTTAGCTCCAAACGATATGACTCACTCGTTTTTTCGTAAACAAAATAAGCCACTATTCCCATTAAAATTAAAATAATGAAATTATAAAATAAAACATACTTCCTCCAATGTTTCAAAAGTTTTGTTGGTACTTGAATATGTTTATTCTCTCCCTCTTTTGCATCTACAAAAAGTATCGATGTTTTTTTCTTAAACATATAAAAAATAATTTTAGTTTGTAACGTTTAAACTTATTTTTTAATACTTGTATTTTTTCTTCTTTTCCAAATATTTTTGCCATTCCCAAACTGTCCTTAAAGCTTCTTCCAAAGAAGTATCGGATTTCCACCCCAATTCTCTTTCGGCTTTATTGGCATTAGCATAAGCTATCGTAATATCTCCTTCCCTTCTCTCTGCAATTTGATAAGGAACTTTTACGCCATTTGCTTTTTCAAAAGCATGAATGACTTCCAAAACAGACGAACCTGTTCCTGTTCCTAAATTATAAATATCAATAATTGTGTCGTTCTTTTCATTGATTAATTTTTGCAATGCCTTCACATGAGCCTTTGCTAAATCAACCACATAAATATAATCACGAATAGGTGTTCCGTCGGGCGTTGAATAATCATCTCCCCAAACGGAAAGTTGTTTTCTAATTCCTGCTGCTGTTTGCATCACATAAGGCACCAAATTATTAGGAACACCAATGGGCAATTCTCCTAACTTTGCACTTGGATGAGCACCAATAGGATTAAAATACCTTAATAAAGAAACTTTCTTTTGATGAGCATTTGCAAAATCCTTTAAAATTTCCTCTCCCATTTGTTTGGTTTTCCCATACGATGATTCAGGAAGTTTCAATGATGTATTTTCATCAATAGGCATTTGATCGGCTTGTCCGTAAACCGTACAACTTGAGCTGAATATAAAATTACTTATATTTCTTTCCTTAAACTCTTGGAGAATATTAATCAATGAAAACAAATTATTTTCATAATAATCCACAGGCTTTTCTTGACTTTCACCAACAGCTTTTAAAGCCGCAAAATGAATACAGCCTTCTATTTGGTGAGCCTCAAAAACTTGGTGTAATAATTCCTTTCTTTTTAAATCAAAAGGATAAAATACAGGCTTCTTACCTGTGATTTCTTCAATATTTTCTACAATAAATCGCTCGGAGTTAGATAAATCATCTACAATAACCACCTCAAAGTCGTTATTTAAAAGCTCCACAACCGTATGTGAACCGATATAACCTAATCCTCCTGTTACTAATATTGCCATGGTTTTCAGAAATCTTATTCTTCCCCTACATTGATTACTTCTGTGATTTCAGGTGCATATTGCTTAATGGTATTTTCTACCCCTAAAGTCATGGTAGAAAAACTCATTGGACATCCATTACAATTTCCAATCAATTTAACATAAACAACATTATCTTTCACATCCATCAGTTCTATATCTCCACCATCATTCTTCAAAAAAGGGCGAATGCTTTCTAATGCTTCCAATACTTTGGTTACTGTTTTTTCGTGTTGAGTTTCTTTCATAATAAAATTCAATTATTTAGACGAGCAACCCGCCATTGTTGTTATTTTCACCGCTTCTGTTGGTGGTAAATTTTTATTTCTCTTCACCAAACTCTCTACCATATTTTGAGCTGTTTCGTGATAAATTTCTGCAATCTTAGTTCCTTCTTGTAGAGCAGCTGGTCTTCCTACATCTCCTGCTTCTCTTATACTTTGAATAATTGGAATTTCACCCAAAACAGGAATTTGTAAATCTTCTGCTAAATTTTGAGCTCCTTTGTTTCCAAAAATATAGTATTTATTATCTGGCAATTCTGCTGGTGTAAAGTACGCCATATTTTCTACCAATCCTAATACAGGAATATTGATGCTTTCCATTTGGAACATGGCAATTCCTTTTTTAACATCAGCTAAAGCCACATGCTGAGGAGTACTCACTATCACAGCTCCTGTTACTGGAACTTCCTGAATAATAGACAAATGAATATCTCCTGTACCTGGAGGTAAATCTATCAGAAGAAAATCCAATTCTCCCCAATGGGCATCTCTTAACATTTGATTTAATGCTTTAGCTGCCATTGGACCTCTCCAAACTACCGCTTGATTAGTTCCTGAAAAATATCCGATAGACAACATTTTAACACCATAATTCTCAATAGGCTTCATTAAATTTCTTCCCTCTACCTCTACCGAAATCGGCTTTTCGTCTGTGGTATCAAACATCGTTGGCACAGAAGGACCATAGATATCAGCATCTAACAATCCTACTTTGAAACCCATTTTTGCCAAAGTAACTGCCAAGTTAGCAGAAACTGTAGATTTTCCTACTCCACCTTTCCCTGATGCAATGGCAATGATGTTTTTTATCCCTGGTATTTGTTTACCTTTAATTATATTCTGCTGAACTTCCGATGGTTCTGGTGAAGAAATTTTCAGTTTCAAGATTACCTCTTCCCCAAATTCAGAAGCAAAAGCTTGTTTCATTCCTGCTTCCAACTTCTTTTTTTCATGCATCGCAGGAGAATGTGCTACCATATCAATGTACACATCATTTCCCATAATTTGTAGATTTTTCACCAAATCATCTACCTCTATTTCCTTAAGAAAATTCTCAACTCTCTTTTTTTCTAACATAATACAACTAATAATTGACAAATTTACGGAAATTATTTTGATTCAAAACTCATCTGAATTTTATACCTTCCCTGAACTCGTCTTAATATAAGGACGGAAACAAAAGTTCCCATCCACTTTTTACCTATTTTATCTTTTTACAATAACTTTATTTATTAAAAGCCTCAATAATTTTCGAGAAATCTTCAATATTCAAAGCTGCTCCACCGATAAGCCCTCCATCGATATCAGGTTGAGAAAAAATCTCTTTAGCATTGTTTGGTTTTACAGAACCTCCGTATAAGATAGAAACCTCATTAGCTACCTCTGCTCCATATTTATCAGCAATAAGCCCTCGAATATGAGCATGAATCTCCTGTGCTTGTTCTGGCGTTGCCGTTTCGCCTGTCCCGATTGCCCAAACAGGTTCGTAAGCAATTACCACTTTTTTAATCTCCTCTGCCGAAAGCGAAAAAAGTGCCACTTCGGTTTGGTTTTTCACGACTTCAAAATGCTCTCCTGCTTTTCTTTGTTCCAAGGTTTCTCCGTTACAATAGATAGGTCTTAAACCTTTATCTAAAAGAGCCTTTACCTTTCTATTAGCGTGGCTATCAGTCTCTCCGTGGTAAGTTCTCCTTTCAGAATGAGCCACAATGGCACCGTCTGCTCCAACAGATTTCACCATATCCACTGCCACTTCTCCTGTATAAGCTCCACCTTGATGTTCGCTAACATCTTGTGTATAAACTTCCACCTTGCTGTCTTCCAAAATCTCTTTTGCTGTTAGTGTATATAATGCAGGTGGTGCGATATATACTTCACAAGAAGTAGCATTATTATTGGTATAATTTTTTAATTCGTTCATTAATTTTTTAGCCTCTAAAAAATTTTTATTCATTTTCCAGTTTCCAGCTACAATATGCTTTCTCATATATCTTTATTTTATATTCCAAATATTTTTTAAATGTGTGTAATAGCCATGTTCCTGATCACTTACACTTTCATCAGCTTTGATTAAAGTTTTAGCGAACTGAATAAAATTTTGTCTTTCTTTTTCCGTAGAATCTTCCAAAAAGCAATTGGCATGGAATTCAAAATGAGATTTCCAATCTTCTGGACGAAGCATCGCAATTACCTCCAATTCATCATCTAAATCGGCTCTAAAAGGAAATTCTTCGGCTAAATATTCTTGGATTTTCATACCCTCCTCTGGAGCAAATTCTCCATCTACAGAAGATAAAATCATAAGTAAATGATAACCTGCAATCGGTTTATTTGATTTTTGCATTTTAATTTATTTTGGCTTCAAATTTAATCAATTTTAAAATCTTCAAAGGCTTTTTTGTCAATTATTTTTCCTTTTTCCAATACTAGAACAAAAGGATTACTCCTTGCAATGGTCTTTATTGCTGTTGCGTCCATTATTAAATGAGGAAGTTTATAGAATCCTGTTTCATCACTTGTTACGCCATAAACTTGCTCTCCATTTTGGAATTTAGAACAAGCCGTTTTGGCTAAAACATCAATATTATTTTTATATGAGCAGACCAAATAAACCTTTGGTAAATTAAGGATTTCCATTGTTTTATCTTCTCCATCATCATTTACTAAGTTAAATTTAGCAATATCACTTTTATAGCCTTGTTTGATAAGTTTAGAAGTGGTTTTATCATCCTGAATTTCCCACGAAGAACCTTCTTTCCAATATTCTTCGTTGTTGATATATTCATCCTGATCGATTTCTTTTTCGGTATTGGTTTGCGTGTTTTTCAATACATAAAAAGTCTTATAAACAGATGGATCATCGGCTAATTTTTTCTTCTCTGCCAATAGATCTGTACCAATTTTATAATCCCTAAAATCAATTAAAGGTTCGTGTTGAATTCCATAATAAACAATATAAGCCGTCGCCAAAATTCCTACCATTAAAATCGGTAGTTTAAAAAATGTAAAGAAAGAATGATTGGTTCTATTTTTATTTTTTTTCCATAAATAAACCAAAGCTACAAGCAGAATAATATCTTTCCAAAAGCTTTGCCAAGGCTCTAATTTTATAGCATCTCCAAAGCAACCACAATCGGTAACTACATTAAAGTAAGCCGAATAAAAAGTGAGAAATGCAAAGAATACACATAATGCGATTAATGCCAATAAGGTCTTTTTAAACTGAATTTTCATCAAAAGCATCAGCCCTAAAATAACCTCTAAAACGCTCACAAAAATCGCCATCGGAAGTACATATTTTTCCAAAAAAGGCAAATTAAAAACTTCAGGTGAAAAATATTCTTCGAGTTTAAACGAAAAACCTTTAGGGTCAATTGTTTTCACAAAACCTGATGCTATAAATATCAGTCCTACAATATATCGTATTATTCTTTTCATTTTTATTAGGGATTAGGGATTAGGATTTAGGGATTACATTATCTTGATTTTTAACTTTCAATTCTACCTTCTTTTAATCAAACAAAAAACAGCGTAATTAATCATGTCAAAATAATTAGCATCAATGCCTTCGGAGACAATCGTTTGCCCTTGATTATCTTCTATTTGTTTGGTTCTTAAGACTTTTTGGTAAATTAAATCTGTAATGGAAGAAACTCTCATATCTCGCCATGCTTCGCCATAGTCGTGATTTTTCTTTTGCATTAATTCCAACGCCTTTTGGCTATAGAAGTCGTATAATTCCATGATTTCGTCTGCGGAATGATTGAGCACATCGGATATTCCTTTTTCTAACTGAATAAGCCCAATAATAGCATAATTAACAATAGCGATAAACTCTTCTTCTTCGCTTTCGTCAATCATTTTATTTTCGCTCATTTGTAAAGTCCTTATTCGCTTTACTTTAATGTATATTTGGTCGGTTACAGAACTGGTACGAAGCACACGCCACGCTGTCCCATAATCTTTCATTTTATCTTCAAATAAGGCTCTGCATTCTGCAATTACTTCGTTGAATTCATATACTGTCTGTTGCATCTAAAAAAGGTTTGGACTCCAAAGATAAAGTTTAATTCGTTGAAAAACAAAAATCCCTTTCTCGAAATTGAGAAAGGGAATATTTTTAAGGTTTATTTTATTAAAGTAAGTCTAACTGAGCCTTCATCTTGTCCTCCTTCATTAATATCTAATTTCAAAGTATTATCAGTCAATTCACTTACCAATACTTGTCCATCTGCCATTTGTAAAGTTTTATTGGTAGCATCATAGTAATAATCTACCACTTCGTGTTCTGCCATGATACAGTCTCCATTTTCGTTTATTTCGTAAATTTTCGCTTCGTGTTCATTGTTTGGTCTAAATTCAAATGTTGAATTTTTGGTACAATCATCCAATTCATATTCTCCAATAACATTGCCTTCTGGTGATATAAATTGATATTTTGAATAATGCCAAAGTCCTATAATAGAAGGTTCTTCGACTTGATTATTAGATGATTGCTCTTCCTCCTTACAAGCTCCTAAAAAAAATAGGGCTAATACGAATAATAAAATCTTTTTCATAAATTCAGTTTTTTATATTTAACTTAAGCAAATATAAGAATTTAATCCATTGAAAAACAAAATAACCTCACTATTCAGCAAGGTTATTTTTATCATCAAATAAGAAAATTAATATTTTCCTTTCTCTACATAGTGAGCGGCAATTTTCTCCGTCAATGCTACTACATTCGGATGGTTGGTGTATTTCGTAAACCTTCTCAATGCAGAAAGCATCATTCTTTGTTCATCTCCTTCGGCAAAAGAAACGATACCTTCTTTGGCAGAAGAGATGATTTGCTCTGTGGCTTTGTATAAATTCAATCTCGCCATTGATGCTTGTACAGAATCGGTATCAAAGTTTTTTTCAGCTCTTAAAATCGCCGATTCAGCCATATAGATTTGGTTCAAAATTTCTGATGCGTTGAGCAATAGATGTTGTTGCTTCTCGATGTCCATCATATATTTTTGAAGTGCCGCACCTGCCACCATTAAGAACACTTTTTTCAATCTTACTAAAAGGTCTTTTTCTTCGCTCATATACTCAGAAAAATCAGGAACTTCAAAAGATGGAATACCCATTAATTCTTTAGTAATAGCCATTGCAGGAGTCATTAAATCTAATTTCCCTTTCATTGCTCTTTTAATCAACATTCCTACGGCAAGAAGTCTATTAATTTCGTTTGTTCCTTCATATATCCTACCGATTCTTGCATCTCTCCAAGAAGATTCCATTGGAGCATCCTCCGAGAATCCCATTCCTCCAAAAATCTGAATTCCCTCATCTGCCATATTTTGGGTAAGGTCGGATACGAAAACTTTTAAAATAGAAGCTTCCACAGCGAATTCTTCAACCCCTTTTAGTTCGGCTTCTTGATGATTTTTACCTTCTTTGATTAATTCATCAATTTTATTCTGAACATCTTTTGCAGCTCTATAAGCTCCTGCTTCCGAAACAAATGCTCCTGTTGTCATTTCAGCGATTTTCTTTCTAATTGCTCCAAAAGAAGAAATAGGCACTTTAAATTGTTTTCGCTCATTAGCGTACTTAATAGCATGATTAATAATTCTCCTTTGTCCGTCCAAAGAGGCAGCGGCTAATTTAATTCTACCAACATTCAGTGCGTTTAGAGCAATTTTAAACCCTTTATTTCTTTCTCCTAAAAGGTTTTCCACAGGTACTTTCATATCATTGAAGAAAACCTGTCTTGTAGAAGATGAACGGATTCCTAGTTTGTGTTCTTCCTCACCGAAAGTTAGTCCTTCTGTTCCTTCTTTTTCAACGATAAATCCTGTGATATTTTTATCATCATCTATTTTAGCAAAAACAATGAAAATCTCTGCAAATCCAGCGTTAGAAATCCACATTTTTTGACCATTGATAATATAATGTTTTCCGTCTTCGGATAATTTGGCTTTCGTTTTTCCAGAATTAGCATCCGAACCTGCATCAGGCTCAGTTAAACAATAGGCTCCAAATTTAGTTCCTGAAGCTAAATCAGGTAAGTATTTTTGCTTTTGTTCTTCTGTTCCGTACAATAAAATAGGTAGTATTCCAATTCCTGTGTGAGCGCCATAAGCTGTTGCCAAGGAACCATTTCCTCCTGAGAGGTAATCACAAGCCAACATCGTAGAAACAAAGCCCATTCCCATTCCACCATATTGTTGAGGAACGGTAATCCCGAGCATTCCCATTTCGCCCAATTCTTTCATACACTTTTCGGTAAGTGCATAATCCTTTTTTTCAAACCTTTCGTTGTGAGGAACTACCTCTCTATCAATATATTCTCTTGCAGAATCACGAAGCATTTTTTGTTCTTCGTTTAATTCTTCTATTGTAAATATTTCTTTTGCAGGAGTTTCTTTAATTAAGAATTCTCCACCGATTAATGTTTTTGACATAATTTTAATTTTTTAGATGTTAGATCACTTCGTTTTTAGAGGTTGGAAATTAGATTAGTTCGTTGTTAGATATTAGAGTTTCTAACTTCTAATGTCTAACTTCTAACCTCCAATTTCTTAAATCAAAGTAACTCAATAATACTTGCTGCTCCTTGTCCTGTACCTACGCACATTGTAACCATTCCGTATTTGTTTCCTCTTTTTCTCATTTCGTCAAGGAGTTGAACGGTTAGTTTTGTACCTGTACAGCCTAATGGGTGTCCAAGAGCGATAGCTCCACCATTTACATTCAATATTTCTGGGTTAAGGTTCATTTCTTTTTGAATCGCCACCGACTGAGAAGCAAAGGCTTCATTTAATTCAATTAAATCAATATCTTTCAATTGAAGTCCTGCTTGTTTCAGTGCTTTTGGAATAGCGTGGATTGGTCCCATTCCCATAATTCTCGGTTCTAATCCCGCTGCGGCATAAGAAACTAATCTCGCCTCAGGCTGAATGCCTAATTCTTTTACCATTTCTTCCGACATTACAATAACGAAAGCAGCTCCATCACTCATCTGTGAAGAATTACCAGCCGTTACCGTTCCACCATTGGCAAAAACAGGTCTTAACCTTGCTAAACCTTCCATACTTGTATCAGGTCTTGGACCTTCATCAATAGCGAAATCAAATTTTTTGGTTTGTACTTTTTGATTTTCATCTAAAAAGTTGTACTCCACAGGAATAGGAACAATTTGATTTTTAAAGACACCTTCTTTATTGGCTCTCAATGCCTTTTGGTGCGAATTGAAAGCAAATTCATCTTGCTCTTCTCTCGTGATATTAAACTCTTTGGCTACAGCTTCTGCGGTGTAACCCATTCCCCAATAATAATCGGGGTTAGTTTTGGCGATATCCGTTTCTGGGACAGGTTTATAACCTCCCATTGGGATATAACTCATACTTTCTGCTCCTCCTGCAATAATGCAATCTGCCATTCCTGCTTGAATTTTTGCAGAGGCAATGGCAATGGCTTCCGAACCAGATGCACAATATCTATTGATGGTTACTCCTGGTACTTTCTCGGTTTTTAGTCCCATTAATGAAATAAGCCTTGCCATATTTAGACCTTGTTCGGCTTCGGGCATTGCATTTCCAACGATAAGGTCGTCTTCGCTGCCATTACATCTGGTCGTGTAAATCTTAAAGAACCTTTTGGAGCTTTCCCCACGGCTGTTCTATATCCTTTTATAATGTATGCTGTTTTCATTTGATAGATTTTAGCAATTAGAGGTTAGAAGTTAGAAACAACTAACCGTTTTTTAATTTTGTTTTAAATGAATAAACCATTTTCTGTATTTCTGTTAGTTGATTTATTAAAGGTTGAATATCACATTCTTTGATGAAATTCAATTCATTTAGAAGAATTAGTTGTGTTTCTAATTCATACATAGAACCTGTTGCAATTCCTAAAAAATGAATAAATTCTTTTGTGTTATTTCTCCCTGCACCTTCTGCGATATTAGAAGGAATAGATATTGAGCATCTTTTTATTTGGCTTACTAAACCAAACTTTTCTTCTGTGGGTAAGTTTTCACATAATAAATAAATTTCTTTTACTAAATGAATTGACTTTTTCCAAATCAATAAATCTTTTAATCGATGTGCTTTCATTTGATGCAATGTTTTGTGAATATCTAACTTCTAATATCTAAAATCTAACTTCTGAATTTTTAATTCCTCAAAGGTTTCCCTTTTTGTAACATATATTGTATTCTTTCCAATGTTTTTCTTTCTGTACAAAGGGTTAAGAAGGCTTCTCTTTCGAGGTCTAATAAATATTGCTCTGTTACGAGGGTCGGCTCGGAAAGGTTTCCACCTACCATTACAGATGCTAATTTATCAGCAATTTTCTTATCGTGTTCAGAAATGAAGTTCCCTGCTAACATTTGGTCTGTTCCTACTAAGAACATTCCTAATGCTTCCTTACCAAGTACTTTTACTTTTTGTTGGATAGGTTGAGTGTAACCTTGCTCTGCCATTAGTTTGGCTACTTTTTTGGCTTCGGCAATTTGGCGTTTTTTATCTACGACAATGACGTCTTTTCCTGTCTCTAAAATTCCCATATCAAGGGCTTCGTAGGCTGATGTAGCTACTTTACCCATTGCGATATTCATAAAGGCATCTCTTAGTCGGTTATTTTTCACATCATCTTTGGCGAATGCTCTGGAAGTTCTGAGTACCAACTCTTTCGTTCCACCACCACCAGGGATAACACCAACTCCTGTTTCCACTAAACCGATATAAGTTTCTGCGGCAGCAACCACTCTATCAGCGTGTAAGGTCATTTCGCAACCTCCACCAAGTGTCAATCCGTGAGGAGCAACCACTACTGGAATAGAAGAATAACGAACCCTCATCATCGTTTTTTGGAAATAAGCAATCGCCATATTGAGGTCGTCCCAATCTTGATCAACTGCCATCATTAAAATCATGGCTAAATTTGCCCCAACGGAGAAATTTGCTCCTTGATTTCCAATCACTAAACCATCGTATTCTTTTTCGGCTAAATCAATAGCTCTATTCAATCCGTCTAATACTTCGCCACCAAGGGCATTCATTTTAGAACGAATTTCAAAATTGATAATACCATCTCCTAAATCAATAATCGCTGAACCAGAATTAGACCAAAGGGTTTTATTTTTTCTGATATTATCCAAAATAATAAAGGCATCTTGACCTGGAATATCTTGGTGAGATTGAGTGGCTTTATCAAAGAAAATCGTTTGACCATTATCATTTACTTTGTAGAAACTTTCCACTTCTTTTACCCAATCTGCTACTTCATAGCCAGCATTTTGAGCTAACTGAATACCTGTTTTGATACCTACGGCGTCCCAAATTTCAAAAGGTCCATTTTCCCAACCGAAACCTGCTTTCATCGCATCATCGATTTTGTAAATTTCATCTGAAATTTCAGGTACTTTTTTGGAAACATAGGCAAAAAGAGAACCTAATGATTGTTGGTAAAGTTCACTTGCTTTATCTTTTCCTTTAATTAGCACTTTAAATCTATCGATTGGTTTATCGATATTTTTGGTCATTTCTAAAATTGGAAAAGAGGACTTTTTCTGAGCTTCATATTCTAAGGTTTCTAAATTCAGCCCTAAAATTTGAGATTTTCCCTTTTCATCTTTTATCTTTTTATAGAACCCTTGTTTTGTTTTTGAACCTAACCAATTATGCTCCATCATATGATTGATATAATCAGGAAGTTCAAAGACCAATTTAAATTCATCGGTTTCTACGCCACTATTTTTAACTCCATTGGCTACATGTACCAAAGTATCCAAACCTACCACATCAGCCGTTCTGAAAGTTGCCGATTTTGGTCTTCCGATAATCGCTCCAGTGAGTTTGTCCACATCGGTGACGGTCAGACCCAATTTTTTCACATTGTGTAACAAATCCATAATGGCGAAAACTCCAATTCTATTCGCAATAAATGCTGGTGTATCTTTTGCAAATACCGTTGTTTTTCCTAAGAATTTTGCACCGTAATCCATATAGAATTGAGTGATTTCAGGGTCGGTATCTGCGGTTGGAATAATTTCCAATAAAGGCAAATATCGTACAGGATTAAAGAAATGTGTTCCCGCAAAATGCTTTTTGAAATCATCACTTCTTCCTTCAATTAATTGATTGATAGGTATTCCCGAAGTATTAGACGATACTAAAGTTCCTTTTTTACGATGTTCTTCAATTCTTTCATAGACTGATTTTTTAATATCTAATCTCTCTACCACCACTTCGATAACCCAATCGGTATTTTTGATTTTGTGCATATCATCATCAAAGTTTCCTACCGAAATTCTATCGGCAAAATCTTTGGAATAAAGCAGTGCTGGTTTTGCTTTCGTAAGGGCTTTCAGATTTTCGGTCGCAATTCTATTTCTAACGACTTTGTCTTCTTTGGTAAGCCCTTTTTTCTGTTCTTGTTCTGTGAGTTCAAAAGGAACGATATCTAACATTAACACCTCTACGCCAATATTAGCGAAGTGAGCTGCAATACCAGATCCCATTATCCCTGAACCGAGAACCGTTACATGTTTGATTCTTCTTTTACTCATATTTTATATTTTGTTGTTTGTTCTCATTTCTTGAACCGAGTCATTGATGACTTCCATTACTTCTTCAAAGATTTTCAATTTTTCTTTGGATACTTTTTTGGCAATCAAATTATTAAATCCGACCACCACTTCTTTTGAAATCTCGCGGTGTTTTAGTCCGCTTTCTGTTAATTTAATCCTCACTTCTCTTTTATCTGTTTTGGAAGACTTCTCTTTATAGATGTATCCTTGATTTTCTAAAATTTTGATAACCCTTGTAAGGGAAGTTGGTTCTACTGCCATTTTAGGTCCCAAAGAGGTACTTTTCGTTCCATTAATGGGGTCTATTTTTAATAATGTTAAGGCTTGAACTGCTGTAGAATCATACACTTTCGCCAACTCACCATACATTTTAGATACGGCCAACCAAGTTGATTTTAACATTAAATCTATTTCTGGATTTTTTTTACTGTTTTCAGACATAATATTCATTTGTTTTCTACAAAAATAACAAATACTATGCATACATAGTAAATTTAATATGTTAAAATTTTGTTAAAAATTACGACTTAAATTTTAAAATTGGATAGGTTGGCATAATTCATTATTGTTATTCATAATGGATTCCACTTGCCCAAATTGCATTTTTTGATTTTTAATATAGGCTATTTTATCCGAAAATTCTTTGGCTAATCTCCAATCATGAGAAGAAAAGAGTATCATTTTATTATTTTCTTTAGCCAAACTCCTCAATAATTGGTACAGCATTATTTTGTTAGATTCATCAAGGTGTGCTGTAGGTTCGTCAAGAATAATCATTGGAGATTCTTGCACTAATGCTCTTGCAATAAAAGCTTTTTGTAGATTTCCATCGGAGAGGTTTTCTAAACGTGTATTTTCATATTTTTTTAACCCTAAGTCCTCTATTACCTTATCAATTAGTGTCTTGTCTTTTGCATTTAAGTCGAAATAAAATGGATAATGAGTCCATCTTCCCAATGCAATTAAATCTCTGGTGGTATAATGATAAGGTTTATTTTTAGTGGAAAAAACAACAGCTATTTTTTTGGCTATTTCCTGTGGAGCAATATTTTTTATCGATTGATGATTGATAAGAATGTCACCAGAAAGCAAAGGAATCTGATTCAAAATACTCTTTATGAAAGTCGTTTTTCCCATTCCATTATTCCCCATTAATAGTACGACTTCTCCTTTGGTCATCTTCAGGTTGATTTCCTTAACGAGAGGCGTATTGGGATAGCCGATATGGGCATTTTGAATGATTAGTTCCATTTTTTACTCATTTTTTTATTCAATAACATATAAAAAATAACAGGAATCCCAAAAAGTGAAGTAATGATATTCATAGGAAATTTAGAAAGTTCCGATACAATGGAAAAAAATTCCATGATAACTACACCAATCACCATATTTAAAATCCATTGTTGCCAAATTTTAGCAGGATTATAAATCATTCTACAAAAATGAGGAACAACAATTCCGATAAATAAAATAGGTCCTAAAAATGCAGTTACAGAAGCTGATAAAACCGATGATGCAATAATAATGGTTAGTTTTAGCTTTTGAAGATTTACACCAAAACTCTGAGCATAATCCACTCCTAACACACTTCCTATTAAAGGTTTAATGGTTTTAAAAGCGAAAAACAAACCGACAATTACTAAGAAAAAAAGAATGTAAATCTGTGTTTTTGTAATATGAGCATTCGCTCCAAAACTCCAAAGGATGTAATGCTTTAAACTCTGATTATCGGCATAAAGTTGCAAAATAGACACCACTGCTCCCGATAATGCAGAAATCAAAAATCCAAAAATAATCAATACCGTTGCTTCTTGTTTTTGATACGAAAAACCGATAAGTATCAGCATTAAAATTAAACTTCCAAGGATAGAAAAAAAACTTAAAATTCCGTTTTGAAGAAATTCTGAAACAAACCAACCCTGAGAAATAAAAAGATAAAACGCCACTGATAAACTTGCTACGGAACTAATTCCTAGAACCGAAGGTCCCGCTAAAGGATTTTGAAAGTATTCTTGTAACAAAAAACCAGAAGTTGGGATAGAAATTCCTGCTAAAAGCATTACTAAAACTCTATTTATTCGTAGATTTGCAACGGTAGACAAATCGGTTTCAGAAATAAAATCTTGCATTGTAAGATTGATAAACCCTGTATTGAGATTGCAAAAACACAGAAAGAGAGCGAATATAAAGCATATTCCGACAAGAATTTTAAATTTTTTGCTCATTGTGTGCGTTATATTAATGTTTATTTATATTTTTGAAATTATTTTAATTTAGCCAAAGATACACAATTAAAAAATAGCATTCAATGAAATGGATTTACAATACATTCAGATTCGTTTTTCACTTTTTAGAAGTGGCTGTTTTGGCTATTATTGCAATGAATTTTTGGGTTTTTTACCTGACCGAAGGCAGAAGTTTTGATAAGGTTTCAGCAACTCCACCAAGGGAAACGGCATTGGTATTAGGAACTTCCCCGAAGATGAAATCAGGCATTGCGAACCCTTATTTCACGTCACGCATGGAGGCTGTTTCGCTTTTATACCATCATAATAAAATCAAAACAATTATCGTAAGTGGCGAGAAGAGCACAGGTTATAACGAACCCAAAGCGATGAAAGAATATTTGGTCTATCAAGAAGGCATCCCAGCGGAAATTATCACCGAAGATCCTCGAGGTTTTAGTACCAAAAAAAGCGTAATGCGGTGTCATCGTCAGTATAAAAAAGACAATATTATTATTATTTCGCAAGGTTACCACAATACAAGAGCCTTGTTTTATGCAAGAAACCAAGAGATGAATGCCTTGGCGTTTAATGCTAAAGATATTACCAAACCCGAAAGTTTTTTCAGAAATCAAAGCAGAGAAATTCTAGCCCGAGTGTCTGCGGTAACAGATTTCCTATTTGGGTTTTCTCATGAGGATATTCTTAGATTGATTAAATAATAATATAAGGAAAAATCATAAATGAGTATTAGGATTTAAAAATATTATTATCAGCAAATAAAACAAATTTATATTTGTCAGAATCAAGATTTATCCCATATATATATTATCAATGATTCACTAAAAAAAAACCATCGCTAAAAAACGATGGTTTATATTAAAATGGTATTGGGTATTCATTTAGAATACAAAACCTAATTTAATCATTCCAACTGAAGGCGTAATATTTAAACTACTTCCTCCTTCTGATTTTACAGTTGTAGTAGTACCAGCTGTTGTAATGGTTGTTTCGGTCTCACCAGTAGAACTGAATCCTAATCCTAATCCTGCTTCTACACCTAAATAAACATTTTTAACAAAATAATAATCAGCACCGAATAATCCTTTTACGCCAAAATTAAATACGCCTGGACCTGTAATCTCAGTGCTAGACTGTACTCCTGCTACTTCTGTTTCCTCAGTTGTAGATTGGGTTTTATAACCTAAACCTAATTCTGCCCCTATGTATGGAGACAATCTTTTCGTTCCATTAAAATGTTTTTCGATACCTAAACCTAAAGAAAAACCAGTATTAGACTCTTTTCTCTCTCCATCAGTAATAGGAGTTGTCACCTTATCTGTTCCCAAATAAACAGCTGCTCTATAAGCCATATTATTTGTAGAAAAATAACGCCCTCTGATTCCTCCTTCTCTAAATCCTACTGCCGTATCGCTCAATCCTCCTGTTACAACAAACTCAGCCGTCACATCACCTGCTTGTGGCTTATACTCTTGAGCGTTAACTGTTGATGCTCCCATAAGTGCTACTACACTTGCTAATAATAACTTTTTCATTGTTTTTAATTTTAATTATGATTATTACAATACAAATATATATTAATACATTTATTCTTTCAAAATTTTTATTTATGATAATTATCAATAAATTATTTACAGCAATTTTTTCAAAACGAAAATAGCGCAATTTAGAAAAAATAAACTTAATTTTGCCGCAATGGAAAAAGAGAGAACTTCAATTAACCTTAATAAATACATCAGCAGTACGGGCATTTGTTCCCGAAGAGAAGCGGACCGATGGATTGCTGATGGAAGAGTAACCATTAATGACCAACCCACAAAATTAGGCAATCGGGTGGAAGATGGCGACATGGTAAAAATCGATGGTAAACCCTTACAATCAAAGCCAAAACCATTGTACATCGCTCTGCATAAACCTGTTGGCATCGTCTGTACCACAGATAGAAAAGAACCAAATAATATCGTTGATTTTATCGGACATCCTCAAAGATTGTTCCCCATTGGAAGACTTGACAAACCATCAGAAGGTTTAATTTTCCTAACCAACGATGGTGATATTGTCAATAAAATATTACGAGCAGGTAATCAACACGAAAAAGAATATATCGTAAGTGTCAATAAGCCGATTACTGACCCATTTCTTCGAAAAATGAGCAATGGTGTTCCTATTTTGGGAACAGTTACTAAACGATGTAAAATAGAAAAAATCAATGATAGAACCTTTAAAATTATTTTAATACAAGGCTTGAATCGTCAGATTAGAAGAATGTGTGAATATTTTGATTACAAGGTCGTTAAACTCAAAAGAATAAGAATAATGAATGTAAAATTGGGAAGACTAAAAACAGGAGAGTGGCGAGAACTTACAGAAGAAGAAATTAACAATATTCAACAAAAAGTAAAGCATTCGAAGAAAAATTAGGCTGAGGTTGAGGTTAAGACTAAAGTTCAGGAGAGAAGTAGTAAAAATGAATAAGTAGAAACGCAATATACTGCGTCTTATTGGAAATAATTAAACAAATACAAAAATGTCATTGGTTAAAGAAATATCAAATTTATCAAAAAAGAAGTCGGGGTACTCATTCACCCAATTGGTGCTATTATCCTTTTTAGGAGGAGCTTATATCGCTTTAGGAGGGCTCTTAGCCGTTTTAATTTCAGGAAACTTACCGACTTTACAAGCCGAAAATCCAGGAATTGTAAAATTATTATTCGGTGCCGTATTTCCTTTGGGGCTTATTTTGGTTGCATTGGCGGGTGCAGAATTGTTCACAGGAAATAATTCTTATTTTGCAACGGGCGTTTTAATGAAAGATATCAAATGGGGAGATCTAATGAAAAATTGGGTATTCGTCTTTGTATTCAATTTTGTAGGGGCTTTATTTGTAGCATATTTCATTGCTCATCAAACGGAACTTTTGAATGACAACCAAACGGAATTTATTATCAAAATAGGAAAAGCCAAGACGCATCATAGTTTTAAAGTAGCATTTTTAAGAGCCATTGCCTGTAATTGGTTGGTTTGTTTAGCTTTATGGATGGCAATGAAGGCAAAAAGTGTTTCAGGAAAAATCATGGCGATTTGGTTTCCTATCATGGCGTTTGTTGCAATGGGATTTGAGCATAGTATTGCCAATCAATTTTTTATTCCATTGGCGATATTTAGTGGAGCAGAAATCGGTTGGGGAGAATTTTTCATCAACAATCTAACGCCTGTTACACTCGGTAATATCGTGGGTGGAGCTATTTTTGTGGGTGGTATTTA
>PDSY01000020.1 GCA_002747105.1 Flavobacteriales bacterium | reverse complement strand
TGGCAAATATAACACCTTTTTACAACACCAACCAAAAATTATTCGCACTTTTTACCTAACAAAACCATAACTCGCTGATTGTAAATTGAAAAAAAATTAAGAAACTTTAATGAAAAATGATCCCAACTATATCTAGTAATCGAAATTTTAAAACAAATACTTTTTTAGTACCAATAAACTACACAAATCTTCTACTTCTTTATTCAAAAACTGCTCACAAAAACGATTCGCATGCTTTATAATAGTCAAACATTCTTCTGGATGTGCTATATAATAATTGATTTGCTCCTCAAGATTCGAATAATCATCCTTTATCTCTATATAATGTTTTCCTGCAACGAGCTTTCCTTCCATAAACCAAGTCTCATATTTAGGTTTTGGCATTACCGCAATAGAATTAGAGGACATAATCCATTTTAAATTGGTAGCAACATCGTTCCCCTCTAAACTTAAAATAAATTTATACTTTAAATGATCTTGAAGTTTTATTTTAGGTTTCAACCATTTTGGATTTCCAAAATCACCTTGGTTCACTTGCCCCAAGTCACACAGTGGATGATTAAAATACTTCTCAAAAAACTTTTTTCTATGCTCTTGATAAATTGCACACCTCCCTATTAAGCGATTTTCTTTCGTATGAAAATCTTGGTCGTTTTTCACCCAAACAAAATGTCTTGCTTTATCCAAATTAAATACAACACTATTTTCATTCTGCCCTGCAATAGGACGACTCTTTACAATGGATGGCAATGATGGAATATGAGTAACATCTCCAAAAGCAAAATTGAATTTTAGGTCTTGATTAAAAAAACGAGCATATTCATAAGTATCAAAATAATAAGTCTTAGGAGATTTTGGCTTTTGAAGTTCCTTTAATAAATGTTTCCTTGAAAAATCGGAAGTAGATAACTTATTATAATAATCAACCCTTTCGGAAACTTGCTTTAGTTGGTCTGAAGACAAGCGTTTTTCTAATCGCTTTATCTTCCTTTCGAAACCACCATTGGGCAAAAGATACCTTAAAAAAGCTTTAATGTAATAAAACAATTTTATTTGCTTCTGAACTCGTACCATTTTCATACCATCAATAAAGTGAAAACTGATTAGAGCTCCTTTCTTAACCTCGCCACAGGAATATTGAGTTGGTCTCTATATTTAGCAATCGTTCTTCGGGCAATTTTATACCCTTTCTCCTTCATTATTTTTACCAAAGCATCATCGGTATAAGGTTTTTTCTTGTTTTCATTATCCACCACTTCCTGAAGATGGTTTTTAATTTGTTTAGTAGAAACTTCCTCTCCATCGGTATTGGTAAGAGAATCCGAAAATAAATCTTTTAAATACAAAATCCCATTAGGCGTATCTGCATATTTACTTTTGACCACTCTGGAAATCGTGGAAATATCAAAACCTGTAATATCTGCCACATCTTTTAGAATCATTGGCTTTAAAGATTTTTCATCTCCTGTAATAAAATACTCTTTTTGCAATTTAACAATCGCTCTAATTGTCTGAATTAAAGTATTTTGCCTTTGATTAATCGCATCAATATACCATTTTGCAGCATCTAATTTTTGCTTCACAAATAAAGCTGCCTTTTTATGCTCTTTGGATTCTTTATCATTAGAATAAGCTGACAAGACTTCCTTATACTCCTCTGATACTCTCAACCTTGGAGCATTTTTCGTATTCAGAAAAGGAACTACTTTTTGTGTCCCATCTTCCATTTCCTCGATTTTAATGGTAAAATCAGGAATAATATTTTGATTGAGAACAATGGTTTGCCTGTCAAAATTCCCACCTAATTTTGGAGATAATTTTGCAATTTCGGCAATCGCACTTTTCAAATCTTCATCGCTGATATGATATTTTTTAGTAATCTTTTTATAATGCTTATTGGTTAAAGCATCAAACTGATTTCTCAAAATATCCGCCGCCAAAGAAACTTCTTTTTTATCACTGACTTTTTTCTCAATTTGCAATAAAAGACACTCCTGCAAATTTCTTGCCCCAACACCAATAGGATCGAGTTTCTGAATATAATTCTCTAAAATATCTTGTACCTTTTCAATGGTGGTATAAACCCCTTGCGAAAAAGCCAAATCGTCCACAATTGCCTTCACTTCGCGCCTCAAGTAACCGTTTTTATCCAAATTCCCAATCAAATATTGAGCGATTTCTAGGTCTTCGTCTTCGATATTCACCAATGCAATTTGCTCCATTAAGTGATTGTAGAGCGTTTTTCCTTCTGTTAATAAACTTTGGCTATCAAACTCATCATCCGATGAAGTATAATTATTGGATTTTGTCTTATACCGAGGTTCATCATCATACAGGTACTCCTCTACATTAAAATCAGTGTCTATTTTTTCATTTCCCTCTCCTTCATAATTCAAATCGCCCTCCTCTTTTCTATGTTCATCATTGGCAACTTCCAATGCTGGATTGTCTTCAATTTCCCGTTCCAGTTCCTTTTCAAATTCCAAAGTATGCAACTGAATGAGCTTCATCAACTGTATTTGTTGAGGAGCCAGTTTCTGTCCGAGTTTTATTTGAAGATGTTGCTTTAACATATTTTTTTTAAGTTATGAGGTTATATAGTTATCAAGTTAGTAATTAGAGGTTAGACCATTTCTAACATCTAATATCTAACCTCTAAGGTCTTTATATTGAATTAAAATTCAGCATTTTTAGGTGTTCTTGGGAAAGGAATCACATCTCTAATATTAGTCATTCCCGTTACAAAAAGTACCAATCTCTCCAATCCTAAACCAAATCCTGCGTGTGGCACAGAACCGAACTTCCTCGTATCTACATACCACCAAAGTTCTTCCTCTTCCACATTCATTTCCTGCATTTTGGCTCTTAACACTTCTATTCTTTCTTCCCTTTGAGAACCTCCGATAATTTCACCAATTCCTGGGAATAAAACATCCATTGCAGCAACGGTTTTATTATCGTCATTCAATCTCATATAGAAAGCTTTGATTTCTTTTGGATAATCAAATAAAACCACAGGACAGCCGAAATGCTTCTCTACTAAAAATCTTTCGTGTTCAGATTGCAAATCTGCTCCCCAACCCTCTACAGGAAACTGAAACTTCTTCTTTTTATTCTCTTTTGAGTTCATCAAAATTTCAATCGCTTCGGTATAAGAAACTCGTTTGAATTGTTGCTTGATAACATTCTCTAATTTCTCAATTAAACCTTCTTTAGCTCTATCTTTTTGTGGCTTTTGCTTTTGCTCTCTTGCAAACCTTTCATCTAATAATTTAAGGTCAGCTTTGCAATTTTCCAATACATAGTTAATCACATATTTCAAGAAATCTTCTGCCAAGTCGATATTCGCCTCCAAATCATTAAACGCCACCTCTGGCTCTACCATCCAAAACTCTGCTAGGTGCCTTGTGGTGTTAGAATTTTCGGCTCTAAAAGTAGGACCAAAAGTATAGACTCTTCCTAATCCCATCGCTGCCGTTTCCGCTTCCAACTGACCAGAAACCGTTAAGTTTGTTTTCTTACCAAAGAAATCTTCCTCAAAATTAACTTCTCCATTTTCATCTTTTGGTAATTTGTTCAAATCAAAGTTCGTCACTCCAAACATCTCTCCTGCACCTTCGGCATCTGCTCCTGTAATAATTGGAGTGTTAATATAATAAAAATAATTTTGATTAAAAAACTGATGAATTGCAAAACTCACTGCACTTCTCACTCTGAAAACCGCCCCAAATAAATTGGTTCTGAATCTCAAATGAGCTTGTTCTCTTAGTTTTTCAAGGTTATGTCTTTTCGGCTGAAGAATCGTTTTATCTCTTTCCTCGGTAAAATTATCTCCTAAAACTTCTATTTTTTTAGCAATAATTTCAATATTTTGCCCAGCTCCCTGACTTTCAACAACCTCACCCACGACTTGTAACGAAGAGGCTACGCTGATATTTTTAATTAAATCTTCCTCGAAATTTTCAAAATCTACCACTACTTGTAAATTCTCAATAGTAGAACCATCATTTAAAGCAATAAAACGATTAGAACGAAAGGCTCTCACCCAACCTTTTACCGTAATATCGTGATGTAAAATCTTTTTATAATCTCCAAGAAGTTCTTTAATTGTATTATTCATCATTATTTTCGTCTTTAATCTTAGTTTGGGAGCAAAAATAATAAATTTTGGCTTAATTTTTGAATATAACAAAGATTAATTTTATAATTTGGAGTGTTGATCTTTTTGAAATAATGAATAATCTAATTTTTTAATCCTTAGATTATTTAACTCTTTAATCTTATTCAAAAACCTCCAAAAGTCCTTCTGGAAGTTGCATTTTGATTTTTTTGTTTTCTCTATCAACAGTCAAAATCCAATCCTTAATAATTGGAACAACGATTTCTTTTTGGTTTAAATCGGTAACAAAATAATGTTGTGGTGTTTGGTCATTCACAGACTGAATTTCACCGAACGAAATATCATTTTCATCGAGTAATTCGAAACCGATAATCTCGTGATAATAAAACTGATTACCAGTTAGTTTTGGCAAAGTCGCCAAAGGCATAAAGACATTCTTCCCAATCACTTGCTCTACCAATTTTTCTGTAGCATTTTTAAAACTAATGATTTTGGTATCGTTCTTTTGCCATTTTTGTTTTTCAACAAAAAAAGGAACCAATAACCCATTGATTTCAACGAGTATTGATTCCATTTTGTTATAAAATTCGGGTTGATCGGTATCTAATTTAATAACTACCTGTCCCGAAAGACCATGCTTACGAGTGATTTTACCTAAAAAATAAGTATCCTCTTTTCGCATTTCGGTTTAGTTTTTTAAGCTTCTGCTTCTGGAGTGGCTTCTCCTTCTTCAGCTGCAGCCTCTTTTGCTTCCGCTTCCTCTTTCGCTTTTGCTTCTGCCTCTGCTTTCAAAGCTTCTTCTGCTTCTTTCTTCGCAGTAATTCTCGCTTCGTTTACTTTTGCTTCTGCCTCCAATGTTGCTTTTTTAGCATCCGCTGCAGACTGAGAAAGTCCATCTTTTTTCGCTTGAACTTTTGCTTCTTTCTCTTCTAACCAAGCATTGAATCTCTTTTCTGCTTCAGCTTCGTCGAAAGCACCTTTCAATACTCCACCTTGTAAGTGTTTTTTGTACAATGCTCCTTTGTAAGAAAGGATAGCTCTTGCAGTATCAGTTGGCTGAGCTCCTTTGTTTAACCAATCTACAGCTTTATCAACATCTAAGTTAATTGTTGCTGGGTTCGTTACTGGATTATAAGTTCCGATTTTCTCGATTAACCTACCATCTCTTTTTGCTCTTGAATCTGCTACCACAATGTGGAAAAACGGTTTTCCTTTTTTACCGTGTCTTTGTAATCTAATTTTTACTGACATAAAATTTTAATTTTTGGGAACTCGTCCCTGTTAATATTTAAGTCTGCAAATATAAACATTTATTTTGAAATAGAAGTAATAAAGTGATAAAAAACAGGACAAAACCATACTTTATTAAAATATGTTAAAAATGATCAAATTTAGATTAATACATTAAATAACAAGCACTTAATAACTAAATATTCACTCTTTTGTCTTGAAACAAAAGAGCCAAAAATTCAAGACTGCGGAAATTCAGCTAAAAATAAAGTTCAAAATCTAAAATTTCTAAAACTTGCCCCACCACTTTTCCCCTCGCTTGCATCGAACACAAGAAATTTCTTAACGATTTTAAACTCCATTTTCTTAACGCCGATATTTCCGAGGTCATTTTATCAGCGTTAAAATCCAACACATTCAATAAAATACTTATTGATAATGTTTTAACTCTAAATCAAATGCTACAAAAGTATGACTCTGCCCTGATAAAAAAATTAAGGCAAAATCATACTTTATCAAAATATTTCAAAGTAATTAAATTTAAATCACCAACCTAAACACCAGTATTTTAACAACAAAAACTTCACTCTTTTGTCTTGAAGGCTTCAGATGAATTTTTGAAAAATTTTGCTCAAAATCCTAAATTGATAAAACTTACTTCGCTATCGCTCCGTTTCGAACAGTATCAATTTTACGGATTCTTCACTGCATTTTCCTAAAAAATCCATCTATGCCATTGGTGGAAGTTCCAATATTGCACAAAAAGAATAATGCACAAGAGGTATCGAATTAATTTACACCATAAAAAATAATAAACGCTAAAACACCCACAACTTTATCGCCATTAAAATCACCATTGTAAAAATAAAAGCCCTGATGTATTTCTCAGATTTGCCTACGCTCCACCTACTCGCTATCCACGCTCCACTGATATTTCCAACAGCTAAAATCAGCCCGATTTTCCAATTGATTTTATCATTCAAAGCGAAAGTAAGGATTGCTGATAGAGAATAAATACAAACGACCATTACCTTGGTAGCATTGGTTTCGGCGATGGAAAAACGATTGAGCAAAGGCACGGTTAAAAGCATAATAAAGCCCATCCCCGCATTGATGAATCCTCCATAAATTCCAAATAAAAAATAAACGACCAAACTGATATAAAAATACAATCCTTTTGTCCGATGTTTAGGGAAATTAAACTTTTGTTTGGAAGTAATACTCATTGCTACAATCACAAAAATCATAATCGCGGACAAGACCTTCTTAAAACTATCTTCGGGCATCTGCGAGGCGATATACGCTCCAATAAACGCTCCCAAAAATGCCATTATCCCCATATAAATACTGAAAGGATAAGTCTTCACGCCTTTGCTTCGAAATCCTAAAACCCCAATAAAAGTTTGTAAAATAATTGCCACTCGGTTGGTTCCGTTGGCTACCGTAGGCGGTAAACCCATAAAAATCAACATCGGCATAGAAAGCAAAGTTCCACCTCCAGCCACCGTATTGATAAACCCCGCAATAAACCCGACAGCAACTAATAAAAAATACTCTAACAACTCCATTTTAATTTAACAATATAGCAATCTAAGAGTGTAACAATCATCCCATCAACCAATTCAAGAATCATCTCATCTTTTTATTTTCCAAACGCCCTTTTCAATAAACTTTCCACTTTTGGCTCTCTTCCACGGAAGTTTTTATAAAGCGTCATTGGGTCGATTGTTCCACCTGATGAAATCAGTTTTTTATATTTCTCTGCAATCTCCGAATTGAAAATTCCATTTTCCTTAAAATATTGAAAAGCATCAGCATCTAAAACTTCTGCCCATTTATATGAATAATATCCAGCAGAATATCCACCTTGAAAAATATGTGAAAAACTTGTACTCATCATTGTTTTTGGATTGTCTGGATAAAGATTACAAGCCTTTGTTTTTTCGACTTCAAAATCTTTGATATTTTTTACTTTTTCAACTTCGGTGTGATAACTCATATCCAAAAGACCAAAGCTAATCTGCCTTAAAGTTTGATAACCCTCCATAAAACTTTTTGACTCAGCGATTTTTGTTATTTTATCCATTGGTAAGACTTCACCCGTTTGATAATGTTTAGCAAAGGATTGTAAAAATGCTGGTTCATAGCAATAATTTTCCAAAAACTGCGATGGCAATTCTACAAAATCCCACTTCACGGAAGTTCCCGAGAGATTCGGATATTGTGTATTTGCCATAATACCATGCAAGGCGTGTCCAAATTCGTGGAATAAAGTCGTTACTTCTCCAAAACTTAATAAACTCGGTTCGTTTTTAGTTGGTTTCGTAAAATTACAAACCACCGAAATATGAGGACGATGATTTTCATTATCTTTAATAAACTGATTTTTATAACTCGTCATCCACGCTCCGGCTCTCTTCCCTTTTCTTGGGTGATAATCAGCGTATAAAATCGCTTTAAACTGACCATTTTCAAGGACTTCGTAGGTTTTTACATCCTGATGATATTGCTGTATATTGGTGATTTCCTTAAAATCTACATTGAATAATTTTTTAGCCAAATCAAAAACTGCTTTTTCCACTTTATCCAAAGCAAAATAAGGTTTTAGTTCTTCATCACTAAGGTTGAATTTCTGTTGGCGAAGTTTTTCTGCATAATAAGCGTGGTCGTAAGATTGCATTTCTTCGATGCCGTCTTTTTGGGCTAAAACTTCGAGTTCTTTATGTTCTTTTTGAGCAAAAGGTGTAGCTTTTTCTCTTAGTTCATTTAAAAAATCAAAAACCAATTTTGGCGATTTTGCCATTCGTTCTTCGAGTACATATTCGGCGTAGTTTTGATAACCTAATAATTCCGCCTTTTCTTGACGCAGTTGAATCAATTCAAAAATCAATTCCTGATTGTCTAATTCATCATTATTAAAGGTTTTTTGACCTTGTGCTAAATTCAATTCGGCTCTTAATTCACGATTTTCGGCATACTTCATCGCAGGTAAAAAACTCGGATATTGAAGACTAATCACATAACCGTCCAAATCTCTTTCCTTGGCTTCTTCCTCATACTGCTGAATAACGCTTTCAGGAATGCCTTTCAGTTGAGTTTTATCAGTGATATGTTTATAATATTGATTGGTGGCTTTCAAGACATTTTCTCCAAATTTCAAAGATTTTAGAGAAAGCTCCATATTTAGTTTTTCCAACTTCTTTTTGTCCTCTTCATTCAGCAAAGCACCACTGCGTACAAAACCTTTATAAGAGTCTTCCAATAAGGTTTTTTGTTCGTCATTCAAATCTAAATTCGCTTTGTTGTCATAGACCTTTTTAACCCTTTTAAATAAATCTTCATTTTGAGAAATTTTGGAAGAAAACTGCGTTAAAATTGGCGAAATCTCTTGTGCAATTTGTTGCATTTCGTCATTGGTTTCAGCAGAATTAAGGTTAAAGAAAATTCCAGACACGGTATTGAGTTGCTCCCCAGCGTATGCCATTGCCTCGATGGTGTTTTCGAAACTCGACTCTTCTTTTGAATGCGCAATAGCGTCAATTTCTTGCTCCGAAATTTCAATCAGTTGCTTTATCGCAGGTAAAAAATCTTCATTTTTAATTTCCTCAAAAGGTGGTGTTTGATAAGGTGTAGTAAACTTTTCAGTTAATATATTAGTGTTCATTTTGTTCTATTTTCAAATAATCGGCAAAATTACGAAAAAACTTTTTCTTGAATGATAAGGTGTTTTATGATGACTAAAAAACATCCATCAACACCGTAAAAATAAAAAATCGCCTGAAAATCAGACGATTTATATTAGTATTAAAAAAAATTATTTTACTTTCACTAATTCTACATCGAATACCAACCAAGCATTTGGTGGAATAACACCTCCTGCCCCTCTTGCTCCATAGCCTAATGTTGGCGGAATTAATAAGGTGGCTTTTTCTCCTTCTTTCAGCATCATAATTCCTTCATCCCAACCTTTTATCACTCGTCCAACTCCTACAGGAAATTCTAATGGCTGACCTCTTTTAATAGAGCTATCAAACTCTGAACCGTCTGCTAATCTACCTGCATAGTGCACGGCAACCATTCCTCCTGCTTTAGGTGCAACACCTTCTGTGCTTTTGGTTATCTTATAGAAAAGTCCAGAATCGGTCTGCTTCATACCCGCCTTTAATTCATCCACTAATTTTTGCTGATTTTCGGCAAATGCTTTTGCTTTTCTTTCTTTTTCTTCGGCCAATTGAGCTAAATATGCTTTATTATTTTCCTGAATTTTAGCTTTCCCTTCGTTGAAGATTTTCCCTGCGTCATAATTTTTATACGCATCTCCTTTAGAAAAAATAGATACTTTCTCTAAAACGACATCGGTTTTAGGCTTATCTTGTGCTCCTTTTTCTACATCGGCAATCGTGTCAATCACTTCAATTCCATCTACTACTTTACCAAAAATAGTGTGTTTTCCATCTAACCAAGGCGTTGCCACTTGTGTAATGAAAAACTGAGAACCATTGGTATTAGGTCCAGAATTAGCCATAGACAAGATTCCTTTCCCTGTATGCTGAAGGTCGTTTCTCTCATCATCGAATTTATATCCAGGATCTCCCATTCCTGTTCCTTTCGGGTCTCCACCCTGAATCATAAAATCTTTAATCACCCTATGAAAAATAGTTCCATCATAGAAAGGCTCTCCTTTCTTTTTAGATGTATTTTCGATTTTCCCTTCTGCTAAACCAACAAAATTAGCAACGGTTACAGGAGATTTTTCATCTTCAAACTTGATAATCATATTACCTTTACTCGTTTGAAAATTGGCATAAAGTCCATCTTTAAGCCCCTCGTAAGTTTGTTTTTCTACATTCATTTTTTTATAAATTGGGGTACAACTTAATAGCGAAATACTCGCTAATATCAATATTATCTTCTTTTTAAACATATTTATAATCTTTTTATTTTAATAATTAATGGTATATCGTGTCCTATTTTTTTCCCATCGCCATTGGTTCCATAAGCCAAAATAGAAGGCACTAAGAGATTGACTTCTTCACCTACTTTTAGGTATTTCATTACATCTCTCATCACTTCCAAATCGGGAATTTTTTCAATCGGAATATCTCGATAGGAAATCGGTTTTTTATAAATTAAAACCTCATCAAAATCGTATAAATAAAAGGCAAACGACACCTTTTCCGAAACCTCATTGGGCTCTCTAGAGGATAGATTTTCAATATCTGTCCAATAATTAAGTGGCATCAAATAATATTGTCCTCCACTTGTTTCAATCCATTTGGCTATATCTTCTCGCTCTATTTCGTTCAAAGCTCTATTTCTATCCATCGAAATTCGCATTTCCGACTTTTGTTTTTTCTGTTGTCCAATAGGAGCAAAAGAGGCTTGCTTTTCTTGGCAACTCAACAAAAATAAAAACGAAAATAAAATCAAGTTTTTTTTCATACTGGCGAAAGTAATCATTTTTTTGATAAATAGAAAAAAGGGTCAGGCATTTCCCCAACCCTAGATATACACATTTTTATTAAAATTATGCTTTTCTCTCTACCAAGACTCTCCAATTAAATGGGTCTTCTAATTCATTAGCTTGAATACCCACCAATTCTTTTTTCAATGATAAAGCAAAACTTTCTTCTTCTGGTAAAGTAGGAAGTTCATATTTTTCTCCTTTATAACCTAAAGCTTTAAATACGCTTGTTACCACGGCTGTTCCTACTCCCCAAACTTCTTTTAATTCTCCTTTTTGATGTGCTTCTAACACCTTTTTCACAGATACTGGCTCTACTTTCACTTCGATTCCATTTTTCTTTGCCAACTGAATAAAACTATCTCTAGTTACTCCGTCAAGGATTTTCTCGGAAGTTGGTGGTGTATAAATCGTGTCATTAATCCTGACAAAAACATTCATTGTTCCACTCTCTTCGAAATATTCGTGTGTAGAATCATCCGTCCAAATCACCTGCTGATATCCCTCTGACATCGCCTCTCTTGTTGGATGAAAAGATGCTGCATAGTTACCCGCTGCTTTTGCATAACCTACTCCTCCATTTGCTGAACGAGAATAATAATCTGCAATTTTCACAGATACTGGCTCGGAATAATAAGTTTTTGCAGGAGTTGTAACAATTGCAAACATAAATTTAGTAGCAATTCTCGCCTTTAAGGCTTCCTCGGTTGCAAAAATCAGAGGTCTGATATACAAAGATTTTCCCTCTCCGTGAGGAACCCAACCTCTATCGATATCAATCAAAGTTTTCAAACCATCCATAAATACTTCCTCTGGAACCTCTGGCATTGCTAAACGATGTGCTGATTTATTGATTCTTTTACAATTCTTTTCAGGTCTAAATAAAAAAACTTCACCGTCCTTATCCTTATAGGCTTTCATTCCTTCAAAACAAGCCTGTCCATAATTAACACCCATCATTGCAGGAGTGAATGGTAAAGGTCCGTAAGGCATCAATTTTGGCTCTCCCCATTTTCCATCTTCATATTCGCAAATGACCATATGATCTCCAAAATGACTTCCAAAGTCAAAATTTTCTGGATCAAATGTAGACACTCTTGGATTTGTTGATTTTTGAATTATCATAATAATTTATTTTTTATCTTTCAGCCTACAAAAGTACAAAAATTAACTTATATTTGAAAAAAATAACAATGAAAAGAGAAATAAAAACTACTAAAGATGGAAGTAAAACACTTTACATCAATGATTTAAACGAGAGCTATCACTCACAACATGGTGCTATCCAAGAGGCAAAACACGTTTTTATTAAAAATGGATTAAATCAAGTCAATAAATACGAAATTAATATTTTAGAATTAGGTTTAGGAACTGGTTTAAATGTTTTGGTAACGATTGATGATATTATGAAAAATAATAAAAATCAAGTCATTCATTATTTTGGAATAGAAAAATATCCAATAGCAAAATCAGAAATGGAAGCCTTGGATTATCCAAAATTATTCGAAAATGAAAAACTAAAAAAAATCTATACTCAAATTCATCAAACCGAATGGGGAAAATCTATCGAAATCCATCCTAACTTTTTCTTACACAAAATAAAAGGTGATTTCTACGAAATGGACACATTCAACTTACCACCAATAGATTTGGTTTATTTCGACTGCTTTGGAGCAAGAGTTCAGCCCGATTTATGGGAAAAAGCATTATTTGAAAAAGTGAATCATAAAATGGCAAACGAAAGCCTACTGACCACCTATTCCGCTAAAGGGAGCGTAAGAAGAATCTTACAAGATTTAGGTTTTGAAGTCGAAAAAAAACAAGGTCCTCCAGGAAAACGAGAAATGATTAACGCATGGAAAAAATAGCAGATTCAACTGATGAAAAACACCACCTTCCTTCTACATCATAAGTATTCAAAACAATTAACAATCTAATGACACTATTGCTAAGATTTATTCAGTCTCTCCTTTACTACTAAGCCTTAATAAGCTAAATAGGTACAATATTTCTATCGCTTGTCCTGCCCGTTCATTATTTTGATAAATTATAAAAACTAAATAAAGATTAAAATTACTATTGTATATTATTTTATTTCTTAGTTAATTTGTCGCCAGAAACAATAAAGTAATGGTATATAAAATCAGAGTAATTTTAGACAATGAACAAAACGTCTTTAGAGATATTGAATTGAGAGAAAATCAGACGCTTTGGAATTTGCATAACGGAATTAAAAGTGCATTTAGTTTAAAAGGTGACGAAATTTCAGTGTTTAATTTGGTAAATGAGGAAGGCGAAGTACTGAAAACAATTCCATTAGAAGATATGTCCGACGATGGAGATGGAGAGACAATGTCAGATATTTATTTGTCAGAAGTCTTTGCTAAAAAAGGCGATATGGGACATTACCAATATGGTTTTATCGAATTGTGGGAAATGTTTTGTGAGCTGATAGAAATTAAAAAAGAATTAAAATCTGTAAAATATCCTATCACTTCTTTTCGTTTTGGAAAAGTACCTTTAAAAGCTCCTTCTAAAACCAATATTTCTACCGTAGAAATGGAAAGTTTTGATGATTTCGATGATGATTTTGATGATGATTTTTCGGCAGGATTCGAGAATATAGATGATTTGGATATTTAAACCCAATGGATAAAATTGCTATTCATCAAAAATTATTGGAACTACTGACAGAGAAAAAAGAAAATCTAGATTTCTTAATCGCTGATGTAAGGAGTTCCAATAATGATACCAAAAGCTCAATGGGCGATAAATATGAGACTTCAAGGGAGATGCTCCAACAAGAAGTAAATCATTTATTAGTTCAGCAAAATAGGGTTATTTCTCAAATAGAAACCCTTCAAAACACTCCTACCACAACATCTCATAGCGTTCAAAAAGGAAGTTTGGTGGAGACTAATCTCGGTTATTTTTATATTGCGATTGCTTGGGGAAAATTGACCCTTGGAAAGCAAAAAATATTTGTCATTTCCGAAGATAGCCCGATTGCAAAACAAATGTCGGGATTAAAAAAAGAATCCTCTTTTACTGTAAACACCCAAAAACAAAGGATAAAAAATATTTGGTAATAATATTACCTTCTCCTTTTCTGTTGAGTTTGTTTTTTCTTTTTTCTATTGGCAAAAAATTCTTGTTTCCTTCTGGCTTTTTCCTTGTTGGCTTCTTTTCTTTCTTTCACCGTCATTGGTTTATCGGTCTGAGAAAAAGGATGATTTTTAATGATGGTTATTTTTTGTTTAATCAGTTTTTCAATATCCTTTAAATAGGCTAATTCTTCGGGTTCACAAAGGGCAATAGCAACACCTTCCTCTCCTGCTCTTCCAGAACGCCCAATTCGATGTACATAGGTTTCGGACTCGTTTGGAATATCATAATTGATAACATATTTCAGTTTATCAATATCAATTCCTCGTGCGGCAATATCTGTGGCTACCAAAACTCTAATTTTCCCATTTTTAAAGTCTTGCAATGCTTTTTGTCTTTGGTTCTGACTTCTATCTCCGTGTATTGCAGCAGCACTAATGTTTTTCTTAATTAAATCTCTTGCAATACGATTGGCACCATGTTTCGTTCTTGAAAAAAGTAAAACTTGTTCTATATTCTTATCATTTAAAATATGAATAAGAAGATTTTTCTTTAAATTTTTATTGGTTAAATAAACATATTGTTGTATGGTTTCTGCCGTAGAAGAAACGGGAGTAACCTCTATTTTAACAGGTTTATAGAGAATTGTTTTTGAAAGTTCAACGATATTTTGTGGCATTGTTGCCGAGAAAAATAAAGATTGTCTTTTTTGAGGTAAAAGTTTAATTACCTTTTTAATATCATTAATGAAACCCATATCCAACATTCTATCGGCTTCATCTAAAACGAAAATTTCAATGGCTTTGAGGCTGATGTATTTTTGTTGTATCAAATCTAATAATCTCCCTGGTGTAGCAATAAGAATATCAACGCCTTTTTTCAGTTGAGTTACTTGACTTCCCTGTTTTACACCACCGAAAATAACGGCATTTCTTAAATTTGTAAAAGCACTATAATCGTCTATATTTTCTTTAATCTGAATCGCTAACTCTCTGGTAGGCGTTACAATAAGGCATTTTATATTATGATTGTTTGATTTTTTCGCTGCCAATTTTTGAATAATCGGTATGGAAAATGCAGCGGTTTTCCCCGTTCCCGTTTGGGCTACTCCGAGAACATCTCTGTTCTCTAATACTTGCGGAATGGCCTTTTCTTGAATGGGAGTTGGATTGATGTATTGCTTTTTTTGAAGTGCCTTAAGAATAGGCTCTATTAAGTTTAATGCTTTAAATGTCATTGAATGTTTTTTGTAATAATTACAAAGATACACTAATATTAATAGTTTTAAGACAAAACAGAAAGATATTTATAAATTCAATTAGGTTATTTTATAAGAAAATTTTATTTTAGCAGTCTGAAAATTTTATTTATGAAAAATATATTATCGGTGATTGCCGTTTTAATGTCATTAAGTTTATATTCACAAGGAATTCATTTTGAAAAAACAACTTATCAGGAACTGATTAACAAAGCTAAAAAAGAGAATAAATTGGTTTTCATTGATGCGTATGCCTCTTGGTGTGGACCTTGTAAAATGATGGTCAGAAATGTATTCTCGCAAAAGAAAGTAGGTGATTTTTACAATAAAAACTTCATCAATGCAAAAATCGATATGGAAAAAGGAGAAGGAAGAAAAATTGCACAAAACTTCCGAGTGTTTTCTTATCCTACTTATTTATTCATCAACGGAGATGGCGTGCTGATTTCAAGAAATAGAGGATATATTCAGCCTCATAATTTCATTACATTAGGAGAAGAAGCACAAATGGCATTCAAAGAAGGAAAAGGGCTTGCTCAGCAGTTTAAAAACGGAGCGAAATCTCCTGAACTCTTAAAAAAAATGATAAAACTCTACACATCATCAGATTTTGAACTAGCTAAAAAGGCTTCCGAAAGGTATTTTGAAAATAAAACAACAAGTTTCACACAAGAGGATATTAATTATTTAATTCCTTTTATGAAGTCCAGCAAAGACAAGAATTTTGTCTATTTTTTAAATCACAAAAAAGAAATTACAAAAGTTTTACCCGAAAAAGATTATCATTTGGTTCAGCAACAAATCGAACTTACAGATGCGATTAACGAATACACTGATTTTAAAAAAGGGAAAATTAAAAATGAAAAAAAACTAAGACAAGAATTTGTTAATTTATTTGGAGAACAAAAAGCTGAAAATCAGTTCGATAAATTCAAATTAAATTTATATCAAAATACCAATTCCAAAAAATTTACAGAAACCGCATTGAGATATTACGAAAAAAGTCAAAATTTCAATCGAAAAGAAGTAACGCAAACCAGTTGGATTATTGCCCAAAATTCCAACAACAAAGCAACGCTAAAAAAAGTATGCGTATGGATGGAAAGCGTTATTATGAGAGGAGAAGATGCCGAAAACACTTATATTTTAGCCAAAATTTATCAAAAATTGGGTAAAAAAGCAGAGGCAAAAATGTTTGCTAAAGCTTCTATTGATTTATCGAGAGGTAAAAAAATGTTATTGGCAGAAAAACTACTAAAAGAATTGGAGAATTAAAAAAACACTAACTTGCAAGTATAAAACAAGAGAATATGAACAAGAGAATATTAATTTTCACACTATTATTAGTCTATGGCTTGAGCTTTTCCCAGCAAAAAAAACAAACCTATGTAAAGGGGAATCCGCTTTTAGCCTTGGTAGGTATCGGACATTTAGGAGTGGAACATCAATTAACCAATAAACAAACGCTACAAGCAGACCTTCTCTATTCTCCATGGAAAACCATTAACAGAAAACACGCAGAAACGCTTTTTTTAACCATAGAAGGGAGACATTATTTTAATCAATCCTTTGAAAAATGGTATATCGGGGCACACATCGGTGGAGGGATGTTCAATCTAACCAAACCAAATTATTGGCAACACACTTATGAAAATTACCAAAAAGGTTATAACTATATGATAGGAGCTAGTGTTGGTTATCAATTCCAGTGGAAAGAGCGATGGAATATCGATTGTTTCATTGGTGGAGGAGCTGTAGAATCCTTTTATAAAGGATATGAAGTGAAAGATGGAGTGACTACCAAAGTAGATGGTGCCACAAATTATAATAAAAGTAGCGAATTTCTTCCTTATCGATTAGGTTTAATGATTTCTTATAAATTGTAAAAATGATAAATATAAAGAGTAAAAAATATGTTGCTGTTGCTTTAGTTACATTCGTTATCTTATTTTTAATGAATTATTTAGGAAACGAGCAAGAAGACAGATTGTATCGTGCGTCCCTTACCGCACTAATGGGTGTAGTAGGATTGACCGTAGGGCTTTGGTTTGTGAATAAAGCCAAAGAAAACGATACACCACCAGAAGATTTTGATTAAAATTTGAGGTAAAAAAAAAGAAAAAGTTAGGCGTTTCAACCTAACTTTTTGCTGTTATATTAATCCTGATAGATTACATATTTGGCTCTTATTTTTTGAAATTCTACTAAGTCTTGCTTCCAAGAATCTCTAATCTCTTTTTCCGATTTTCCTGCGATAATTTGTTTTCGCAATTGGTCTGTTCCTGCCAATTTATCTATCCAAAGATTTTTCTTAAAAAAGCCTAAGTTTGGGTGTTCATAATTTTTATACGCTTTGATTAACCAACTTAAATTCAAACGCATTAGTCGTTCCTTATAAGTCGTTAAATTTTCACCATAACAAATCTTCCCGCTCATAAAAGGATTCTTGGCACCATAACTTGGTTTTGGGGTAAAGTGATAATACATCACATTTTTAATGTGTGGAGAACCATAAATCTGAAATGGATATTTCGTTCCTCTTCCTACCGAAACCTGAGTTCCTTCAAAAAAGCACAAACTCGGATAAAGGTTGATAGCCAAGTTATTAGGTAGATTAGGAGAAGGTTTTTCGAGCATTCCGTAGCGTTGTTTTTTATGATAATCTTGCATTGGGATTAAAGTATATTTCACCTGAACGCCATTTTTCATCCATTTTTCTCCGTTCACCATTTTTCCGTATTCCCCTATCGTCAATCCATAGACCACAGGAACCTGATGCAAACCAACAAAACTCGCCCATTTTTTCTTCAATACAGGTCCATCAATATAACCGTCATGAGGGTTGGGACGGTCAAGCACAATGACCTCTACCCCATTCTCCGCTGCGGCTTCCATCACATAAGTCAAAGTTGAAATATAGGTATAAAACCTCACTCCAACATCCTGAATATCAAACAGTATGACATCAATTCCTCGCAGTTGTTTAGCATAGGGTTTTTTGTTTTTCCCATAAAGTGAAATAATCGGCAAACCTGTTTTGGTATCTACTCCATTTTTCACATGCTCACCTGCATCGGCATTTCCTCGAAAACCATGTTCTGGGGCAAAAATAGTTTTAATTTTAATCTTATTTTTTACTAAAAAATCAACTAAATGTGTTCTATCTCCCAGCAAACCTGTCTGATTCGTTACCACGCCCACCGTTTTATTTTTTAATAAAGGTAAATACAATTCTGGTCTGTCCGCTCCTGTTTTAAAACAGTTTTGGTCATTTTTTTGCTGTGCATTTAAATTACTTCCCCAAAAAATTAGGCAAATAAGAACTAAAGTTTTAATTTTGGACATTAAATATATTATTTTGAAATTTCCGATTTATTTTTCTAAAAAAATTGCTTTCTCCAAAGATAATAAAAATAATCTATCCAAATTTATTATTTTTATAGGAAGACTTTCTGTGGCTTTGGGAATCATCGTTTCTCTACTCACTATATCAATTGGTTTAGGTTCTAAAAGGGCTATCAAAGAGCGAATGGCAGATTTTAATGGACATATTAAAATTAAATCCACCCTTTCCAATTCATCTAATAATTCGTCTATTTTGGATACCGAAAATTTACAATTAGAAGCCATGAAAAATCTTTCCGAAGTGGCTAAAACACAATCTTATGCTTCGGTAATGGGTATTTTACGAACCGAAAAAGATTTTAATGGTATTATTTATAAAGGAGTTGGAAAAGATTTTGACTACGAACGATTTGAAAAATTTCTCGTCAAAGGAACAACACCCAAAATCACCGAAAAAGGGTATAATAACCAAATTACAATTTCTCAAAAAATTGCCAAAAGTTTAGGTTTAAAGCCCAAAGATAGCATTGTTGCCATTTTTTCCAAAGAAAACCAAAAACCTATCTATCGAAAATTTGAAATAGTTGGTATTTATAAAACCGATATTAAAATGATTGACGATTATTTTGTCATCGGTGATATTAATCATGCAAGGAAAATCCTCAATATGAAAAAAAATGAAATCGGAGGGATAGATGTCTTCCTAAAAAACATCAACGCCATTGATACCGATTTCCCATTAATTGAGGAACTGAAAGGCTTTAAAAATTATGCTGAAAAAGCAACGGATAAATATCCTGAAATTTTAAATATGATTCATATTTTTGATAACAATATACTCATCATCATTTCATTAATGCTAATTGTGGTGGTCATGAATATCGTAATGGTCTTATTAATTCTCATCATTGAACGTACCAATTCTATTGGTTTATTAAAAACTTTGGGAGCGACAAATGGACAAATCCGAACCATTTTCATCAACTACACCCTAATGATTATGATTCCTGGACTTATTATCGGCAACCTTATCGGATTGGGTATTTTAGTTATTCAAAAAGTGTTTAGCGTTGTTAAATTAGACCCCGAAAATTATTTTATCAGCAGTGTACCTGTGGATTTAAACCCAATCATTCCAATAGCCGTTTCTTTGGGAATATTAATCATTTCTGCCATTGCATTGATTATCCCAAGTTATTTCATCAGTAAAATTTCCCCAGCTCAATCGGTGAGGTATCAGTAGTTTTTTTTATTAGGAGTTAGGACTTGGGAATTAGGAATTAGGACTTGGGAATTAGGGATTAGTTTTTGGATTACATTACCCAATTAAACCTTAAAGTTTAAACCGCCACAGGAGCTTTTATTCCTGGGTAAGGTTCATAATTTTCAAGGGTAAAATCATCGTAATCAAAATCAAAAACATCCTTAATTTCAGGATTGAGTTTCATTGTCGGTAAAGCTTTTGGTGTTCTGGATAATTGTTTCTGAACCTGTTCAAAATGATTATTATAGATGTGGACATCTCCAAAACTATGCACATACTCTCCCACTTCCAAGCCACAAACTTGTGCCACCATCATCGTAAGCAAGGCATAACTGGCAATATTAAAGGGTACGCCCAAAAAGACATCGGCACTTCTTTGGTAAAGTTGTAGGGACAATTTTCCGTCGGCTACATAAAACTGAAACATCGCATGACAAGGCGCCAAAGCCATGTTCGGAATTTCGGCAACATTCCAAGCCGAAACCATAAGCCTGCGAGAATCAGGATTCGTTTTTATTTGTTCTATCACTTCTGAGATTTGGTCAACTACCTTTCCATTGGCTCCTTTCCAACTTCTCCATTGTGCTCCATAGACCTCTCCTAAATCGCCATTTTCATCTGCCCATTCGTCCCAAATAGAAACACCATTTTCCTTTAAATATTGAATATTGGTATCACCTTTCAAAAACCATAAAAGTTCATAAATAATAGATTTTAAATGTACTTTTTTGGTCGTTACCAATGGGAAACCTTTGGCTAAATCATACCTTAACTGATAACCAAAAACACTTCTCGTACCTGTTCCTGTTCTATCGGATTTATCGGTTCCGTTATCTAAAATATGTTGAAGTAAATCTAAATAATTTTGCATAATTTAATGGTGTTTGATATTGAAAGTTCAATATTGTTTATTTTGTTTAAGGTTTAAAAACTAATCCCTAATTCCCAAGTCCTAATTCCTATCCTCTAAGTTCGAATTTCCTTCTTGTTAAATGGTTATAAATAATTTTTGCTGTAACTATATAAAAGAACGCCCTTAGTATTTTTGCTGTTCCCCAACCTAAACGATAACTTAATCCTTCCTCTAGTCCTCCTATTGAGGCTAAACCTAATAAGGTTTTCCCTGCCAAAGCAAAAAATATGAATACTACAATATAACTTAATTTTTTCATTTTTTTTCTAAATCTGATTCCCAAATCCTAATCCCTATCTTATTGTTTAATTTTGTTCAAGGTTTAAAATGGTTTAAAACTAATCCCTAATTCCCAAACCCTAATCCCTAAACTAAATCCTTTGAATATCAGCTCCTAAAGCTTTTAATCTTCCGTCGATATTTTCGTAACCTCTATCGATTTGTTCAATATTATGGATAATAGAAGTTCCTTCTGCGGAAAGTGCCGCTATAAGCAAAGCATTTCCTGCTCTAATATCAGGTGAAGTCATTACTGTACCACGCAAAGGCTCTTCCTGATTATTCCCTACCACCGTCGCTCTATGCGGGTCGCAAAGGATAATTTGAGCTCCCATATCTATGAGTTTATCTACAAAGAAAAGTCGAGATTCAAACATCTTCTGATGAACCAAAAGCGTTCCTTTGGCTTGGGTGGCTACCACCAAAATAATGGATAATAAATCAGGGGTAAATCCTGGCCAAGGAGCATCGGAAATGGTTAAAATAGAACCATCAATAAACTTTTGAATTTTATAATTTTCCTGTGCTGGAATATAAATATCATCTCCCCTTTTTTCTAATTGAATCCCCAATTTCTGAAAAGTAGTAGGAATAAGCCCCAACTGATTCCAATGTACATTTTTAATCGTGATTTCGGATTTAGTCATTGCCGCTAAACCTATCCAAGAACCGATTTCTACCATATCGGGCAACATCGTATGCTCTGTTCCGTGCAGTTCCTCAACTCCTTCGATGGTCAATAAATTAGAACCAATGCCTGTAATATTAGCTCCCATCCGGTTGAGCATTTTGCATAATTGTTGCAAATAAGGCTCACAGGCAGCATTATAAATTCTGGTTTTCCCCTTCGCTAAAACGGCAGTCATTACAATATTTGCCGTTCCCGTTACCGAAGCCTCTTCTAAAAGAATAAATTTCCCATGCAATTCTTCTGCTTTCAAAGTATAGAGATGTTCTTTTTCATCAAATTGAAATTCGGCACCGAGTTCCACAAAACCTTGAAAATGAGTATCTAATCTTCTTCGTCCTATTTTATCACCACCAGGAGTAGGCATATAAGCCTCACCAAATCTCGCTAATAAAGGACCTAAAAGCATAATAGAACCTCGTAATCTGGCTCCATCTTTTTTAAATTCTTTGGAAGTAATATAATCAAAATTGATATTATCGGCTTGGAAAGAATAATCGCCTTTTCCGTTTTTGGTAATTTTAACACCCAAATCACCTAAAATTTCAATTAATCGATTAACATCATGAATATCTGGAATATTTTGAATACGGATTTCTTGACTGGTTAATAAAACGGCACAAAGAATTTGTAAAGCTTCGTTCTTTGCCCCTTGTGGAGTAATTTCTCCTTGTAATTTTTTTCCTCCTCGTATTTTGAAAGCTCCACTCATTATTTTCTACGGTTTTTATTTTGGAATCGTCTTCTGTTATTATTGTTGTTATTATTTTTTCGGTTATTACGACCTCCTGCTTTGTGATAAATTTTACTTTTTTCCAAAGAGTCAATATTGGTTAAATCTAATCTATCTTCGGACAAATCTTTAAGGTGTCTAAAAATCACATCATCGGTTACATGCTCTTTGTTGTAGATGTTGTATGATTTTTTCATATTGTTGGCAATCACTTCTATCAGGGCATCTTTTTCATCCCCTTCTTCTAGCTCAATGGCTTTTTCAATCAATTGAAGAATACTTTTTCCGTAAAATTTATAATCGCCTTGGAGTTTGGGATACTCCATTCTTTTGGGTTTTTGTGCCAATTCTTCTTTGGTAGGAGCAGGATAAGGTGCATCGATATCCAATTCGAAATCAGACAAGATATGAAGATGATCCCACAATTTTTGAGGGTCACTATTTCCATTGGCCAAATGAGGATTCTTTAATGCCATTAATCGAATAATGCCATTACTCATTTTGGTTCGTTCTTCTTTACTTTCTTTTGCTTTACATTGTTCCACTAAACTTTGTATCATCCTTCCATATTCAGGCATTAGTAGTGGCGTTCTTTCCGTATTATATTCCATATTTTGCAAATATAAAGATTTTTCGAGTGATTTTAAATAAATTTTTCTTTTTCTTCATTGGTAGGTAGATAACACTTTTGTGAAGCTAATTTCATTCTATTTTTAGCAATAATATCATAGCCTATATCAGTCAAAAAACGAGGAAGGCAACCTAACCAACTTACCATTTTATATTTTCCTCCTAGGATATGGGTGATTTTCAAAATGGCTTTTGATTTTTGAAAATAATATTCATTAGGTTTCCAAAGATAAATGGTATTAAAATTTGCTTTGGGTAAGTTTCTTTTGGTTAAAAACGCTTGCCCAAATTCCGATTGCAAGGCAGAAAATAAAAACTGATTTTGAGTATCATTTTTTAAAATCCACTGCACCCAATGATTACAAAATCCACAATCACCGTCATAAAAAACATAATATTTAGAAGTGTCTATCAAAATGATAATTTGGTACGAAGATACAAAAACCTTTTTTGATATTGATTTCAAATTGAAGACAAGAGCAAAACAAATTTTATATCCACCTCAACAATTCTTCCTATATTTGCATCTCTAAAAAATTAAATATGTTTTCAAAAATCATCGTTCATAAAGTAGGTAATAAGATTAATCAGGAAAATCTTTTTTTGGCAGAAGAAGAGTTGGAATTGGGAGAAGAAATGCAAGAAATATTAGAAAATTATTTCCTTTCGGCATTCAAAACAGAGGAGCAATTTCAGTTTCATAGTGATTCTTTATTGGTTCATAATCCTGTTTATAGTGCTGTTTCAGAAATTTTTGAAACCAAAGATAATTTCTTATTCGAAAGTAAAAATATCGCTCAGCACCTTTTTGATTGTGCCAATAATCCAAGAATAATGGGAGGAGAACTATTTATTGTTTATTTTGAAGGCGAAGAAACTGAAGAGGGCGACAAGATAGACGCTATTGGTATTTTTAAGACCGAAAGGAAAAATCCATTCCTAAAAATTCAACCTCAAAACCAATCTTTTAATTTAGAGCAAGATTTTGGAATTAGTTTATCCAAATTAGATAAAGGTTGCATCATCTACAATCACAGCAAAGAAACAGGCTATGCAGTATCAATTGTAGATAACAACAAAAAAGGAGACGAATATTGGTTCGATGAATTTCTGAAAGTTACCCAAAGAAACGATGATTACTTCAATACGCAAGAGACCTTATCGGTTTATAAAGATTTCGTAGTAAATCAGTTGCCAGAAGAGTTTGAAGTTAGCCGAGCCGACCAAGCCGACTTTTTGAATAAATCCATTAACTTCTTCAAGGAAAGAGACGAATTCAATTACGATGATTTCACACAAGAAGTATTGGAAGATGAACATATTATAGAGAGTTTCTCGAACTATAAAAGTGATTTTGAAAGCGACTGTCAGATTAGCATCGCCGAAGATTTTCCAATTAATAATTCGGCAGTGAAGAAAAACCAAAGGTATTTTAAAAGCGTGATTAAATTAGACAAAAATTTCCACATCTATGTTCACGGTGATAGGCAAATGATAGAGCAAGGGCAAAACGAAAAAGGAAAATATTACCGTCTTTACTTTGAACAAGAAAAGTGATAAAATTCACATCATTCCTTACCCAACCAATGAATATATTTTGTAACTTTGGTACTTAGAAATAACTAATAAAAACGATATTATGAAAGTAACAGTAGTAGGTGCAGGAGCTGTAGGGGCAAGTTGCACAGAATATTTAGCGATTAAAGATTTTTGTTCTGAAATTGTTTTATTGGATATTCAAGATGGTTTAGCAGAGGGAAAGGCGATGGATTTAATGCAAACAGCACCATTCAATAGATTTGACACTAAAATTACAGGAGTATCTAATGATTATACCAAAACTGCTAATTCTGACATTGCCGTGATTACCAGCGGAATGCCAAGAAAACCGGGGATGACAAGAGAACAACTCATTGATATTAATGCAGGAATTGTAAGAAGAGTGGCGGAAAATCTCGTGAAGCACTCTCCAAATGTAATTATTATTGTCGTTACCAATCCTTTGGATACAATGACCTATTTAGTTCATAAAAAGTCTGGATTACCAAAAAATAAAATCATAGGAATGGGAGGTGCATTGGATTCTGGAAGGTTTAAATACCGATTAGCAGAAGCGATACGCTGTCCAATTTCTGATATTCAGGGAATGGTTATTGGAGCTCATAGTGATACTGGAATGATTCCTTTAGTGAGTAAAGCAACCAGAAATGGTGTTCCTATTACGCATATATTACGAAAAGAGGTGAGAGATGACGTAGTAGAAAAAACCAAGGTAGGTGGAGCAACTTTGACTAAATTATTAGGCACATCGGCTTGGTATGCACCGGGAGCAGCTGTTTCTATGGTTGTACAGTCGATTGCATGCGATCATAGAAAGAAAATTCCTTGTTCGGTATATTTGGAAGGAGAATTTGGATTGAATGATATTTGTATCGGAGTGCCTGTTATTCTAGGGAGAAATGGTATCGAAAGAATTATTGAAATTCCTTTAACAGATTCCGAAAAAGAAAAATTAGAAGCCTCCGCACAAGCAGTAAGAAAAATAAATGCTGAATTAAAGTTATAATATATGGTCATAACTTAAGATTGTAAATTATATACCATTAGTGAAAAACAACAAGGAATAAGCAAAGTGAGAAATATGATTTTTAAGATAATATTGTTTACATTAATCACTTTGCTAATAACGGGATTGCTTGCTACATTTCAACAGAAAATCAACCTTGATTTCAATACAATCATTTTGCCACAGTTAGCTCCCATGATAGGATTTTTAGTAATGATGCTACTGTACAAAGATTTGCGGATCCCGATTGGTTTTCAGTTTGATAAGGTAATTACTTTTAAATCATTGTTGGCATTGGTGTTGCCTTTTTGCTTAATTTTGATTTCATTTTTTATAGGAAAATTAGTAGGAGTAAAAATAGAAAGAACGGATAGTTTATCTTCATTGTTCTCTGTAATACTCATTGGTATGCTAATAGGTTCAATAGGAGAAGAATTAGGTTGGCGAAGTTTTTTACAGCCTATTTTGGAAAGAAAAAATGGAGTATTAATTTCTTCAATTATTGTTGGGATAATTTGGGGAATGTGGCATATTGGACATTATAAAAATGGAGTATTGTTCATGGTAGGCTTTCTGATTTTCACAGTTTCAGCTTCCATAATAATCGCTTGGATTTTAAGAGACACCGAATATAATATTATAACATCAACAGTATTTCATTTATCAGTAAATATAGGATTTTTTACATTCTTTAAAAATGCCCTTACCAATCCCAAGCTAATGTTAATCAATGGTTTTGTTTGGTTAGTTTTTGCTATGGGAATAGTAATGCTTACAGATGGGAATTTGAAAATAGAAAATGGCATATAAGCAATACTTTATTCAAAAATAAAACAGTGTAAAGATATGATTTACACTGTTTTTATATCTATTCAGTTGGGTATATATGATGTTTAATACCACGCATTATATGCAAAAGTATTTTTCGTATTTTTGTACCCACAAATTTTCATTTATTGAATTTCGCACAAGTCATCTTACCATTAAACCTAAAAGGAACTTTCACTTACAGAGTTCCCGATGATTTAATGGAAAACATTCAGTTGGGAATGCGCGTTTTGGTTCCTTTTGGAGGAAAAAAAATCTATACAGGAATTGTCTCGGAAATTCATCAACGAGAGCCCGAAAATTTTGTTGCCAAAGAAATCATTAACTTATTGGACAAAATTCCCATTTTACCATTAGAACAATTGAAATTTTGGCAATGGATTTCTGATTATTACTGGTGTAATATCGGTGAAATTTATCGTTTTGCATTTCCATCTTCTTTGAAATTGGAAAGTGAAACTTATTTACAGCTAAAGCCTAATGTAGAGATTGATTTCGAGCCTTTAGATGCCAATGAAATTTATCTAATGCAAGCATTGGAAGTCAAGCAATTGGTAAATTTGTCCGAAATTGAGGCTTTTATTCCGAAAAAATACATTGTTAAAACCATTCAGTCGTTGATAGGTTTGGGGTATATCGAAGTGCATGAAAAAATTGCTGAAAAATACAAAGCCAAAGAAGTTACCTACCTAAAAATCAACGAGGAAGAAGTGGATTTAAACCGACTTCCTGAATATTTATTACAACTTAAAAGAGCAAAAAAACAACAAGCCCTTTTTCTGCATTTGGTTGAATTACAAACCGAAAAACCTGACCAACCGATTAAAAAATCGAGTATTTTTGAAAATGGTGCATTTTCTTATGCTCAATTAAAATCTTTGGTCCAAAAAAAGTGGGTCACCGAATATTTACTTGAGCAAGATAGATTACCAACTTATGATGGTGAAATCGAAGAAGTTGAAAGCCTAACTGAGGCTCAACAAAATGCCATTTCGGAAATTAATCAAGCTTTTGAAAATCAAAAAAATGTATTATTGCAAGGTGTAACTTCGTCGGGAAAAACGCATATTTATTTGCAGAAAATAGAAGATACCATTGCCGAAGGAAAATGTGCTTTGTTGCTCTTACCCGAAATTGCCCTCACAAAACAAATCACACTGAGGTTAGAGAAAAAGTATGGCGACAAATTGGGCTTTTATCATCAAAAACTAACGGACTTTGAGAAGGTGGAAGTTTGGCGGAAAATCAAACGCCATCAAATTAAAATCCTTATCGGTACCAGAAATGCGCTGTTTTTACCTTATGAAAATTTAGGGTTAATTATCGTTGATGAGGAACACGATTCGCTTTACCGCCCGAAGGAAGTAAGCCCTTATTTTAATGCTAAAGATGCGGTACATATTTTGGCAAAACATTATCAATCAAAGGTGATTTTTGGTTCGGCAACGCCATCTTTGGAAACCTATTTTTTGGCTCAGCAGGGAAAATTAGCCCTTGTAGAACTGAACGAAAGATTTGGAAAAGTAAGTTTACCAACTTACGAATTGATTAACTTCAAAAAAGAACTCGAAGAGAAAAAAGTAAGTGGTCAATTTTCCGAAATTTTATTAAATAAATTAAAACAAAATTTAGCCAACAAAAAACAGGCGATGATATTGCATAATAGAAGAGGTTATGCTAATGTAATCGAATGCGAATCTTGTGGTCATGTCAATTATTGCGGTAATTGTGATGTAGTGATGACTTATCATAAATCGGCTCACGAAATGAAGTGCCACTATTGTGGTCAAAGAGCTTCCAAACCCAAAACTTGTCTTAAATGCCATTCTGAAAACCTGAATGAAAAAGGCGTAGGCGTAGAGCAAATCCATGAAGAATTAAAACACCTATTACCCGAAGCAGAAGTAGATAGAATGGATATTGATTCGATGAGGAAAAAATTTGCCTACGAAAAATTATATGAAAAAATAGACAATAAAGAAACGGATATTATTGTAGGTACACAAATGATTTCCAAAGGTTTAGACTTTGATGATATTGAGATTATTGGTATCCCAAGAGCCGACCAACTGCTTTATGTTCAGGATTATAGAGCCGAAGAAAGGGCTTATCAACTGATTACACAATTATCAGGAAGAGCAGGAAGAGTTTCGGGGAAAGGAAAAGTTTACATTCAAACTTACAACCCAGAACATATTGTTTTTCAACTGATTAAAAAAAATGAAATTCATCGTGTTTATCAATATTTATTGGACGAACGAAAAAAGTTTCATTATCCGCCTTTTACAAAAATGATTTTAATAGAACTCAAACACAGGAAAGAAGATAAAGTAAATCGAGCATCGCAATTTTTGGGTTCTGTCCTAAGGAAATACCTGCCTGAAGCTTGTATTTTTGGTCCCGAGAAATCACCAATTGCAAGGATAAATCTAATGTATCAATATCAAGTTTTATTGAAATTACCCAAAGGAAAAAAATACCAATTGTATAAAAATTTAATCTTACAAAGTTTAGCCGAATTGGATGAAATTTCTGGTTATAAAACCCTTAGAAAGAGGATAATCGTTGACTTTTAACAAACTTTAACACTTTTTTTATATTATTTAAAATCGACTTTGGCTTCATTTTTGGAATAAATTCATTACTTTGCAACATCGAATACAGATTTATGAGAAAATTCACTTATTATACATTATTTTTTTCTTTTATATTCCTTTCTTTTTCCTCTGCTCAGACGAAAAAAAGAATTGGCAAACTGGGAGCAATTTACACTCCCAATTTAATTAAAATCAAAAAGTCAAAAGATAGTGTACAGGTCGTTGAGAAAGTTTTAACGAGTAAAGAAATCGTAGATGAAACGATTGAAAAAATCAAAAAAGATCCTGTTTTAAGAAATGCCCACTGGGGATTCGTGGTGTACGATCCCAAAAGAGAGAAAATCATTAATTCTTATAATGAACAAGATGCTTTTACTCCTGCATCCACTACCAAATTATTAACGACCGAAACCATTCTTGACCTTTTGGGGAAAAATTTTGTTTGGCATACCCAATTGGAACATTCGGGAGAAATTGATGAAAATGGTGTTTTGAACGGTAATCTTTATATCGTTGGAAGTGGTGACCCAAGTTTAGGAACAGGAAAAGCTGGAGCGTACAAATATGGCGAAATCATCAATGACTTCATCTATGCAATGACCGAAAAAGGAATTACAAAAGTGAATGGTGATATTTTTATCCAAAATGCCTTTTTTAAGAAGAATAAAGCAAGGTTTTTACCCAAAAATATCGTTTGGTTAAATACAAAACATTATTATTTACCTGTAGGTTCAACACCTATCATTGGAAATTCGGGAGAAAAGAAAACGCTTAGCCGTAGTCCTTTCAAAAAACAAAAAACCTTTTTTTACATCTCTCCTATTACCAATAGAATTGTTTTAAGTAACAATTATCAACCTCAGGAATATACCACCAAAATATCGGTTCCACCTTATTATTTAGCCAATGCTTTAAGGAAAAATTTAATCCGAAGAAAAATAGGCGTTACAGGAAAAGTCTTAGCTAAAAATGCAGACATCAACCCAGAAGCAAGGAAAAAAATTACGGTTTATGAATCTCCGAGATTAGAAGATATTATCTTCTATACCAATAAAAGAAGTGATAACGCTTTGGCAGAAGCATTGATGAAAGCATCAGGTTTTTACACTTATGGTGACCAAACAAAATCATCTGGAAGACAAGCCGTTGTAGAACATTTAACGGAAGAAGGTTTCCATTTGGATGGTTTCAATTATCATGATGGAAGTGGGCTTTCGAGGAAAAATAAAGTATCTCCTATTGCTCATGCCAAATTTTTATCCAACTTAATGGACGAAAAACATTTTCCAGAATTATTCAATTCGTTGCCTGTTGGTGGACAATCTGGAACACTAAGACGAATGTTTAAAACAACAGGAAACGGACAAGTATTTGCTAAAACTGGAACCCTAAGAGGAGTGAAAACTTTGGCAGGTTATATTAAAACCAATAAAGGTGAAACATTGGTTTTCTCTTTATTAATCAATAACTATAGAGGTTCTGTTTCACAAGTAAAAAAGAAAATGGAGAAAATATTAGCTCCTGTTTTAGACTTGTAATTTAAATTAGAACTTTTCCCCCTTAGAATTTTGAATCTAAGCGAAAATTAAATGTATCCTTACCGTTAACCTCATTACAACCACTGTGGGCTTTCGAGTCCATAGTTTTAGTTGTTTTAGAAACCAATCAAATATGAAGAATCTAATCATCGGACTGATATTAATAACCTTTGCAAGTTGCAATACTCAAAAAAAAATACCAACATTATCAAGTATGGAAAAATCTAAAATTGAAGATATCCGTTGGTTACTCATAGAATTTGATGGCAAACCTATTCCAAAATCAGTTGATGGAAAAGTACATTTTTTACTATCCAAAAAAGATAAAAAACTGATTGGTTCAAATGCTTGTAATCGGCTTATGGGAAATTATAATATTTCCCATAAATTTCAGATTTCATTTTCAAATATTACTTCTACTCGATTGGCTTGTAACAATCAAGATTGGAGCGAAACCGAATTTAACAAAACCCTAGAAACCGCTAATAACTTTAGCATTTCAGAGAACAAACTAATGCTCAACCTTGCTGGAAAAAGAACTCCTTTGGCTGTTTTTATAAAAGAGAAAGAAGAAGATATTGTCAATAAATATTGGAAACTAAAAAAATTGGAAGGAAAAAAAGTAGAAATGGTTGCCAATCAAGAGCGAGAACAATACTTCATTATTCGAGATAATGGAACAATAGAGGGTTTCGCTGGATGTAACTCATTTTATGGCAATTACAAATTGGAAAAAGGCAAGTCAAGAATAAAGTTTAACAATCTGCTTTCTACACTACGTGCCTGTCCAGATGTGGAGATCAACGAATCTAAATTTCTTAAGGTTTTTGAATTAACGGATCATTATACCATCAACGGTGATAATTTAATGTTAAATATAGGAAAGAAAGCACCTTTGGCAGAGTTTGAAGCAATATACTTTTAATAAAAACAAGGTACTGATTAAGCTACTTAAATAGAGGTTTATCAATATTTTGTTATTGCTCTATAAAAGACAAATTATCTAAAATGGCATGAGACTTTAATTCGGTTTCTCGCCATTCTTTTTGGGCGTTGCTTTCTGAGGTGATTCCTCCACCGACAAACAAATGAGCTTCATTTTGGTGAAATTTAGCACAACGAAGATTCACGAAAAAATAGGTTATTCCGTTGAGTTTTATTCGGCTATATCCCGCATATAATTCTCGGTCATGTTTTTCAAATTCTATAATGGCTTTTTGACAAAGATCTTTGGGAATACCACAAACAGCAGGCGTTGGATGGAGTAAATTGATTACTTTTTCGACCTCTTCTTCTTTAATTTTTGTTTTAAAATCTGTTCTTAAATGTTTTATTTTCCCAGAAATATGATCGTAAGTTGCCGACTTTTCGACTGCATCATACTGAGATAAAATTCCTTCAATATATTCCGTTACAGGTTTTTGCTCTTCGATTTCTTTCCTTGTCCATGCTTCTTCTTTGGGAAGCGTCCCTGCCAAACTCATCGTTTCAAAAACCTGCGTATCATGATGATATTTCCCTAATAATTCCGAAAATGCTCCAAGCCAACATTGATTTTCCTTTTGAAATAAATACACCAATGCATTAGGATAACTTTCACAAAGATTTTCAAAGCTTTCGGTTAAATCAATTTTATTAAAATTCTCAATGACTTTCTTTCTTGAAAAAACCAATTTTTGAAGTTGATTTCCCTTAATAAACTCCACAACTTCATCAATCTTATTGAAGTATTCCTCTTGTTGAATTTCAGTAATTTTAGGAGTAATGGGCGAGAGATGATTGGTATTTAAATTAATATCCCCTTGATATTCGACGATATTTCCTTCAAAAGGAATTTGGATTTTTTTATCAAAGCCAAAAAATACAACGGGAAAATGTCCATTCGATTTTTCCTCAATCGTATATATTTCTTGCCCGAAAGGAAGTCTAAAAATAATCATTTATGCTAATTTATTATTCGGAATAATATTGTTGGTCATCGTTGTATGATTAATAAGGTGTCCTTTTTCATCACGAATTTCAATTTCTGAAACATGCATTGTATTTCCTTTTCTGATAAAAGATGCCTTTCCAGTAACCGTACCTGTTCTTTTGGCTCGTAAATGATTAGAATTGATATTCGTTCCCACAGGTACTTCCTTCGTAATATCCACATGAATGTAGGATAAGCAAGACCCCAAAGTCTCTGCTAAAGCACAACTTGCACCACCATGCAAAATCCCATAAGGCTGATGAGTAGGAGGATGAACAGGCATTGTAGCAGACAGGGTGTTTTCGGTAACATCGGTAAAAACGATATTTAATGTTTGAGCTAAAGTAACGTTCCCCCAGTTATTCAATTGGTCTAAAATCTCTTTTTTTCTTTCTGCTGTCATTTTTTTATTTTAATTCACGATTATAATATTCAGGTATTTTTCCTTGTATATCGTATTTGTTAATATAGGTTTCTATTTCTTTCAAAATCACTTCATAAGGTTCTTTTTCAATTCTTTCATAAGGAATATGATAGCCTATATAGATGATTTTTCTTTTAAAGTCTCCGCAGGCAAGTACAATAGGAACTTTCGCTGCTTTCGCCATATAATAAAACCCTTTTTTCCATTTATCCGCTCTTTTTCTTTTTCCCTCTGGTGTAATGACCAAGCTGAAATCATCTTTTTTAAATTCATCAGCGACAAACTGCACCAAATTATTTTTTTGAGAACGGTCTATCCCAATTCCGCCCATCGCTTTAATGAACCATCCGTACCACGCCTTTGTATGCTGGTCTTTGATGATAACTTTCAACTTTTTATCCAGTACCATATAGCATAGATTTCCATATAGAAAATCAATATTATGGGTATGAGGAGCTGTCGTTAAAATACATCTATCCAAATTGTCGGTGTCCCCATGTAGAACAATTTTCCAACCCAATATTTTGAGCATTAATTTTGCTATAATTTTTTTCATTTTCAAGGTTTAAAGTTGAGTATTATCCCCTTATTAATTGGGAGGGTAAAGATACACAAAAAAGCACAATCTTAAAAAAGAATTGTGCTTTTTGAATAATTAAAAATTTAAAAGTGATTAAAGAAAAGTTTTGATCTTAAAATAAATTGAGAATGAAATCCATGATGTTAAACATCATTTTTAAAACAAATTGTATCATAATTTAGTGTTTTTTAATAGTTAAACTAAAGACAAATATATTATTATTATTTCAATTGAACAAATAAATATAATGGAATATTTCAAAAATAATTATTTTGTTTCAATAGAAATTTTCCCTTTTTCTCCATCTATATTAAGATTAAAGTTTTTGATATCATCAAGGTCAATGTCTTCTTTTTCTAATATTTTTTCTGCTTCTTTTTTCGGTAATTTTTCACCATCAATAATGATGTGGTCTTCGTCATCAGAACTGAACTCAATTTTTTTACCATTGATATTGAGTTTAAAATCAGACTTCACCTCATCTTCCTCACCTTCATCTTCCTCGTTTTCGTCATCAACATCAATATATTCTCCTTCATTGATGATTTTTGTAGAGGTTGGAACAACCAGTTCGTAATGTACACGATGATTTCTGAGTCGATGCTCATAAGGGTAATGAATATAATTGGGTAATTCAATTTTATTATCCTGAATCCTAATAGGTACCACCATATTCAAAGGTTTATTATATCCACTTGCCTTTTTGTTAATCACCAAATAAGGCTTTACATTATCCTTTCTTATCACTTCAATATAAGTATGTCTTTTTCTTTTATAAACCGTTTTTTTGTCAGAGAAAATATGATTCCAATAGGCCTTATAATTTTCAGGAATATCCACATTTCTTTTACTAAGGATAAGACTGTCCGATGTGGTATTAATGGCAATATTTTCAGTTTCTGTTTTCGTACCAGAATAGGTGTTTTCGAATCGGTCAAATGCAGTAAATCCAAGGAAAATAACTAGTCCTATCCAAAGTAGAATTAATCCACCAAATACATATCCGACATAATTTAATCTTGTTTTTGGAGATAATAATTTAATGGCTAAATAAGTGAATAATAAAATAGGCACTAATACAGAAATAACAACAAAGACAATAGTCACCCATTTAAAATAGATGGATAAATCTAAAAAGAAATCTAAATTATTGACAAAATTCCAATTATTAGAAGAATAGGTAAGCACACTGAATAACCCTAATATCAAACTAATCGCTATAAAGGCAAATATTCCACCAAAGAAATAACGGAAAATATTACCGATACTATCACCTGTTTGATTGATAATGACTTTATTTTTATCATAGGCTTTTCCTACTTTTTCAGCAGATTCATTCGCAAACTCAATAATTTTACTGGACTCTTTTTTCAAATTATCGAAATTGAGTGGTTCTCCTTTCATTTTCAAGAAATCCGATGCTGTTTTTGCTTTCGGAAGTACAATCCAAAGGATAATATAGGTAATTAAAGCCAAAGGAATTACTCCATTGTCTTTAAAACCCATTGTCTCTAGAATAATATTTAAAACAATCGGTCCTAATACCCAAACTAATCTAATTAACGTCATATCCAAACCAAGATAATGTGACAAACCAGCACAAACTCCTGCTACTTTTTGTCTTTCTGGATCTCGGAAAAGTTGTTTTTTCTCGGTAGATGTAGCTTTAGACTTCCCTTGGGAATAATACGCTTCTTCTTGCTCTTCTATTTCTTCTGGCTTCCCAATTCTACTGATAACTTCTTCTATATCGGCATCATTCACCACTTCTCTTTTAGAAGTATTATCTTTGAGAATCTCCACGATTCTTATTTCGATGTCATTCATTACCTCATCTGCTTCGTTCGGTTCTAATGAATTTCGTAAAGCCTTTAGGTAATCATTTAATTTTATATAAGCATGTTCTTCTATCATAAAAGAAAAACCTGCCAATGCAATAGATACTGTTTTATTCATAATAATAGTTTTTTAAGATTGTTGAGTGATTTTATTTACGGATTCGTTTAGTTTTTGCCAAGTTTGAGCGAGTTCTTTTAAAAATTCTTCGCCTTTATCTGTCAGTTGATAATATTTTCTTGGCGGCCCTCCTGTAGATTCTTCCCAACGATAAGATAAAAATTCTCCATTTTTTAATCTTGTCAAAAGTGGGTAAAGTGTTCCTTCTACGACATCTAGTTCTCCTTTTTTGAGTTCAGCAATTAAATCGGAAACATACATTTCTTTGCGACTAATCAAACTCAAAATACAAAACTCCAAGATGCCCTTTCTCATCTGTGCTTTGGTATTTTCTTTCTTCATATATCTAAAATTTAGGTGTTAGTATTTAACTTTGATAATGCAAAGATATAAAAAAGTTTTGGTAATATGCAAAACAAAGTAGTATTTTTTTTATTCTTACCAACTGTAATTTGGTGTACAATGATTCACTAAATCAATATATCAGCGCTTTTTTAACTCAGTGTAAAACAATAAAAAATCTACAACTAGTCTTTGATAAGTTGTAGATTAATTGAACTGATATACAATTTTTTTTTAATGGATTACATATTATAAATCAACACTTTATATTATTTGGCTAATTTACTTTTCCTGTACCCATAGACGAAGTAAAGCACTAAACCAATGGCAAACCAAACACCAAACCAAAACCAATTTTCGTGGGTCATACCTGTTAATAAATACAGACAAGAACTCAATCCTAAAAGTGGAATTAAAGACCATTTTTTTAGGAAAGAAAATAACATTAACACCAAATTCATTAGTAAATAAATAAAAATAGATAATCTAAATTCACCTTCGTGAGGATCATTCCAATCCATTAAATGATGGAAAAAATCAGGAATCCAAAGATAAAAACCTATCAAACCTCCAATAAAAAGGATAGGGAAAATCCATTGAGCATTGATATAAGGCATATGAAACCTTCCCTTTACTTTTATTTTTTCGGGCATTAATAAAATCCCTCCATTTACCAATACAAAAGCGAAAATGGTCCCGATACTCGTAAAATCTAATATGAATTTTTTATCTGTAAATAATATTGGAATCCCTACTGCAAGTCCTGTGATAATCGTCGCATAAGATGGCGTTTTGTATCGAGGATGAATTTTAGAAAATCGTTTTGGCATCAGCCCATCTTTACTCATCGCATACCAAATCCTCGGTTGCCCCATCTGAAAAACCAATAATACCGAAGTGATGGCAATAATCGCTGTAACCGAAACAATGAATTCCATTAATGGAGCATTTGCATTTTCGGGAGCAAAAATAAAGGAAAGCGGATCTCCTACTCCATCAAATTTTCGGTAATCTACCATTCCTGTTAAAATTAAAGTCAGTACGATATAAATAAGCGTACTTAACACCAAAGAAATCATCATTCCTCGTGGAAGATTTTTTTGTGGATTTTTCGTTTCTTCGGAAAGCACACTCAAGGCATCAAACCCGATATAGGCAAAGAAAACACCCGAAACAGCAGACATAACCCCCGAGAAACCGTTCGGCATAAAAGAAGTAATCCCTTCATTATTGGTTGGCAACCAATTATCTGTATTAATATAAAAAATACCAACTCCTATAATTAAAGCAATCACAGCGATTTTTAAAATCACCAATAGATTATTAAAATTCTTACTTTCCTTCACTCCTAAATACACCAAAATCGTGATGAATAGGTTAATCATCAAAGCAGGAATATCCAAAATCAATTTCATTCCGCCCACTATCGGAGCGTTTTCCCATGCTCTTATAAGTTCTTTATTTTCAGAATGGTTAAGAAATGCTTTTTGGGCTTCAGGGTAACTCGTACTGAAGTATTCTGGAATATGTAAACCCAATCGATCTAAAAAAGAAGTAAAATAATCGCTCCAAGAAAAAGCCACATAGATATTTCCAAAAGAATATTCCATAATCAATGCCCAACCAATCACCCACGCTATTAGTTCTCCAAAACTGGCATAAGCATAGGTATAAGCCGAACCCGCTGTGGGAATTCTACTGGCAAATTCAGCATAAGACATGGCGGTAAATCCACAAGCTAATCCGCAAATAATATAAAGCGAAATAACCCCTGGACCACCTTTAAAAACAGCTTCTCCCAAACTACTAAAACTTCCCGCTCCAATAATAGCTGCCAGTCCAAAAAATACAATATCCCAAATGCCTAAAACTCTATTCAATCCTGTTTGATGATTTTCCAAGTCGTATTGTTTTCTCCTAAAAAGTTGATTCATTGATTATTATTTTTCACTAAAGCCTTAAAGGTATGATTTTTTTTCGAATTAAATACTTGTTGGTACTAAACTTATTAGGGCGGAATCATACTTTTGTAGCATTTGATTTAGAGTTAAAACATTATCAATAAGTATTTTATTGAATGTATTAGATTTTAACGCTGATAAAACGACCTCGGAAATGTCGGCGTTAAGAAAATAAAGTTTAAAATCGTTAAAAAATTTCTTGTGTTCGATGCAAGCGAGGGGAAAAGCGGTGGGGCAAGTTTTAGAAATTTTAGATTTTGAACTTTATTTTTAGCCGAATTTCCGCAGTCTTGAATTTTTGGTTCTTTTGTTTCAAGACAAAAGAATGAATATTTAGTCATTAAGTGCCTGTTATCTAATGTATTAATATAAATTTGATTATTTTTAACATATTTTAATAAAGTATGATTTTGCCCTACCAGACTTATCGAGAGTTTATTCCCAATAATAGCATTTCACAGACTAAAGTTAGATTGGTACAATTAATACAAAAACCTTATTTTTGCAGTCAGAATTTTTTTTATGGCAGATTTATTACAAGAAATACAAAAAAGAAAAACATTTGGAATTATTTCTCACCCCGATGCAGGGAAAACAACCTTAACAGAAAAACTCTTACTCTTTGGTGGAGCCATCCAAGAAGCAGGAGCCGTAAAATCTAATAAGATTAAAAAAGGGGCGACTTCGGATTTTATGGAAATAGAAAGACAAAGAGGAATCTCCGTAGCGACTTCCGTTTTAGCTTTTGAATATAAAAATCATAAAATCAATATCTTAGACACACCCGGGCATAAAGATTTTGCAGAAGACACCTACCGAACTTTAACCGCCGTAGATTCGGTAATCGTTGTAATAGATGTTGCCAAAGGAGTCGAGGAACAAACCGAAAAACTCGTTAAGGTTTGTAGAATGAGAAATATCCCAATGCTTGTTTTCATCAATAAATTAGACCGAGAAGGAAAAGATGCCTTTGATCTTTTGGACGAAGTAGAGCAAAAATTAGGACTGACGGTTACGCCACTTTCTTTACCTATCGGAATGGGAGCTGATTTTCAAGGTATTTATAATATTTGGGAGAAAAATATTCAATTATTTTTAGAAGAAAAAAAGCAAAAGGTAGGAGATTCAATCACTTTTGATGATATTAATGATACCAAAATTGATGAAATCATCGGCGAAGAACCAGCCAATACCATGCGTGAGGAACTGGAATTGATAGAAACCGTTTATCCTCAATTCAATAAAGAAGAGTATGTAAAAGGAAACTTACAACCTGTATTTTTTGGTTCTGCATTGAATAATTTTGGAGTTAGAGAATTATTAGATGCCTTTATCGAAATCGCTCCAATGCCTCAACCCAAAGAAAGTGATACGAGAATCGTAAAACCCGAAGAAGCAAAATTCACAGGTTTTGTATTTAAAATTCATGCCAATATGGACCCTAAACACAGAGATCGATTGGCGTTTGTGAAAATTGTTTCAGGGACATTTAAACGAAATGAAAATTATCTTTTAGTAAGGGAAAATAAAAAAGTAAAATTCTCCTCTCCAAATGCCTTTTTCGCAGATAAAAAAGCAGTAGTGGATGAAAGTTTCCCTGGAGATATTGTGGGGCTACACGACACAGGAAACTTTAGAATTGGAGATACTTTAACGGCAGGAGAAAAATTGCAGTTCAAAGGAATACCGAGCTTCTCTCCAGAGCATTTCCGTTATATCAATAATAATGACCCAATGAAAGCCAAGCAATTAGCCAAGGGAATTGACCAATTAATGGACGAAGGTGTGGCTCAGTTATTTACTTTGGAAATGAACGGAAGAAAGATTATCGGTACGGTTGGAGCATTACAATACGAAGTCATCCAATATCGTTTGGAACACGAATACGGAGCTAAATGTTCTTATGAACCTCTATCAATTCACAAAGCTTGTTGGATAGAAGCCGATGAAAGTTCGGAGGAATTTGCAGAATTTAAAAAGCTAAAGCAAAGGTTTTTAGCCAGAGACAAATATAACCAATTGGTATTCTTAGCCGATTCTGCGTTCACTATTCAAATGACAGAACAGAAATTCCCAAATATTAAACTTCACTTCATTAGTGAGTTTAAAGATTAGAATGAAACCTTTTATACCAATAATGGTCGTCTAAAAAATTGAGGCGACCTCTTTTGTATTCCTTAACATATATACCAAAAAAAATCACCCAAATAAATTTAGGTGATTTTTTACATTTAATAATAATTAACAATCATTATTTTGCTAATTTTAAGTCTTTCAAGTTAACAACAGTTCTGTCGATAGATTTAGGTGCTCTTCTTGAACCTCCCTCTTCTGCTGGAAGCTTATAAATGTATGGTCCATAAAAATCTCCATTAAAAGATACTTCAACTGGCTTAGCAGCCTCTACAGATGCAGTATATTTGATGGTTCCTGGCGCCTCACTTCCTTGCTCTGGATATGCTGCAGACTCAATATTCAAAGTAACAGCTGAAATATCTCCTAAATCAACTGGCTCAGTAGCATTACCTGCAAATAATCCAAATCCTGCTCCGTAAATAGTCTGAGCATCTTGTGGATGTACAATATCCTGTCCATCTACTGGTACATAAACAATAGTTTCTGCATAGTTTTCAGAATTTTGTATATTATCCAAATCTCCATTCCAAGAAGATATAATCCATCTTGTTGCTGTTATATCATTTCCATTAGCATCTTGGATTGTAAATCCAACCACTTGTCCTTCCTGATTACCAGTTACTTGAGCAGCAGTAGTATCCAACTGATAGTCTTGCCCATCATAAGTAACTTTAGATGTAAGCGTTGGTGTTGGCGGTGGCGTTGGAGTATCTCCACCACCGTTATCATCTTTTCTACAAGACTGAACTCCTAACATCGATAGTGCTAAAACACCACATAAAATTAATTTCTTCATAATACTATATATTTTTTTTATTATTGCTCCAAAGTTAATATTTTTTTTTTAACCTGCAAATATTTAGGCTAAAAATGCTCTTATTTTTTCTATGTTTTTTTTAGCATTACCAATGAAAATTTCATTATCTGTTATAAAAACAGGTCGCTTTAAGAAACTATAATGGTCTAATAATAATTCCTTAAAATCATTTTCGGTTAAAGTTTTGGTATCTATTCCCCGCTGTCTAATCTGAGTGGAACGCTTGCTGAATAATCCCTCATAAGAATTAGTCATCTTTCGCATTTCTTCTAATTCCTTTTCAGTTAATGGTTCAGATTTCAATTCTCTCAATTCCCAATCCGATAAATCAAACTCGGACATGATACGCTTACAAGTATTGCAAGTCTTTAAATAATATACTTTTTTCATTTTATTTAGGGGTTAGGTAATAGGCGTTAGGAGTTAGAATAATTGCTCTAAATACGACTTAAAAGACTTTTCTCATTTCCAATCCCTAAATCCTAATTCCCAAATCCTACAAATTTACTTATCCAGCATTACTTTATAATCGGGATCTTCTAAGATATTCACATCGATAATCGCTTCTACATTGCTTAACAACTTCGCACAATCTTTACTCAGGTGTCTTAAATGCACTATTTTATTAGCCTCTTTATATTTTTTAGTGATTTTATCCAAAGCCTCAATTGCCGACATATCGGCTACCCTACTTTCAGCGAAATCAATAATGATTTCCTTTGGGTCATTTTGAACATCAAACTTTTCTCCAAAAGCCGTCGTAGAACCGAAAAATAAGGGACCATAAATCTCATAATGTTTAATACCTTTATCATCTATATATTTTCTCGCCCTAATTCTCCTTGCATTATCCCAAGCAAAAACCAATGCAGAAATAATAACTCCTACCAATACTGCCAATGCTAAATTGTGCATAAATACCGTAATTAAAATCACTACAATCATGACCACAATATCGTGCCAAGGCATTTTCCCAAAAATCTTTAAACTCGCCCATTCAAATGTTCCGATAGACACCATAAACATTACTCCTACCAAAGCCGCCATTGGTAATTTTTCAATAATATTGGCACCAAACATAATGAACATTAATAAACCAACAGATGCCACGATACCCGACAATCTTGCTCTCGCTCCCGAAGAAATATTGATTAAACTCTGCCCAATCATCGCACAACCTCCCATTCCTGAGAACAATCCTGTAACGATATTTGCCGTTCCTTGAGCCACACATTCTTTATTACTTTGCCCACGCGTTTGGGTAATTTCATCTATTAAATTTAAGGTTAATAAACTTTCTATCAGTCCTACTCCTGCCACGATAAAAGCATAGGGTAATAACTGAATTAATTTTTCAAAACTAAATGGAACTTCTGGAATATGAAATGGTGGGAAACCAGCTTGTAATCCTCCTTCTACTAAATCACCCACAGTTTTGGTTTCTATATTTCCCAATAATACAATCGCCGAAACGACAATAATCGCCACTAAAGATGACGGAACTAATTTCGTTAATTTTGGTAAAAGCCAAATAATCAGCATCGTGAGTAAAGTTAAGCCCAACATAATATATAGGTCGGTTCCTTGCATCCAATTTCCATCAATTTTAAAGGAATCAAACTGAGCCATAAAAATCACAATCGCCAATCCATTCACAAAACCAAACATCACCGAATGAGGAACTAAACGAATGAATTTCCCTAAACGAAAAACTCCCGCTAAAATTTGAATAATCCCTGCCATTATCACCACCGCAAAGACATTTTCGGTAATTTCTTCTACACTAATAGATGGGTTAGCGGTTTTCAGAACGGTTATTAGTCCTAAATAAACGACGGCCACAGCACCTGTTGCCCCTGAAATCATCCCTGGTCTTCCTCCCAAAATGGAAGTTACCAAACCAATACTAAATGCAGCGTACAATCCTGTAAGTGGATTCAGTCCTGCAATTAAAGCAAAGGCGATGGCCTCGGGAATCAATGCCAAAGCAACCGTTAGTCCTGATAAAATTTCTGTTCCGTAATTGACCTTCTGCCTAAAATCAAATAAATTAATTACTTTTTTCATACTCTTTTTTTTAGAACCAAGAGTCAAGAATCAAGATGTAAGACGATTTCACTCCTCCTTATTCTTGGTTCTTGACTCTTGGTTCTCGGTTGTTCTTATTTTATTATCTCGCTATATTAACTGCTCTTGTTTCTCTAATTACGGTTATTCTCACCTGCCCTGGATAGGTCATTTCGTTTTGAATTTTCTCCGAAATATCATAAGATAATTGTGCGGCGATTTCGTCATTTACTTTTTCGCTTTCTACCATTACCCTCAATTCTCTACCTGCCTGAATAGCATAAGCACTCGACACCCCATCAAAACTCATTGCTGCGGCTTCTAAATCTTTTAATCTTTGGATATAAGATTCTAAAACTTGTCGTCTTGCCCCTGGTCTTGCTCCTGAAATAGCATCTGCCACCTGAATAATCGGTGATAATAAAGAAGTCATTTCAATTTCGTCATGGTGAGCTCCAATGGCATTAATCACTTCTTTGTTTTCGCCGTATTTCTCTGCCCATTGCATTCCTAATAAAGCGTGAGGAAGTTCTGATTCTTGCTCTGGTACTTTTCCGATATCGTGTAAAAGCCCTGCTCTTTTGGCTAATTTCACATTCAATCCTAATTCCGCTGCCATTGTTGCTGCAATATGAGCTACCTCTCGAGAGTGTTGTAATAGATTTTGTCCGTAAGAAGAACGGTATTTCATCCTTCCGACTACTTTTACCAATTCTGGGTGTAATCCATGAATACCTAAATCAATAATGGTTCTTTTTCCAACTTCAATAATTTCCTCCTCGATTTGATTTTTTGTTTTATTGACTACCTCCTCGATTCTCGCTGGGTGAATTCTTCCATCGGTAACTAAACGATGTAGCGATAATCTCGCTATCTCTCTTCTCACAGGGTCAAAACAAGACAAAAGAATTGCCTCTGGCGTATCATCTACGATAATTTCCACTCCCGTTGCTGCCTCAATAGCCCTAATATTTCGTCCTTCTCTTCCGATAATTCTACCTTTGATATCGTCGGATTCAATATTGAATACAGATACCGAATTCTCGATGGCCTGTTCTGTTCCAATTCTTTGAATGGTCTGAATTACTATTTTTTTAGCTTCCGTTTTGGCATTCAATTCTGCCTCTTCCATAATGGTTTGAATATGAGCTTGAGCTTTGGTTTTAGCCTCGGCTTTCATTGTCTCTACCAATTCGTTTTTAGCATCTTCTGCGGAATAATTGGCTACTTTTTCCAAAATATCCACTTTCTGACTGGTAATTTCATCTATTTTTTTCATTTTAGAATCCATTATGTCGTGCTTTTTACCGTAATCTGAAATTTGTTTATTCAGTTTTTTCTCTAACTGAGCCGTTTTACTGAGCTCTTTATTCAGCTTAGATTCTTTGTCTTTGGCTCTTTTTTCGGTATCTTGGATTTTCTTTTCTCTAAGTCTGATGTTTTCATCGTGTTTAGCTTTGAGTTCCAAAAACTTTTCTTTCGCCTGTAGATGTTTTTCCTTTTTAATGGCCTCCGCCTCTACTTTTGCCTTTTGAATAGTAGTTTCTGCATTTTTTTGAGCATCCGCTAAAATGTACTTTGCTTTTGTATTTAGGGTACTTTTAGAGAATAAAAACCCTCCCAATGCTCCTGCTATCAAGGCAACTACTCCTATAATAATGGTTATTGCTGTCATATTTTAATTTATCTATTTATTCTTTTTTTTTAATTTAAAAACCTACAACAATTCTTAAGTATTAAGAGTAAACTCCTAATCAACACGATTTGAGCTGATTTCCATTTTCTGTAATCCGTAAAAAACGGCACGCCATAGAATGGACTTTTACTCGGTAATAATATAAGCGTTGAGTTTACTTAATGTGTTAGAATTATTGTAGGTAAATATTTATCTTGTTTTAAAGAACAAAAATATTAAGCGTCGTCTAATAACTGGCTACAATCCTTAAGCCTTTTATTAATGCTTTGAATACTTTGCTGATGTTTCTGGGCATAAACTTGGGCATTTGTTCCTAATTTCAAGGCACACATCGCCAATACATCTTGTTTATCTTTAACATCGAAGTTTTTCTCAAATTCTTTTATCATCATCTCTATTTCATTGCCAACTTTCCTGAGAGTTTCCTCTTCATCAACAGGCACATTCAACGGATAAGCTCTTCCTGCTATCTTGATATTAATCCTTCTCGTCTCCATTACAATCCGTTATTTTGAATTTGAGCAATACAGAAATCCACTTCTTTAATGAGCCTATTGATATGGTTTTTCATCAACCTATTATGCTCTGGATTGCCTGCAATTGCTGAATGCAATTTTGTATTTTTATTTTCTTCTGCTAATATTCTATTGTTCTTTTTTTCCTCTTCATATTTATTTTTAAGAACCTGATAATCCTCACTTAATATTTTATAATCTTCCGAAATCCTTTTGAAATTCCTCTGTAGAATAACAATTTTATTTTCTAATTCGGAAAAATTACTCTCTACATCTTTAAGCATATCAAAGTTCTTTAATTCTAACTTTCGTACAAAAATATAAAAATTAATCTTTACTTAAAGTATAAGTTTAAAGTTTTTTTTATGACAAAAAACAAACACAAATACAAAAACACTGATTATCAAAGACTTTAAGCAAAAAGTCCACTTGAATTTTGTTTTTCAAATGGACTTTTTATTTATTTACTTATCAATGTGAAATATTACTCAAATTTCAGCACCAACATAATGGCTCTAGTTTGTGCTTTCGCCAAGGATTTTGCCCAATAAGGTGGTGTTCCTGAATTGTCCTTCACCGTCTCATTATTCAAGAAAAACGTCCCTCTAATGGCTGGTGTAAATTTGAATTTATTGAAATAAAACTGAACTCCCATCTCTGCGGTCCAAGCAAAATTATGCGTAGCAGAACGATAAACGCCCTGTAAATTATCATCTTTACTATTGGATTTAGATTGTAGATTAAGAATATAATTAACCCCACCTGCCACATAAGGTCTAGAGTTATACCATCTTCTTCCGTGAAACTCCGCTAATACAGGAACATCCAAATAAGTAGATTTTACTTTTCGTATTTTATCACTTTCGGAAAGTTGAAGCGGTGTAAAAGGTTCATTAGAAATACTTCCTGCACTATATTGGTCATTAGATTGAGTATCAAACCTCAGTTCTCTCTCCACAAATTGTAAACCTGGTTCTATTCTTAAATCGATATGATCATTGATACGCATCTTCCCTATTAACCCTGCTCCAAATCCTATACTTGCTTTACTACTAACGAGATTTTTATCATTTTCCATTCCGTACCTTGGGTGCAGTACCAGTTTATAATCGTAAACCGAACCATTGAGGTAAAACCCCCAACTGAACTTCTGGAAATCAAATTCTTGTAATTTTTCTATACGATTTTTGTTGTTGAATTGTGCATTTGCTAATGTCGAAAGACCTATTGCTAATAATGCTACCGTTTTAGTAAAAAATTTATTCATAATTATTTAGTTGCTTTATAAATCGTGGCAATGCCAAAACTTACTTTTTTATATTCTACTTTTTTAAATCCTATATTCTTTAATATACTTTTCATTTTTTCTCCGTAAGGAAAAGCATCTACCGAATCTGGTAAATAAGTATAAGCAGCGTGATTATTAGAAAGCATTTTTCCAATGGCAGGTAAAATATTTTTAAAATAGAAGTTAAAAATAGGTGCTAAAACACCCTCTACCTTGGAGAATTCTAAAATATAAACGCTCTTATCCTCCTTGACTACTCTCCTCAGCTCCGAAAGACCTTTTTCCAAATCCTCGAAATTCCTTACCCCAAAAGCCACAGAAACGCCATCAAATCTATTATCATCAAATGGTAAATTTTCCGCATCTCCCTTTTGCATAGAAATTTCGCCGTCTAAGTTAAGCTTTTTTATTTTAATAATACCATAATCAAGCATTTTTTGTGATAAATCTAATCCAAAAACTTTAGATTTTGTTCCTTTTTGAATCGCAATGGCTAAATCGCCAGTTCCTGTTGCCACATCTAACACTTCTTTTGGATTATCCTTTTTCAGCCACTTCACAAGTTTTTTTCGCCAAAGATGGTCTATTCTTACAGACAATAAATGGTTCAACATATCGTATTTTGGAGCGATATCGTCGAACATATCCTCTACTTGGCGTTTTTTGCCATCTTCTCTGTTATAAGGTTTTACTTCTTTCAAATCGTTGATTTATAGTTTATAATAATTGGAATAATAATTTAAAAAATCTTGTTTTCTAAAAATTTTGGTTCGAGATTCTACCTTTTGAATATTTTTAATGAGTTTATCATAATCTTCATCTATATTATAATAAAAGTCATCAGAATATAGTTTGCTCATTTTTTTGGGAGCTCCTAAATACAATTTATCATCAATTTTGGTCTTCCCTAAACTCATGATTAAAGAATCTCGGTCTAAATTATATCCATAATATTGAGTGTGAATATAATAATCTTGATGAGCAATATTCACAAGTCCTCTGATTTTCTTCACTTCAAAAATAGAATCATAGATGAGTTTTTTTTCGGCATCAAAAACTTTAATATCGTTTTTTCCTTTTTTCAAATCCACTTGTAATGATTGCCCTCCTGCAATGATTTTCTCTTTCCCGTCATTAATCTTAAAATAATAAGTATCGGGGGTTGGGTTGTCCACCAAATAATAATTTTCTTTAGCTAAAAAGAAAAAATAAATGGCAAAAGCACCTACAAATGCCAAAGCCGAAATAATCAATCCTTTAAGTGAAGCGTTATTTTTCATTCTGACTCTAATTTCTGCAAATTTAATAATAATTTTAATTCTAATACAGGAAAATCTACCTTCTTTAGTGATAAAGGTAAAAAAACAAACAACTTTTCTTTTTTAATGAACTATTTTACAATCGCTTATTACGAATTCCAGCATTCGTATTTCATCAAATTATCCCATATAAATTTTAATTCTTAAATTTGCAGTCTAATTTTTTATAAAAGAAAAAATGCCGAATACAATTATCATAGGTTCAGGTTCTTATTTGCCTGAAAGAAAAATAAACGGAGATTACTTTTTAGAAACCGAATTTTATACCGAAAGCGGAGAGAAAATCACAGATAAACCCACTGCAGAAATCATAGAGAAATTTGTAGATATTACAGAAATTAAGGAAAGGAGATACATCAACGACGACCAATCCAATTCCCAAATAGGTTACGAAGCAGCCAAAAGAGCCATCGAAGATGCTAAAATAGACCCTGAAAGTTTAGACTATATCATTTATGCCAGCAATTTTGGAGATGTGAAAACCAATGGTGTTTTGGACTTTATGCCGAGTATGTCCACCAAAGTAAAACATCTTTTAGGCATTAAAAATAGAAAATGTAAAAATTATGATATGATTTTCGGTTGCCCAGGTTGGGTAGAAGGAATGATTTTAGCCGATAATCTAATTAAAGCCAAAGTAGCTCGAAATATTTTAGTAATTGGTGCAGAGACTTTAAGTAGAGTAACCGACCCTTACGATAGAAATAAAATGATTTTCGCAGATGGTGCTGCGGCTGTAGTGGTACAAGCAACAGAAGAAGAAAATGTGGGAATCATTACCCATAATACGATTTGTGATAACGGAGAAGAAATTAATTATTTAATCAATAGTCACTCGCTTAAGAAAGATGAAGATAGAGGAAAATTATACATTAGAATGCAAGGTCGAAAAATCTATCAATACGCCTTGAATAATGTTCCTGATGCTATCAAACAAACCATAGACGACGCCAATCTTTCCATTGAAGATATTGATAAAATACTGATTCATCAAGCGAATGCCAAAATGGATCATGCTATTATTAACCGATTGATGAAACTCTATGGCATAAAAGAATATGACGACAGTATAGCACCAATGACTATTCAGGAGTTTGGAAATTCTTCTGTGGCGACCGTTCCTACAATGTTTGACCTTATCAGAAAAGGAAAAATGGAAGGACATTCTTTTCAATCAAAAGGGAATATTATCTTTACTTCCGTAGGTGCAGGAATGAATATCAATGCGATTATTTATAAATTTAATGTTTAATACTTAACCAATGAAAAAAATAGCTTATTTATTACTTATCTCACTATCTTTCGTGGCGTGTAATCCCAATAAAGATAAACAACCCAAAACCGATGAACATTCTGCAGAATACGCCTTAAATTACGAAGGCGTTTATAAAGGTACTTATCCTTGTGCGGATTGTAGTGGAATTCAGGTTTCATTAACATTGAATACCGATAAAACCTTTCGTTATGAAACCGTCTATTTAGGTAAAAAAGACGGGCGTTTTGTACACAAAGGAAACTATACGATAAAAGAAAATATTCTAACCATTCAGGAAAATGATCAACCCATCCATTTTGCTGTAGGTGAAAGTGCATTAACGCTTTTGGGTAATGATTTAAAACCTAATACAGGTGAATTGGCAAGTTTCTATTTGTTAAAAAAACAAAAAAAGTTTGATTATCAAGGTCAATATGAAACTTATAACGATAAAAAAGGAGAATACTTCCAAAGGCTTTCTATACAGCCCAAAGAAAAAAATTACGAAGTCGTTTTCTCTGCATCGAAAGTTAAGGATAAGGAAAACTGTCATTTTTCTGGTATAGGAAATATCAAAAATGATACACTTTGGGTGAATATCGCTCATGAAGACAACAAAGAAATCCTAATGTACATCGCTCCATCACACGATAATTTAGGTGTGGAAGTCTTTACTAAAAATTTTGAAGAACGAGCTAAAATGATGTTTTACTGTAGTGGCGGAAGTTCATTAGCAGGTCAGTACATTAAAAACGAGGTTACAGCAAATAGTATTGGTCGTTTCACCAATCAGAATACTATTGCAGAGGTCTTACAAACATTACCTAATGCCCAAATCGAAAAGAAAATAGGACATGGAGAGTTTAAAGAGGATGTATATGATGACTATCAAATATTCGGTACTAACAGCCAACCTCTTTTTACAGTAACTCCAAAAGATACCGCTGATGTTCATCAAAAAATCAATCGTGTTTTAATCCACACTCCTTTCTTTAGAACCGATAAAGGAATCAATTCTAAATCTACTTATGGCGATATCAAAAATGCGTATACTATTACGAAAATTGAACCAACAAGAGAGCATATTGTATTGATTGTAAATGAAATGAATGCCAATTTTAGTATTGCTAAAACCAAACTACAAGAGGGTTGGTGGAATGAAGAAACAAAATCAGTTAATGAAGATAAAATCCCTGTGGATGCTCAAGTAGATAGTTTTATCTTGTGGTGGAAAGAAGCAAAAAAGTAAATGATACCACTTGAATATAAAGTGAAAATCGCCTAAAATTATTTTTAGGTGATTTTTTTTTGCTTTAAAAACAAAAACTTTTCGTGTGTGTAACATCGGTAACTGACATTTGTCATTTCTCAATCTATTTTTGCCGAAAATTTATAACATATGCGACAATTATTTTTATCTATTGCATTTTTTGCTTCTTGTTATATATCGGCACAAAAAATGGTTCCGATAAGTAAAGCAGAGGTTTTAAAAAATGTACAGAAAGGCAATCAAAGCCTTCAAATAACGAGTAAAGAAACTCAAATGGCACAGGCAGATTATGACCAAAGCAAAGCCATTTTTTTACCCAATATTACGGCTTCCCATACAGGGATTTATACGACCAATGCCTTGATGGCGTTTGGGTCAAAGTTAAATCAAGAGATTTTAACGCAAGCGGATTTTAATCCTGCTTTATTAAACGACCCTGATGGTACAAGAAATTTCGCTACAAAAATTGAAATTCAGCAACCTTTAATTAATGTTGATGGTTTTTACAAACGAAAAGCAGCGAAAACCAAGATGGAAGCTACCAGTTTAAAAACCCAACGAACAAAAGACTATCTTGAGTTTGAAGTTAATAAAGCATACATGCAGTTGCAATTGACCCATAAAGCGGTTGAAGTATTAAAAAAAGCTTTAAAAACAGCCAATGCCAACAAAGAATTGGCTCAAAATAATTTAGAGCAAGGTTATATGCAAGAATCTGATATGTTATTGGTGAATGTGCGTGTAACAGAGATTAAAAATCAGTTATTTTCGGCAAAAAGTAATGTGAAAAATGCTTCAAATTATTTGTCTTTTTTAATGAACAGAAACGAAAATATTGTTTATCAACCAACCGATGAACTAAATGTTGAAACATTAAGTGTTGAAAACCTTTCTGTATCAAACAACCGTTCGGATATTAAGGCAATGGAGCTCGCTACAAAAGCCTATGAAGATATGACCAAGGCAGATAAAATGTCTTTTCTACCTCGTTTAAATGCTTTTGGAAGTTACGAGTTGTACGATGATAAAATTTTTCAAGGTAATGCTAATGGATATTTGGTTGGCGTGCAATTAAAATGGGATATTTTTAAAGGAGGACAGCGTTTTGGAAAATTAGACAAAAGCCAAGCTGAATTTGAAAAATCAAAATTGGAATACGAGCAATATGTTTCAAAAAGTCAGTTGGAATTAAACAAGGCAAAACGAATGCTTTCTGATGCGAGCAACAAATTAGAATTAACCGAATTAGCCGTAAAACAATCGAAAGAAGCTTTGCGTATTCGTGAAAATCGTTTTAAAGAAGGTTTAGAAAAACCAACCGATTTATTAATGGCAGAAACCAAATACGCTCAAAAACAATTAGAATATTATCAAACGATGTTTGAATATAATTATGCAAAATCTTATGTCGAATTTTTAACAAAAAACTAAATAAAAACTATGAAAATTATTATAGACAACTTAAAGTGTGGCGGTTGTGCCAGTACAATTACTAAAAAAATAGCTGAAATAGAAGGTGTAAGTGATGTTTCGGTATCGGTAGAAAACGCCGAAGTAAGTTTTACCACTTCCGAAGATGAAATCATAGAAAAAGTGAAACAAAAATTAGCCGATTTAGGTTATCCAGAATCAGGAACTAATAATACGATAAAGCATAAAGCAAAATCATTGGTGAGTTGTGCCGTCGGAAAAATATCTAACTAATAAAATTAAATCAAATGAAAAAAATACAGAGTATAGCACTTATCACAGCTTTTACCTTATTCGTAAGTTGTGGAAATAAAGAAAAGAAAAAACAAGTAGTAGATAATAGTCCAACAATTGGTGTAAAAGTTCAGGAAATTGGGGGAAATAACAATAATCCGTTTATTACCGCAAGTGGTAAAGTTCAAGCGTCCAATAGTGCCGAATTAAGCACCAGAATGATGGGATATGTACAAAAAATCTATGTCAATGTAGGCGATAGAGTTCATAGAGGACAATTATTATTATCTATTAATAACACCGATTTAAAAGCCAAAAGAGCACAAGTTGAGGCAAATATCATTAAGGCAAAAGCAGGTTTTAGAAATGCTCAAAAAGACTACAATCGTTTTAAAAATTTGTTTAGTAAAAAGAGTGCTTCTCAAAAGGAAATGGATGATATGACGGCTCATTACGAAATGGCAAAAGCAGGTTTAGAAGCAGCAAAACAAATGCGTAACGAAATCAATGCACAGTTTGCGTATGCTAATATTAGGGCTCCATTTTCGGGAGTTGTAACCCAAAAATTCATTGATAAAGGAGCAATGGCAAACCCTGGAATGCCTTTGATAAGTATTGAAGGAAACCAAGGAGGTTTTGAAGTGATGGCCATGGTTCCTGAATCTGAAATTTCAAAAATTAAAAAAGGAACTTCAGTAGATGTTATCATTAAATCATTAAACAAAACCGTAAAAGGAAAAGTGTCGGAAGTAAGTATTTCGGCAAAAATGACTGGCGGACAATATTTAGTGAAAATAGATTTGAATAAAACCGAT
>PDSY01000019.1 GCA_002747105.1 Flavobacteriales bacterium | reverse complement strand
AAATCTTTCGCTTGTATCTTTATTTGTTGTAAATATTGTATCATTTTTTAAGCTTGAAGTATAATGCGTACATTTAAACTTAGAATTTGCATTTTTTTCTATCATTTTTGACAGCTTCTTTTTTTTCTTTTCTCTTTCTTCATGACTATTGGCGATTTTATCTTGATAACTATTGGCGATTGTTTTATTGGTTGGGAAAAAAACAGTATTATAACCATCTTTAGTGTAGAAAGTTAATTCTTGATCAAAAATATTAATCGTAAAGAATGCACCTGTACCTCCTTCTCCTGAATTAGGTGTATAAAATCGGATAGCTATAGCTTTTATTTTTTTATTTTCTCTAGTGTAATCTTTAAATTCCTGAATTTGAAAATCTATATTTCTTTCTTCATAAGGATAATATTTTTGTTTCTTCAGTCTATTTAAGACCGTATTTTTAATCGTGTTTGTTTCTGCCAATTTTACTTCAAAGTGCCATGTCAAACTACCATAATTACCAGAGTCGTACATCACTCCTTTTCCAGAAGAAATTCTTTCTTTCCTTTTCGTAAAATAGAACTTATAAGCAATTTTTTTCGCTTCCGAATACTGAGGATGATCTACACCAATAGGTGCGTTCATTAACAAATGAATGCTTGCTGATTGATAATCACTAAGTTCGTAATCGGAATCAACCGAAACTTTTACTTCTAAAGTATTTCCAGATATTTTTGTATTCTGTTTATTAAATACAACAAATTCATTTGACTTATAAACATTGCCAATGCGTAATTGCATATTTGCGTTCTCACAATCACTAATAGTCAATGTATTGTAAGGACTAGTTTCTGCTTTTAATACAGCTACCAATACTTCATTTAACTCTAATTTTACCTTTATATATTGTTGATTATTACTCATTGTTACTTTATTTTATCGGTTAATTAATATTGTTCATCAATCATCTTTATTAATTAGATGGTTTATTTATGAGGTGTTTATTTTTGTATGTTAAATAATGGAACTATTGGCAATATCCTTGACAATACATCGTCATCATTAATCATTTCAGGTTCTACCAATCGGTATTTAGCCATGCGTTTAGTTTCCTCTAAGATATTCACTAATTTTTGTTCAGACCATTTTCCATTTGAATTATCTTGTGGTGATAGAGCTAATAATATGGTTTGTGGAGGTTCTGCATTAGGAACATCATAGTGGAATACAGCACCAGCATTTTGGCGTCGTTTTGGAATTAATTCTATCCAATTATCCACCACAAATCCTACACCAGTATTATTATTTTCTAAGCTCTCCTCTAAAGCTTTGGCATTCCAAAGTACGGTTGCCTCTTTGCTTTCTAATTGTTCTTCATCAGAAAATTCCATTCCAGCCCATTCGGAATCTCCATTGAATGGCAATTGTATAGGTGTCAAAGGCATTGCTTTGTCAGGAGAGTAGAGCATAGTATTGATCCTTACATCATGGAAAAATTTGACATGTTTTCGTACTTTGGCTAAATCCATTACCCAATCTTCCATTTGGTGCGGAGTCGTGTTATCGTATTTAAAATGAGCTGCTAACTGAGTTACCAACTGTTTTTTATTAGCATCTTTTAATTCAGAAAGCTGCAAATAGGGTAGTAGTTTAAAATTCTTCATCAATACTTTTTCTCCCATTTGGTTGCACTTTTTCAAGAATACAAATACATCGTTTTTTTGCTCTGCTTCTTCGCATCGTTTTTCTAAGGATTCGATTTCTGCTTTTTGTGGAAGTTTATTATTTAAAGTTTGGTAAATCTCCACCGCCTGTTCTACAATACCTTTCTTATCATTGTAAATACTTTGGTTTATTTTTTTAGCCTTTTTAATTTCTTCTTTAGTCGCTTTTTCATCAACAAGCACCAATGCTTGCATACATAAGGTCTCTGTTGGTGGTATGCTCGTTATCACTCCATTCGAATAAGCTTTAGTAAGTAATTGAATGAGGTTTTTGAATTGTGTATTTGTTATACTATTGATAATTTTTGGTTCAAGTAGGGTAGTGAAATCACCATTATTCTCATTGTTGATGGCATAATTTTGAAGTTCAAATAAGACCTCTTCTAAATCAGTTTTAACAGCACCGATTTTACCAATCGTAATTTTCAAACGACCTAATAAATCTCTGAGATTATAGTATTTAGCTTGGTCTGCTGGATCATCTTGTTCGGTTTGATGAATAAAATGAGAGGTTTTCAGTTGCATGGCGCTTTGTACCATTTTTCGCAAACTCTCGATAAAAAGACTTTGTTCTGTAATACTCACACAATCTTTTTGTACCTCTTTTGGGGTTTCAACAGAGGCTAATTTTGGTAACCAATAATCATTATTTAGTCTATATTTTGCCAAGAGCATTTCTGTAAAGGCAAATTTATTAGCAGAAAGATATAAATATTCTAAAGGCGTAACTTTTAATGCCTTAAGAGATACAAATTTATCAACTTCTTTTTCGGTTTCGATGTAAATTCCTATTTTTTCTGGATTACCAAGTAGTTCTCCTACAAAATAATTCAATGATGGTTCTGCCACATCCAAAACGGAACTGTATTCCCAACCATTAGGCTTTTCTGCAGTAGTTCGAGCCTTGAAATTAACTATTAATCTATGACTGATACTGATACTACGCATAGGGATATCTAATATTTCTGGTCTTGCGATAAGACTGTTGTGTTCCATCTTGTTCATCAAAGCACTTAAAGCAGTTCTGTTCCCTTTCACTAATTGATAAACACCTTCGGAAAGAATCAAATCATTTACAGCGTCGTAAGTGTCTGCTATTTGTTCTACTAAAGCACCAAAAGCTTTCTTTTCTCTTGTGGAAACTCCTTTCTTTAGAGTATCAAAATTGAACTTTTTCGCAATCCTATCTGCTAAAGTGTCTGTTGTTGTTTTGTCTAAAGTGTTATTTATTGTTTCATTTAAAATATCTGTTGTTTTTTCATCATACCATTGGGTACTTTCGAAGATATCTTCTAATAACATCGCTCCATTAAGCCCTTGCAATATTGGAGCATTTTCATTTTGAGAAGTAGCGTAAGAATCCATATTTAAAGGATACTTTTGACGTAAAGGGAAAATGAATTTATCCATTTCCAAACCGAAATGTTTATAAGCTTCGTGTAAGCCTCTTTCTAAATAAGCCCCCAAAATAGCTCCTACTGATAGCCCATTACTCACCCCATTAATTACCTGCATTGCTCGTTGCATACGCCCAGAAGATAGGTTTACAGAAAGACGATTGTCCTGCTGATTAGTTTTCTTGCTTCGTGAATAGGCACTGCGCATTACTGCCGCTGTTACAGCATGATTAATGGACGGAGCCAACATGATGCCCTCACTTTTTTGCTCCTCATAAATAGGGCTTGTGCTATCTTTGAGTTGTAAATCTTCTACCACTTCTTTGAGTTGCTGAGTATTGAGTTGTTTTCGGCTTGTTTCTTTATCACTTTCTCGTTTTAGATTGAATAACCAACCGTATGCTCCTATGTGTGTCATGTTTACATTCTTGTTTTCCAATAATTTGTAATTAACAAGCGATAGTAACCAAGCATCTAATCGGTAGGAAAACAAGTCTATCAAATCTCTTATTTTTTCTTCAAAATCTTTTGGTATGTTTTGGTTGTTAGTTTTCAAATCATTTATAAAGTGATTGATACTATCTTTATTAGAAAGCATCTCTCCTGTAGGGAAATAAGAGAATTGAGATAGTTTACCTAGGGTACTTTGATCCAGATTTGTAGCATATTCTTTTAATTTATCTTCAGGTAGATCTTTGTAATTCCCCTTAAAATGAAAATCATTGACCAATAACTTGTGTTGTATCATTTTCAGCGCTTGATAGCTTACCGAATGAGGATTTGCACTCATCATACGCATGAAACGAACTTGAGCATTTTCTTCTTTTTTGCTCTGTAAACGATTCATCATTTCCACTTTATTTTCAAACATTTTGTCCCAATGTTTTGCCAATTCGTTTAGGAAATTGGATAATGTTTTTAGATTTTCATTTGTAGTAGTAAGATTTGAAAAATCAGTGGTAGGCAAAATACCATAAGGCATATCTCCAATTCTTAATGTCGGTAAAATACCTTTTGGGAATATATACTTACTCACATATTCAGAAAGGAAATTAGGAAAAGATAGACTATCATTTTCTTCGTTGTTTTTATTATCATTTAATTTCGGTAAGAATAACTCAACAAGGTCTTTAGGTAATTTGTAATTCTGTAAATCACAACTATTCAGATAGGTAAAGGTGTCTTCACTTATGTTCAAATGCTTTGCAAGGCTTGTTGCAACAGCATCTTCTCCCACAAATTTAGTTTCATTTTCGGTAAGTCCGTATCGTTCAACTTCTACCTTAAAGCGTCTATCAATTTGAGCTTGTTCGGTTAAATATTGATAATGTCTTCTATTAGATTCTAATTGGTTAGTCGGCGTACCCACTTCCAAAAAGTCTAACGAATTTCGTGTATAAATATGAGAGTAGAATAATTCCTCCAAGGTATTCTTCTTGGGAGCATCTTTTACGCCTAATACATATATTGAACTAAATGTAGCATCATATTCTTTTGCGGATAAAGGTATTGTAATTGCCATTCCGTTTCGTACGGCTTCTTCGTAATCGAACAACCACTTTAAACCACCTTCCACTTGTACATCTCCTTTCGCAATATCAAGTAAATAAGGATCTAATTCTTCTTCGTCTTCGTCGGAAAAACTGAGTTGCAAATTCGGATTTACTTTTCGTCCATATGCTTTGATGGGTTTTTCTTCACCATCAATATATCCCCAAAATACAAATCTATCAGGTAGAATAGGGCTATGGGCTTCAAAATCGTCATCAGAGATTTCTAATAACTCATTTTTCTTGCCGTCTATGAACTTAAAATAATCGTCATTAAAATATTTGTTCTTGTAATTCTCTTTAATGGTTTTTAAATCTAATTGCTTATCCTTTAAATGGTATAGGAAATCATCAAGTTCATGCTTAAAATTAAGAACAGCATGATAATCTTTATCCCATAGTTCCATCTCTTCTTTATCCACCTCTTTCAAGCTAGTATCAATGACTTCATAGTATTTTTCATAATAAGCGAAACTTTCCTTAACACGCTCTATTTTATTGCAAATCTGATGATAAAGTATATCAGGTATACATTGGTAATCATATACTTTATTACGCATATTGTATAAACTGGTAGAGCAATCTTCTAAAATTTTAATAACGCTTATTCGGTCTATTTGATGAGTGTCTAGCTTTGCAATCATATTGTTGATCTCACCTAAATAGCTTTTCGCAAAATCATTATAAGGTCGTTTGCTTATATTTTTTTTCATTTGTGGAGAAAATACTCTGACTAACCAAGAGGCTCTATGGACACCGTATTTGGTTACTAAACTGTCCCATAAACTACGAGCTAATATTGGGTTACCACTGAAAATAAACCACAAAATATGAAAATCTTTGGCATCTGTAAACTCTTCGCTATTCAAAGGTTTACGAAATTGCGAAATGAAAATATCATCAGGAAAGATACGCACACACAATTGTTTATTGGAAAGCTCAGCCGTATCTACCATTCGTTTAGGGAAAGGGTATGGCAATCTCTCAATCCACGCTCCATGCTTCAAGATATCGGCCATCTTTTTATTTGGCTTTTGTAATAAGTAACGCCATTTGGATTTTAATGTTTTCAATTGTTTATTGAAGAAGTCATACTCTTTTAAAGTATTGAAACTCACTCTAAATTTATTCAGGTTTAGTTTTCCCAATTTTTCCAATGGAGTGTTTTCCAATAAGAATTTCACCTCTCGACTGTCAATATACGCTACTCCTTTTTTAATCATCAGACTAAGGTATTTGTTGACCTTTATCGTTTCTATAATGAGGTATGGAGTTGAGAAATTATCGAGCTTCACATTTTTTGTAGTCAATTCTTTACTTTGTAAATCGTGACCAATTCTCATTGCATGCCTAATGTATTTATCGCAATGTACATCATAAAAAACAGTAAGTGCTTCTTGGTGTAATTCCAAATATTCTTTTATACCATCTTTTGATTGAGCCATCTTTTTAATACGCTCGGGTACATTTACATGAGGTCTTCTACCATGTCTACGCCCACGTTTTTTTAAATATTTAGGATTGTAAATACTTGTCACGTTTTCTCTTACCATTGGAGCTTTTTCCAAAATACTATCTATCAAGCCGTCTATTTCTTCCTTTTCTTTTAAACTCAAAGGTAGCCCAATATACAAGCTGTTAAAAGCAGCTTGCATTCTACGAGGTAAAGTATGTATTTTTTTGTATAAATATTTTTTTAACCTAGGATTAGCTCCTGCCTCTTTTTGGAGTTTAATAATTTCATCTTCTATACTTTGATAACAAGGCCATTCTATCTTTTTCCTTTCTAAATAATCATGCTGTTTATTTTGATTTATGTAACTAAGTTTAAAAGAAGTTGGTCGCCATTTTTCACCTGTATCCAATGATAGATAAATCATACTGTTTACCAAATCATCTAAGATGAAATCGGAAGTTTGAAACAAAAAAGTATATACATTTGAGGAGTGATTAGGCTGAGCATCATTTCGTTGCATCTCAAAGCGTCGTTTACCAATATTCAAATAAAGTGTACGATTATTATTATTTTGATATTTGTCGGTAAGTTCCACTTTAAGTGCCGAGATAATAACATCATTTCTATCTATAACGTTATTCAAAGGTAACTTTAAATTGGAAAGTTGAGAAATAGCTCGATATGAAGTCCTATCAAAATCAGAGATAATCGCCAAATCTTTCTCTATTTTTTTTAAAATTTTGATAATTTTTTGTTTAGGATTTTTATCTTTTGCAGGACTTTTAATCACCTTAAACTCTTGTTTAATGGCTTCTACTTTTGTTATAATTTTATCGAATAAAAACGGATTATCCATTTTTATTTTCTTTAAATGATGAATCGAAAAAGTATTTTTTAGCAATTGTGCCATATCTCCTTTCAGACTAGTAGGAATACTATCAATTTGCCGCAACTTTCGATGAATATTGCTCACTTTTTTGTAAAAGTTTTTCCCTAAACCAAGCTTTTGTTTAGTGTCAATTTGGGCTATTATTTCCTCTTGTAACTGATTTATTTCTTGTAAAATCCAAATGCAATCATTATAATCAAGTATAGCGTCATTTTTATCGTGTTCAACCGTACGAAAACGAGTTTCTAAACGAATTGGAAACAACAAAAATGGGTTAAACTCTGATTTTTTATTCAGCGATTTAGCTAAATTTGCCTCTCTTGATTCTTTTTGATTTTTGTATAAACTTTTCATTTCAATATTCTTTTTCAATTATTTAGCTAGCAACGCACTCACATGTTTTGCATAGATACATGGTTCTACTACTGCTTTTTCAGCATATTTTTCACTGGTGTCATTATCGTTCAATTCTTTTTTAGCAAAACTTAGTTTTCCCGGCTTTTCTTTGAAAGCGAGGAAGTAGCCACCATCTGTTAATAATTCTTTAAATCCCATTCTAAAACCATAGAGCGTAGTGTCCTTATTTACTCGTGCTCTAAGTTCTGGATATATTTCGATACTGGAAGCGTCAAATTGTACTCTGTTACCTTTCTTACTCGCTGCAGCTAAATATACCAAGACATCAGGATATTTCTTTATTAATTCTCCTTTAACAGCAAATATCAACAGTGGAGTAGAACTCGTATGATTTTCTCCTAATTCACCATCCCATTCATATTGACGGCTTACCTGTTTTTTCAGTCCACCTGTTACACTATATGGGTTATCGGCGTCCCAGAATCTATCGAAATAAGATCCTCGTCGGTCGGTTGGATATTCTCGCCAAAATAGTTCTTTACCCATTTCAGTATTCAATCCACAGATGTAAGATTCTATAAATTGTTTATTGTCCTTAAAGAGAGATATCGTGTTATTCGGTAAATCTTCAATGGCTGGTAAAATGTACTTTGATGACAATTTATTCAAATAATAATAAGTTGGTTCTGCAAAATACGGATATGCCAATATAGGATGTTGAGATGATGCAATACTACTATTATATTGATTATCAGATACAACATTGGAATCCTTAAGATGTTTTGCAATCGCCTCCTTAAGTTGATTATCTTTATTTGTCATCGCTGTCTGTACAATATCTAAGATACCTTTTGACAATTTGCCCCAATCAACTTCTTGTACCTCCTCTGTAGTAGAAGTATTAATATTAGGGATTTTATTTTCTAATAAATCATTGTATTGGTCATAAAGGGTTATCAACTGATTGTTAGACTCGATATAAACTTTGAAGCAATTACCATAAAAATCACTGAAGTTCTTCACATCACGAGGTTTATTAAAAAAGAAACTTTCAAAATCTATATTATTCTTATCAGAAATATCTTCGGGTATTTGCTCTGTTAGGAACCACTTCTTTAATTCACTTTTTTTAGGGAGTAAATCAGGTAAATGATCTACAATTTCTTTACGATTTTGTCCTAAAGCTTCTACCCAATAATGACACATAAAATGGAGTAATTCCAGAGATTCCTTGATGGCTACTTCTCGGTAATACCCCAAATTATCTCTTATTTTTTGGAGTAAATCAGCTATTTTATAATTTAAAATACTTTGTTGCTTGTCCAAATTAAAAATGCCTGATTGATTTTTCAGCATCGTTTTAATGAGTGACACTTCAGGGCTTATATTGGTCTTATTATTCGATTTAGAATAAGAACGAAGCAACTTTTGAATAGCAGGATTTATCAATTCTGGCGGAAATCCACTACTCCTAAGAAGTTGAGCAAGTGTATCTTCGCCACTATCTCCAATTTTATCAAAAGGCGTTTCTAAAACAATCGCAAGATTGAGTAATGATTGTATAATCTCATCAATTCTTTTTTCTTTGATCTCTTGATTCAGATTGTCTTGGTAAATATTTTTAAAATTGCTGACTTTGTTAAAGCACAAGTCTTTCTGTGTACTTATCCCAAAAAACTTCTCACGGATATTTTGGTTAAGAGCGATAACTTCTCCGACTTGTTCCCACGCACGATTCACCAATTGCTCTTGATGCTGTTTGATAACTTCCATTCCTAAACCTGCAGCAATACGGTTGGGTATTTTGGTATTTAAATCATAAAACCAAGGTGCACTCTGGGTCTTTTCCAAAGCAGTTGCCATAATATGTTTTGCTCCATACACTGGTGGCACCACCCATGGATCTTCTTGGAGAGCATTGACTTTACTTTTAGTTTGTTTATTCTCTGTAAATACAGGTGATTTTTCCAATAAACGCTCTAAATTCCCTTGAAAAGATTCCACGATTTGTACATCCTCTTTTTGAGGTTTATAATCAGAAGGGACACTCGCCATACTTACCCCAATTGATTTTTTCTTCGGTGTTTTTTTTAATACTTCATAATCTAATCCAACTCCCATTTTTGATACATCAACTTTCAGGTCTTTAGGTAAATTATCGGTACCAACAGCCTCTAATTTTCTGGCTAATGTGTGAAAATCACCTGTTGAGGTTTGAAAACTCCACGAATAATACACAGGGAATTCTTTTTCACGTATTTTCCCTTTATATTTAGCCCAAGAACGAGTCTGTACTCCAATATCAAAAGGTGTTCCTTCAAAAGGTCTTTCGATATTTTCAGTTTTTTCTGGTAATCTTATACCTAAACCTGATAAACGCCCCACTTCATAAGTAGGAATCATAAAAATGGTATAGGCAGTATATTCTTCTAAATCTCTTGGACAAAGCAAACGGCTGAAAGGTTGATTGTTTGTTTGCTGTACATGCGCCCATAAATATGATTTTCTGGTATATTCTTCACTGAAAATTTTATCAAAAGTTGCTTCATCTTTAATGGTTAATATTTTCGCTCCCGCTTTATTACGAGAGACCAAAACTTCATCAGTTTTACAAGCAACTAACATCACCCATGGTGTTAATTTTCCGTTCTTTGCCGAAGCAGGGGTATAACGCCAAGGTAAATCGGGCTCTAAAAACTCAATATAAGGCATATGATTGTACGGAAAATTCATGTTTTTATCTGGTGGAAACGATCGAATAATAGCATTCGAATTGATTCCTTTTACCTCATAAGGTCCTATTAAAGGGATGTTTTTCGTTATTTGCTGTGCTATTATATCATTTTCTTCTGCATTTGTTATGTTTTCCTCCGCCTTAGTATCTTTTAAATCTAATTGTACCGTAACATCAATAGTAGGGTGTAGGCGAACCCCTTGAGTGGTATTACCTTCGGTATTTTCTTTTTCTTTAATGGCTGTTCCCAATCCAAGTCTTTGCCAACCATATATTTGAAAATTTTGTTCGACTCTTCCACCAGTTGTAGTGGTTGTTTTTTCTCTTTTTTTATTTGCACACATAATTCTATCCGTTTTATTATTCCACCATAATTACTAAATCAGTACTTCTTTTTTGCTTATCCTTTCTTAACATAAGGTTCTTTATATTAATAGCTTCGGTATAAGTATAGGTGTCCTTTTTCTTGTCTTGTCTTGACACATATTTCTTAGCTGTCTTATCATATAAACGATAATACGGTTCCATCTTCTGACCAATACTGCCTGATTGACTCTCTTTTTGTTGTCTGCGAATGAATGCATAAAACTCAGAATCTGAATTACTACAAGCACTTTCAGGAGGAGCGATATAGTTACCAGGTATTAATCCTGGGTAGATATCAGAAGTAAATTCTAAATTATCTTTGATGAGTTTTTTTATTTCCTGAGGACTTACCTTTTTAATTGCAGATTCCTCAGCGGACTTCACACTAAATCCTTTACTATCACTATACTCTACAATATCAGCATCAATATTATATTCCATCGCTTTCCCTGCATAATCACCTTTTAGAACCTCTTTATTCTCATAGGCGAATCCACTATCCATGTTTACAAAAGAAGGGGAGGCGAGTTTATCTTCGTTCGACATTGTTATAAAATCAGCAGGGATAAACAACGAACTTTCCTTAGTACTTTTGGTATTGTTAGATTGTTGATGATGACCTACTTTGATATTATTCAAGTCTAAATTGAAAGATTTGTAATCAGCAGGAAGTGTTTTTCCATAAGTGTCTAACTCCTGATTTAAAGGTATTTTATCTTGCTTAAACGAGAAGCCTTGTAAAGGATGAATTACCAAACTTTCTTTTGGTATATCCATTAAAGCGATGAGTTTATCGTTCTCGTCAGAAGTAAGCGCCTTCCAATTTTCATTTGTTTTCCATTCTTCTATGAAAATCGTGAACAATTCGGTAACCTCTAAGTCAATCTCTTTCGCTTTATCGCCCCAACTTACATTGAAGTCGGCATCAACTGTCCAGAACAATATTTTCACCGATGCAGAACCTTTCACTCTCCAAGGCGTTGTTCCACTTAAAACAAAATCAAGGTCAACAGCCAATAGGTTTACACCAAAGGCACTTAATGCAATACCCGCTTTAATATTCGTTTCGAAATGGAACGGATTGAAAATAAATAAAGTATCAAAAGATAAATATCCTTTCAGTTTGGCGACTTTTAAATCTGCTTTCAAGTCCAAATGAGCACCGAACTGAACAGTATTTGTTCCTACTGCATAATAAGCTCCTAAATTCAGTTTAAAGTTTTTTTTATCAATCTTCATTCCCAAGCGTTGCATATTAGGTGGCATATTGTATTTTGCAGGCACCTCAAAACTCGGGTGGAATCCTCCTGCTGACATCAATACTCCTTTTTCTTTGCCCCAAAGTATACGCATGGCAATATCACCAAAAATATCAATTCCTCCGATATTAGAATCTCTAATAGATGCATCGAACCAAAAACGTTCTTCGAAATTAATTCCTCCTGCAAAATAGACATTGATTTCTATGGAAGGTTTTTCCTCTGGCATTAGTACGTGAACACCACCAAAAACAATGATTTCTGTAGGACTTGGTAGTTGTATAAATAATCCCATTTCTCCTTTTACAATAGCAGGAGAACCAAAGTTTATTTTTGCGATTGCTCCAAGGAAAAATTGTTTGCTTTTAATAGGAAAATATTGATTGGTTACTTTCTCTATTTTGGTAATATTCTTTTGTAAGTTTTTAGCAAGGAAAACAGTCTCTAAAGAGCCATCGTGCACTCCGCTTTCTACCACTTTGCTGTCTATCATACGATTGAGACCTAAAGCACCACCAGCTCCTACCAAATAAAAATTAAATCCTAACGGAACCGAGAATCCTGATGCCATCAATAATCCTACAAAAGAGAAATTCCCTGGAACATCTTCTACATTTAAGTTTAATATTGCTAAGGCTCCAAGCTCTACAGTATTGGCAATGTTCAGTTCTAATACGCCTAAAAATTTACTTTCCTCAGCATTATACTGAATGAAACCACCACCTTTTACCGTTTCTGTCTCTATGGCAAGTCCAATTCCGTTAGGATATTTTATCCTTGCCGACAAATCCCAATCTTTCCATACAGGAGTATCCAATTTTACTCCAATATTATTAAGGGTAAAGGTAACGCCCGAAATGTCTAAACTAAGGTTGGTAGATGCCAATGTTTTAAAATTTAAACTTTCGTTTGTTTTTGTGCCCAATGCTAAATGTAATCCATCTATTTTGAGACCTGACAATGATTTTTCGAAATCGAAATCAGCTTTTAGACTAGGGGAACCAGAGAAAAAGAATCCATTGATACTAGAATACGATAATGTGGTATCAAAAGAAGCGACGATATCATCATCTAAAGCATCAGCGACAAAGTCCCAACCATTATCGGTAAATAAACTTTTACTAATCATCAGGCTCGCATTTTCAAGAGATGCCGTGTATTTGGCTTCAAATTGTTCATTCAACTCAAAAGATAACTCCTGAGGATAATTTCCTATCGAAAGACTAATATACTTGTGATTAAGCAATTCTAAAGCTGCTGTTCGATGAAATTTGAAAATAAGACTTGAGGTGACATCCTCTTTATTACCTGTTAATGAAATTCCATCTTCACTAATTTGAAAACCTATTGGAGTACTTATCTGAGCTTTAGTATTCAGTTCTCCTTTTGTCGCAATGGATAAAAGATGCTTATCTCCTAATGGGAAATCTTTATCAGCTTTCGCAGTAATATAAGGATAAATATTAATGGCTACTTTATCATCATCTGTTTTAAATAATTTGAGGCATAATTTAATATCAATACTATCATTACCATCTTTTTTATGGTAAATATTAATGGATACAAGACGCTGTTCTATATTCGTTTCAACTTCGTTGTATAAACTTTTTAATAGACTTAACTCATCACTAACTTTATTTTTAAATGCTTCGGGTAATTGGTCAATCAAAGTTGTTGCAAAGTCAATAAAAGCTTGTGTTTTTTCTTCAAAACTTTTATCACTTCTATACGCATTAATAAGTGTTCGTAAATCTGTAGATACTTCTTGTACTCTTTCTCGCCATTCATTCAAGTCTAATAATATTTTCAACGATTCTTCAATGAACTGATTTAATTTTGAAAGCTGATCATGAAGTTGTGGAATCACAAACCTTCTCAGGAAGTTAGTAGCTACTTCAATACCGATTTCCGTAACGATTTTTTGAACTCTATCTTTATCAGTATAATCATTCTGAAGTTTTTCTTCGAATAAAGTAGTTAAATTACTGAGTATAATATTCTTGAAATCATCTATTTCAATAATATCGGTAAGTACAAAATCTTTTATGCTTTCTAATGTTGCTAATAAGTCAAAATCAGAAGTGTTTACTTTTATTTTATCATCCTCGTAAGCCTTCTTGATGAGATCAAACCATTCTTTCAGGTCTTTTTTCTTGATTTTCTTGATTTTTTCGCTAGCACAAGCATTAATTTCTTTAATTAACTTTTTAACCTGATTCGTACTAATTGTCAAGTCTTTGGAAATTCCTTCTCTTTTAAGCACCCTTTGGATAGGAGTGATAATATAGAGGTTGATATCTTCCTCTTTGATAATATTACTAATCTCTATGCTAATATTATTGATGATAGTTGTGCCGTTAGATGGAAGATCTTTTGGCTTTATATCATTCTTTATTTTTGGAGGCGTTAGATCGTTATACTCTTTTTGTATATCATCAACTGCTTTTATGGTATTATTCTTTTCCTCTTCCGAAATTGTTTCGTCGTTCTCTATTAAAGATTTCAACCAATTTAAAAGCGCATCAATATTAAGCCAATCCATTAATTCTTCTGTACCAATGGCATCGATTAATTTAGACAACCGCTTGAATAACAATTTTGCGGTATCCATTTCCATAGGATAAGCCTCTTCCAAATATCCCCATTGAAATGTGCAAATATCTTGAAATCTTCCCCAATGTATCATATTGATTTTAGTGGGAACTTTCTTTAATTTGTCCTCGTCTTTTTTATCTTTGTTTAATTTATTGAGTTCAGCAGTTTCTTCGTTAGGATTTTCGTAGAGTATATTAACCTCCTGTGTGTCTGATATTTCAAAAAGTTCAAGTGTGGCAAGAGTAATTTTTAAACTCTTAACGAAAGTGGTTTTCTTAAGAGCCTCACGTTCCATTTCATCCTCTACTAAGTTATCAAATAAACTTCCATCTTCCATCTTACGAAGCATCGAAATAAATAAATGATCATTGAAACGGCGTGGGAAGTTTTTGTCTAAGATTGTTCCTTGTCCCGTATCGAAACCTTCTATACAATCTTTTAATGCTATAATAGCATCAACTAAGTCTTTACCCGTCTGAAATAGATCTTTTCCTTCCTCCTTTATATTATCACTAATTTTAAAGTGGAGAACCTCATCATAACCTTTTCCCCAAGGAAAATCAATCAAGCCTTCAATGAGTTCCTTAATATCCTCTGCTGTTGTAATAATACCTTGAATAACCTCTACAACTTGGCTATTATCGTCAATATCGTAGCCCAAATTGTGAAGAAATTTTTCAACTTCTTCAATTTTAACTTCGTCACTAGCGTCTTTATTGATGTCTAAAATGTAAGCAGTTTGACCAATTAGCAAACCTAAATTAGAAACAAAAGAGAAAACTATACTCGTTTTTTGGTCAGAATTTCCCATAAGAATATTTTTATAAAGTGTTTTTTCGAAAATTAATGGTAATAGACCACTTTAACTTAAATATATTCAAATAGATAAAAAAAGTATGTTTATCTCTTCTTCATAGAACCTCAAAAAATGATAATATTTAAAATATCAACATGCTCTATACGATTATTTCTTCAAATATACAAAAAAAATAATGAAAAAATAGGTATTAAAATTATTATTTTCTGAATTTAGGAGCTTATTTTGGCTTTTTCAATAAAAAAAGTCTTGTTAAGCCCTATTTTATCGTATTGAAATTGGTTATTTATATTTTTTTTAAATTAAAAATGATATTGAAAAAGGGTTTATGAAATTCATAAACCCTCGTTTAATATTTTATTTTGTCCTAAAATAGATTGACAACAATGCAATTTATTTCAGAAATGATAGGAAACCCAATACAAAAGAATTACACCTTATATCATATATAGTCAAAAAGTGTAATATTAAGCCTTTTTCAAGCCTTTATACTTGATATAAGAAAATACACTTAAAATTAACATGAATCCAAGTCCTAAATAGACCCAAATTGGAATAGGAATAGGATCTCCTGCGGCATAAGAGTGCAACCCACTGAGGTAATAATTCACCCCGAAATAAGTCATTATTACAGAAGAAATTCCAAACATTGCCGCTACATTAAATGCCCATCTTCCCCTTAATCCAGGAATTAATCGCATATGTAATATGAAAGAATAAACAATCACCGAAATGAAAGCCCAAGTTTCCTTTGGATCCCAAGACCAATATCTACCCCAAGATTCATTTGCCCAAATTCCTCCCATAAAGGTTCCGATGGTAAGTGCATATAAACCGATGGTTAAAGACATTTCAGAAACGATGCTTAATTCTTTCATGGTTGTACTTTCGTGATTTTTAAATGACTTTTTATCTGCGAAAACATAAAATAATAACGAGATAACTGCAATGACAAAAGACAATCCAAAGAAACCATAACTCGAAGTGATAATCGCCACATGGATAATCAGCCAATAAGATTTTAATACAGGTACCAATGGCGTAATTTGTGGGTCTAATGCAGAACCTCCATGAGCAAATCCCATCATGATTACCGCTACCATAAATCCTGCGGCAGGGATAAGCGCATTAGCATTTTTATATAAAAATAATCCTGCTGTAATACCCACCCAAGAGATAAATACAATGGCTTCATAACCATTACTCCAAGGAGCGTGTCCAGAAACATACCATCTTCCTACCAATCCTAAAAATTGGAAAAAGTAACCAATACAACCAATCACAATAAGTACCTTAATTACTTTATGAATGATTTTATTCGGTTTGAAAAGCTCCACAAAACCTAAGACAATCAAAGAGATTCCAATTAATGAATAGAAAATCAATAATTTAAAATTGACATTCACTTTATTCATCAATATTTCTAAATTCACTTTATTTTTTGACGGAACTACATTTTTACCCCATTTTTGTTGATAGGCTTTTAGCTTTTCTAATTCTTTATCTGCTCTGTCCCATTTTCCTGTTTGCTCTGCCACAACCACTTCCGCCAAATAAGGACCAATGATTTTCTGAGAGGCTAAATCAGGCTTGGCGTTGGTATCAGTCCAAGAATTCCAAGTGTGATTAGGATCGTTTTTCAGAGGAACCACTCGCATAAATTGCCCCAAGAAAAACTGATTGAAAATCTGTACTTTTTCGTTGAGTTTAATGACTTGTTTATCGTATTCCGACTGCTTGGCAACTTTGGTAGCAAAGGCTTTTTCAAAGTCTTTTTGTAAAATAAAATAAGGTAATCCATCTGCTCCTTTTGGATATAAATTGACCAAAGAAGTGTATCCCTCTTTATTGGCTTTTACTTTTTTTAATAATTTTTCGCCACCTCGGTTGCTCACTTTTATCATTGGAACGGTAATCCACAAAGGCGTATTGGTATTGACCGATAAAAACCATTGTTCGGCAGTTAAAGATTTGCCATCAGTTCCTTTAAAAGAATCTTTATGATATAATTTTCGCAATACATCTAAAGCTTGGGTGTTAATCGGAACAATTCTCCCTTCGATATTTTGCACCAATAAATAACCAAATTTATCGGCGTGTTCTTTTGGAATTTTCGTCTGGGCAATCGCATCATCAGTTGAAATCGTTGCCATATGTCTTCGGCTCTTGGCTTTTGGCTCCTGATTCTTGGTTTTTGATTCTTGGTTCTCTTGATGTGAATGCGAATGTCCTGCGTGTTCATCCTTAACACTTAAGGTTTGATTTTCGGTTCTTTTTTGACCTCCATGCATATCGATATTTTGTGCAAAGAATGTCCAACTGAAAAGAAGTAGTACAACACTTAAGGTTTGTTTTTGATTAATTTTCTTTAACATTTTCATTAAATCAGAAAAGCGAGTACCTTTCCAAAAGAAAATTAAAAACATCGAAGTAAAGAGAAAGAAATAACCGATATAGGTAATCAAAGTTCCCCAATAATCATGATTTACAGAAAGCCTTGTTCCTAATCTGTCAGGGTCAAATCCCGATTGGAAAAATCGGTAACCTTTATAATCCAATACATTATTCATATAAATTCTATGTGGGGTTTCTTTACCATTATCAATGATTTTGATGTGGCTTTCAAAAGCACTCGGAGAATTACTTCCTGGATAAGTCTCCATCACGAAATCATCTAATTTAATACTAAAATTTTCCGTTTTGTAAATCTTAGGTCCATACCCTAAAATAATATTGTATTGATCAATGCTGATTTGCTTATACAGAGCAGGATTGGATTGGTCTACTAATAAATCAACCTTTTGAGTAGATTTAGGGGTTTTTACTTCCACCTTTAAAACATCATACAATCCTTTATCTTTTTGTTTATCTCCTGAATAAGACACCAATTTCCCTGTTTTAATGCCTTCAGGAACTACGATATTTACCTTATCAATGGTGTAAAGACTTCTGAGTGCTAAAGGATTAAACTCCTCGCTTTTCACTTGACTTTTTTGCTGAGTTGCCATGGTCATATATTCGGCATCAACAGGCGATTTGATGAATAATTTCCCGTTTTCTTCCTTAAACTCTATTGCTCCCTCAATATTTCGGTTAAAAGTGACCAAAATACCGTTTAGAGATTTCGATTCTCCGCTTTGTAGGTAATAATTTTCTCTTCCGTTTTTCCCTGCGGTTACGAAATGTAAATACCTTGTACCTTGTGTATTTTCGATTAAACTATCCTTTTTTCTCGGAATAAAATCCAATGAATTAACTTCTATAATTTCATTATTAAAACGAAATTTGGCTTTCATATCTTTGTGCAAAGGCGACATAATATAAGGTACATCATAATTTTGTCTTTCTCCTTTTTCTTCTATTTGCATTTTGAAGAATTGCTTTTGAGAGATGATTTGGTTAGATGTTTTCCCTTCTCGAATATTCATCATTCCTTCAAAACTAATATACCTCGTTATTGCTCCACCCACGAAAATAAAAATGAAAGAAAGGTGAAAAATTAAAACTGGTAATTTGCCTTTTTTCCATAAACGATACCTTGCAATATTTCCAATAAAATTTAAAATCAATAGCAACATTACGACTTCAAACCATTTTGCTTCATAGATTAATGCTTTGGCTGTAGGCGTTCCATAATCGTTTTCCAAAAAGGTAGCATAAGCCATTGCAATGGCATAAATCACCAATAAAACCGCCATCATTTTAGTAGAAATAATAAAGTCAAAGAATTTTTTCATAGTGTAATAAAATCAATTGGTGGCAAAAATACGGATTGTTTATTGAAATTGTTGAATTTTAATTAAAATACTTGAGAATTTAAATTGGTTCAATTTTACACACGCTTTTGAATGGATGATTAATCGGATTTTTATTTTGTGTTATCAAAAAAAATCGGTAAATTTGGACGAACTAAATTAAAAAAATTAGATAGTATGGAAATTGTATTGGGAGTAGTTGCTTTTTTGGGATTGGTTACCTTATTAGCATCGTTTTTCACGGTAAAGCAAGAAACAGCAGCTGTTATCGAAAGGTTAGGGAAATTTAATTCTGTAAGACATTCAGGATTGCACTTAAAAATTCCGTTTATTGATCAGGTGGCTCAAAGGTTGAATTTAAGAATTCAGCAATTAGATGTTTTAATTGATACCAAAACTTTGGACAATGTATTTGTTAAAATGAAAGTATCTGTTCAGTATCAAGTTGTTAGAAACAATGTTAAAGATGCTTATTATCGTTTAGAATATCCAGAAGGGCAGATTACCTCTTATGTTTTTGATGTGGTAAGAGCCGAAGTTCCAAAGATGAAGTTGGATGATGTTTTTGTAAGGAAAGATGATATTGCAGTAGCGATAAAAAGAGAATTGCAAGAATCTATGCAAAGTTATGGTTATGATATCATTAAGGCATTGGTAACGGATATTGACCCAGATGAGCAAGTAAAACATGCAATGAACAGGATTAATGCAGCAGAAAGAGAGAAAAAAGCGGCAGAGTACGAATCCGAAGCACAGAGAATTAGAATTGTAGCAGTAGCAAAAGCAGAGGCGGAATCTAAAAAATTACAAGGACAAGGTATCGCAGACCAAAGAAGAGAGATTGCTAGAGGTTTAGAAGAGTCGGTAAGGATGTTAAATGATGTCAATATCGATCCAAAAGAAGCATCAGCGCTGATTGTCGTAACACAGCATTATGATACTTTAAATTCCATTGGAGCATCTAACCGTTCGAATTTAGTGTTGATTCCTAATTCGCCAACGGCAGCAAGTAGTATGTTAACCGATATGGTAACAGCAATGACTGCAACCAAACAAATGGAAGGTGAAGATAAATAATTCATCTAAATGATATTTTACAAAAGGCTTATCAAATTGATAAGTCTTTTTTATGCTTTAAAAATAGGCGATATTTCACCGATTTTCTCTTCTTTTTAAACGACTTCAAATAAAAAAAAAGCTTATTTTTGCCTTGTGGATTCACAATTAGCACTTCAGTTGAAAACTTTGCCATCCGAAGCGGGTGTTTATCGTTATTATGATAAAAACGATCAATTACTCTATGTAGGAAAAGCCAAAAATTTAAAAAAAAGAGTTCGTTCTTATTTTAATAAAAAAGGCTTGGGTTACCGTATTCAGATAATGGTCAATAAAATTGCTCGGCTCGAAACAACGGTGGTGAATAGTGAATATGATGCACTTTTGTTGGAAAATAATTTAATAAAAGAACATCAGCCGTTCTATAATATCATGCTGAAAGATGATAAGTCTTATCCTTGGATTTGCATTAAAAACGAACCTTTTCCACGCATTTTTCTCACACGAAAAGTCATTAAAGACGGCTCCGAGTATTATGGCCCTTATGCCAAACTGAAACCTGCCAAAATTCTTTTAGAAACCATTAAACAAATCTATAAACTAAGAACTTGTACCTTAAATTTATCTCCTCAAAATATTGATAAAGGGAAATATAAGGTGTGTTTGGAATATCATATTAAAAACTGTGAAGGTGGTTGCGAAGGTTTGGAAAGTGAGGAAGAATATGATGAAAAGGTAAAAGCCATTCGGGCGATGATAAAAGGAGATTTCCGATTGGCAAAGGAGTATTTAACCCAAGAAATGCACCGTTTTGCTGGGAAATTGGAGTTTGAAAACGCTCAGATGACCAAAGAGAAATTAGAAAAATTAGAGGAATATCAGGCGAAAAACACCATTGTCAATCCGAATATAGATGATGTAGATGTTTTTGGAATGACAAGCGATGAAACGGCAGGTTATGTGAATTTTTTCAAGATTAGAAATGGAAGTATTATCCAAAGTTATACCACCGAAATCAAGAAAGTTTTGGAGGAGACAGATGAAGAGATTTTAGAAGAATCCTTGATTGAAATTAGGCGGAAGTTTGGTTCTAATTCCAAGGAAATTTTCCTTCCTTTTCATTTAGGAATTAATATTCCGAATGTTAAAATTATTGTTCCCAAAGTAGGCGATAAAAAACGAATTGTAGAATTGTCCGAAAAAAATGCTAAGGAATATCGTATTGAGAAAATAAAGCAAGTTAAAATCATTGACCCAGAAAGACATACGAATAGAATAATGGCAGAGATGAAGAAACTTCTTCACTTACCAGAAGAACCTCGCCATATTGAAGGTTTTGATAATTCTAACATTCAAGGAACGAATCCTGTGGGGGCTTGTGTTGTTTTTAAAAATGGAAAACCAAGTAAAAAAGATTATCGGATTTTCCATATTAAAACAGTAAAGGGAGCAAATGATTTTGCATCGATGGAAGAAGTGATTTATCGTCGTTATAAAAGATTATTAGAGGAAAAATTGCCTTTACCACAATTGATATTAATTGATGGAGGAAAAGGGCAACTTTCTTCGGCAGTAAAGAGTTTGAAGAAATTAGGATTGTACGGACAAATCAGTATTATTGGAATTGCAAAAAAATTGGAGGAAATTTTCTTCCCCGAAGATTCAATTCCTTTGTATTTGGATAAAACATCGGAAACGTTAAAAGTTTTGCAAAGAGTACGAGATGAATCTCACCGATTTGGCGTAAAACATCATCGAACAAGAAGAAAAAACACAACCATTCAATCGGAGTTGGAACAGATTTCAGGAATAGGAGAGAAGTCTATCAAATTACTGCTTTCCAGACTAAAATCCGTTAAGAGAGTGAAAGAAGCCAACCTTGAAACCTTAGAAGAAATTTTAGGTAAAAGCAAAGCGAAAATAGTTTGGGCGTTTTTTAATCAATCAAATTAGACAAAAAAAAGAGAAAAGATTATTCAATTTTGAATAATCTATAATCCCTTTAATTTTTTAATCCTTAAACCCACTCATATCAAATTTTAGAGAAAAGAAGTTAGAGAAGAAATTAGACCCACCGATTCCTGAATTGGTAATAGCATAATCTAAAGTCAGTCCTTTGTATTTAATTCCTAAACCAGCACTCGGCTGAAAGGAGAGTTTTCGGCTTTCATCTTCGATATCTGTAATACTTTGGAAACGATTAACTCCCAATCTTACGAAAATCATTTTTTGATATTCCATTTCCATTCCCGCAAATGGCGTAATACTCGCAAAACTACTCGAAACTAAGGCTTTTGTTTTAGCAAATTCTACATTCAGTCCAGCTTCAGGAAGAAGATTGATTTTATCATTAATCGTGAATTTTTTACTTGCTCCGAGATTCAGTTTTGGGGCAGTTAGTTCCATTTTATTTTTTGGAACAGGGTTAAATTCCTCTCCATTGACCACCGTTGATAATTTATCCTGATTGATTTTCCAAAAATTCACAGTCGTAGTCACATCTCTGATTACCCCTCCGAAGTTCCAGCCGCTATCTGTCCTGTATTTTCCACCGATATCAAAACCAAAACCAAAGGCATTGGCAAATTTTCCGACATTTCGGTAGACGATTTTAGCGTTTACCCCAAGGTCGATATTTTTATTATTGTTAGGATGAAAGGCATACGAAACCAAACCTGCATAATCGGCTTGAGAGAATTTGGAAATTCGGTCATAATCGATATTACCATTCGCATCAATGAGTTTTGTCGTATCCAAAATATCATCAATTCCTAACCTGACAATAGAAACAGCAAAAACACCATTTTCATTAACAGGTTTTGCAAACGCCATATAATCGTATTTGGCGATAGATTGAAAGTATTCGGCGTGCATTATTGCTCCTTGCCAATCTTCTTTAATATCCACTAAACCTGCGGGATTCCACATTGGTGAATATACATCATTTTGGCTTGTAACAACAGCTCCACCCATTGCCAAACCTCTTGCTCCTGCACCGATATTTAAAAATTCATTCGAGTATTTTCTTACGATTTGAGCATTTGCAAAAACCGAAAATCCTAATAGTAATAATGTGATTTTTTTGTTCATAGTTTTACTTGTATTTTGTACCAACGCACAATATTAATAACTTGATGTATGATTATGGTACTCAGCCTTTCTTCAATATTCCATTGACAAAAATGGCTAAAATCATAACCAATGAAGCAATATAAAAAATAGGGCTCATCAATTCCGATTTGCCAAAGATAATAAAAGCAAATAAAATACCATATATTGGTTCCAAATTTACAGTTAAAATTAAGGTGAAAGGTGAAATATATTTCATTAAATTAACCGACTCTAACATTGGGTAAGCTGTAAAAACTCCCGCCAATAAGGCAATAAGACCAAAATCCTGTATGCCTATTTCCGAAATCGCCGTTAGGTTATTATTCAGCAATAAAAATAAGGTAATCACTACCGAGCCACCTAACATTTCATACAAAATAATATTCTCCGAAGCCGTTTTGCCATATAATTTGCCATTCAGAATGGAAAAAATAGTTCCAAATAAAGCGGTTAGAATACCAAAGAAAATACCCTCTTTATACTGAAATTCGACTTTAAAAATCAGTGTAATACAAAGGACAATGACAAAACCAATGATGACTTCCGAAAAATCATGTTTTCGTTTGTAGATAAAAGGCTCAATAATCGATGCAAACAGAGTAGATAAGGACAAACAACATAAGGCAATAGAAACATTAGCGACCTTTATTGATTGGAAAAAACAAAGCCAATGCAAAGCCATAATCACTCCAACGCCTAATAGTTGAAAGACTAATTGACGATTTACTTTAATGCTTTTTCTCCTTATCAGTCGAGTGAATAGCCATAGAAAAACTGCGGTCAGCGACATTCTATAAAAGACAATGACCATAGAGGGAGCAGTGATGAGTTTCCCAATAATGGCTGTAAATCCCCATAGGAAAACCACAAAATGCAATCGTAAAAAAGCGAATTTTTTCATATTTTTAATCTTTGGCAAAAATATCATTATTAATTCATATTTTTGTTAAAAATAAAAGACTTGTGAAAATAAATTGGAAAATAGTCGTTTTGGTTGTGTTGTTAATTATAACCAATTTATTTTGGATATATCAAGTAATTGATACGGGTATTGGGCGTTCTTATTATGAAGTCAGTTGTGAAGAATATCGAAGTGATGCCGAAAAATTAGAAAAGATTTGTAAACAGTTCAAAACTAAGGAGGAGTTATTTGATTTTACTGCTCAATATAAAATAGAAATTGATACTTTCTCAAAAGGAGAGGCTTTAATTGTGCGATTTTCTTCATTTGATGTGGAGTTTGAAAATATAAAAAATAATTACGATAAAAGAAATACTGATTAATTCTCACAGTTTAATATTTAGAACCTTTAACTCTAAATCTTCCACCTAAAAACAAATTGTTATATTTGTGCAAGTTTTCAACAAAAAAATAAAATATGGAATTTTTCGAAGTCTTTTTATCAGTAGACGCTTGGGTAGCCTTGCTAACCTTAACTTTTTTAGAGATTGTTTTAGGAATAGATAATATTGTTTTTATTTCTATTATTTCTAATAAAATAGCCCAAAACGACCAAAGGAAAGCCCGAAATATCGGTTTGATTTTAGCAATGGTTTTTAGGATTATATTACTTTTTGGAATTAAATGGGTAGTGAGCCTTAATGAGCCTTTGTATGCTTTAGAATGGTCTTGGTTTCATGGACAGATTACAGGTCAGTCGATTATTATTTTCTGTGGAGGATTGTTTTTATTGTATAAATCGGTTACGGAAATTCATCATAAATTAGAGGGGGAAGAGGAATTAAAACAAGGGAATACACCCAAAAGGATTTCGCTTACTTCTGCAATTGTTCAGATTGCAGGGTTGAATTTAGTATTTTCCTTCGATAGTATATTAACGGCAGTAGGATTGGTAAGTTTCAAGGAGTATGGCGAAATGGGAGCAATGGCGATTATGATTTTGGCCGTTGTTGTTTCCATTGCGATTATGTTGGTATTTGCAGGAGCGGTGTCTAATTTTGTGAATAAACATCCAACAATTCAGATTTTAGGATTGTCCTTTTTAATATTAATAGGAGTGATGTTACTCGCAGAAGCTTCTCATTTAGGGCATTTTGTATTGTTAAATCAGGAAGTTGGGGTAATTCCGAAAGGGTATTTGTACTTTGCGATATTCTTTTCTTTGGCAGTAGAATTTATCAATATGAAACTCAGAAAGAATGCCAAAAAACCTGTGGATTTAAAAAATTCGGAAAAAATAGAGCATTTGTAAGTCAAGGTTTAATTTTGTTCAAACTTCGATTTGTTTAAAGTTGAATAGGTTACGAGCCAACCGCTAATCACTATTAGCTATTAGCCAACTTTTTTAACATTTCAATTTGAAAATAAATTAAAAACCGTATATTAGGCAAAATTTTTAAAAATGGACTTGAAATTTAATAAAAGAGAAGACGAAAATAAACTAAAATTATCGCAAATTAATCGATTATTAACCCAAATAAAAAAGGGTGGAGGAGAAAAGAGATTGGAGAAATTACGTTCTAAAGGAAAAATGACCGCAAGGGAAAGAATTGATTATCTATTAGATAAGGATGCAGACGCTATTGAAATAGGTGCTTTTGCGGGTTATGAGATGTATGAGGAACATGGTGGTTGCCCAAGTGGTGGCGTAGTCGTAAAAATGGGTTATGTTGCAGGGAAACAATGTTTGGTGGTAGCTAATGATGCTTCTGTAAAGGCAGGAGCGTGGTTTCCAATTACAGGAAAAAAGAACCTAAGAGCCCAAGAAATTGCAATGGAAAATAGATTGCCAATTATTTATTTGGTAGATTCTGCGGGTGTTTATTTACCGATGCAAGATGAAATCTTCCCTGATAAAGAACATTTCGGACGAATTTTTAGAAATAATGCCAAGATGAGTGCGATGGGAATTATCCAAATTTCTGCGGTAATGGGAAGTTGTGTTGCAGGAGGTGCTTACTTACCGATTATGAGCGATGAAGCCATGATTGTAGATAAAACAGGATCTATCTTCTTGGCGGGAAGTTATTTAGTAAAAGCAGCCATTGGCGAAAGTATAGACAACGAAACCCTTGGTGGTGCTACGACACATTGTTCTATTTCAGGAGTAACGGATTATAAGGCTAAAGATGATAAAGATGCCTTGGATAGAATTAAAAATATTATGAAATCCATTGGCGATTATGATAAAGCTGGATTTGATAGAATAGAACCTGCTGAGCCAAAAGAAAAACCTGAAAATATCTTTGGTTTAATGCCTAGTTCAAGAGCCGAACAATATGATACTTTGGAAATTATTAAATGTTTGGTCGATAACTCTGAATATGAAGAATACAAATCTGATTATGGAAAAACCATTATCTGTGCAACGGCAAGAATTGATGGTTGGAGCGTAGGGATTGTAGCGAATCAGAGAACTTTGGTAAAAAATGCCAAGGGAGAAATGCAGTTTGGAGGAGTAATTTATTCTGATTCAGCAGATAAGGCAACGAGATTTATTGCCAATTGCAACCAAAGAAAAATTCCGTTAATTTTCTTGCAAGATGTTACAGGGTTTATGGTAGGAAGTAAATCTGAGCATAACGGAATTATCAAAGATGGAGCGAAATTAGTAAATGCGGTGTCTAATTCGGTAGTACCAAAATTCACGATTGTTACAGGAAACTCTTATGGAGCAGGTAATTATGCGATGTGTGGAAAAGCGTATGCCCCAAGATTAATCGTCGCTTGGCCTTGGGCAGAATTAGCCGTAATGGGAGGAACTCAGGCAGCGAAAGTATTAGCTCAGATAGAAGAATCTTCATTGAAAAAACAAGGAAAAGAAATCACCGAAGAAGAGCATCAAAAAATAATGGATACTATTTCTCAGCGATATAAAAAACAAACCGAAGCAACTTACTCTGCGGCGAGATTATGGACGGACGCTGTTATCAATCCTTTAGATACTAGAAAATGGATTTCGATGGGAATTGAAGCTGCCAATCATAGTCCAATTACAGAAAAATTTAATCTAGGGGTAATTCAGGTGTAATATCAATATTACAATAAATGATAAAAATCATTGAAAGTATAAATATCCTTTTTAGATTTATTTTTTATATTTGCGCTAATAAAAACATAATTATATGAAAAAGATATTACTAAGTTTAATTTTTGCGGTGTCTTCTGTACTCTATGGACAGTGTAAAATAGAAGGAGCGAGTAGTGCAGTGGTAGGAAACAATGTTTCTTTTAGTGCCTCTGTTATGGATGCTCAATGTCAGGATTGTTATCAATGGGCTGTTGCAGGTGCCAATGCTAGTATTATAAGTAATAACAAGAGAAATGAAGTCTTGGTTAATGTTCCCAACTTAGGTGAGGCTACTCTTAATTTAACGGTACTTACAAAGAATGGAGTTCAACGATGTACAAAGAACATTCAAGTTGTAAAAGATGATAAAATTGTTGTAAGAGAAGATAAGGTTATCGTAAGAGGAGATAAAATTATTCCTCCTTGTGATATTGTGATACAAGATTTTAAAGAAATAAAGTACGATGACCAAACTGTTGCTTTCTTTCCTAATATAAGAAATAAGAATTATAGATATGAATGGACAGCAGAATATACCTATGGGTCACCTAAAACGTATGATGAAAAGGTATCTGTTTTTGAAAACAAACCTTTGAATACGATTAAAAAAGTACAATTAAAGGTGACTTCTAACAGGTGCGTTAAGAAACTTGTGAAGGAATATACTTCAAATTATTGGGAGATTTTTAATCAGTTAAAATAAAAGCTCATTTGTTTTTTTGAGTTTAAAGTAAAAATCCTAAGCTTGATGAGTTTAGGATTTTTTATTAAAATGAATTCAGTAGAAAGATGATAGAAAAATTAAAAACAATAGTAGTTGAAAATCAATTTACGATTTCCACTGCCGAAAGTTGTACAGTAGGAGAATTAGTGAGATTACTAACCGCTGTTTCAGGAAGTTCTCAATATTATATCGGTGGAGTGGTGGCTTATGATTATCGGCAGAAAATCAGACTTTTGGGAGTTAAGGAAGGTACAATTCAGGCAAAAACGGTAGTCAGTAAAGAAGTAGCTTTGGAAATGGTGGAAGGTTGTCAAAAATTATTTGAAACGGATATTGCCATTGCTACAACAGGCGTTGCGGGACCTTGCACCGACGAATTTAATAACGATATTGGACTGATCTATTATGCGATTAAAATAAAAAATAAAGTCTATCATTATCAAATGTATTTTCCACAATTGGAAAGGGAAGAATTTGTGAAAACGGTCTCTCAAAAAATCATTGAACGCTTGATAAAATTATTGGAAAACGAAGTGTTTATTTGACCTAAAATTAAATCGCCTCTTAGAATATTTTGTATATTTGTCGGAATTATTATAAGGATTAATAAACAATAAAACGATGAAATTATCAGAATTTAAAGAGAAACTCAATCAGGTAGAAGAATTACACTTTGTATTAGAAAATGGCGAAAAAGTACCTGCTCATTTTCATATTACCGAAGTAGGACAAATCAACAAACACTTTATAGATTGCGGTGGAGTGGAAAGAAAAGAAATGACGGTTAATTTTCAGTTGTGGACTTCCATTGATACCGACCATCGATTAAAATCTGAAAAATTACAACATATTATTCAAATTTCTGAGGAAAAACTACATCTTCAAGATGCGGAAATCGAAGTGGAATATCAGTTGGAAACGATTGGAAAATTTGGAATAGATTTCAAAGAAGGTCAATTTATTTTAACTTCTAAACTCACGAATTGTTTAGCTCCTGACCAATGTGGATTGCCAAGTTTTGAGAAGAAAAAAGTGAAACTTTCGGAACTTAACGCCCCTAAAACTTCTTGTTGTGAGCCAAGTTCAGGTTGTTGTTAATTGAAAATCAATAACGATGTATTCTACATTACAAGAAACCATAGATTTCGTTTCAAAAATTGAAATCCCAACTGAAAGGAAAGCAGTTTTAGAACCTTTAATCGATTTTATTCAAGCTAAAATAAACAATAATAAAGAGATTCGTCTTAATTTTATTTGCACCCATAATTCGAGGAGAAGTCATCTGGCTCAGATTTGGGCAAAAACAATGGCGGTTTATTTCGGAATCGAAAAGGTAGAGGCTTATTCTGGAGGAACAGAGGCGACGGCAATGTTTCCCAAAATAGTGGAAACACTACAAAATCAAGGATTTACTATTTTTAAAATCGTTGAAAAGGAAAACCCTATCTATGGGATTAAAATAAGTGATGCCACTCAACCGATGATTGGTTTTTCCAAAAAATACAATCATGAGTTTAATCCAAAATCTGATTTTTTAGCGGTAATGACCTGCAATAGTGCCGATGAAAATTGTCCTTTAGTGGATGGTGCCGAGCAAAAAGTAGCGGTAAAATACCAAGACCCTAAAATCAGTGATGGAACTTCCGAGATGGACGAAACTTATAAAGAAAGAAGTTTACAAATTGCCTCGGAAATGTTTTTTGTAATGCAAACGATTAAAAATCAAAATAATGTCAGCAAATAATTGTCAGCCTCACGAAAGAAAAAAACTGAATTTTTTAGATAAAAACCTAACCCTTTGGATTTTTATGGCAATGGGAATTGGTGTAGGAATTGGGTATATCTATCCATCGAGTTCAGATTTTATACAGCAATTTTCTTATGGAACAACCAATATTCCTTTGGCAATAGGATTAATCCTGATGATGTATCCACCTTTTGCTAAAGTTCGTTATGAAGAGTTAGGAAAAGTTTTTAAAAACACTAAAATTCTGAGTGTTTCTTTGCTTTTAAACTGGATAATAGGACCTATTTTAATGTTTTTGTTGGCGATTATTTTCCTCCGAGACGAACCCGAATATATGGTGGGGTTGATACTCATTGGGTCAGCAAGGTGTATTGCAATGGTGATTGTTTGGAACGAATTGGCAGACGGAAATAGGGAATATGCTGCAGGTTTGGTAGCGATGAATAGTATTTTTCAAGTCTTTTTTTATAGTATTTATGCTTATTTTTTCATTACCGTTTTACCGCCTTATTTTGGAATGGAAAGTTTGGAAATCAGTCTTACCATTGGTCAGATTGCCGAAAGTGTAGCGATTTATTTGGGAATTCCTTTTGTGTTAGGTTTCTTGACGAGACAAATTTTAAAAAGAGCCAAGGGCGAAGAATGGTATCAAAAAGTTTTTGTACCGAAAATATCTCCTATCACTTTGATTTCTTTATTATTAACCATTGTTTTAATGTTTAGTTTAAAGGGCGAAATGATATTGGAAATCCCTTTTGATGTGTTAAAAATAGCCATTCCTTTGGTGATTTATTTTGCTTTAATGTTTTTGGTCAGTTTCTTTTTGGGTAAAAAAATGGGAGCCGATTATGGAAAAAATGCAGCGATTTCTTTCACGGCATCGGGAAACAATTTTGAATTAGCGATTGCTGTTTCGATAGGGGTTTTCGGCTTACATTCGGGACAAGCCTTTGCGGGAGTGATAGGTCCTTTGGTAGAAGTTCCTGCTTTAATCGCCTTGGTGAATGTTGCTTTTTGGTTAAAGAAAAAATGGTATTCGGAAAACGGATAATCTAAATTTTAGGATCATACCTTTTAATCTTTGAAATGGTATAATAAAATGATTTCACGGATTAAAGCATTATTTTTTTTATCTTTGTTGAATGATATTAAGAGGTGAGAATTTAATCAAGGAATATGGCTCTAAAAAAGTAGTGAAAGGAGTTTCCGTAGAAGTAAAACAAGGTGAAATTGTTGGACTTTTAGGGCCCAATGGAGCAGGGAAAACGACGACTTTTTATATGATTGTGGGATTGGTAAAACCAACCATGGGTAATGTGTTTTTAGGAGATGAAAATATCACCAAAAATGCGATGTATAAAAGGGCTCAAAAAGGCATTGGATATTTGGCACAAGAGGCATCAGTTTTTAGAAAACTGTCGGTAGAAGACAATATTATGAGTGTTCTTCAACTTACCAAATTATCTAAGCGAGAGCAAAAAATGAAGTGTGAAGAACTGATAGAGGAGTTTTCCTTAGAGCATGTTCGTAAAAATCGAGGAGATTTGTTATCGGGTGGAGAACGAAGAAGAACCGAGATTGCAAGGTGCTTGGCGACGAGTCCTAATTTTATTTTATTAGATGAACCCTTTGCGGGTGTCGATCCTATTGCGGTGGAAGATATTCAGCGCATTGTAAGGAGTTTAGTGGATAAAAATATCGGAATTTTAATCACAGATCATAATGTTCAGCAGACTTTAGCGATTACCAACAAAACCTATATTATGTTTGAAGGTAGGATTCTAAAGCAAGGAAAACCAGAAGTTTTAGCCGAAGATCCACAAGTAAGAGAAGCCTATCTTGGAGAGAACTTTGTCTATCAAAAAATTGATTATAAAGCCAAGAAAAAACATTTCGTTTATCATATTTGGGCAGGTGATTTTGACAATAAAGATCAACTTCGAAACGAAGTAAATGAATGTTTCACAACACCCAAAGATTTAAAACTCCTGCATACTTATCAAGACATTAGTTTTTCTGCTCTGGCAGATTCTCATATTGCTTATTTGTTTGAAAATGTGATTGATAAAAACGAATATTCTTCTTTTGTTCTCCAAAAAAAGGAACTCAGTTCCGTTTACACCAAAGAAATGGCAGAGCAAGAAGCTCAAAAATTTAGCACCGAAAAATTAAAGTATATCAGTAGTTTTGAGTTTTAATTTTTTAATTTCTCAATCTTTTAATTTTTAAATCAAAATAATATGAAAATATACACCAAAACAGGAGATAAAGGCGATACGGCATTGTACGGAGGAACGAGAGTTCCCAAATCCAGTGCAAGGGTCGAAGCCTATGGAAATGTTGATGAACTGAATGCCTTTATCGGTTCGGCAAAAAGCGAAATAAAAGATAAAAAAGTCCTTCGACAGTTGAAAAAAATTCAGTTTGATTTATTTACGCTCGGTTCAGAAGTAGCAACACCAGTTGATAAACTGATGTTGGCCAACGGAAAATCAAGGTTACCGATAACAATTTCGAATATAGAGGTTGAGGAATTAGAACAATGGATGGACGATTTTAATGAAAAATTAGAGCCTTTAAAGTATTTTATTTTACCAGGAGGTGGAAGAATAGCTACGACGCTTCATATTGCAAGAACGGTTTGTAGAAGGGCAGAGCGAAGTATGGTTTTTCTCCATCAGCAAGAAGAAATGCGTGCGGAAATCATTCAGTATCTTAATCGTTTGTCAGATTATTTATTCGTCTTGGCAAGGTATATTTCAAAATTAGAAAAGGAACCAGAGGAATATTGGAACCCGAATGATAAAACATTGTGATTTAATAATCTAGTAATCTAGTAGTCTAGTAATTTAGTAGTTTAGTGAGTAATTTATAATTTCTTAGTCCTTTAATTTTTAAATCTTTTAATAAAAAAAATGAAAGCCATTTTATTCATCAATGGAGATGCTCCAACACAGATTCCCCATTGGGAAGGCTTTGATATGGTGGCGTGTACAGATGGTGCTTTGCATTATTTATTGAAACTGAATTTCCCTGTGGAAAAGTTGGATTTTATTTCTGGAGATTTTGATTCTCACATCGGAGAGCATATCGAAATTGATGAAAAAAAGTTTATTCCCACTCCCGACCAAAGTCAGACAGATTTTCATAAGGCATTGGCTATTTTGATGGAAAAAGGCGTAAAAGAAGTTCAGGTATATGGGGCGAGTGGAGGAGAGCAAGACCATTTTTTGGGGAATTTGACGACGGTTTATCAGTTTAAAAAAGACTTAGATATTCGTCTTTTTGATGAATATTCTCATTATTTTTTTCTCGATAAAAAACACCAACTTCGAGATGTCAAGCATAAAATGATTTCCCTATATCCTTTTCCTTTTGCAGAAAACATCACCACCAAAGGTTTACATTGGGATTTAAAGGGGCAGAATTTAAGCCTTACGGAGAAAATAAGCACGAGAAATTACGCTGATGCCAATACCGTAGATATTCAGTTTGAAAAAGGAGAAGTATTGGTTTTTATTGGAAAGAAAAATTATAATCAAAATGAAAAATAGACCTCGAATAAAGTTAAATATAAGCACAACGGATATTATCATTGAAATAATAGGCTGGCTAATGTTGGCAAGCATTTGGGTTTTTACTGTGTTGAATTACAACGACTTAAATGAAGTAATTCCAACACATTATAATGCTAAAGGAGAAGCAGATGCTTTTGGCAATAAGGCGAATATCTTTCAGTTACCGATGGTTATAACAATACTTTTTATAGGAATGACGATTCTCAATAGGTTTCCCCATATTTTCAATTATCCAGTTGAGATAACGGCTCAAAATGCAAAATATCAATACGAAAATGCGACAAGATTAATTAGAATGTTAAAATTGGTATTTGTTTTTATCTTCGGGGTGATTATCTTTGAAACGGTTGGAAACAAGCACTTTATAAGCATCTGGTTTTTACCTTTGCTATTCATCTTAATTTTTACACCAATTATTTATTACCTTATAAAATCGTCCAAAGGATAAATTAAATCAATAAAAAGTTTATTTTTGCGATTATTTTAATAAAAAAATGAAAATCAAATATTCAGATTTTATAGATCAAACTTTGAATTTCCCAACAGAAGAATTTAAAGTTACCGAAAACCAACTCACCTTTCACGATATTCCACTAATGGAAGTGATAGAAGAGTTCGGAACTCCTTTGAAAATTAGTTACTTGCCAAAAATTTCAGAAAATATTCAAAAGGCAAAAACTTGGTTTCAAGAGGCTTTCCAAAAAAATAATTACCAAAAAGCCTATAAATATTGCTATTGCACCAAATCAAGCCATTTTAGTTTTGTGATAGAAGAGGCACTAAAAAATGATATTTCCATAGAAACTTCTTCGGCGTATGATATGGATATTGTGAAAAATTTGCACCAAAAAGGCAAACTTAATAAGGATATGGAGGTCGTTTGCAATGGCTTTAAAACGGATGATTATTTGGAGCGAATCTCCGAAATGATTAACGATGGTTTTGAAAATATTATTCCGATTTTGGACAACTACCGAGAATTGGATAAGCTTACCGAGAGCATTGATGTTAATTTTAATATTGGAATAAGAATCGCTTCCGAGGAAGAACCGAAATTTGAATTTTATACCTCTCGTTTAGGGATTGGATATAAGGACATTATCCCTTATTATAGTCAAAAAATTGCCGAACATCCTAATGCAAGGCTGAAAATGTTGCACTTTTTTATCAATACTGGAATTAAAGACACGGCGTATTATTGGAACGAATTATTCAAGTGTTTAAGGGTGTATGCCAAACTGAAAAAGATTGCTCCTGAGATAGATTCTTTGAATATCGGTGGAGGTTTTCCGATTAAAAACTCCCTCAATTTCAATTACGATTACGCATATATGGTCAACGAAATTGTTTCTCAGATTAAAAAATTCTGTGAAGAGGAAGGCGTAGAAGAACCCAATATTTATACGGAATTTGGAAGTTTTACCGTAGGGGAAAGCGGGGCGAATATCTATCAAATCATCTCTCAGAAACGACAAAATGACCGAGAAAAATGGAATATGATTAACTCTTCGTTTATGACCACTTTGCCTGATACTTGGGCGATTAATCGACATTTTATCATGCTACCGATTAACCATTGGGACGATACTTACGAACGGGTATTTTTGGGTGGATTAACTTGTGATTCGGACGATTATTATAATGCAGAACAACATACTAATGCCATTTATTTACCTACCTTTAATGCTCAAAAGCCTTTATATATCGGATTTTTCAATACGGGGGCTTACCAAGAATCTATCAGTGGTTTTGGTGGAGTTCATCATTGTTTAATTCCTCAGCCTCAGCATATTTTAATTGATAAAGATAAGGACGGAAACTTCACTTTTAAGACTTTTAAAAATGAACAAAAAGCCGAAGATATTTTGAGAATTTTAGGGTATTAAAAAATAATATCAAACTACTGAATTAATATTAAAATGGAAATAAAAAGAAATATTATCGTTCAAAATCCCGAAACCAAAGCATTTTTAGCAGATGCTTTCTATCAACCTGCCGAACAGAAATTGCCATTGGTGGTTTTTCTTCATGGTTATAAAGGTTATAAAGATTGGGGAGCTTGGGATTTGATGTGTAAAGCCATTGCCAATCAAGGTTTTTATGTGGTTAAATTCAATTCTTCTCACAACGGAACAAGTTTGGAAAAACCAAACGAATTTGCAGACTTAGAGTCTTTTGGACAGAATAATTATACCAAAGAATTAGCTGATATTCAAAAAGTAATTGATGTTTTTTCAGAAAAAAAAGAGGTCGATAATCGTAAAATCAGTTTGATAGGTCATAGTAGAGGTGGAGGTTTATCGATTATTCAAGCCTTTGAAAATCCTAAAATTAAGGCACTTATCACATTGGCATCGGTCAGTTCTTTGGATCGATTTCCAAAAGGAGAAAAGTGGGAAGAATGGAAAGAAAAAGGCGTTTTTTATGCTTTCAATGGTCGTACGAAACAACAAATGCCTCATTATTTTCAATTTTTTGAAGATTATCAACAAAACAAAGAAAGGCTAAATGTTCAGAAAGCTGTTGAAAATTTGGATAAACCTTATTTAATCATTCACGGAACCGAAGATAAAGCCGTTGATTTTTCCAATGCAGAACAACTTCATCAATGGAATACGAAGTCTAAATTGATAAAAATAGACAATGCTAATCATACTTTTGGGGCAGTAGAACCTTGGTTAGAAAAACAATTGCCTCCCGATTTACAGAAGGCAACAGATTATATGATTGAGTTTTTAAATCAAATTTAAGAAACTAAAAGCTTCCAAGCATCACTAATCAAAGCACGAGATAATAACTCTTGTGCTTTTTTGTGTGTTTCTTCATCCGAAGCGTAAGTTCCCTGTGGTAAAGTTTCTACATTCGCCAACATTCCTAAGTCGTTACCTGTGAACACTTTACTATGTTTTATTTCGTTGGGTAATTGGTCAAATCCTATTCCTTTGGTAACTAAAGGTTTAGGGACTTCAAAGAAATTAGAACCATCATTTCTGGAATACCAATTTCCTCCAAGTCTCGCCACTAAATCCAATTTGATTTGGTCTAAATCGCCTTTATCATTCAAATATTCTTCACGAATGTGAATATTGATAATTTCACAAATGACCAAATTCCCTGCTCCTCCTTCTTGTCCTAATTCTTTTATTTCAAGGACTTTACATTCAAAATTAACAGGACATTCTTCAATGAGCGGTGTTTTTACAAAATCGGCTTTTTTCATCGTTAAGCCAGATTTAATAAATTCATTTACACTAGTTTCGTATTCCGTAGAAGACAAAGACATCTGCTGAACGATTTTGTAATTGACAATTCCAATGGTTACTTCTTGGGTTTGTTTTACATTTTCCAAAGTATCTTTGGTCGTGTTATCTCTCACTCTCCTCGCAGGCGAAAAAACCACTACTGGCGGTTTAGCACTGAATACATTGAAAAAACTAAAAGGCGATAAATTCACATTTCCATCTTTATCAATGGTGGATGCCAAAGCAATCGGTCTGGGAGCAACAGCAGTTTGCAATATTTTTTGCACCGCTGCACCTTGTATTTCTTTTGGATTAACTGTTTTCATTTTCTTATTTCAAATTAAAAGATTAAAAGATTGAAAAATTCAAAGATTATCATAATTAATAATTCCCTTCACTTTTCATTTTTTGAATTATTAAGTGTTAAAAAAAAGGATTAAAATGGGTACATTAAGTAATCTTTTAATCCTTTAATTTTTAAATTTTTGAATCTTATTTAGCAGGCAAAATTTTACCACTTACTTCTCCGAAACCAACTCTTATTCCGTCTTTTTCGGCGAAACCTTTCATCGTTACGGTATCTCCATCGTTGATGAATTTTCTTTCTGTTCCGTCTGATAATTTTAAAGGCTGAGTTCCTCTCCAAGTCAATTCCAACATAGAACCAAACTCGTGTTTTTCTTTTCCTGAAATCGTTCCTGACGCATACATATCACCTACTTCTACATTACAACCATTTACGGTGTGATGAGCCAATTGCTGACACATATTCCAATACATATATTTGTAATTACTTTGGCAAACTAAATTATCTTCGCCATTTTCTGGCGTGATATACACCTCTAAATTAATATCGATATTTTTATCACCTTCAAATTTTAAATAATCAAATACTTCTGGCTCTTGCTTAGGAGATGCTACCTTAAACGGCTCTAATGCCTCCAAAGTAACTACCCAAGGAGAAATAGAAGAAGCGAAGTTTTTCGCTAAGAAAGGTCCTAATGGAACATATTCCCACGCTTGAATATCTCTCGCTGACCAATCATTAAAAATCACCATTCCGAAGATGGCATCTTCTGCCTCAGCGGTAGAGATAGATTCTCCCATTTCGGTGTTTTTATTAACGATAAATGCCATTTCTAATTCAAAATCTAATAATTTAGTCGGTCCAAAAACAGGCTTATCGGCATCTTTTGGTTTTTGCTGACCTTTTGGTCTGATGATTTCTGCTCCTGAAACGACAATAGAAGAAGCTCTTCCGTGATAACCTACAGGAATGTATTTCCAGTTTGGTAAAAGTGCATTTTCTGGATCTCTAAACATTTTTCCTACATTGGTAGCATGATCGATACTACTGTAGAAGTCCGTATAATTAGATACATGCACAGGCATCATCATCATTACTTCATCCAAATCAAAGAAGCATTCTTCAATCGTTTTTTCGTCTTTAGATAATTTAGAACCTTCCAATAATAACTGCTGAATGGTTTCTCTTACTTTGTTGGTTACAGGTTTTCCTAATTCGATAAAAGGATTCAAAGTATAAGCCTCAAAAACATTATCGTCCAAACCATCAATATCTTCAAAATAGCCATAATCATACAAAGTGGCTAAATCGATAATTTGGTCGCCAATTCTCGTGGCACAAGCGATATAAGTTTTATTGAAAACTCCTACTCCAAAAGGAATATTATAAATCGAAAAATCGTTTTTCGAATCGTATTTTACAAATGATTTCATTGTTTTTAAATTTTTATTAAAATATGTAAAGATTAAAAAAATTAAAAGATTAGATAATTAAGAAATTATCTAATTATCTAATCTTTCAATCCATTCTTCTTTGGTATTGGCATCAATCAGGTAGAGTTTATCATCTAACTGCATAAATACCATTGTTTTGGTAATAGCGATAGGGATTCTTTTCCCTTCCAAATAATTGGCTCTAATGGAAACAACATTATGTTTGTTTCGCATCATATCACCTGTAAAGACTTTGGAAGAGGTTTTCCCTGTTTTTTTATCATCAATCAGTTCTACATAAGTGACTTTTTTCCCATCAAACGAAATGAATTTTCGTTCTGTATGGTCTTTAAAATCTTTAATTAGAACAAACTTTTTACCACTAATACTCATTTTTTTTACTTGCTCTTGGTGCAAACCTTTTCGTTGTTCCAATCGAGTTAAAACACGCTCAGCAGTACCATATTGAGCATTGATATTAATGGCAAAAAGTAAGAATAAGATGAATAATATTTGTTTTTTCATTGTGTTTTTAATTGAATTTAAAGATTTCCTCTTCTTTCTTGCTCTCTTTCTAATGCCTCGAATAAAGCTTTGAAATTTCCTGCTCCAAAACTCTGAGCACCATGTCTTTCGATAATTTCAAAGAATAGGGTAGGACGGTCTTCTACTGGTTTAGTGAAAATTTGTAATAAATATCCTTCTTCGTCATGGTCGATTAAAATTCCTAATTTTTGAAGTTCTTTTAAATCTTCATCTATTTCACCAACTCTATCAGGAACCATTTCGTAATAAGCTTCTGGCGGTGCAGAAAGGAATTCAACTCCTCTTGCTTTAAGGTCAGAAACGGTTTTAATAATATTTTTGGTTGCCACGGCAATATGCTGAACACCTTCGCCTTCGTAGAAATCTAAATATTCTTCTACCTGAGATTTTCTTTTACCCTCTGCTGGTTCGTTGATTGGAAATTTAGCATAACCATTTCCGTTACTCATTACCTTAGACATCAATGCTGAATATTCGGTATTAATTTGTTTATCATCAAAAGATAAGATATTGACGAATCCCATTACATCCTCGTACCATTTTACAACAGGTAACATTCTGTTCCAATCTACATTTCCTACACAATGGTCTACATACAACAATCCACAATCTTCTGGGTTGTAATCGCTTTCCCATTTTTCGTATCCAGGCATAAATTCGCCTTTATAATTTTTTCGCTCAATAAACATATGAACTGTTTCTCCATAAGTATAAATACCCGACATTCTCACTTCTCCGTGTTCATCGGTAATGGTTTTAGGTTCCATATAAGGTTTTCCACCTCTTTTGGTCGTTTCTTCAAAGGCTTTGTAAGCGTCATCTACCCAAAGTGCCAAAATTTTAACACCATCTCCGTGTTTTTTTTGGTGCTCACAAATAGGAGAATCTGATTTTAAACCTGTCGTTAAAACCAATCTAATTTTACCTTGTTGAAGGACATAAGATGCTCTATCTTTAACGCCTGTTTCTGGACCTGCATAAGCTACAGATTGAAATCCAAAGGCAGTCTTATAATAATGAGCCGCTTGTTTAGCATTTCCCACATAGAACTCAATATAATCGGTTCCATTAATTGGTAAAAAGTTATCGGCTTGTGCTATTTTTTCAGCAAAAGTAAGTGTTGACATAGGTTAAATTTTTTAGTATTTAATTTCACCACGCAATTTACGAAAAAAAAATGAAAGAAATTCAATTATTATTAAAAGAGATTTGAAGTAAATATCATTAAAAAATAGCCTTTTATTTTTAGGGTTTTAAATTTTTCTATCTTCCTTTTCAAAACAAAAAAAGGTTAGAATGTTGATATTCTAACCCTAAATATATTGATATTTTTTGTTTCCTTAACGATTAAACCTTTCAAAAGCGGCTCTCTCAAGCATTTCTCTATCGTCTGGATGAGCAATTTTGATAAGTTCCTCTGCTCTTTGTCTTAGGTTTTTACCATAAAGATACGCCACACCATATTCTGTAACTACATAATGAACATGTCCTCTTGTGGTTACCACACCTGCACCCTCTTTTAACATTGGCGTAATTCTTGGAATTCCTTTTTTCGTTCTAGAAGTAATGGCAATAATTGGTTTTCCACCTTCGCTTAATGCCGCTCCTCTCATAAAATCCATCTGTCCACCAATTCCTGAATATTGATAAGTTCCGATAGAATCCGAACAAACTTGACCTGTTAAATCAATCTCTACCGCTGAGTTAATTGCTACTAATTTTTTATTTTGCCTAATGACTGCAGGGTCGTTTACATACTGTACATCGAAGAAAGAGAACGATGGATTGTCGTCTATATAATCGTACAATCGTTTAGTTCCAAAACAAAATGCTGTAATTGTTCTATTTCGATGAATTCCCTTATATTTATTGGTAATTACATCATTGGCTACCAAATCAATAATTCCATCACTTAACATTTCGGTATGAACCCCCAAATCTTTGTGGTTATTCAATGATTTTAAAACAGAATCAGGGATAGTTCCTATTCCCATTTGTAGGGTAGAACGGTCATCAATCATTTCGGCGATTAACTGACCTATTTTTATTTCCTCTGCACCTGCTTTTGAACCATAGTCCAAAGTCATCAAAGGATTATCATGCAATACCATTTTATGGATTCTATCTTTATGAATTAAAGCATCTCCATGAGTTCTTGGCATCTGAGGGTTTACCTGTGCGATAATCATTTTTGCAGAATCTACTGCCGAACGAGCTACATCTACGGAAGTCCCTAAAGTACAATATCCATGAGCATCAGGTGGTGAAACAGTAACGATAGCCACATCCAATGGCATAATTCCTCTTTTAAATAATAAAGGAATTTCGCTTAAAAAGACAGGTACAAAACTTCCTTGCTCACTATTAGCTGCCTTTCTAACAGGCGTGGAAACAAATAAAGAATTAATGAAAAAACTGTCTTTATATTCTGGCTGAGCCACTTTAATTTCGCCTTGTACTGTAATAGATACAATTTCTACTCCTCTTAATCTATCTGCTTGGTTGGCTAACTCATCTACTAAAAAGTTGGGTGTACAAGCACTTCCATGTAAAAAAACTCTATCTCCGCTTTTAATACAAGAAATCGCTTCTTTTGCACTTACATAATTTGTCATCGTGATTTTTAAATTGATAATTATTTCGTGCAAAAATAAGAAATTACTAATGAACTAACGTATGAGAAAAGTCAATTTTTTGTTAAAATTATTTCAAACTTCTTAAATTCATTTGATACTTGTCGGAAATAGGGTGTTTTCTAGGTAAGGTATTGTTTTTATTAGTGAAACTAAAGTTATTCTTATCGTCAATTGGTTTTATTTTTTATTTCTTTTCCGTTTTCATAGAATTTTGTTTCTATTATTTTTCCATTTTCATCATACTTTATTGATTTCCCATCTTCTTTGTTGTTTTTAAAATTTCTTTTTTCTTTCAACTTCCCATTTTGATAATACTCAGTATATTCGCCTTCTATTTTCTCTTCTCTAAAATTTCCTTTTGCCTCCAAATTTCCATCTTCATAATATGCAACAAATTTTCCATTTTTGAAGTCTATCTCTGCTTTCACATTACCATTTTCATAGTATATAATCGTTTTTCCATCTAATTGATTATTTTTAATACTCCTTTTTACCTTTACCCTTTCGTTTTTATAATACTCAATTATTTTTCCGTTTACCTTTCCATTTTTGAAATCCATTTCTATTTGTAGATTTCCATTGTAATAATATTCAAAATACTTTCCTTCGAGCTTACCATTTATATAATAACTTTCTTTGGCTACTGTATGGTCAATATAATATTCAATAAATTTTCCTTCTAGTTCACCATTTTTAAAGTTACATTCTTCTTTTATGTCACCATTGTAATAATATTTGGTAACTTTTCCATCTAACTCTCCATTGACATAATGTGCTTTTGTATCTATTTTCCCATTTTTGTGATATTCGATTTCCTCTCCATCTAATTCCCCATTTTTATAATTCCTTTCCCTCCGAATACTTCCATTAGCATAATATGTTATAAACTTTCCTTCTTCCTCTCCATTCTTATAATTTTCTACCTTCCACACGCTTCCGTCCTCATTGTATTGAATTATTTTTCCGTTTAATTTCCCATTTTTTAACTGCACCTCCATATTAACATTTCCTTTTTCATCATACCTAATTCGCTTTCCATTTACTTTTCCGTTTTTATAATCTTCTTCCATTTTGATATTGCCATCGAAATAATATTCAATATGTTTCCCTTCTTTTTTATTGTTTTTGTAAAAGGATTGCTCTTTTTTATTACCATTATCATAGTAGATTATGGCTTTACCATTTTTTGCACCATTTTTGTAAATATATTTTTCTTTTTTCTTACCATTACGATAGTATTTGATTTGGCTTCCATGCTTTTCACCGTCTTTATAATGTTCTTTTTTCCATAGTTTTCCATTTTCATAATACCAAATAACTTTCCCCTCTTCCTTACCATTGATCATATTTCCTTTCTCCCAAATACTTCCATTTTCGTGATACTCAATATACTCACCATCTACTTCTCCATTTTTATAATACTCTTTTCTTGCAATATTTCCATTCTCATAATATTCAGTGTATTCTCCATCCAATTCACCATCTTTATAATTCGATTCTCCCGAAATGCTCCCATCTTCATAATATTCGATGTATTTCCCATTTAGTTTTCCACCGATATAATTTTTCTCTTCTATTTTGACACCATTTTTGTAATATTGGGTGTATTTTCCGTCCAGCGTATCATTTTTATAACTCACTATTAAATAGTAATTAACCCTTTCTTTTTTATTGGTTTTTTCTTCATATTTATTCAACCAAATTAACCATTTACCTTCTTTCTTACCATTGACAGTTTTATTCGGTTGCATTGCTGGTATTTTCTGTGCCATCAGGTTGGTAATACTCAATATCAAAACTAAAATTATAGCTTTTATAAAAATATTCTTATTGTTCATTTTATTATGTTAATTTTTTCGAAAATGTAAACTTTTAATGGAAATGACTTTTGTTTTTAACAATATTAAAAGATGTTATGTTTCTTAAAAAAATCCAATAAGTTTAACCTTTAATATCAGGTAGTATTGAATTTTAAACCATTCAACATCAAACTCTTTCCAATTCGTCTTGTGAAATCTGCGTTTTAAATTTTCCGTAATTAATCGTAGCCTTTCCGTTTTTATGAATTTCCAAAATCGTTCCCACAGAAGAACTACCCTTTATCCTTACCCTTTGCCCAGGTTTTAGCCAAACGGCTCTTTCCTTTTTGGTTTCTTGGATTAATTTTTCGTTGGTTTCGGCAATTTTCTCCTGAACTTCCACTTTTTTTAGTTGCTGAGTGATTTTCTTTTTAATGACTTTCAATTTCTTGTTTTCGTCTTTATCAGTTCCTAATTTTCGGTGTTTTTCTTGCTCCAATAATTTCACAAAATCCTTTACAATATGCTTTCGGTGTTTCCCATTAATATAGCTATCAACAAAACTCTCTATTTTGTTTCCAAATTGTAATTTTCGGTGTTCACTTTCGTAAAGTTTTTGAAAATTATAAAGTTTTTGTTCAAGTTGTTCGTTTAATTTATGGAGGTTATCTCTTTTGTTTTGGGTATTTTCTTTTTGTTCGGAAAGATTGGTTTTTAGTTTTTCAACTTCAAATTTTTCTTGTTGAAGTTTAACAATCGTCTTATCTAAATTCACCACATCGTGAACCACTTTATCTTTCGCTTTTTTAATGATAAAATAAGGGATTTTATTCTTTTCTGCCACCTCAAAAGTAAACGAACTACCTGCTTGTCCTACTTCCAATTTGTACATTGGTTGCAAAGTTTTTTCATCAAAAAGCATTGCTGCATTTTGAGCATTAGGCAGTTGCTCAATTTTTAGTTTAATATTGGTGTAATGCGTTGTAATAATCGCAAAACTTTTCTTTTGATAGAAAAATTCCAAGAAACTTTCTGCCAAAGCACCACCAAGTTCAGGGTCAGAACCTGTACCAAATTCATCAATTAATAATAAGGTGTTATTATCTGCCTTTTTAATGATTTGACCCATTTTTTTAAGGCGAGAAGAATAGGTGGAAAGATGATTTTCAATAGATTGATTATCACCAATATCGGTCATTATATTATCAAAGAAAAACATTTCTGATTTCGGATGAACAGGCACCAAAATTCCACTTTGTATCATCAATTGTAAAAGTCCAACGGTTTTTAAAGTAATGGATTTCCCTCCTGCATTGGGTCCCGAAATTCCAATAATTCGGTTGTGTTCTGTCAGTTTGAGCGTTTGAGGATGAATGGTCTTGTTTTCCTCTTGATTTTGCAACCACAAAAGAGGGTGGTAAGCATTAATCAGTTTTAAAGTTTTATGAGGATTGATTTTCGGTAATACACCATTGATTTTACGGGCAAAAAGTGCCTTGGCTCTCGTAATGTCTAAATCGAAAAGGTAATTTTGATAATCAATTAATTGAGGTTGAAATTCAGCGATTTCGGCAGTGAGTTTTCGTAAAATTTTATCAATTTCTTTTTTCTCTTGGTTTTCGTTTTCTTTGAGTTTAAAATGATGTTTTACCACATTATCAGGCTGAATATAAGTAATAGAACCTGTTTTTGAAACACCTAAAATTCTTCCTGAAAGCCTTTTCTTAAAGCCTGTTTTTACGGCAAGAACCCTTTGGTCGTCAATGATACTTTCTCGAATATCATCTAAATAACCTTTTTCTGATGCCGAACTTAAAGCCTTGCTAAAATTCTCTTGAATGGCTCTTTTGGCGTGATTGATATTTCTTCTTATTTCCTCTAAAATAGGAGAGGCATCGTTTTTAACTTCTCCAAAACGATTGAAAACTTTAGTGATTTTATCAGCGATAATTTTTTGATAGTCTAATTCTTCTACTTGCTCTTTGAGTAGAGGGAAATATTCTTCCCATTTAGGAAAGAAGTTTTGTAATTTCCCGACTTGTAGCGTCATACTTTTAATTTTCATAAACGCTGAGTTTTCAAGCCTGAAATTCTCTATCGTCATCAGTTTCAGTTCCTTTTCGATGTCATCAAATTCATCAAAAGGGATAGGCGTTTCACTCTCAAAACTGGTCGTAAATTCTGCTGTTTTTTTGAGTTCAGTAATCGCTTTTTGTTCCTCCAATGGTTGCAACTGAAGGATTTTTTTTGCTGTTTTAGCATTATAGGCAAAAGGCGAAATTTCCGAAAGCAATGCTGGAAATTCTAATTCGTTAAAGTCTTCCTGATAAATTTTCACGACGCAAAGATAATGAGTTTTTTTGGAAGGAGAGGAGCATCAATATACAAGTTCAATACATTATTTTTAACACAAGGTTAGAAATGAGTTTAAAGTTTAAAAGTTCAAAGTAGAGGCGTAATGCGTTACATCTCTATATCATAACCTCCGTAACCTTATAATACGGTATAATAACAAAATTGTACAATAAAAAAAATATGGTATCTTTACACTTTAAAAATTAGTCTAAGAATGATACAACATCTTCAAAATATTCATCATCAGGATTCTGATAACTTTTTTCTCATTGCGGGACCTTGTGCGATTGAAAATGAAAAAATGGCAATGGACATCGCTGAAAAAGTGATAGAAATCACTAATAAATATAAAATCCCTTATATTTTTAAGGGAAGTTTCAAAAAAGCCAATCGCAGTAGAATCGATTCATTTACAGGTATTGGCGATGAAAAAGCCTTGAAAATCATTAGAAAAGTAGGAGAGGAGTTCAATATTCCAACGACGACGGATATTCATGAAAATCATCATGCAGAAATGGCATCTCAATTTGTAGACGTATTACAAATTCCTGCTTTTTTGGTCAGACAAACCGATTTAGTGGTGGCGGCCGCTAAAACAGGGAAATGCGTTTCTTTGAAGAAAGGACAATTTCTTTCGCCCGATGCAATGCAATTTGCGGTAAATAAAGTGAAAGATGCAGGAAATGAAAAAGTAGCGATTATAGAAAGAGGAAATTCTTTTGGATATAGCGATTTGGTGGTTGATTTCACGGGTATTCCTGTAATGAAAAACTATGCTCCTGTGATTTTAGATGTGACGCATTCTTTGCAAAAACCTAACCAAAGTTCTGGTGTTACTGGTGGAAAACCTCAGTTGATAGAAACCATTGCCAAGGCAGGAATTGCCACTGGTGTAGATGGACTTTTTATAGAAACACATCAAAATCCAAGCGAAGCAAAATCCGATGGAGCTAATATGTTACCTTTGAATCAGTTAGATGATTTATTAGCCAAATTAACGAAAGTCAGACAAGCTATTTTATAAAATTTAATTTCGATGAAATTTAATTCAAAAATATTCATTTCTCTATTGGTCATCAGTTCGGTATCCATTTATGGACAAGATGATGATGAAGTGAAAACCAAAAATATAGAAGAAATTATCTTCCAAAGAAGATCAAAAAAGAAAGGACTAACGAGCGTTAAAATCAATACCAAAGATGCTCAGCAAGTTGTTTCGGCATCAGGTGGGATAGAGGGAATTATTAAAACTTTACCGTCTGTTAATTCCAATACCGAACTATCTTCACAGTATATGGTGCGTGGTGGAAGTTACGATGAAAATTTAATCTATATTAATGATTTAGAGTTATATAGACCTTTCCTTATTCGTAATTCTATGCAAGAGGGAATGAGTATCATTAACCCTGATATGGTTTCAACAGTCAATTTTTCGGCAGGTGGTTTTGAAGCGAAATATGGCGATAAAATGTCTTCGGCATTAAATATTTATTACCGAGAACCGAAAAAGTTTGAATTAGGAGGAGAAGCGAGTTTAATAGGAGGGAGGCTGACCACAGGATTGGCAACGAATGATAAAAAACTAACCGCATTAGTTTCAGGGAGATATAGAAATACCAATTTGATTCTCAACACCTTAAAAGGAGATACCGATTTCAATCCTCAGTATATGGATTTCCAATCTTATCTGAATTATCATGTGAATAAAAAATTATCTTTTTCGTTCATTGGGGTTTATTCCAAAAACGATTATGAGATGATTCCTAAGAAAAAAGTGGTAGAATTTGGAACCGTGCAAAATCCTATTAAGCTGAATGTTTATTATGGAGGAAGAGAGAATGACCAATATAAAAATAGTTTAGGAAATTTTTCGGTAAGGTATCGCCCAAGCAGAAAATGGGATTTTAACCTAAATGCGTTTGCGTATCAAAACCGAGAAAGAGAATATTATAGCATTGCCTCTGGTTATGTTCTTCAAGCCTTTGACCCAGAAACGGGCGACCCTGTCACTTCCTATGATGTAGGTGGACAGATAGAAAATGCAAGGAATGATTTATGGGTGAAAAATTATGGCGTTCAGTTGAGAAATAAATATTCTCCGACCCGAAATTCCGATATAGAATTTGGTTTTAAACTCGAAAAACAAAGTGTCAAAGACCTGACCAACGAATGGAAATTACAAGATTCTTTGGGATATAGTGTTCCAAGGGATTATATTGAAAATCCTGCGAATTTAGATGCTTCGGATTTAGAATTATTATACCATATTAAAGGAAATAATGAGATTACAACCAATCGTTATTCTGGTTATGTTCAGTATTCTCAGAAGATGAGATTGGGCAATCATAAAGCCTTTATTAATGCAGGGGCGAGGCTTTCTCATTGGGATTACAATAAGGAAACGATTATTTCCCCAAGGTTACAATTGGCAATGAAACCCGATTGGCAAAGTGATGTTTTGTTCCGTTTGTCGGGAGGAGTTTATTATCAGGCACCTTTTTATAAGGAGATTAAAAATTTAGATGGTTCATTTAATCCTAATATTAAATCTCAACGCTCTATTCAGGCGATTTTAGGAGCTGACTATGAGTTCAGTATGTCGGAAAGACCATTTAAACTCACCACTGAAGTGTATTATAAAAAAATGGATCATTTAATTCCGTATTATTTAGATAATGTAAGGATTCGATATACAGGGAAAAATAATGCAAATGGTTATGCTTACGGAATTGATACTCGATTGTATGGGGAATTTGTTCCAGGGATAGATTCTTGGCTAAGTGCAAGTTATGCAAGAGTGTATGAAAATATCGACGGAAAAGGAAATATCCCAAGACCGAGTGACCAAAGGTTGAGATTTTCGATTTTTTATCAAGATTATATGCCAAAATTCCCAAAAATGCGGGTAAATTTAACAGGAGTGTATGCCATGGGATTGCCGAATGGTTCGCCTTTATTTAGTGATCCTTATGCGTTTCAAAAAACTTTGCCGTCTTATAAAAGAGTAGATATTGGTTTGTCGTATGTCTTTATTGAAAGTAAAAAGAAAAATGAATATTATGGATTTTTAAGAAACTTCGATGAGCTGTCTTTGGGTATTCAGGTTTTTAATGCTTTCAATATTTATAATACAATTGCTAATCAATGGGTTACAGATGTTAGTACGAATTATATTTATCCTGTTCCTGTGAATCTAACAGGTCGATTTTTTAACCTAAAACTTAACTTTAAATTCAAATAAAAATAATGAATCATCATTCAGAAGAGATAAAAATACAATTAGATAGATTACAACAGGAATTGCAAAATGCAAGAGATAATTTTTTAGGTTATCCTGTTTCCAAGGACTTTGATTATTCGGAATTATACGATTTTTTCAAGTATCCAATTAATAATTTGGGAGATCCTTTTGAGCCTTGTACTTATTTGGTTCATACCCACCAAATGGAACGAGAAGTGATTGCTTTTTTCGCTGAATTATTCAGAGCCAATCCAAAAGATTTTTGGGGTTATGTCACCAATGGAGGTTCAGAAAGTAACCTTTATGGATTGTATTTAGCGAGGGAATTGTATCCTAATGCAATGGTTTATTATTCGGAAGCAACGCATTATAGTGTTCGAAAAAATATTCATTTATTGAATATTCCGAGTATTACCATTAAGGCACAAGAAAACGACGAAATAGATTATGAAGATTTTGAAAATGCCGTTAAAATGAATCGACATCTTCCTGTTATTGTTCTGACAAATTTTGGAACGACGATGAAAGAGGCAAAAGATGATGTTTCAAAAATAAAATCTATTCTAAAAAAATTGGCGATTCATAATCATTATATTCATTGTGATGGTGCATTGGCAGGGAGTTTTGGTAATTTCATGGAAGATAAACCAGCCTTTGATTTAGCCGATGGAGCGGATAGTATTTCGATTAGTGGGCATAAATTTATCGGTTCGCCCATCCCAACAGGTGTGCTGATTGCCAAGAAAACCAATCGAGATAGAATTTCCAAAGCTATTGCGTATATTGGTTCTTCGGATACGACGATTACGGGTTCTCGAAACGGGCATTCACCACTGATTTTATGGTATGCGATTAAGAAAATGGGAGTGGAAGGATTGAAAAAACGATACCTCAAAAGCCTTGAAATCGCTGAATATTGTGAGCAAAAATTAAGGGAAATCGGTATTGATGCTTGGCGAAATCCGAATGCTATTACCGTTGTTTTTCCTAAAACAACACAGAAGGTAAAAGAAAAATGGCAATTGGCTACGGAAGGAAATATTTCTCATATTATTTGTATGCCAAATGTTCGGAAAGAAAATATTGATGCCTTTGTGGAAGATGTAAAAAATTCTCAGCACGAAGAAAAAGATAAAATTATTCATTATCCATCTAGTATTTTCAAATAAACTTGCAAACAGATCTTTGTAGAGTAGTATATATTATATCAGAAAAGGAAAGTTGCTTTTTCTGATATCTATACAATTTAACATAATATAAATTATAGGCGAAAAAATGTTTTATATATCTGTAAGTCAGCAATATATAAAATACAATTATTAGTGTTTTTTTTAGTTTTTATAGAATGT
>PDSY01000018.1 GCA_002747105.1 Flavobacteriales bacterium | reverse complement strand
TGTTGAGTTTGACTATGCTACGGTGCATTCTGTTTGGGCAATTAAGGAAATGGGTTACGAGGCGATTATCATTAATAATAACCCTGAAACCGTTTCTACCGACTTCTCTATTTCGGACAAATTATATTTTGAACCACTAACAACCGAGGAAGTGATGAACATCATTGAATTGGAAAAACCAAAAGGTGTTGTGGTACAATTTGGAGGACAAACAGCGATTAACTTGGCTGATAAATTAGCGAGTTATGGTGTTCAAATTTTAGGAACTTCATTAGAAGATTTAGACCGAGCAGAAAACCGAGATAAGTTTGAAAAAGCACTTCAAGAATTGGGCATTCCTCAACCTATGGGGAAAACTTCTACTTCAAAAGAGGAGGCGATAAAAATCGCTGATGAAATTGGTTATCCAGTGTTAGTAAGACCAAGTTATGTATTGGGAGGACGAGCAATGGAAATCGTTTATAATGAAAAAGAATTGGCTCATTATATGGAACACGCTGTTGAGGCAAGTCCTGAGCACCCAGTTTTAATTGACCGATATTTAACAGGAAAAGAAATTGAAATTGATGCGATTTGCGACGGCGAAACAACCGTTATTCCGGGGATAATGGAGCATATTGAAAGAGCAGGAGTTCACTCGGGGGATTCTATTGCAGTTTATCCACCTCAAAATGTAACGCAAAAGCAAATAGATACTTTAATTGATTACACTAAACGATTAGCCAAAGGATTGAAAGTAATTGGTTTGATGAATATTCAGTATGTAATATCTGATGATGAAGTTTATGTAATTGAGGTAAATCCTCGTGCGAGTAGAACTGTACCGTTCTTATCAAAAATTACCGAAGTACCGATGGCAAACTTGGCAACCAAAGCGATTTTAGGTCAGAACTTAAAAGAATTGGGTTACAAAGATGGATTAGTACCTGAAAAAGACGGGGTTTTTGTAAAAGTACCTGTATTTAGTTTCTCAAAATTAACGAAAGTTGATATTTCTTTAGGTCCTGAAATGAAATCAACGGGAGAGGTAATGGGTAAAGATGTAACGCTTGAAAAGGCTTTATATAAAGGACTTATCGCCGCAGGAAGAAAAGTGCCAACACACGGAGCAGTGTTATTTACGGTTGCTAATCAGCATAAAGAAGAGGCATCGGAATTTGCAAGGAGATTTAATGAAGTTGGTTTCAGAATTTGGGCAACCGAAGGAACAGCCAAGTATTTTGAAAGCAAAGGTATTCCGTGTAAGGTTGGGTATAAAATTGGCGAGGAAGATGTCAATTTAATTGACTTAATCCAAAAAGGAAAGGTACAATTTGTAGTGAATACAATGACCAAAGGAAAGCAATCTGAAAGAGATGGTTTCCAAATTCGCCGAACTTCGGTAGAAAATGGTGTACCTTGTTTAACTTCAATGGATACCGTTGAGGCAATTTTAAAAGTGATTGAAAGTATGAGTTTTAAAATGCAAGAGATGTAAAATGTAGATTTTTCATAATAAGAAAATCGCCTAAGAGTTCACTCTTAGGCGATTTTCGTTTATAAAACTTTAATATCATTACGTTATATTTACACCAATTTTGATTTGATATGTCGTATAAATAAAAAGATGATTTTTCTTTTGAAGTAAGGTTAAAAAAGGATTTTTTATATGCGACAAATGAAGTCGATATTACTCCTCATCCCCAACCAAATGCGAAGGATAAGACGCTAGATAAAACCACTTATTTCCACGTTTTTCAACAAAAATAAAATCTCTACAAATACCATGCCTACACTCGTATGAAAACAGGTAACATCCTTTGTCTTTTTTTGCGTTAAAAACAGGCTGATACAGTTTGTCCCCACCCATACAAAATAATAATTCTGAAAAATCCTTTTTAGCTGAACAACTATCTGAAAATGGCACAAAATTATAATGAGCTTCATCCAATTTTTTCAAATTTAAATAGCTGCTCTCACCTTTTATTTCGATCTGCTTTTTTATTAAATCAGCAAAATCCATACTTATGGTAGTAGCTAATCTCACCAAAGAGTTTTTTGTGAAATCAGGTTTTAGTGTTTCGTTATAAAAATACTCCCAATCTTCTTTTTTCCTTAAATCTGAAAACTCTTTTGGAACATAATTATAAACATAAAGGGTATCTTTTAATCGAACTTTGACTTTTTGTTTTGGTAATTTTTTTTCGATAATACCAGACAAACTATCAAGTTGATGAACATACGCTTTAGACTCCTTTTCGGACATAAGCTTGTGCATTTTCTTAAATAGTTTATATAACTTACTGCCTTTCTGATATGATCTAGCAGAGTTCGGATTTTCGTCTAAATAACTCGGAAGGGTTTCTTTAATAACTTTTAAATCAAACAAATGCTTATTCTCTTGTGCCGATAGATCACCAATCCTAAAAAGAAGTAATATATAAAATAGGTATTTATTCATAATAGATTAAATTTATAATACTTATGCCCATATATGAAGAGCCAATTCATATGATTTTTTTTATACTTTTTTACTTTTTATTGTTTACACATATAGTATTTTCAAGGACTAATCAACCCAAATGATAGTGATTAACTTTGTATGAGATCCTTGGATAATTTCCCTCCACTTTTTTCGCAAATACTACTTTAAAATTAACAATTATCATTCCGATAACTACCAATACTCCTGTTACATCAATTCCTATTATCCTTTTTTGCTCTGACAAATTTTATTAAAGATTCGATACTATAAGCAACAAAAGTCTAACACTTGAGTTTGAAGCATAATTTTATCTTTCAAAAATACAAAAAAATTATAGATAAATTACTAAAATCATTAATTTAAAAACACACATACAAAAATTAACCTATACAAATTAGGATAAAAAACGATAATTTTTTAAAAAAAACAATTCATTTTTTGTAAATTTGAGAAATCATCATTGGCATTATGAATATAGAAGATTTTAGAACTTATTGTTTGTCCAAAAAAGGCGTAACAGAATCTATTCCTTTTTCAAAAGCACCCAATGTATTAGTTTTTAAAGTACATGGGAAAATTTTTACTGCCACAGATATTAACACTTTTGAAAATTTCAATATTAAGTGCAATCCTGAAACTATTGATGAACTTCGGGCTTCATTTCCTGCAGTTCAAGAACCTCCGTATTTTAGCAAAAAACATTGGTGTAAAGTCGAAATAGACGGAAGCGTTACAGACGAACAACTTTACGAATGGTTGGATATTTCATATGATTTAGTTGTGGCAAACCTTCCTAAAAAAATACGAAATAGCATGAAGATAGATTAGAGCATCATCATTTTGGCACTGAATACAACGCTATACTATTTGTACTAGCGTTTCACCGAAAGTTTTTCATTGTAAGTCATTGTTAGGTCAAACGCACGAAATTTTTATTAGATATAAAATTAACGCAATAATAAACAAAGAGTTTTAACCATACACACCCGCCACTACGTGGCACTCCTCTTTTTAGAGGGGAATTAACAAAGCCACTTCGTTTATTTTCGTAATAAAAATTAGTGTTTCTTTGATAAATAAAATGCCTTTGTTTTTCTTAATTATTGGTTGTTCATCTTTTTATAGTTCTTTGTTTTCCTTTGCGTTTTATATTACGCCTTATTTTTTGCACTTCAATATTTCATGTGTTTAACCTAAGTCATTGTTACGAAAATCAAAAAAGTAAAAATTAAATCGTACTTTTGAGGCATCAAAAAAACAAATCGTTTTTTGACCCCAAAATTATGATTACAGAAAAAGTACAGGAAAGTTACGGAAGTTTCTTTGAACAAGAATTATTAGAAGAAATCGTGGAAAACGGAATATATAAAGCGATCCCTGCGGGGACTACAATTCTAAAAATTGATGATTATATCAAATCCATTCCACTTTTGTTGTCAGGTGCTATCAAGATAATGCGAGAAGATAGCGACGGAAACGAACTCCTCTTGTATTATTTGGAACAAGGAGAATCTTGCTCCATGACGATGACCTGCTGTATTGCTCACAAAAAAAGTGAAATCAAGGCGGTTACCGAAGTAGATACCGAATTATTATTTATCCCAATTTCTAAAATGGAGGAATGGTCTGGTAAATATAAAAGTTGGCGAAATTTCGTATTCAATAGCTATAATAATCGTTTAAACGAATTATTTGAAACCATTGATAATATTGCATTTAACAAAATGGACGAACGATTATTAAATTATTTATTAGAAAAGAAAAATGTCTTGAATAGTAATATCATTTCTACAACACATCAAGAAATCGCCTACGAAATGAACACTTCGAGAGTCGTTATCTCAAGATTGCTTAAAAAATTGGAACAACTCAAAAAAGTGAAACTCTACCGAAATTATATTGAAATTTTGGATGTTTAATTTTCATATCAATTAACCTCAATAGTCAATAATGTTTAAAACTTTAAATACTAAAAAACGACCTTTCATCAGACTTGGAACCATCTTATTCGCTTTGCTTATTCTAAGTTTTGTGGCAGTTATTTTCTCTCTGCTTACTTCTACCATACCGTATTTTTACCGATATAGGAATCAATTTGCGGAAATTTCTTTTGCTTTAAATTTAGGATTGGTCGCAATGTTGGTCATCAATGCCATTCATTACATTTTTTTGAGTAAAAATAAGAGCACCGAATTTTATGGAGAATTAAGCCTTGAAAAAGAACAGATTATCCTCAACGGTGAAGAAATTCCACTCTCTGAAATTAAAGATATTCGCCTCAAAGGAAACGATATTAAAGGGGATTTTCGTGGTTATATTTCCAAAGGGACAAATAATGAAATTATTATCAAACTGAAAAATGGAAAAGAAAGGTCTGCTTTTTTTCAACAAACCAAAACCAATAAACTCAAAAATCATCGATCCATATTGGAAGTTTACCGAAATAAAAGTATACTATCTACTGCTAACCTTCAAAATATTTTAAACAATACTAATTATTACTAATTAAATGATTTTCAATTATTAATAATCACGGAAATCAATATAATAATTTTGATTCCATTGTATTTTTTCATGAAAAGGAAGTTGTATTTCTTGCCAATTTTCGGTAGGATAAATTTGTAAATTTTCGTTAATGTTAATGGGTAAAGTGAAGTTTTCAACCACATTTTGATAACGAAATTTCAGTTGATTTCCTTTTTGTTGGTATTCTAAAACAGGAATTTTAGTTGTCCTTAGGTACTGATTAAACACAGTCGAAAAATCAATCCCCGATTTTTTAGAAATATAATCTTCCACTTGCTTAGTCGTTACCGTTTGATGATAAAAATCTTTATTCAATCCTCGTAAAATTTGTCTAAACAACTCATCATTATTAATGACCATTCGTATCGTGTGGAGCATATTGGCACCTTTATAATACATATCGCCAGAACCTTCTTTTCCATAAGTTTTACCGATAATGGGCTTATCATTCAAAATATTTTTCCGAATACCTTGCACATATTGATCTGCCGATTTTTTATCCATCCATTTTTCCACAAACAATGTTTCAGCATAGCAAGTAAAACTCTCATGAATCCACATATCTGCAATGTCTTTTGCTGTGATATTATTGGCAAACCACTCGTGTCCTGTTTCGTGAACGATAATAAAATCCCATGACAATCCAACGCCCGTACCTGATAAATCGCTCCCTAAATATCCATTCTGATATTTATTTCCATACGCAACATTAGATTGATGTTCCATTCCCAAATAAGGCGTTTCTACCAATTTATAAGTATCTTCATAAAACGGATAAGCACCAAACCAAAATTCAAAAGCGTGGAGCATCGGTTGTACTTGCTGAAAATGTTTTTTTGCCTTTTCTAAATTATACCCTAACACCCAATAATCTAAATTCAGTTTTCCTTTCTCACCATTAAATTCATCTTTAAAATGAACATATTTCCCAATATTTGGAACAATAGCATAAGGATTAATCGGATTTTTCACTTGCCAAGTATAAGTGTTCAACTCCTCTCCTTTCGTCTGCGCAATTAGTTTTCCATTCCCCACTCCCACCAAACCTTGGGGAACGACAATCTTCATAATTATCCCATTATCAGGTTCATCATACCAAACATCTTTCGTAGGCAACCAAAGGGCAACGCCATCGTGTTCTTGAGCCACACTTGCAAAATCATTTCCCCACTTATCTTTAGCAAACACCCAACCGTTTTTCCAAGGTGATTGATAACGGCTAACCGTTTTGGGCTGTCCTGAAAATTCGATTTTTAAAAAGCCTTTTTCTCCTTTTTCAAATTCTTTTTTAACCTGAATAAAAATCTGATTCCCCAGTCTTTTTTCTGATAAAACAGACATTGATGAACCCAGTAAACGATAATTCATCGGCTGGTGTAAATCAATTTTAAAAATGGGATTAATGGTATCTTTTTTAATTTCAAAACTAATTTCATTAGTCCCTTTAAGGCTTTTATTTTCAAAGAAAGGTTGTACTTCTATATTATAATGCGTTACATTCCAAAAGTCATTTTTTTCTAATATAAAATCATTTTGAGCCATTAACATTACGGTCATTAAAGCCCCTAAAAAAGTAAATAATCGTTTCATTTTTGATTCATTATTTCCCAAAAATACGATTTTTTCGGTAATGATGGCTTTAGGCAATATGTTTTAAGCTCTTAAACCTGTCACTAAATTATTACCTTTCCAAATTAATTCATTTTCAGATTTTCTAATTGCATTTTTGTATATTTGCCGTTGAAATGGAAAAGGAAAAACTTTTAGCTTTAATTAACAAAGCAAAAGCAAAAGACCAAAAATCACAAACCCAACTGATTAATTTATTTTGGGTAGAGGTCTTTTCTTTCGTTTTAAAAAAAGTGAAAGATAAAAATGATGCTGATGAAATTACAGTGAAAGTGTTTTCCAAAGTTTTACATAAATTGGATTTGTATGATGAAAGCTTTCAGTTTAAAACTTGGGTTTTAACCATTGCTCAGAATACAATGATTGATTTCTGGAGAAAGAAAAAAAGAGGCAACGAAACGATTACCGACAAACTCTCCGAAACCAAAAACGATTATGCAAAATCACCCGAAGAACTCCTTATTTCTGAAGAAGAAGAACAAAAAATAATGGAGATCGTCGAGAGTATGGATAAAAATTATAGGGAAATTATCGCCCTGAGATTCTTTGAAGAAAAAAGCATCAAAGAAATCGCCTCCGAACTCAATATTTCTATTTCCAATACAAAAGTGAGAATTATGAGAGCTAAGAAAATTTTAGCTCAATTGTTAAAAGAATAAATTCTATTAGGTCAGAAAATGGAGAATACAACTGTAAGTAAAAATAATACTGTTACCAAGAAGCCAAAATGGATTCGTGTGAAATTACCAACAGGTAAAAACTATCGTGAACTCAGAAGTTTGGTGGACAAATACAAACTGAATACCATCTGTCAAAGTGGAAGCTGTCCCAATATGGGAGAATGTTGGGGAGAGGGAACGGCAACTTTTATGATATTAGGAAATGTTTGTACAAGAAGTTGTGGTTTTTGTGGTGTAAAGACAGGTCGCCCACTCGATGTGAATTGGGATGAGCCTGAAAAGGTTGCTCGTTCTATTAAATTAATGAAAATTAAACACGCCGTTTTGACCTCGGTAGATAGAGACGATTTAAAGGATATGGGTTCTATCCTTTGGGCAGAAACCGTAAACGCGATTAGAAGAATTTCTCCACAAACAACAATGGAAACTTTAATCCCTGATTTTCAAGGAATTGAAAAACACATCGATCGATTGGTAGAAGCGGCTCCCGAAGTGATTTCCCACAATATGGAAACGGTAAGGAGATTAACCCGTGAGGTGCGTATTCAGGCGAAATACGACAGAAGTTTAGAAGTTTTAGCTTACCTTAAAAGAGCAGGACAAAGGAGAACTAAAACAGGCGTAATGTTGGGACTTGGAGAAACCAAAGAAGAGGTTTTTGAAACCATCGAAGAAATTGCTAACGCTAATGTAGATATCATTACCATAGGACAATACCTTCAGCCAACTAAAAAACACCTTCCTGTAAAAAGGTTCATTAGTCCTGAAGAATTCAAAGAGTATGAAGACTTTGCTAAAAGTTTAGGAACTTTCAGACATATCGAAAGTTCACCATTGGTAAGAAGTTCTTACCGTGCAGAAAAACATATTCATTAATTCATAAGTAGTCAGTAATATAGTTATTCAGTTGTCTAGTAATATAGTTCTCTAGCTTCACAATCACTAAATTACTGACCACTAGATTACTGACTTACTAGACTACTAAATTAAAAAAAACGAGAAAATCTATAAGCTGGATTCTGTATTCAATAGATTGAATGTCTGTTATTTATCTAAATCTTTCATTGCTAAAAGACTTGAGCTGATTACCCCTCGACATTGGACGGGACGCCCTTAATTGCCGATATACTTATCATTGCACCACATAGAGTTTACCTGATTTCACTACAGCCGAACTGTACTTGCTTTCTGTTGCACTTGTCCTCAATTCGCATTGGACGGATGTTATCCGCTATGTTTCCCTATGGTGTCCAGACTTTCCTACTTTAATTATAAAAGTCAACAGACCGATTTTCTCGCAGCGCAAAAATACACAAAAATCCCATTTATAAATCCTATTATTTCTAAAAAAAATGCTAATTTGCATCAGATACTAAAATATACTTCGAAATGATTAATAAATACACTTGTAAAATTAAAGAATTACAAAAGCTAAAATCAGATATTCCTATTAATTTAGTTTTAAGCGGAGGTGCCGAAAGAGGCGTTGCTCATATTGCCTTATTAGAAAAATTAGAAGAGATGAATATCAAGATTAATGCTATCTCTGGAGCAAGTGCGGGCTCTTTGGTTGGGGTAATGTATGCTTCTGGTAAAACTCCAAAAGAAATTTTAAACTTTTTTCAATCTCATGAATTATTTCAGTTTTCTTGGATTTCATTAGCCAAAAGAGGGGTTTTTAATGCAGAAAAATACGCCTCACTTTTAGAACCTCATATAAAATCAAGATTCGAAGATTTGGAAATTCCACTAACGGTATGCGCTACCAATCTCAACGAAGGCGTTACCGAATATTTCAATAAAGGACATATCTTAAAACCAATTTTAGCATCTTGTGCTGTCCCAGGATTATTCAACCCTATTGAAATTAATAATAAATTATACAGCGACGGAGGAGTATTAGATAACTTCCCTGTTACCCCTTTTAAAGATTCTTTACACCCAGTAGTTGGGAGTAGTGTTTTTGCCACTTCTAAAAAGAAAAATAAAGAACTCAATACTGCATTTAAAATCATTTCTCATACTTTTAAACTATCATCAGAAGCCTCCGAAGAACATAAATTAAACCAAACTTTTGCTACGGTTTGTTTTCCATTGGATGAATTTTCTGGGTTTGATGCAAAAGAAGTTGATGCCATTTACACCAAAGCAAAACAATATATCGAAAAGAATATTTAACCACATTTATTTCATAAAATAAAAAATAATTTTCATTTTATTAAAATTTTATTTAACTTTATAAAAAATAAAATAAACAATATTAAAATGAAATTGCCTATTTTTTGTCCGAGTTGCGAAAGTTCATTGAGTGTAAGCCAAATGAAATGCAACGAATGTGCAACGGAAGTTAGTGGAAATTATCAACTTCCACTTTATTTACAATTAAGTCCCAAAGAGCAAGATTTTATTCTCAATTTCTTTTTATCTGGTGGAAGTATCAAGGAGATGGCAAGAAAAAACGATATTTCTTATCCCACGATGCGAAATAAAATAGACGATTTAATGAACAAAATCAACGAATTAAAAAATCAATAGACTTATGACAATTTTTAAAACTATTTTTAATCCACAAGGTAAATTTCAAGAAAACCAACTGCTTATTTTGGGTGTTTTATGCTTATTAATCGGTAGTTTTGTCGGAACTTTTGCTCAAATCTCTTATGATGGCGTATTTGATGTTCACCTGAGTAAAAATGTAAGCTTCGGTGATTCGATAGTGGAAAATATCATCAATATATTGTGTGTATTCGTGCCACTTTTCATCTTTGGAAAAATCATTAATAACAAGACCCGATGGATTGATATTTTAAATGCGAGTTTGCTGTATAGAATCCCGATGTTCCTGAGTGTTCCGTTTGCAAAATTGCCCGTTTTCGAGAAAATCAGTCAACTAGCCGTTGAAAATCAAATTGATAGTTTTCCGTTTAGTGTAATGGATTTAGTCCAAATTACTTTTGCTAGTCTATTCATACTTTTGCTATTGACTTACGCTATTATACTATTAGTCAATGGATTTAAGACTGCAACCAATACCAAAAAATGGCAACACTTCGTTGTGTTTACTCTTTTATTAATCGTTGCTGAAATTATTTCTAAATTATTAATCACCAATATTTAATCTTATGAAAAATAAATTATTACTCGTTTTAGTGTTCATTAGTTCGTTTTTATCCGCCCAAAATATTGTGGGCTCTTGGGAAGGAACATTAAAAGTTTCCAATGTTGAACTCCCGCTCATTATCCATATCCAAAGGGAAGATGGTAATTATACGAGTACCTTTGATAGTCCCAAACAAGGTGCTAAAGGTATTCCACTCACCACGACTAGTTTTGAGAATGGGAAGTTGCATTTGGAAGCCCAAAAATTTAATATTTCCTATGACGGAAGGTTAGAATTCGATACCATAAAGGGAGAGTTTAAACAAAACGGAATGACCTTTCCCCTCGAATTAAAACGAATGAATCAACCTTTTAGTTTTAACCGACCACAAACCCCAAAGCCTCCTTTTCATTATAATGAAAAGGAAGTTTTTATTAAAAACAACATTGAAGGAAATCAATTAGCAGGAACTTTAGTAACACCGAAGAATACTAAAAATAAAAACTTCCCTATCCTTGTAATGATTACAGGAAGTGGCAGTCAAGACCGCAACGAAACCCTATTTGGTCATCAACCCTTTTGGGTAATCGCCGATTATTTAGCTCAAAAAGGCATCGGAAGTTTAAGGTTGGACGACAGAGGAATTGGGAAATCAGAAAAAGGAAAAAAAGGAGCCACAACAGCAGATTTCGCCACCGATATAAGTTCAGCAGTAGATTATTTAGTAGCTCAAAACTTTACGAATATTGGTTTGTTGGGACATAGTGAAGGCGGAATGATTGCACCAATGGTCGCTATTAAAAATCCAAAAGTGAAATTTCAAATTTTACTCTCTGCACCAGGTGTTCCTATTAAAGATTTAATGATTAAACAAACCAGTATGCTCACCAATACATCGAATATGGAAAGCAAAAACTCCCAATTATATGATTTCATCATTCATTATCAAGGGAAAAACTTAAAAACCGATATCGAAAAGTGGATACGCCAAAACTTCATCAATGATATTCCAAAAGAGCAATTGAACGCATTTGCTAAGCAACAATCCCAGATGCTTTCTCATCCTTGGTTTGTGTATTTTATTCAATTTAACCCTGATGATTATTTAGCCAAAACTAAGATTCCTACTTTAGCTTTAAATGGCAGTTTAGATAGGCAAGTAAGTGCAAAAGAAAACCTGAATGGCATTACCAAAAGTCTTCAAAAGGCGAATAATCAAAACTTTAAAATCGTCGAAATAAAAGGTTTAAATCATCTTTTTCAAACCGCAAAAACAGGACATCCTAACGAATATGCAGAAATCGAAGAAACCTTCTCACCTAAAGCCTTAAAAATGATAAGTGATTGGGTGCTTTCACATAAAAAAAATTAAAAAATTGAATGATTAAAAGATTGAAAAATTAGCCTATTAATATACTGTTATATTGTTATATTGTTATATTGATATACTGTTACATTATAATATTGTTATATTAAATTATGAATACAAAAAAAAGTGCTTCACCGAAATGAAGCACTTTAATTTTATATGAAGTCGGTTATTATTTACCTTCGTCCATTTTCTTCTTCAATGCTGCTAAAGCGTCTAAATCTCCAAGTGTAGATTTTTCTTCTGCTTTATTAATTTGAGCTTTTACATTTCTTCTTTCCTCTTCTTTGAAGATTCCTGTGTGAGAAACTACTACTCTCTTGAACTCTTTGTTGAATTCGATTACTTTAAAGTCGATTTCTTCTCCTTTCTTGATTTTAGAACCATCTTCTTTTTCTAATAATCTTGAAGGACAGAAAGCTTCTACTTCTGCATCTTCGAACTGAACTTGAGCTCCTTTGTCAAATACTTCTGTTGCAGTACCTTTGTGTACAGTACCTTCAGCGTATTTAGTTTCGTATTTATCCCAAGGATTTTCTGTCAATTGTTTGTGTCCTAAAGAAATTCTTCTTGCATTAACATCTACTTCTAATACAACCACTTCCATTTTTTCTCCTGCGTTGCAGAACTCAGATGGGTGCTTGATTTTCTTAGTCCAAGAAAGATCAGAGATATATACCAATCCGTCGATTCCTTCTTCTAATTCTACGAATACTCCAAAGTTAGTGAAGTTTCTTACCGTACCAGAGTGCTTAGAACCTACAGGATATTTAGTTTCGATATTTTTCCATGGATCTTCTGTCAATTGCTTCATACCCAAAGAAACTTTTCTTTCTTCTCTATCTAAAGTTAATACCTCTGCTTCTACTTCATCTCCTACTTTCACGAAATCTCCTGCACTTCTCAAGTGAGTACTCCAAGACATTTCTGAAACGTGGATAAGACCTTCTACACCTGGTGCAATTTCTACAAATGCTCCATAGTCAGCCAATACAGCTACTTTACCTTTCACTTTATCTCCTACTTTCAATTCAGCAGAAAGTGCTTCCCATGGATGTGGTTCCAATTGCTTCATACCTAATTGGATTCTTGTTTTCTTCTCGTCGAAGTCTAAGATTACCACTTTTACGGTTTGACCATCTTCTAAAATTTCTGATGGATGATTTACTCTTGACCAAGATAAATCTGTAATATGAATTAATCCATCTACACCTCCAAGGTCAACAAACACACCGTAAGAAGTAATATTCTTCACAGTACCTTCTAATACTTGACCTTTTTCTAATTGTGCGATGATTTCTTTCTTCTGATCTTCGATATCTGCCTCGATTAAAGCTTTATGAGAAACAACAACATTTTTAAATTCTGGGTTAATTTTCACCACCTTGAATTCCATTGTTTTACCTACATACTGATCGTAATCTTTAATTGGCTTAACATCAATCTGAGAACCTGGTAAGAATGCTTCTAATCCAAAGATATCTACAATCATACCACCTTTTGTTCTTGATTTCACGAAACCATTTACAACCTCTCCTGTTTCATTCAATTCGTTTACTTTATCCCAAGCTTTCAAAGTTCTTGCTTTTCTGTGAGATAATTGTAATTGACCTGTTTTATCCTCTCTCTTATCTACCATTACTTCTACCTCATCTCCTACTTTAAGGTCTGAGTTGTAACGGAATTCGTTTAAGGAAATAACACCTTCCGACTTGAAATTAATATCCACAATTGCTTCTCTATCAGTAAGCCTTACTACTTTACCTACCAATACATCATTGTCCTCCAAATCTGTTAAAGAACCTTTGTAGATTTCTTCTAAATCGTTTTTTTCTTGTCTTGCATCTGCATCAAGTCCTGATTCGAAAGAATCCCAATCAAATTGTTCTGGTGCTACATTTTGGTTCATTAGAACCTCTTCGTTTTGTTTTGTCGTTTCTGACATAATAAATAATTTGTATTCCCTATTTTTTAATGGTTTGCGTAACGGATTAAAAATAAGGAAGTTGTTAATTTTGTTACTTTTTTAAGTTACTTTTCAAACCTCACCCGTTAAAAGTGGTGCAAAGGTAATGATTTTCTTTGATTTAACACCAAAAATATTTAAAAATATCCTAAGAACCCGTTTAAATTGTAACGAGAAATAACATTTTATTGATTTTTTCTTCTCCTTTCAGTTTGGACAAGAGTAAAAATTAATCAAAAATGGATAACAAGAATATAATCAAGTCTTTAATATTTATTCAACATATCCACCAATTCTTGTTGTACTTTTAGGTAAGTAATAAATTCAGAATCATCAAATTCTATTTCCCCTTTTTTATTTTTTTTGCCCTTTTTATTGATAATGCTAAGGTAATATTCCTTGCCTTTCGAAAAGTACAATGTGAAAATACTATGATTTTCTAGCTTAACATTTTCCACCTTTTCAAAATTCTCGAGTATAGATAAATTATTGGTTTCTAATTCTTTTCTAAAAATAGCTTCATCTTCAATATAAGATAAAGGAGCATATTCTTTCTCGCTAAACCATTCTCCTGTTTTTTCACAGAAAGGTACTTCCACTCTCCCAACAGCCGTAAATATAGATATTATGAGAATCCCCAAAAATTCTATTATCCAAATAATGGTTAAAAATATCCCACTTACTGTCAACCCTTTGATTCCCCAAGTCCCATATTCGTTGACTTCTTTAATCAATGAAAATAAATCCATTGGACTTAATGCCAAACCTAAAACTTCATCTAATTTAACATTACTTACACTTATTCCTATTCTTTTGTTTCCATAAAACTCACCTACATTCATTACTAAATCTATCCAAGTCGCCCAATGAAAATACAACGATACCATTGTCGCCAAAAATGCTAAACCATATCCCAAAAACAAATTTCGCACCTTACCATATTTAAAAACAACAACCGATGTTCCCCAACCGATAAGATACGCATACAGCATTGTTACAAAAAAATTGATATAAATAAAGGGAATATACCAAAGTGCATAAGCATAAGCAAATCCTAATAAAGGGTACAGCGTACAACAAAGTAATACAAAAAACACCAATGATTTCATTGAAAATTTGCCTGACGGACGATAATAATTTGACATAATAATATATTTTAATTCATTCTATTTGGAACAAAAATAACATATTTCACACAATAAAGAAAATAAATCTGCCTAATTATATACAAATTGATATTTAATTTACTGTCATGAATATTATACTCTTGAAAAAGACGCAAAACATTACTGCTCTATATTATATCCAATACAGATCGTCACTAGGTGATATTCTGCCTTTAAAAGAGAATGAATAAACCACCAACCAATAAGTAACTGACCACTAGACTACTGATTACTAGACTACTGACCACTAGACTACTAAAAAAAATCAATGTGCTTCCAACCAATTATCACCAATGCCTATTTCCACCGTTAAAGGAACTTTGGTCTCCACAGCATTTTCCATTTCCGTTTTAATAATATTTGAAACCTGCGTTATTTCATCGGTGGGAACTTCAAAAATCAATTCATCGTGAACTTGTAAGAGCATTTTGGTTTGTAAATTTTGCTCAGTTAAGGCTTTATCAATATTAATCATTGCTATTTTAATAATATCCGCCGCTGAACCCTGAATAGGAGCATTCACAGCGTTTCGCTCTGCGTGTCCTTTGACCACAAAATTATTAGAATTAATATCTTTTAAGTGTCTTCTTCTTCCAAAAATCGTTTCCACATATCCCAATTCTCTCGCCTTTTGCACCTGATTTGCCATAAATTCTTTCAGCGTAGGATAGTTGGCATAATAAGTATCAATCAATGCTTTGGCTTCTTTTCGAGAAAGTCCCGTTTGCTCTGCCAAAGCAAAGGCACTTTGACCATAAATAATTCCAAAATTCACATTTTTAGCCTGACTTCTCTGTGTTTTGGTTACTTCATTCAATGGAATTTTAAACAATTTAGATGCCGTTGATGCGTGAATATCCTCACCATCCTGAAAGGCTTTTATCATATTACGCTCACCCGAAATCTCGGCAATCAGTCTTAATTCTATTTGAGAATAATCGGCAGCGATTAATTTGCAATTTTCCTTAGCAATAAACGCTCCACGAATTTGCTGTCCTCTTTTCGTTCTAATCGGAATATTCTGCAAATTAGGGTTCAAACTCGACAATCTTCCCGTAGATGCCGTCGTCTGTGAAAAGCGAGTATGCACTCTTCCATCTTTTGGACTAATCTGTTCTGGCAAAGCATCTACATAAGTGGATTTTAGTTTTTGATAGGTTCGATATTCTAAAATATACTGAATAATATCGTGTTTATTTTTGAGTTTCTGCAATACACTTTCCGAAGTGGAATATTGTCCTGTTTTTGTTTTTTTCGCCTTGGGGTCAAGTTTTAATTTATCGAATAAAATTAGACCTAACTGCTTTGGAGAATTCAAATTAAATTCCTCTTCAGAAATCTCAAAAATCTTCTCCGATAAGGCTTTTAAATCATTTTCTAAATCTTCACTTTCTTGATTTAACCAATTGGTATTCAAAGCAATTCCTTCCAATTCCATTTTTGCCAAAACTTTCATCAACGGAATTTCCATCTGATAAAAAACACTTTCTAAATTCTCCTTTTTCAACTGAGGTTCAAAAATTTCATACAACTGAAAAGTGACATCAGCATCTTCTGCTGCATAATTCGTCTGCTCTTTTAAGCCTATTTGACGCAAGGTTTTTTGATTTTTCCCTTTCTTCCCGATTAAAGTTTCGATGGCAATGGGCTTATAATCCAAATACATCTCCGAAAGATAATCCATTGAATGTCTGCCATCTGGATTCAATAAATAATGAGCAATCATCGTACAGAACAGATTACCTTTGACCTCGATATTATAATTCATCAACACCTTGTAATCGTACTTCATATTATGAGCGATTTTTAGCACCTCTTCTTTTTCAAAAAATGGTCTAAAAATCTCCAAAGTCGCCCAACATTCTTCACGATTTTCACTCAGGGGAACATAATATGCCAATCCCTTTTTATAGGAAAAACTCATTCCTATCAGCTCAGCCTCCAATTCGTCCAAAGAAGTGGTTTCGGTATCAAAACAAACAGCCTTTTGGTTCATTAAATTTTGCACCAATATTTTCTGTGCTTTCGGTGTGTCAATAAACTGATATAAACAATCGTTATTTTCAAAAGTTTTTTTGGTAGAAGTCGCTTGGTCTAACGCCTCAAAATCAGCAAACAAATCTAATTGTCGAGCAACTGGTTTTTGAGTCTTGGCTTTCGAGTCTGGACTCTTGACTCTTGGTTCTTGGCTCTTGGCTCTCAATTCTTGACTTTCTTGCTCATTCCCAAAGGCTCGATAAAGATTTTGATACATTCTCCTAAACTCTATCTCTTCAAAAATTTCTTTTACTTTCTGAAAATCAGGTTCTTCTAAATCGTAATCTTCTTCCTTAAAATCAATTGGAGCATCCGTTAAAATCGTGGCTAATTTTTTAGATAAAATTCCCAACTCAGCCGAATTTTCTACCTTTTCCTTGAGTTTACCTTTCAGTTCGTTGGTGTTTTGCAAGAGGTTTTCCATTGAGCCATATTGCTTAATAAACTTTTTCGCTGTTTTTTCTCCAACTCCCTGCAATCCTGGAATATTATCCACAGAATCTCCCATCATTCCAAGGTAATCAATGACTTGTTTTGGTTCCTCGACTTCAAATTTTTCTTTCACCTCATCGATTCCCCAAATTTCAATTCCCCCACCCTTTCTCGCAGGTTTGTACATTTTAATTTTTTCGGTAACCAACTGAGCAAAATCTTTATCAGGTGTTACCATTAAAACCTGATAATCTTTCACTTCCGCTTTTTTAGCAATCGTTCCAATCACATCATCTGCCTCGTAACCTTCCACGCCCAAAATAGGAATATGCATCGCTTTTAAAATCGCTTGAATAATCGGTATTCCTTTTTTTATCGCCTCGGGAGTTTCGCTTCTATTGGATTTATAATCCGCAAATTCTTCGGTTCTTACAGTAGCTTTCCCAACATCAAAAACCACTGCCAAATGCGTCGGCTTTTCTCTTCTAATCAGTTCGATTAATGAATTGGTAAAACCAAAAACAGCAGAAACATCTACCCCTTTACTGGTTACTCTCGGATTTCTAATCAGTGCATAATACCCACGAAAAATCATCGCATAGGCATCTATTAAAAAAAGTCTTTTATCTGAATGATTCATAAAAGCAAAGATAGGAAATAAAATTGAGGGTGAGATTAAGATTAAGGCTAAGGTTGAGGTTGAGGCTGAGAATGCTTTGACCTAAAAAACCCTTACCAATAGTAAAACTAAGTAAGGGTTTATATTTATTGTACGATTTCAGTAAAAGAATTAATCTAATTCCTTATGTTTAATTCTATCAAAATCTTTGGCTTCGTAAGGTACTTCTTTCAAAATATATTCTAAGGCTTCTATTCTCGCTTTTGATTTTTTATTTGCCTTCACTACCTTCCAAGGGATTTTTTTTGTATTCGTTTTATGGAACATTTTTTCTTTGTATTCCGTGTATTTATCCCAAAGTTCCAATGCCTTTTCATCTACCTTACTGAACTTCCAACGCTTGACAGGACTATTTTTAATCTCCTCAAATCGTTTTATCTGTTCTTCTTTAGAAATAGAAAAATACAACTTTAAAACTTGCGTTCCAGAATCCACGAGCATTGCCTCAAATTGATTCACTTGCTCCATGAAAGTCTTATATTCCTCATCGGTACAGAAACCATTTACAGGCTCTACCACCGCTCTGTTGTACCAACTTCTATCGAAGAAAACAATCTCACCAGCCTTTGGTAACTGATTGATATATCGCTGAAAATACCATTGCCCTTGCTCCACTTCATTAGGCTTTGGTAAGGCAACCACTCGGTGCTGTCTTGGATTAAGGTTTTCGGTAATCCTCCTAATGGCTCCCCCTTTTCCTGCAGCATCTCTACCTTCAAAAATGATCACTAATTTTTTCTCCTTTTCGACTACCCAATTCAAGAGTTTTATCATCTCCTCTTGTAGCTTTTCTAATCGCTTTTCATAAGTAATGAATTTAATCGCCTTTTCGGCATTCATACTTTCATTTCTTAATAGGGCTCTTATTCCTTTCTTGGTTTGTAATTTTTTAAACTGTTTTTGTGTAATTTCCATAATTATTTCATTGAATTAAATAAAAAATAAACGATATTTCTCGTAAATAACCGATTATAAATCAATCTGTTTTACTGATCTGAAATATCGCTGAATAATATTCGGGTCTGTATTTAAACTCACCTCCGAATTTTCCTTACCATCGTAATTGAATAACGACAATACATATTTAATCGCTTCCAATCTCGCTCTTTTTTTATTATCAGATTTAATAATTACCCAAGGAGAAAATGGCGTATGCGTTCTAGCAAACATTTGGTCTTTGTAATGCGTATAAGTATCCCAAAGTTCCTGACCTTTTTCATCTACTGGACTGTATTTCCACTTTTTCAATGGCGTTCTCAATCTTCTCTGAAATCTATTCAATTGCTCGTCCTTACTCACGGAAAACCAAAACTTAATCACATGCGTTCCCGATTCATATAACATATGCTCAAACTCTGGAACTTGTACCATAAATTCGTCATATTGCTCGTCTGTACAGAAGCCCATCACTGGTTCTACAACAGCTCTATTGTACCAACTTCTATCAAAAAACACCAACTCTCCCTCGTTTGGTAGTTCTTTAACATACCTTCTGAAATACCATTGTCCTCGCTCTACATCGGTTGGTTTATTCAATGCAACCAATCTCATTGCTCTTGGATTTAAGTGCTCTATAAACCTTTTGATAGTTCCCCCTTTCCCCGAAGCATCTCTTCCTTCAAAAATAATGGCTACCTTTTTTTTGTTTTTTGCTACCCATTGCTGAAAATTGACCAACTGAGCCTGTAACTGAATCAGCTCTTGCTCATACTCATACTTTTCTAAAATTTTATGGTAAGTTTCATTACCCTCCAAATTATCTCTCAGATAATTCAAAATGTCCTCCGTACCATTGAATTTTTCAAAATCTTCTATTTTTGCCATAATACCGTGATTAATTATTTTATTCGATAAAATTAATCATTTTTTGACAAAAAAAAGACAAAAAAAAGACTGACTTTTGACATTTTTAAGATTTTTTAGTTTTCTAGTAATCTAGTTCAATCAGTAGTCTAGTAAGTGAGGAGATACACCATATACTGCATCCTGTGATAATCCAATAAACAGTACACAACCAGCAACAGGGCAAAATCATACTTTTAACAATATTTAATAATTTAATTGATAGTAAGCACTTTAATTGATTTCAAATAGAAAGGGCTAAATTTTAACCTCGGAAAAAAGACCTCGGAAATGTAGGCGTTAAGAAAATGAAGTTGAAAATCGTTAAAAAATTTCTTGTGTTCGATGCAAGCGAGGGGAAAAGCGGTGGAGCAAGTTTTAGAAATTTTAGATTTTCAACTTTATTTTTAGCCGAATTTCCGCAGTCTTGAACTTTTGGCTCTTTTGTTTCAAGACAAAAGAGCGAAATATCATTTTTAAAATACTGTTTTTTTTAAAATAATTAAATTGGTTCGTTTTATTTTTAACGAAGTATGATTTCACCCTAAATCACATAACATATACAACTGATTACTAGAAAACTAACCACTAGAAAACTTAAAAACATCAATATCCAAAAATATCTTCTAAGGTCAAGATTTTCAACTGAGATTCCCAAGTTGGATTCTTGTTTACAATTTGCTCTTTATTTCCTAAAAGTGCCGTGTTATAGGTAATATTTTTAATTTCTTTTTGATAAAACTCCTGAATATCCTTTAAGTGTAAATTTTGAATGTTCTTATAGGCATCTTCCCTGATATCGTGCTTAATTCCCAGTTTTTTCAAATCATATAATTTAAAAAACAACTGCTGACCTCTTATTCTATTAGTGGCCATTTTCTTTAACATCGTTTTTTTAGCATTTTCAAACTGAACAGGGATACTCGGAATTTCGCTTAATAACTCATTAATCGCATTATCCGCCTGTTCCAATTTATCAGGTTGCGTACCAATATAAGACTGAACATAATTAGATTTGCCCTCATAAATAGAGGGTGTATAAGTGAAATAAGCAGAATAAGCCAAAGAACGACGTTCTCTCAACTCCTGAAAAACAATACTCGATAAACCTCTACCAAAATATTCGTTGAAAACATTTATCAAACCAAATTCATACGGATTCACCGTGGAAGCTCTTCCAATTTTCATCATCTCGGATTGTACCATATCATATTCCACAAAAAAGACTTCGCCATTGGTCTTTGGCTCTGGAAATACTTTCGCTGGCGGAGGTGTTAAACTCGGTTTTTTACTGATTTTTGAAAAATAATTTTTAAACATTTCAATTTCTTTTCCATAATAAAAAACTTCGTAAGGATAATTAAAAATCGTTGCTATTTTATCGGTCAAGTCCTTGCATGGCGTATTTCTTAATACTTGTTCCGAAACGATATTTTTTAATCTGGAAACCTTTCCATATTTGGCATAATCTAACAGATGTTTAAGAATTTTATTTTTATCATTTTTATAATACGCCCTCGCTTCCATCACCGACTGAACAACTTGAGCATAGACCTCATTATCAGGTTGCAGATGTTGCAAATAATCAAACAAAAGTGCTACCGCCTTTTGCATATTCTCCTCCAAACCACTCAACATCAAACTGATATGCGTATGAGCCACTTTAAAATCCTGTGTAATCCCAAGTTGATAAAAACGAGCCTTGATGTCTTCTGTGTTCATCGTATTGGTGCCCAAATAATGAATAAGCGTAAGTGCCTGATTCCAAACTACATCATTATCCTTTCCGAAAGGAAAAATGAAATTCAACTGAGCAATATCGTTCTTTTTGTTTGGTACCCAAGATATTTCGTGTTCATTGATTTCGTCTTTGATGATTTCTTTTTCATAATCCACAAACTGAGGTTGTATCTCTTCGGAAATTATTTCGTTCATTTCATTAAAAAATGTAGAATGCTCCTCTCTATTCATCTGAATAGGCGTGATTTTCGGGTTTTCCACCCGAATTAAATTTTCATTCGCTCCCTGCTCTTTATAGACTATCGCATAATTATTTTTGAAAAAACTTTGGGCAAAACCAACAATTTCTGCCTTGGTAATCTGCTGAATTTCTTGTATTTCTTCCAATTCTTGTTTCCAACTGTACTCTTTGATAAAGTTTTCACAAAGAATTGATGATAAACCTTTTGATGTATCCCAAGTTTTTTCTCTCTGCAATTTCATATCATTGAAAATGGCGGAAAGCATCCAATCGGGGAATTTCCCTTTTTTAATGAAATCTATCTGCTCCAAAAGCAAATCTTTCGCCTCGTCTAAAGTTTGATTTTCTTTTGGTATCGCCACCACAGAAAAATAACCATATTGCTTAAACGCTACGCTATAAGCTCCTGCGCTTAATACTTTTTGATTTTGATTCAAATGAATATCTATCAGTCCCACCTCTCCATTATTGGATAAAATCATCGCACAAAGATAAGCCAACTGAGCCTCCTTTGTTCCAAAACTATCCGTTCTCCAAGCCAATTGCACCCTTGACATTGATGGACTTTTTACCGTTCTTTTGACGATTGTCGTCATTGGCTTTTCTTGTATTTCGTCCTTTTCGGTAAAATCAACAGGTTTTAACTGACCAAAATTTTCATCAATCAACTGAATGGTTTTTTCAAAATCTAAATCTCCCACCAAAATTATCGCCATATTATTCGGCACATAAAACTGATTAAAATACTCGTGAATCGCTTCCATTGAAGGATTTTTCAGATGTTCTGCTTTCCCCAAAGTCGTTTGTTGACCATTAGGATGAGTAGGAAAAAGAGCATCCATCAGTTGATAATTCACCAATCTTCCATCATTATCCTGAGCCCGATTGAACTCCTCATAGACAGACTCTAATTCGGTGTGAAAAAGCCTTAAAGTCAGTTCCGAAAACCTTTCTTTTTCGATTTTCAACCATTTTTCTAATTCGGTTTTAGGAATACTATTTTTATAAACCGTCTCGTCTAACCAAGTATGAGCATTGGTTCCTGTCGCCCCAATGGAAGTCATCAGTTTATCATATTCATTAGGAATGGCGTATTGCGATGCCTCTTGGGAAACCTCATCTATTTGACGATAAATGGCTTTCTTTTTTTCGGGATTTTGTTCTTTTTTGTGTTGTTCGTACAAATCTGAAATTTGGTCCAAGAGTGGTTTTTCTTTTTCCCAATTCGTAGAACCAATTTTGCTCGTTCCTTTAAACATCATGTGCTCAAGATAATGCGCTAAACCTGTATTATCTTTTGGGTCTCGATTAGAACCTGTTTTCACGGCAATCAAAGATTGAATCTCTGGAACTTCGTAATTTTGGGCTAAAAAAACCTTCAATCCGTTGGCTAATTCATAAGTTCTTACGCCATATTTATCATTTTCAAGAATTTGATATTCGTAATTATTTTTATCTTTTTGAGTCAATGTTTTCAAGCTTTTTCTTTTTTTAAAATTTAAAATGAATCATTATCATTGAAAAACGAAACGATTTTTTTCAACCGCACAAATTTAACACAAAAAAAATGCCTTATCAATTTTGATAAAGCATTTTTTATAAATGAGTTAAATAAAAAAATATTTTTTATTTAACAATCATAAAATTCAAATCTACTCTTCTTGCTTGTGCATCAGAGTGAGCTGTTTGGTCTTCCCCTAACGGTAAAACCTCAATATAAGATGCTGGAACACCATATCTTATCAATTGATTCTTAACCGCATCCGTTCTTCTTTTAGAAAGCTTTACATTGTAAATTGGTGAACCAACTTTACTTGCATAACCTCTCAACTGAACTTTAATATGAGGTCTTTGTGTATTCACAACATTAGCTACCTCTTTAATAGAAGAATAATCAGAACCTGCTACCTTTGCCGAGTTATTAGCAAAGAAAAACATTTTTTGATAAGTGCTATATTGCTCAACTAGTGCATCATACTTGGCATTTTTTTCAATCATAATGGTCTTAGAAGTAGAGCTTGTAGGCTGTCTTTGAGAAAGTCTGCTTTCCAAACCTGTCAACCTTCTATTCAATGCTTGAAATTCTGAAGAATAAGATTTTGGTTGATTTTGAACTTGAGGTACTTCAACTTCTAATCTACCTCCTCTTCTTTTTAAATCTTCGATTTGCATTTCAAGTAACTTCAAATACTGATAGTTTACTTTAGTGTTGAGTTCCTCCAATAATTCCCGAGTACTACTTCTTTTAAGAGTTTCCTTTGGTTCTACTCTCTGCTTAGGAGCTACCTTTTCAGTTAAACAAACCCTTTTTCTATTTTGGCTTGCCAACAATTTTTGTCTTCGTAATTTTTTTATTTTCGCAACGAAATCATTCAATTCTGTTTTCGTCATGACGATAGTAGCATCATCTCTCACTTGCTTTTCTTGAGCAGTAGCCCAAGAAAAACAAGTTAAGAATAATGCACTTATAATGATATTTGATTTTTTCATAAAAGAAATTATTTAATAATTAATAAGTAAATTTATAACCTACTGCAATTTGATTATTCTTAGTGAAATCTCTTGCAGTATAATCTACATATAATTTCCCTTTCCAAAGATTAACATAAGTACCTGCGATAAGGTTTGTTCCAAATTTAACTCCTCCATCAATAAGGTTGAATCCTAAACCCGCTCCTAAATAAGGTTTTAATATGTATTTATTTTTTTTAATATTAAATGGATAGATCACATTTGCACTCAATCCAAACCCATTAGGATCTCCTAAACCTAAATAAGCCTCTGGCATCAATTCAAAATTAGAATTACTAAATTCATAATGTCCTCTCACTCCTACATTCATAGCCGTTTGCTGACCAAAGTTAACACCTACAAAACCAGAAACTCCTTTATAATACATCAAAGAAGCTACTTTTTTCTTATTTCCTTTAGCATCTCTAACTACTTTCCCCTCTACTCTTTCTACTGTTGCTGCTCCTGTTCTTGGGTATCCTCTTTCTACACCGTCTTTTGTAGCTACTGCTGCGTCAACTACAAGTGGTTTTTGACTTTTCAATTCTCTTTCATAAGCTCTATTTTCGACATTGTCTATTTTTTGATTTAATTTTTTCAAATCATTTTTCAAGTCTAAATACTCTTTTGTTGGAACACTTTGGTGATTATGATTGTGATTATGGTGATGAGCACCCTCTCTATTTCTATAATCAACATTTCCTACATTAGGATAACCATACTCCGCATCTACCTCATCTACCGCTGTTTCTATAATTTCTTCTAATTCAGCAGGTGTAAGTCTAATTTTATCGTCTAATGCTCTATTATATATTTCAACTGCTTCCGTGGTATCTGCTGCTTGTTGTACATCTTCTACAATTCTCTGCTCTACCGCTTTCTTCTCCTGCATAATCTCTACTACCTTTTCAGTATCATTCTTAGCATACGCCTCGTCTAATTGGCTTTGTAATTCTGCAAGTCTGCTTTCGTACACTCTATTATTCTCATTGATTACTGTCTGTAAAGCATCGTCTGTATTCGCCTTAGATTTACCAATATTAAATCTAACACCTCCGTTATACATCATATGTTTTACCAACTCATCAGGAGAAGATACATGCTCTGCTTTCTCCGAAGTGTACATTAGTCCTGCCTCTCCAAAAAGCTCTACACTTCTACCTAAAGGAATAGTAAGTCCTAATCCACCTTTTGCATAATAAGAAGAATTATCTACATTTAAGGCTTCATCTTCTCCAACATAACTATCCAATTGGTTCAAATAACCACCTCCTAAAGTAAGGTAAGGTACTACGCCTTTAGCCACATTCAACCTAGCTACTACATCTCCTCCATACATCGCCATTTCATCCCACTTGGTTTGGATTTTTTTATCTTGAGTCGATTGTAAATAATACGCTCTTAAACTGATATATTTATTAAAATTAAATCCTAAACTAGCTCCTAAAAGATAAGTATCTCTTAAATTAGAATCATCATTAAAATCTACATAAGATAACATTGGCTCTGCAGAAATACTAACTCCTGAAAAACCTCCAGAATATTTATTATAATAAGCTTTATCTAAGCTAGACATTTGCCCTGGTCTTCTTCCTGCAAGATAAAACTGAATCCCTGCTTGTGCTGACCAATTCCCCATTCTAACGCTTTCAAGAGTATTAGACGAGTTTTGTAAATCTAAACCTAATGCCGTATTAGGATTCATATTGAATACAGTATGCTTACCTTCTAGGTTCAATACTATTCTATCACTCAATCTTAATTTAATCCCTAAACCTCCATTAGCGTAGATTTGCTTCACTTTGTTATCTTTAGCTTCCATTTCTTGGATACCTGCTCCTAATGTAACATAAGGAGATACTCCTTTATTGGTCAAGTTAACTTTAAACTCTGCTCCATATCGCTTTATTTCGACATCGTCAGAACTAAAACTATTTACTAAATTAGGAAAGTCATCTTTGTACTTATCCAAAGTATTTTTCAAACTCAAAGACTGTTCGTAAACTCCTCTAATCTCAAAATTTCTTCCAAAACTAAAACCTACTCTACCTCCTACAGTCATTCCATTTTCAATACCTGTATTCTCATCCCACCAGTTATACTGTGCAGTGGGAGATATTGTTACTCCAATATCTTTAGTTTGAGCCTGTGCCTGCATGCAAAGAAAAGCCGCAGCTGCACTTAAAATCGTTTTTTTCATAATACTTTAATTTTTATATTCACTTTCTCTATCAATATTTATACCAAAAAGATGCAATATTTCGCATTCATGACATGAGTCAACTATTTTCTATTAATAAAATATATTCTACAAAAATAAATAAAAAAAAGTTAATAACTACAAAATATCTTTTAAATTATTATCATCTACTATTTTACGATAAATATTTTCTCCACTTCTAATAGAATTTATCGCCCAACGAATCATCAGTTTGGTTCGTTTTTCTTCGGTCAAATGATAATTGAGAGAGGACGAGACTAGCTTTTGTTTGAGTTGATACATGCAAATTGCTGCCGCCACCGAAACATTAAAACTCTTCGTAAAACCATACATCGGAATGGCTAAAGTTTCGTCTGCTTCTTCCAAAATATCTTCCGAAACACCTTCCCATTCGGTTCCGAAAATAAGTGCCATCGGTTCTTTAATTTGATAATCAGGGAGAGAAATGGCATTTTTTTCTGGAGAAACAGCCACAATTTTATAGCCATCATTTCTCATTTTTTCAATCGAAGAAAGCGAGGGCGAAATTCGCTCTACCTCAACCCAAGTATCTGCTCCTTTGGTAACACTTAGATTTTGTTCAAATTTATTTCGTTTTTCCATTGCTAAAACCTTATGAAACGCGCAGGCTTCGGCACTTCTTACAATCGCCGCTGCATTCCTATGCTGATACACATCCTCTAAAACAGGCAGTACAAAATCCGAACTTTCCTTGGCGTAATATTGAATTTTAGTCCACCTTTCTTCGGTTAAGAATGGTTTCAGTTGGTCTAATATGAATGTTAAATTTTTCATTAAATTTTAAAATTTGTACAAATTAAAGTATTTTTGGGATATGAAAAAAGTACTCATTATATATACAGGGGGAACGATAGGAATGGAAAAAGACTATCAAACAGGAAGTTTGAAGGCTTTTGACTTTCAAAATATTTTTGAAAAAATCCCTGAACTCAATTTATTAGAGTGTGAATCTTCGGTATTTTCCTTTGACACACCCGTTGATTCCTCGGATATGGGAATCAAAGAATGGCAAAAAATCGCAGAGTGTATCCGTGATAATTACGACCAATACGACGGATTTTTGATTCTTCATGGCACCGATACAATGTCCTACACAGCATCAGCACTCAGTTTTATGCTCAAAGGACTAAGGAAACCTGTTATTCTAACGGGTTCTCAGTTGCCTATTGGTGACCTAAGAACCGATGCTAAGGAAAACCTTTTGACCAGTTTATATTATGCCAGTCTATACGAAAACGATAAGGCGGTCATTCAGGAAGTAGCGATTTATTTTGAGTACAAACTATTGAGAGGAAATCGGTCTTTAAAATACTCTGCCGAACATTTTGATGCTTTTATCAGTCCTAATTATCCTATTTTGGGTCAATCGGGAGTGAATTTAAATATTGATAAAGAAGAATTATTCCGACCTGACGAAAATGAAGCATTTTCCATTGACACTCATCTATCTTCTGATGTTTTATTTTGGCGCATCTTCCCTGGAATGAATATTCAACATCTTGAAAAATTGCCCTCTACAAAAGTTTTAATCTTACAGGTATTTGGTTCTGGAACGATATTTAATAATGATATTACCTATCAAATTCTACAAAATATCAGGGCACAAGGAACGGAAATTGTGGTTATTTCACAATGTCTTTCGGGAAGCATTTCTTTTGGCAAATACGAAAACTCCAATATTTTCTCAAAATTAGGAGCGATTAATGGTAAAGGTATCACCATAGAAAGTGCCATTACCAAAACAATGCACCTGATTGATAACCCCAATTATCCAAAAGATTTTAAAACCAACTTTACCCAAAATTTAAGAGGAGAGATTTCTGTTTAATATGAGAATGTAGTAATAGTGAATTATTAATTTTTTAATCTTTCATTTCTTTAATCTTTCAATCAAAAAGCGTATATTTGCAGTCGGAAATTTAGAAAGGTGGCCGAGTGGTCGAAGGCGCTACCCTGGAAAGGTAGTATGCGGGTAACCGTATCGAGGGTTCGAATCCCTTCCTTTCTGCATAAAGGCTTAAATAATCAATTGGTATTATTTAAGCCTTTTTTTGAGTGATAGTTTTCAAACCCATGCCAAAAAAAATCGCCCTAAAAGGCGATTAATTTTTATTGATAAAACGGCTATTAAATCGTCATAATATCTTTTTCTTTGATTTTGAAATGTTCATCAATTTCCTTTACATAGGCATCGGTAATATCCTGAATTTCTCCTTCCGTATCTTTAATAATATCCTCAGAAATCCCCTCTATTTTTTTCAATTCTTTCATTCCGTCGTGACGAGCATTTCTTACGGTAACTTTGGTTTGTTCTCCTTCAGCTTTGGCTTGTTTTACCAATTCTACACGCCTTTCTTCGGTTAAAGGTGGAACATTTAATATAATCATATCTCCATTATTAGACGGAGCAAAACCTAAATTAGATTCTATAATTCCTTTTTCAATGGCTTTTATCGCTGATTTATCCCACGGCTGAATAGTAATCGTCATCGCATCTGGCACAGAGACATTCGCTACCTGATTCAACGGAGTTGTCGACCCATAATATTCTACCATTACATCCTGAACCATCGTTGTAGAGGCTCTTCCTGCTCTAATTTTTAAGAAAGCATGTTCCAAATGCTTGATTGCCGCATCCATCTCTTGCTTTACCATATCAATAATCACCTGTAATTCTTCCATATCTTTTTCTTTCTTTTATTTTTAATTATAAATTTACCAATGTTCCTACTTCTTCTCCCTGAATCAATTTAAAGAGGTTATCTTTTTTATTCATATCAAACACAATAATAGGTAATTCGTTCTCTTGACTCAAGGTAAAGGCAGTCATATCCATCACTTTTAAATTTCTATCAAAAACCTCCTTAAAAGTAAGAGAGTTAAACTTAACGGCATCTTTGTTTTTTTCTGGATCACTATCATAGATTCCATCTACTCTTGTTCCTTTCAGAATTACATCAGCTCCTATTTCGATAGCCCTCAAAGTAGCTGCGGTATCCGTTGTAAAATAAGGATTCCCTGTTCCTGCTCCAAAAATAACTACTCTTCCTTTTTCTAGATGCCTTGTCGCCTTTCTTTTAATAAATGGTTCTGCAACCTTGTGCATTTCTATGGCACTTTGTAATCTTGTTTTAATACCTGCATCTTCCAAAGCTCCTTGCAATGCCATTCCGTTAATCACAGTAGCCAACATTCCCATATAATCGCCCTGTACTCTATCCATTCCTTTTGCGGCACCTGCCAAACCTCGGAAAATATTTCCTCCACCAATTACAATGGCTACCTCACAGCCAAGTTCTATGATTTTTTTTATTTCCTCTGCATACTCTTTTAATCTGTCATTATCAATCCCGTACTGACGATTTCCCATTAAAGCTTCCCCACTCAGTTTTAATAAAATTCTTTTGTATTTCATTGTATCTTGGTATTAAATTATAAATATTGGAATATGCAAATATAATCATTCATTCATAAATAACGACTGATTTAAATGTAAAAAATAAAAATTCTGCCTAAATGTCCTAAAAATAAGTTTGGCAATAATTTTGAAATACAACAAGCATCAAAACGGAATAAAACGAAACAAAAATGTCAGAAAACAAAGAAATAAAGGAAGAAAGCGTTCAGAATCCAGAAGAAAACAAAGAGGTAAATGAACAACAAAACACCGAAAATGTAGAAAATGTGGCAGAAGAGCCTACCGCAGAAGAACTTTTGGCAGAAGAAAAAGATAAATACATTCGCCTTTATGCTGAGTTCGAAAATTATAAAAAACGAACCACCAAAGAGAGAATGGAGTTTTTCCAATACGCAAGTCAAGATATGATGACCACTATGTTGGGCGTTTTAGACGACTTTGAAAGAGCCTTAAAGGATATTAAAGAAAATGGTTCAGAATCTGATTTACAAGGAGTGGAATTAATTTATAATAAATTCAAGAGTAAATTAGTAGAAAAAGGTCTTCAGCCTTTAGAGGTAAAAGCTGGAGATGATTTTAATGTAGATATACACGAGGCAATTACGCAAATTCCTGCTCCAAGCGAGGATTTAAAAGGGAAAATTGTGGATGTTATCGAAACAGGATACAAACTTCACGAGAGAGTGATTAGATTTGCAAAAGTAGTTACAGGTCAATAATAAGAGAAGATGTCAAAAAGAGATTATTACGAGGTATTAGGCGTTTCGAAAAGCGCTTCTGAAAGCGAAATAAAAAAAGCCTATCGAAAAATGGCCATTAAATATCACCCTGATAAAAACCCAGGGGATAAAGAAGCAGAAGAAAAATTTAAAGAGGCAGCAGAAGCTTATGAAGTATTAAGCGATGCCAACAAAAAAGCTCGTTATGACCAATATGGACACGCAGGAATGGGTGGAAATGGCGGTTTCGGAGGTGGCTTCGGAGGCGGAGGAATGAATATGGAAGATATTTTTTCTCAGTTCGGAGATATCTTTGGTGGACACTTCGGAGGCGGTTTCGGAGGTGGAGGAAGATCCAGAACACGACAAGTTCAGGGTTCTAATCTAAGAATTAGAATAAAACTCAACCTCGAAGAGATGGTGAATGGAACACAAAAAACCATCAAAGTAAAAAGAATGAAGGTAGCCAATGGAGCGACTTCTAAAACTTGTCCTACTTGTAACGGAACGGGAGCTCAGGTAAGAGTCATGAACACACCACTTGGTCAGATGCAAACACAAACGACTTGTTCAAGCTGTCAGGGAATCGGTAAAGTAGCCGACAAAATCCCTTCAGGTGCTAATGCACAAGGGCTTATCCGAGAAGAGGAAGAGGTAACGATTAAAATTCCTGCAGGAGCAAGAGAAGGAATACAACTGAATGTGAGAGGAAAAGGAAATGATGCTCCGTTTGGTGGTATTCCTGGAGATTTATTAGTTGTTGTGGAAGAACAAGAAGATAAAGCCATTAAGAGAGAAGGCGATAATCTTCATCAAGAATTGTATATTTCTTTCGCTGAAGCGGCTTTAGGTACTTCAAAAGAAATTAAAACGGTAGGTGGAAAAGTAAAAATAAAAATAGATGCTGGAGTTCAATCGGGGAAAATTTTACGATTGGCAGGTAAAGGTTTACCGAGTTTAGAAGGCTATGGAAAAGGAGATATGTTCATTCATGTGAATGTGTGGACTCCTCAAAAGCTTACCGATGAACAAAAAGAATTCTTTGAAAAACAAATCAATAACGGTGATATGAACGCCGAACCCTCAGGAAAAGAAAAAACATTTTTCGATAAAGTAAGAGATTTGTTTAATTGAGGTTGAGGTTAAGAATAAGGTTGAAATTAAGTTTTCAGCCTTTTTTTAATAGTTGTTTGACAATGTTTTTGAACTTTATTGGACAATATGTTTTACCATTGCTCCATAAACCTTTGTTTTAGAAATTTTATCGTGAAGTAATTGGTCTTTTAAAATTAAAAAAGAAATAAGCTCTAATGGTATTAACCTCGACAAAGTCCTTATTAAAATAGATAAAAACCGATTTTTTTCATAGGATACTTTTAGTTTCATTACTTTTTTACCGACGGTTGATAGAAAAATAAACTCAGAAATAAAAAAATACAATAAGAATGGAACAAACTGCAAAAATAACGAGTAATAAAGAAATTTGTTAGGTTGTAGCTTAATCATATCGTCCCAAAAAATAATGATGACAATATATAATGGAATACACAATACCAACATATCAATAAAGTAAGCATATATTCTTTTTGTAATTGTATCGTTCATTATTAAAAAATTTCATCACCAATATTTCATCTTCCTTTTGTCCAAAGAATTTTATCCAGATATCTATTAACCCTTATAATTTCTATATTTTGTATTTTTTCATTAAAATCGATTTCGATTTCACACAAATACTTTTCAACACTTTTTAAATAAGAATTAATTTTTAATTTATTATCTTCTTTAAACTGATTTAATAATAATTTAAATTCTGAATAATTATTCCCCTTATAACCTAAAGTTTTTTTGGCTAATCGATCTATTGGAACAATTTCATAGGGGTTATTTAAGAATAAAACTTTTGAACACAAGGATGTCATAACCTTTCCATGCGTATAACCTGATTTTGACATTTTTTTTGCTAACTCATCGACATTATCAGCTTCTCCTTTTTTTACCCAAAGCATTAAATCTTTTAAAAACTCATGTTTTTTTTCTTTTGAAATATTCCTTGCTACTCTGAAATCATTTATAAATTTTTGAAACGAACCAATCTTTTTTGAGAGAAATAACTCTTCGGATATTTCCCCTTTTTTAAAATCAGCAAATGATTGAATGTAAATTAAATCAGAGCGGTACGTCGCTAACAAATTGCCTAAACTTTCGATATAATCAACTTCGTTTATTTCATTTTTTTTCACAGCCCTAACATTCTTTTTTTTCGAATGATTAATTAAGTTTATTATTAATTTCGATAACCTCCTCGCAAATATAATTATTCTTTATAGACTAAACAAATACTCATTTTTCAGATTTAGACCAACATTAATCTTTCTCAATATCACCTTGAAAATCTCATTTAAACCATTTCATATATTTAGTTAACTTCGCTCAACTACTTCCTTTTTATAGAGTCTTGAACGAAATCAAACATTTTAACCGTAAAAGAAGCAATACATTGCATCTCTACAATATAACCTTGCTACCTTTCACCTTACTGTTTGGTAAAAAAAATCAAGTAAAAATACTATTTTAAGTAAAAATACCTTATTTTTGCATTTATGTATTTAGAATAAATATAAACTATATTAAATTTACACCTTGATTATGAAAATTAAAAAGCCTTTTGTAGGAATATTTGCTTTTATCATCGTATTGCTTACGATGCCCTTAGGACATGCTCTAATGATTGTAATGGAAAAGACTTTAGGACACGATTATCTTTTCCCAGCAGCCATAGGATTAGGGTTTTTAGGATTAATCTTATTAATCTTAGGAATGCTCTCTAAAAAACAAGTTAACTCCACACTTTTGGGATTGTTTTCAGGATTATTTGTTTGGACAGGTTGGGTAGAATTTTCGTTGGTATATTATGCAGGAAGAATGGAAGTGCTTCCTATTTTTGACATTGCGGGAGAGATAGCCACCAAACCAGAATATAGAGTAATGCAGGGTTCAATAGGTTTTTGGACGATTATTATGATTTATTATTTCTTCGGAACAAAAACAGGTTGCAACCTATTCACTTGGTTACAAAAACGAGTAAAAGTAGTCAATTTAAAAGAAATAAAACCTTCCACTCGTAATGTAACGGTTACGACTTTTATGGAGATTAATATGATGCTTTGGACTTTTTACCTTTTGCTTTTATTCATCTATGATGAAAAATTAATTGGTGATGAAAGTTTAGTAACGCATTTTGTTGCCTATGGCTCTTTACTCCTTTCCTTATACCTATTTTGGAAATTGCTTCAAAAACCCAATATGGGATATGCGATTCGTTATGCGATTCCTACGGTGACTATTTTTTGGAATTTTGTTGAAATCTTAGGGCGTTGGGATGTGTTTAAAGAAATTTGGGTTCACCCATTTGATTACGCTACCGAAATGATTGCCTGTACAGTCATTATTATCTTACTCATTATTATTATATTTTTAGAAAAAAGAAAAAAGAAAAAAAATAAATCCATTTAATATTATGAAAAAAATTATTTTAAGTTTAGCAGTAGTAGCAACGCTTAGCGCTTGTACTGAAGATAAAAAACCAACAAGTGAATCTCATCAAGTAGAAACTACCAAAGAGGGAGCTACTTTCAATATCAATAAGGAGGAAAGTAAAATCAATTGGAAAGGTTCGGAAATTTTCAAAGGAAAAGAAGAGGGCGGTCATTTTGGAATTATCACATTTCAGTCGGCTGATATTACCGTAAAAGACGGAAAATTAGAAAGTGGGAAATTTGTGGCTGATATGAATACATTGGCGAGTTTAGACCTTAAAGATGAAGAGAAAGCACAAAAGCTGAATAGTCATCTTAAAAATGAAGATTTCTTCGAGGTAGAAAAATTCCCAACCGCTACTTATGAAATTACTAAAGTTTCAGCAGCGGAAGAAAATGCCGATTACAATACTATTTTGGACGGTAATATGACGATTAAAGGAATTACAAAGCCTATTCAGTTTAAAGCCAATGTAAGTGTGAACGAAAACGATTTGGAAATCGCTACAGCTCCACAAAACATTAATCGACAAGAATTTGGAGTACAATATAAATCTGATGTAAAAGATGTTATCATCAAAGATGAACTGAATGTTCAAGTAATTATCAAAGCGAATACTCAATAATCATTCGTTTTTAGCAAATAACAAATGGCAGTTGGCTTTTTAGCTGACTGCTTTTTATTTTCAGTCTATTTCGTACTAACACTAAACAAATTTCACCTTAGATTAAACGCATGAAATTTTTAAATTAACGCAATGATAAACAAAGGTTAGAACTATTATTACACCTATTGTGCATTATTAAATATTATTTCAAAAGATATATTAATTGAAAATTAGCATTTTATTCTTTCTCATTCTTTTGCCTTGAAGCAAAAGAACCAAAAGTTCAAGGCTTCAGATGAATTTTTGAAAAATTTTGTTCAAAATCCTAAATTGATAAAACTTGCTTCGCTATCGCTCCGCCTCGAACAATATCAATTTTACGGATTTTTCACTGTATTTTCCTAAAAAATCCATCTATGCCATTGGTGGAAACTCCAATATTATGTGAAAAATAATACGCAAGAGGTTACTTCTTATTTTTTATACATAAATACTTCGTGCATTTGACCCAATTTTATCCTCCAACTTTTTTCTTATCTCTGAATAAAATTGTACTTTTGTCATTTAAAGGAAATCAATGGAGATGTTAGAAAAAATAGATCAACTTTTAGCAGAAGTAAATAATTTTCACTCAACGAATAAAGACGAAATAGAGCAATTTCGAATCAAATTTAGTGGTAAAAAAGGAATCTTAAACGACTTATTCGCTCAGTTTAAACAAGTTCCTAACGAGCAGAAAAAAGAATTTGGGCAAAAAATCAATGCGTTAAAACAAGCCGTTGCTCAAAAAATAGACACCTTAAAATCTGCCCTTGAATCGAACACCACAGTTATAAAAGAGGATTTAACAAAACCAGGAACACCATTAGAATTGGGTTCTCGTCATCCTATTAATTTGGTTAAAAATAGGATTATTGACATTTTCAAATCCATTGGTTTTGCAACTGCAGATGGTCCAGAAATCGAAGACGATTGGCATAACTTCACTGCCCTAAACCTTCCTGAATATCACCCTGCGAGAGATATGCAAGATACTTTCTTTATAGAGCAAAACCCTGATGTATTGTTAAGAACGCATACTTCTTCGGTGCAAATTCGATATATGGAAAATAACGAACCGCCAATTAGAATTCTTTCTCCGGGGAGAGTTTTCAGAAATGAAGCAATTTCGGCTCGTTCGCACTGTATTTTCCACCAAATAGAAGGTTTATACATTGATGAAAAAGTGAGTTTTGCAGACTTAAAACAAACCATTCAGTTTTTCACAAAAGAATTATTTGGTAAATCGAAAATCAGATTGAGACCTTCTTATTTCCCTTTCACCGAACCAAGTGCAGAGGTGGATGTCTATTGGGGATTAGAAACCGAAACTGATTATAAAATCACGAAAGGAACAGGTTGGTTAGAGATTATGGGTTGCGGAATGGTAGATCCTGCCGTTTTGAAAAATGTAAATATCGACACCGAAAAATACTCAGGATATGCCTTTGGAATGGGAATAGAACGAATCGTAATGTTACTTTACCAAATGGGAGATATCAGAATGTTTTTTGAGAATGACAAACGAATGTTAGAGCAATTTGGGCATTTGTAAATTGTTGTTTTCAATCTCTTTTTTCACTTTTATATTCATTAGAAATGTCTGTCATTACACTTACCTCAGATTTTGGAAACAAAGGTTATCAAGTACCTGCCATTAAAGGCAGTATCGTTTCCTTAAATCCTGATGCCAAAGTGATTGATATTTCTCATCAGATTGACCCTCATAATTTGTTGGAAGCAGCACATATTGTGAGGAATTCTTATCATTTTTTCCCTAAGGGTTCTGTGCATATTATTTCCGTTGATAGTTTTTACCATAAGGAAAGAAAAAATATCGTGGCGAAAATAGATGGTCATTATTTCATTTGTGCAGATAATGGTTTGATTAGTTTATTATTCCATCATATCAAACCTGAAGCGATTTATCATATCACGCTGAATAACCGTTTTGATGATGTGGTGAATTTTGCATCGGTAGATATTTTTGCTCCGTGTGCTGTTCACCTGCAAAGAGGAGGACTTCCAGAACTGATTGGTAAAAAAATAGACCATATTAAAGAACTAATGACACCTCAGGTGATTATTAATAAAAATAGAATTGTCGGAAATATCGTCTATATAACGCATTTTGGAGATGTCGTAACCAATATTAGTCGTAGTATTTTTGAGGAAAAAAGCAAGCAGTATAATTCCTTTACCATTAGGGTGAGGTTCGAAAAGTTCAACAAAATACATCAACATTATACCGATATTGTAACGCATTGGGAAAAAGAGTCAAAATATCATGGAAATAGCGGATTTTTCTTTAACCAAGAAGGTTATCTAACCTTTTATGTCTATAAAGGCAGTGCGAATAATGGAGCCAAAACCCTGTTTAATCTTTCCGTAAAAGACAAAATGGTTATAGAGTTTCAATAAAACCTCGTTTCCTAGCGAAATAATCTCAGTGTTTTTTCATCAAAAAAAACATTTTTCGTATATTTGGCAAAATCTTATTAAATATAGAAATGGCAGAATATAAATTACTACTTCCTTCTATGGGAGAAGGCGTGATGGAAGCAACGATTATCTCTTGGTTATTCAACGAAGGAGATAGTGTAAATGAAGACGATTCGGTTGTAGAAATTGCAACGGATAAAGTGGATTCCGATGTTCCAACACCAGTATCTGGAAAGATTGTTAAAATTTTAAAAAATACCGACGAAGTAGCCAAAGTAGGTGAAGCTATTGCTATTTTGGAAATCGAAGGGGAAGGTAGTGCAGAGGCTACTCCTGTTACAGCAAATGTAGTAGAAGAAACTCCAGCACCTGAAGTTGTAAAAACTTTAGAAACACCATTAGAAAATAATAAAGTAGAATTCTCAGGAGAGCTTTATCTTTCTCCACTTGTAAAATCTATCGCTACCGAAGAAAACATTAGCGAAGAAGAACTAAAAACAATTAAAGGAAGTGGTCTTGAAGGTAGAATTACCAAAGAAGATATTTTGGCATTTGTAGCCAATAGACCAAAAGGTGAAACAAAAGCAGTAGCAACACCAGCACCTACCGCACCAAAAACTACTTCTGCACCTGCAAGTACACCTGCAACAACGATTACCGCAGGAGCAGGCGAAGAAATTATCCAAATGGATAGAATGAGGAAAATCATCTCTGAAAATATGCTGAAAGCAAAACAAATTGCTCCTCATGTAACTTCATTCATCGAGTCTGATGTAACCAATGTCGTGAAATGGAGAAACAAACACAAAGATGCTTTCTTGAAAAGAGAAGGAGAAAAACTGACTTTCACTCCTATTTTCATTAAGGCTATTGTAAAAGCTATTCAGGATTTCCCAATGATTAATATTTCTGTAAACGGAGATAAAATCATTAAGAAAAAGAACATCAATATCGGTATGGCAACTGCTTTACCTGATGGAAACTTAATCGTTCCTGTGATTAAAAATGCAGACCAATTATCTCTTTTAGGAATCACCAAAGCGGTAAATGATTTAGCATATAGAGCGAGAAATAAAAAATTAAGACCAGAGGATACGCAAGGTGCTACTTACACCATTTCTAATGTAGGAAGTTTTGCGAATTTAATGGGAACCCCTATTATCCCTCAGCCACAGGTTGCGATCTTGGCGGTAGGTAATATCGTGAAAAAACCAGCTGTTTTAGAAACTGAAAACGGAGATGTAATCGCGATTAGAAATATGATGTTCATGTCGCATTCTTATGACCACAGAGTAGTAGATGGTTCTCTTGGAGGAATGTTCCTAAAACATGTACACGATTATTTACAAAATTGGGATTTAGATACAGAAATCTAATATCACTCCCATCATCATACAAAAAGCACCACTTCAAAATAAAGTGGTGCTTTTTACTTGGAAAAACTGAAAAAAACCTTTTATTTTTTTATTCCCAACTTACTCCAAGTGTTCATTACAAATACGAAAATCAGCCCAATAATACCCGCACAAATAGAGAAGACATATTTGGTATTTTCATCATGTAGAAATCCTAAATTCCAATCGATTGCATAAAAATTAATCGCTGTAAAAAGGATAAAAATTCCTAAAAAGACTTTATATATTGTTTTCATGGTTCAAAAATACTAAAATTGAAAATAACTTTGTACAATTTGAGCAAAATTTGTTGTGAATAATTTAATAGAAATCGCTAAAAGAATAACTCCAAAAACTTTTTCTAAAACTTTAATTGTTCCTTCTCCAATTTTTTTCTCAATCCAATTGGCAGATTTTAACACAACATAGACCAAAATAATATTTAAAATAATTCCTAAAATAATATTAATCGTTGCAAATTCCGCCTTTAAAGAAAGGGTCGTCGTCAAAGAACCTGCTCCCGCAATCAGTGGAAAAGCAATCGGTACGATAGAAGCAGACTTCGCTTCGCCACCACGCTGAATTTGAACTCCTAAGACCATCTCCAAAGCAATGATGAATAACACAAAAGCACCCGCTATTGCAAAGGAATTGACATCAATCCCAATGAAAGTAAGTAGCGTTTCTCCCACAAAAAGAAAAGTAACCAACAACGCACCCGCCACTAAAGAGGCTTTTTCGGACTCTATCCTTCCGAATTTCTTTTTTAAACTTACAATCAGTGGAATAGAACCTAAAATATCTATCACTGCAAAAAGTACCATAAATGAAGTTAGGACTTCTTTAATAGAAAAATCTTGAAACATTATTTTCGCTTTTAAATTTTCGGCAAAAATAATCTTTTTTTTCACTTATTTGCTAATTTCTAAATACAATTTAACAATCGCATGATAGATTTCATCTATTTGTTTAGCATTCTTGAGTGGAGCATACTTTTCCCATTGTATTTTTTCCTGAAGTTTTTGATATTTTTCAACTTGTTCGGCTCCTAACGATTCGTTTATAAACTGCTGTAAATCTGAAATTTGAAGTTTATTTTTACATTTATCTTCCAGTTCATTTATTTCTTTAAAAAAGGCTTCGTATTTCTTTTCGTCCTTCATTTTTTTAAGAAAAAATAAATCATCTTGAATATTATTTTCAAAATTTTCTTTGATTTCTTCCTCTGATTCTTCGACCGAACCCAAAGTATTCCCTAATGAATTATTCTTATTTTTAATATTATTTTTTTGCCATTTTCTAAAACCGAAAAAAGCGATTAGTAATATTATCAATGCCAATATATTGAGTAAGATAAGCTTCCCATCAAATATTTTTTCCGTATTTTTTACTGGTTTTTGTTGGTCCTGATACCGAAAAGTTGGGGGAGAATAGTCGCTGGTATCATGAAAAATCGTTTTTTCTTTTTTAGCCTCAACGCTTAATACTAAAGGCGAAATTGGCACTTTCATATAGCGTTCATGATGCGTATTAAAATAAGCAAAGTCCTCTGTTGAGATCTTTAAGTTCCCCGATTTTTTAGGCACTATCACATATTGTGCGATTACCTCTCCTCTCCTATTTTTAGGATTTTCACTAATATTTCGTTGTATTTTTGGAGGGAAGACTTCTGCATTGGCAACTTTAATTTTAGGCAACTTCATTTTAGTTAAATTCCCCTTTCCTTTTATTTTAATTTTTAAATTAATCGGTTTAGAAACAAGCATTTTACCCCTAACATCCGAACTAATATTGATGGTAAAATCTTCGCCAACAGCATCTAAAAAACCTTTTGGTGGATTTTTAGGCAATGGTTTTACCTTAAGTTTCACTGGTTTAGAAACAAGCTTTTGCCCTTTGAATGCCTTTGTAGCAATGGATGGAATTTCCAATTCCCCAGATTGAGTAGGAATACTCACAAACTGTGCAACCTCCTGAACAAAAAGACGATTATCCATCATTTGTACATTCGACTTTCGGTAAGTCACCTGCTGAATTGCTATATTTTCTTGAGGAGGGAAACTGATTTTTTTAATTTGTCTCAGTTCATTTGGATTAGTAGCATAGATTTTAACACTACCATAAACAGGCTGATTTTCATACACTTCCGAATTATCCAATAGGACATCCATGGTCATAGGACTATCTTTTTGCTTCAAATACGAATTCGTTGATGGGCTAACATCATTGACAAAAATATCAATAGGCTCTGTAGAATAAAATTGACCATTTACTTTTATCTTGGCTACTCCTATTTTTAATTTTCCCTTTTTCAAAGGCTTTAAAACCCATTGATATACCTTTTGATGCTCAACTTCGTTTCCTTTAACGACGGTTTGATAATTAGATGCACTTCCTACTACCTGAAACTTCGATAAATCGGGTAAGTAAAGAGGAGATTCTGTGTCTAACTGACCTTTTATTTTAACGACAAATGTAAGGTGAAATGGCTTATTAAGATAAAGGCGTTCTTTGCTAACAACAGGAAAAACACTCACCTGACCTTTTAAAAAAAGGCTGAAAATAATAAATAAAAAGTAGAGTAGAGAAGAACGCATTACCAATCTTTTTCTTTGCTTTCTGGCGTAAAATTAGATTTTTGGTTCAGTATTCTACGAGCCGTATTTCGTTCCTTATTTGCCACTCTATTCATAATGGCATTTTCCAATTCTTTAGGTAATTTTTTCTGTTGCTTTTTTTCCTTGCTATTTCCTTTTCGATCACCATCGGATGCTCCTTTATTTTGGTTTCCTTTCCCATTATCTTGGGGTTTCCCTTTTTGTGGATTATCCTTGGACTGTTGTTGATTTTTATTATTTTTTTGGTCCGACTTATTGTCTTTTTTATTCTGTTGTTTTTGCTCTTGCTGTCGATTTTCTTGTTGTTTCTTTTTAGCGATTTGCAAATTTTTCAAGGTGGCTTTGTTTCTATCTTTTGCCAAAGACTTTTTATAAAATTCAGATGCTTTTTCAGGCTGATTCAATTGCATATAAGCATTCCCAATATTGTGTAAAATAGCAGATTGGTCAAACTTATTGCCTGATAAATCTAATCCTTTTGTCCATTCGGCAACGGCTTGCTCATATTTTTTATCTTTATATAAGGCATTCCCTAAATTGTATTGAGCCGTGAAATCTTTTGCTTTGGTCTGTGTTGCTTTTTTAAATTGCGTTGTTGCTTGGGCATATTTCTTCTGTTGAAAATTTTCATTTCCTTTATAAACCAAAGCATTATAAGACTTTTGAGCCTTCAAAAATTGTTGTCCAAAAATGACAAATCCAATAAGTAATATGTATTTATACTTCATCACTTGCAAATGTATTCCTTTAAATGTTAAGAAAGTACTGTCAAGATGTTAAAATTGCGTTAAACACTGAACTCAAAAAGTTAAAGTGAATTCATTATTTGAAAACAGTATTTTACCTTTAAAGTCATTTTATTTTCCCTATAAATTGAAAGCCTAATACTTGTCTTTCCACTTTTTTTGTAATTCTTTAGCGATTTTTTGTTCGGTGGTATTTTGGGAAGGTTGATAAAAAGAAGTTCCAGAAATTTCTTTCGGTAAAAACTCTTGCTCTACAAAATTTCCTTTATAGTTATGTGAATATTGATAGTTCTTACCATAATCCATGTCTTTCATGAGTTTAGTAGGTGCATTTCTTAATGCTAAAGGCACAGGTAAATCGCCTGTTTGCTTTACAAAATCCATGGCTTTATTGATGGCGATATAAGTAGAATTACTTTTCGGAGAAACTGCCAAATAAACTGCCGTTTCACTCAATATAATCCGAGCTTCAGGAAGTCCAATTACACTTACTGCCTGAAAACAATTATTCGCCATGACCAAAGCATTCGGATTTGCCAAACCAATATCTTCCGAAGCCAAAATCAATAATCTCCTCGCAATAAATTTCACATCTTCCCCACCTACCAACATTCTCGCTAACCAATAGACAGTTGCGTTTGGGTCGCTTCCTCGTATCGATTTGATGAATGCTGAAATAATATCATAATGTTGCTCTCCATTTTTATCATAATTCGCCATATTTTCCTGCAAAACAGACACTGCATCCTCTCTTGTTATCGCTTTGTTTTTTAGATGTTTAAACTGATTCAAAACCCATTCTATGGCATTGATGAGCTTTCGAGCATCTCCACCAGAATACTGAATAAAAACCTGATTATCAACAATTTTAAAACTCGTTTGATGTATTTCGTTGAATTTATTTGTGGCAATATTGATGAGTTCCTCCAATTTCTCATAAGATAAAGACTTCAAAACAAAAACTTGAGAACGAGACAATAAGGCAGATACGACTTCAAAACTTGGATTTTCGGTGGTTGCACCAATTAATACAATCCAACCCTTTTCCACAGCGTGAAGCAAAGCATCTTGTTGAGATTTATTAAACCGATGAATTTCATCAATAAATAAAATCGGAGATTTTCCTGAAAAAAGATGTTGTTTTTTAGAGTCTTCAATCACCTTTCTTACCTCTTTTACGCCACTGGAAACAGCAGAAAGCTGGTAAAACCTGCGATCGGATTGCTGCGAAATAATCTCCGCCAAGGTAGTTTTTCCTACCCCGGGAGGTCCCCAGAAAATAAGCGAACTAATGGTATCGTTTTTTAGCATTTTTCGAATTGGTGCATTCTTTCCTGTAAGGTGTTCTTGTCCCAAAACTTCATCTAAATTTTGAGGGCGTAAGATTTCCGCAAGTGGTTGATTGTTATTTATCACAAGATTGAAATTAAAAAGCAAAGATAAAAAATTAAATATATGAAAGCTTCTCATTTTATGTATTCCCAGCAATACATTTCAAAATATTAAAATGGTTTGCAATAAAAATATCCTTACTTTTGTAAAAATCTTCAAGCTAATGTCAGATAATATTCAGCAACAAATAGAGGAATTACGAAAAGAATTACACCAGCATAATTATAATTATTATGTTTTAGACCAGCCCACCATCTCTGATTTTGAGTTCGATACCCAACTCAAAAAACTTCAAGATTTAGAGCAAAAACACCCTGAATTTCACGATGAAAATTCGCCTACTCTACGAGTTGGAGGAAGTATTACCAAAAATTTCCCGACCGTTCAGCACGAATTTAGAATGTATTCATTAGACAATTCTTATAATTATGAAGATTTAGAAAATTGGGAAAAACGCATTATTAAAACCATCGAGGAGCCTGTAGAATTTGTCGCTGAACTCAAATACGACGGTGCCTCTATCTCTATTCTGTACGAAAATGGCAGATTTTCCAAAGCCGTTACCCGTGGAGATGGTTTCCAAGGCGATGAAATTACCAATAATGTGAAAACCATTGCCGATATTCCTTTAATACTAAATAATGCTCCCGAAAAATTTTATATGAGAGGAGAGATTTTTTTAACCAAAAATAATTTTGATAAAATCAATGAGGAGCGATTAGCAGAAGGATTAGACGCTTTTATGAATCCAAGAAACACCGCCAGTGGAACGCTCAAAATGCAAGATTCTACGGAAGTGAGCAAACGAAAATTGTCCGCTGTACTCTATCAATTTGTTGCCGAAGAAAGCGATGCTAAAACCCATTGGGAACTTTTGGAAAAGGCTAAAAATTGGGGATTTAAAACTTCACAACAAGCCCAATTGTGCAAAAACTTGGATGAAGTTAAAAAATTCATTGATTTTTGGGATAAAGAAAGACATCACCTGCCTTTTGAAATAGACGGAATAGTATTGAAAGTCAACAATTTAAACCAACAAAAAACATTAGGCTATACCGCCAAATCTCCTCGTTGGGCAATGGCATATAAATTTAAAGCAGAAAAGGTTAGAACTCAATTAAAATCAGTGAGTTACCAAGTGGGAAGAACAGGAGCAATCACTCCTGTGGCGAATTTAGAACCTGTTTTATTGGCGGGAACTATTGTTAAAAGAGCTTCCTTGCATAACGAAGATATTATTAAAAAATTAGACCTACACGAGGATGACTTTGTTTTTGTAGAAAAAGGTGGCGAAATCATCCCTAAAATCGTGGGCGTAGATACGGAAAGTAGAGTATTCAATTTTCAACCGATTAACTTTATTAAAAACTGCCCTGAATGCGATACGCCTTTAATTAAAATAGAAGATCAAGCCATTCATTTTTGTCCTAATGAAAACCATTGTCCTCCGCAAGTGATCGGAAAAATGATTCATTTTGTATCAAGAAAAGCCCTGAATATTGACAATTTAGGAAGTGAAACCATTGAGCAACTCTATAATGCTCAATTAATAGAAAACCCTGCCGACTTATACAAACTGACTAAAAATCAACTTTTACCGTTGGAAAGAATGGCAGAAAAATCGGCTCAGAATATTATCGACGGCATAGAAAAATCCAAAGCAAAACCTTTTGAAAAAGTGCTTTTTGGATTGGGAATAAAGCATATTGGCGAAACCGTAGCCAAGAAACTCGTTAAGACCTTTCCGTCCATTGAGGCTTTACAAAAGGCAAGTTTAGAGGAACTGATTGCCGTAGAAGATATTGGCGAAAAAATCACTGAAAGTTTAATTCAGTTTTTTGAAAAAGAAGAAAATATCACGATGATTAACGAACTGAAAAGTTTTGGTGTTCAGCTTGAAAAATCAGCCGATGAAGACCAACCTATCAGTACTATTTTAGAAGGGAAATCCTTTCTATTTACAGGGAAATTAACGCTATTCACTCGCTCACAAGCTGAAGAAATGGTAGAGCAAAATGGTGGTAAAAAGTTATCCTCCGTTTCCAAAAACCTTGATTATTTAGTCGTTGGTGAAAAAGCAGGAAGTAAACTCAAAAAAGCTGAAAAAATAGACAGCATCAATATTATTACCGAAGAAGCTTTTTTGAAATTAATTGGGAAATGAGATGATTAGGTAATTCATTATCAACTCAAACTCCTTTTTGCTTTTTGCCAAAGTGCTTCCATTTGGTCAAGGGACAAATCTTGAAGTTTTGTGTTTTCTTGTTCGGCAAATTTTTCCATTTGTTGGAACCGAGCCTTAAATCGAAGATTGGTTTTCTCTAATGCCGTATCAGGATTAATGCCACAAATCCGAGCATAATTAATCAACGAAAATAAAACATCTCCAAATTCATCTTCTTGTTTTTCAAGGGTTTCCTCAGCATGAAACTCTGCCAACTCCTCCTCTACTTTTGCCCAAGCATCTTTTTTGTTTTCAAAATCAAAACCAATTCCTTTGGCTTTTTCTTGCATTCGAGTGGCTTTTACGATACTCGGTAAACCCTTGGGAACTCCTGCCAAAACAGACTTATTCCCTTCTTTTAGCTTTAATTTCTCCCAATTTCTTTTTACCTCTTCCTCATCTTGAACTTTGGTATCTCCGTAAATATGAGGATGCCTGAAAATCAATTTTTCATTGAGTGCATTAATAACATCAGCAATATCAAACTGACCTTCCTCTGAACCTATTTTAGCATAGAAAACCAAGTGTAAAAGTACATCTCCCAATTCTTTTTTAATCTCCTGAAAGTCGTTTTGCATCAAAGCATCGGACAATTCGTAAGTTTCCTCCAAAGTCAAAGGTCGTAGAGATTGCAAGGTTTGTTTTTTATCCCAAGGACACTGCTCTCGCAAGTCGTCCATAATGTCAAGCAAGCGAGAAAAAGCCTCTAATTTTTCGGTTTTTGTATTCATTTATTTCAGTTCTACCATTTCGGTAACTTCTACACCATAACCACCCACTTGTGGTTGAATATGAGGACTTTGCGTTAAAACTTTAAATTTATTTACCCCTAAATTTTTCAAAATTTGTGTTCCAATTCCATAATCTCTAAAATTAGACGCTAAGGTAGGACGAGCCTCTGCTCCATCCTGAAAATCTAAAAATTGTTGTAGCTTTCGTAGTGTATTCTCTTGGGTAGAAACATTATTAATGAAAATAATAATTCCTTGCCCTTCATCGTTAATCATTTTCGTAGCCTTTTCAAGTAAAGGTTTCTCCCCAGAATGCAATCTACTCAACACATCAAAATAAGTATTTGATGCTTGTACTCTGACTAAAACAGAATCATTTGGTGTCCAATTTCCTTTGGTCAGTGCAAAATGAATTTGGTCCGTTCCCACCTCTTTGAAAGCATAAAATTGGAAATCTCCGTAATGTGTTTTCACGGCTCTTTCTTCTATCCTTTCGATTAAATCTCCTTTTTGAAGTTGATAATGAATTAAATCTTCAATGGAAACAATTTTAATGTCCAACTTTTTAGCCAATTCTATTAATTCAGGAAGTCTTGCCATTGTTCCATTATCATTCATAATTTCACAAATGACACCTCCTTCTTTCAGCCCCGCCAAACGAGTTAAATCAATGGCTGCTTCGGTGTGTCCTGCTCTTTTCAGAACTCCTCCTTTTTTAGCTCTCAATGGGAAGATATGCCCTGGACGCATAAAATCAGTCGGCTTGGTTTTTTCGTTCATTAATGCCAAAATAGTTTTTGCTCTATCACTTGCAGAAATCCCTGTGGTAACACCATCTCCAAGTAAATCAATCGATACCGTAAAAGCGGTTTCTTTAGGGTCGCTACTTCTGGTTACCATAATATCTAAACCTAATTCGTCGCACCTCTCCTCAGGCAAAGGCGTACAAATCAATCCCCTTCCATGAACAGTCATAAAGTTGATAATTTCTGGAGTGGTCAATTCGGCAGCGGATAAAAAATCTCCTTCATTTTCTCGGTTTTCGTCATCGACGACGATGATTACTTTTCCGTTTTTAAGATCTTCTATCGCTTCTGCTATGGTATTGAGTTTTATTTCTGACATCTTTAATTTCTTAATTTTGGCAAAGATACAATTTTAAAAACACTACCTAAAAAATTATAATAAGAAAAAATTGAAATAATTTATAAACAATCTAAAATACCTCTAAAAACGGATTATTGTAATATTTGTTACCTTTATTTATGTTCAATATTATTACTTTTGGGCTAACTAAAAATTAAGTTCACATGAAAAAAATATTCATCATTAGTTTAAGCATCGTTTCGTTAATCAGTTGTAATAAAAAGAACGAAACAATAAAAGAAATAACACCTGCACAGCAGGAAACGGTTCAAAAAGTACCTGAAGGAAAAGAATTATTAGAAAAAAAATGTTTTTTATGCCACAGTCCATCGGCAAAATTCGAAGAAATCGTTGCCCCTCCAATGGTTGCTGTCAAATCAATGTACTTAAAAGATGGTATGTCAAGAGAGCAATTCATCCAAGACTTTGTTAATTTTTCTAAAAATCCTACTCAAGAAAAAGCAAAATTGAGCCATGCCGTGGAGCGTTTCAATCTGATGCCTAATTTAGGTTTTGAGGATAAGATGCTGACCAAAATCGCTGAATATGTCTATGATTATCAAATCCAAGAGCCTACTTGGTTTAAAGAACATTGGAAAGAAAAACATGGAACAGCAACTTACCATAATGCAGGAAAACAATTAGTAGAAGTAGAAAAAGAAAAAACACCTGCCGAAATCGGAATGTCTTATGCTTTGGGAACAAAAAAAGTTTTAGGAAAAAACCTCATGGGTACTATTCAAAAGAAAGGTACGATAGAGGCTTTACAATTTTGTAATCATAAGGCTTACCCATTAACGGATAGCATGGCGAATCATTTTAACGCAACAATTAAAAGGGTTTCCGATAAAACAAGAAATCCTGCTAACCAACCTAACGAAAAAGAGTTGTCCATTATCAAACAATACAAAAAATTACTCTCAGAAAAAGCCCAATTAAAGCCAATTGTAGAAGAAGAAAATGGAGAAATTCAGTTTTATGCTCCCATAAAAACCAATACAATGTGCTTACAATGTCATGGAACCCCTAACGAACAAATAAAACCTGCTACGCTTAAAAAGTTAGCCGAATTATATCCAACCGACCAAGCACAAGGTTATAAAGAAAATCAAATTAGAGGTATTTGGAGCATCCGATTTCAAAAAAAATAAGTTATAAAAAATAACTTATGGTTAATTAAAAATTCATATTTTTGTGAAACATACAAACAATGTATATCATTTCTATTTTGAAGTGATATACTTGTTGTATTCAAACCGAAACACTATCAAAAACACAAAAAATGAACAAATTAATCTTAACACTATTCCTATTATTAAGTCAATTCGCTTATTCTCAAAATTGGAAATTTGAAAAGCCCGACTATACAAAAATTGAAAAAAACATTCAAAATAAGGAATCGAATTTATTTTATGACACTTTGATGAAAAGATTTTTAAAAGCCGATTCTACAATGACTTTACAAGAAAAAAGGCATTTGTATTATGGCTATATTTTTCATAAAGACTATTCTCCTTATTCGAATTCAGACTATAGTGATAGCTTGAACACCATTTTAGAAAAACAAAAATCATTAGAAAAAGTTGAGACGAATACAATTATTGATTTAACCAATAAAATACTTTCAGAAACACCGTTTGACTTAAATGCTTTTGTATACCAACTATACGCACTCGACAAAAATAAAAATAAACAAGCTTTCAAGAAAAGAGTCACGCAAATGCGTATCATCATTGATGCACTGATGAGTTCTGGTAACGGAATAAACGAAAAACAAGCGTTTTATGTTATTTACACCTCTCACGAATATAATTTATTGAAAGTTCTTGGATTTAAATTTGGTGGTACCCAAAGCTTAATTAAACATTTCGATTATTTAACCCTTGCTGAAAATGATTCCCAATTAGAAGGATTATACTTTGATGTTAGCCCCTGCCTAAACTACCTATCGAAAAAATTTAAAGACTAAGTTTATTCAATTATTAAAAGAATCAACTACTGAAAGATATGGAATAAAATTTATTTTATATCTTTGTATCTGCACTAACCTATGAATCAGATGAAAAACTTTATCATCTACATTATAACATTTCTATTAATGACACCTCCACAGGTGATTCATAATGATGTTGTGGTGTATGATGATACAGAAACGCATTTATGTTCTGAGGCTACGCACAACGATTCTCATCATCAAAACGACAGCGAGCACGACAAAAATACTAAACATCATCATCACTGTAATGTGGAGTTGTCCGTCTTAACATTTTTACCTAACCAAATCAATTTTGAAATAAAACCGTTTATTTCATCAAAACATACCAAAGTAAATTCCTACAAATCATTCTATACTTCAGCATTTGTAGATACTATTTTTCAGCCACCTAAAGCTTAACTTGTTTAAAATGAATCTCATAACCTTTTGAAGTTATAAGGTATAGTGTGTGGTAAAAAAAATATTTTCAAATATTCAATTGACTTTGATTAATTGTATCTTCTTTTTTTCTATCAATTTATTGAAATTGAAAACACAATCAAAAATAAATTTTAAATGGAAAAGTATATTATAACAATTTCATTCATTGTAGTGATTACTGGAGTATTGATTTGGAGAATAAAAAAAGGAAAAAAATATATTGGACTTTTACTCTCAATCACCACAATTGTCATTTGCGGTTGGTTAATTGGAAACAGGTTGCGGTTTCTTGACATTCCTGCCAACAAAAATGATTCATCTGCAATGTGGACAAAAAACGATATACGAAAAAGGACAGATATTGATGAATGTGAAAAAAAATTATTGATACATAAAATTGATGAAAGGCGAGCAAGGAAAAGGTATTTTTCTGCTGTTGCTTTTCAAACACAAATTATTGCATTTGGCGTAATTATAATTCAATTATGGCTCTTTGTACTTATTCTATCAATTCCTAAAAATAAAAACAAATAAAAAATGTTAGACAAAATCATAAAATTTTCAATAAAAAATAAATTGATTATTGGGGCGTTGGTGCTTGGTTTAATCGGTTGGGGAATTTATTCTGCCAAAGAA
>PDSY01000017.1 GCA_002747105.1 Flavobacteriales bacterium | reverse complement strand
AATAGTTGACAAAGAACTGATTTCTTATAAAATGACAGACGGGCGAAAAGTTGATATTGAATTCACTCAAAATGGAAATGAAATTCAAGTTAGCGAAACCTTTGATGCCGAGGGGACAAATTCTGATGAACAACAACGTGTAGGATGGCAAGCAATACTGGGTAATTTTAAAAAATACGTTGAATCACAATAAAAAACGACACCACAACAATGTATATAAAAAATAGGCGAAATAGTTGTAAATTCAAGAGTTTTGGCTCGTTTCAAACTCTGTGCTTAACCGAAAGTTAGTGCTTCGAAATCGCCTACTTTTCATATACTAACCGTTGGCTACAATTTAAAATGAAAAAACTGTTAAAATATTTTATATCTATTTTTTTAATTATTTCTTGTACTCAAAATAAAAGCATTCCTTTTGACTACGAGAAAGTTCCAGAATATGATGGTTTTAATTATCAAAACAAACAAGGAGTGGTTCATACTTGGGATAAATTTGATAATAATGAAAATTTCGTATATAGGTGTAACTTAGTAGAACAATTTAAATCTTTGATAATTCACGGAAATTGTAAAGATTTTTTATCTGACAACTTAGAATTAATTCAAGGAAATAATTTTCACGAATTTGAACATCAATTGACAATTTGCACAACCATTTGTCAAGAAAACGATAGTTTAAAAATAGCGACTTGTAGGAGTCAAGGAGGTCAAATGATTAAAAAGTTCCCTATCGACCAAATAAAATTAAATCCTATAGAAAAATTTTCTAATAAAATGTCAGAATTTGAAAACCTTAAAATTCTAGAAGTTTATAAAGATAATGGTTTAGTTAAATATTTTATTGCTCCTAATTATGTTTTAATTAAACTCCTTAAAAAGGATGTGAACTCACTTGATTCTGAAACAAAAGCAAAAAATAAATGGATTTTAGAATCTACAAATCTTATTAAACTAAATGATAAATTATATTTTTTAGAAATGTAAAAAAAACTACAACCAACACTGTATAAATAGAATATCGGGTATTTTTATAATACAAAGTTTTGGCTTTTGAATCACCACTGCGATTTCATTTTTCTTTCGTAATTTAGCGAAATAAAAATGTAGTGGATAATTATTAGTAATAACAACAAAATTTGGTAAATTTTAAGTCTGTTACAGTATTTACACTAAACCGTTCGTAGTAATTAAAACACAATATAAATGAAACAAATTATTTTTTTGATAATTTTCTTTTTAATAAATTCTTCCGTTCTGGCACAGAATAAACTTGAAAAAGATATTGACTTTGATGGTATTATTGATACAATTTATATTGATAATGAAAAATCCGTAATTGTATGTATTTTATCTAGCAAGAACTTCAAAAAAACAGAAAGTAAGCCAATAGAAATATTAAACTTAACATCTGCAATAACAGACGCAAAAAATGGATTTTATTTTGAAAATGATTTTATGCGAGCTGGTTACAAAAATCAATTTAGATATAATTCCAAATCAAAAAAAATACAATTAATTGGAATGAGTAGATATGAATTTGGAAATGCTTCAAATGACGGAAGTGGAGAATCAAGTGTAAATTTATTAACTCAGAATTATATAGGAAATTGGAACTATTTCAACCATTTAGCAAACGATGGAGAAGGCGAATTAGTTAAAATACCAACCATAAGGACAAAGATGAAATTTAAAATTATTAATTTAGAGAATTTTTCAGACGAAACTTATTTTAACTACGCTGAAAAGTGTTCCGAATTATACCATAAACACAAGAATATGAAAATGAATAAAAAATAACTACTGCTAAAACGGTGTATAAGTAATATCAGGTGTTTAACCCAAAGTTCGTGCATTTTTTTTACGCCAAAATCCTATTTTTTAATCACCTTATGCTTTCTAAGGCACAATATTATTACCGCCATTTGCTTGGTAGTATTGCCCAAAACCATTTCTGAAATACTATTAAAAATAGGAAAGAACCGATAAAAGAAATACAAGGTAAACTCCATTCCCCACTTCGGTCAAATATTCTTAAAGGTAGTAATGTAATTAATAAGTAGAATAAGACAATAAAAAAGCGTTTTTTTATTGTCTTAAAAAAACAAAAGATATAAAATAGAGGCATACAAAGATATATTATAAAAAGACTAAAATAGAACATCACCAACGGAGATACTATTGATTTAAAAGATATCAATTTGAAAAACAAAATAACCATCGTTTTGAAAGCGTCCAAGTTAATGATTAAAATTATCAGGTAAAGAAATGCATTTATTTTTTTCATACTTATTATAGACCAAGAGGATATCTTAAAAAATAGTCATTATATCAAGTTCGCTTCGCCACAAATATAGATTTTTTTCTAAAAAACAAATACTTGCACTTTCTGAAAAAATTATTGCCTATATTGATTCCAATCTATTGTACTCATTAGGTAATAAGAATAGATTAAATTGATTATTATACAAATAATTATGCTCCATACTGTTACTCCACCTATACGGTTTTTTTTAACGGATTGTTGGCTAAATTTTTGATTATACATTTTCCAATCATCTGAAAATGTAAAGAGTTTAACATTGATTGCTACTATACAAAAGCCTATCAATAAAAAAACGTTTTTATTTAGATTAAATGTTCTATCAATAAAAATATTATAATAATTTGTAACTGTTATTATAAGCCATATTTTTAAAGCGATAATTGAAACAGATGCTTTAAATTCACTCAAAAAAGTAGGAATAGAAGCTCTTTCCCAAAAATTGTGTAATTTGTAAAATAAATAATAGTACGCTTTCATTATTGAGTCGGTTTCTTGTGCCTATAAATATACATTTTCTATTAAATCATTTCCAAAAAATCAATATTTAAACCATAATTCCTCTCCTTCCAAATACAAAGGCGAAGGAAAATTATTGGTAAAAAGTCCGCCCGTTCCTAAACCTTGTGGCATTGGACTTTGTTTCGTGAAAGTGTATTGAGCAATGGCATTTAGTCCGATATTACTTTCCAATGCCGAGGTAATCCACCAACCGATATTCCTTTCTTCGGCTAATGCTATCCATTCATCGGAACCGCTAAATCCACCCACTAAACTCGGTTTTAGAATAATATACTGCGGATTGATTTCATTTAATAATTTTGCTTTTTGCTCATATTCCACCACTCCAATCAATTCTTCATCCAGAGCAATCGGTGTAGGGGTTTTTGCACACAATTTTCGCATTAAATCTATCTGACCTGCCTTAATAGGTTGTTCTATGGAATGAATGTCTACATCTGCGAGTTCTTGTAAGACGATTTTGGCTTTTTCAAAACCGAAAGCACCATTGGCATCCACCCTTAATTCTAATTGGTTTACTGGATAATCTTTTCTTAATGCTTCTAAAATAGCCTTTTCTTCTTTCCAATTAACTCCAATTTTTAGCTTAATACAACGGAAGCCTAATTTTAATTTTTCCTCAATTTGTTCTTTCATAAAATCAATATCGCCCATCCAAATCAGTCCATTAATTTGAATAGATTTTTGATTTTGGGTAAATTCGCTTGGGAAATAAATATTCTTATTTTGCTCTAAATTGAGCATTGCTTGTTCGTACCCAAACCAAATAGATGGGAAGTGCAACAATTCTCGCTGAATTTCCGTTCGGTCTAAATGAATATTTTCACAAAGCCATTCTAATTTCGTTTCATATTCAGGGACATCATCATAACTAAGACCACGAAAAAGACCACATTCTCCGATGCCTTTTTGGTTTCCTTTTTCGATTTCAAGGATAAAGGTTTGTTTGGTTTTTAAAATTCCTCGTGAGGTGCCACTTGGTTTTTTGAATATCAGTTCGTAAGGTTGAATTTTTGCTTTCATAGATGCAAATTTATAAAAAAAGCCCTGTAAAATACATTACAGGACTTGATGTTGTTTAGCAATAAGATTATTTAACTAATATTTTCTCTAATGCCATTTCTGTATCCGTTTCGATGTGTAAGAAATACATCCCTGACGAAAGTCTATCAAGGTTAATCGACTTTTTAAATACAGTATCATTATTCTTGTACCACTCAGCAAATACCAAGTTTCCTGTAGCATCGTAGATTTTAATATCCACATCTTTATTAGACTTCAGTTTAATATTCACATTATCAACTACTGGATTTGGGAAAACCTCTATTGACTCGAATTTGCTTTTTACTTCGGTTACAGCCATATCATTGTTACATTCAACAACATCTTGTTTCCATTCGTCTTCCACGGTTGCAAAATAAGCTTCCACTCTTGTCATTTGACCTGGAGTAAACATATACATTGAAGCATCGTTTACATAATCCATATAGTTCATTGTTAAAGCGTATTGACCAGGAATATTACAAGATGATACGGATCCGTTTGGAGGATTTCCGTAGGTAGGACCAGCAACTGGAGGAGTGTCATCCACGGCATCACCATCTCCAAAACAACCTCCTGCAAAAGTGTGGTTTAAGTTGTAGAAATGTCCTAATTCGTGGGTTACTGTTCTCCCTAAATTATACGGAGCTTGAGGAGAGTAAACTCCACAACCATTTCCTGTACCATAGCAATAGGTATTCATTACCACTGCTCCTCCTGCAGCCACATCACCTATCAAGGGAGAATATCCTAAAGTACTAGATCCTATATCTTTAATAATGAAGTTCATATAACCTGCATAAGTTGCGTCGTATTCTGGAAAGTTAGCCGGGAAATTAGAACCATTAGAACCAATGGTCACTAATGGGTTGCCTTCTAATACTTCAGGGTCGCCTCCTGCTGGGTGATTTTTGGTAGCAATACAGAATTTTACATTTACACTACCTGGCTGTAAACCTGGGTAATATTGTGATGCTGCTGCCCAGTTAGAAATATCAGGATTAGTCGCGGTATAATCTTGATTAATCACATCAATTTGTGTTTGAGCAAACGCTTCTAAACAAGCTCTATTGCTTTCTGAACCATTAGGGAAGTGAACAGCAACAGGAATGTACAAAGTAGATGTTCTTTGCTGATAAGTGCCATTCATTTTTTGCTGTTGTATTTCTTTTAATTTTTGCTCAAATTTTGCTTTTCTTGCATAAAAAGACGCTGCGTATTCTGGATTGTTTTGTAATGCTTCATAATGCTTGTCCAAACAATCCCTATGATGATGGTCTTGTGCATTTGCTATTGTTGCAGTCATTAAAGAGAGTGCAATCAATGTGTTTTTGAAAAACTTTGTATTCATTCTGATTATATTTATTGATGATTAATTTTGTTATTCTGATTTAATTATTATTTGAAAAGCAATAATTAAAATAGTCAGTGCTAAAATAATGCCAAAGTAAAAGCGTGTATATTTCGATACACGCTTCTATATCTATAGAAGTTTTAACAGCTCACAAATATAGAGGTTATTTTGTTAAGAAGCAAAATTTATTTTTCACTTTCTTTAATAAATTCTTCAACTTTATCCACCATCATTCTACTTCCGCAGAAGAAAGGAACTCTTTGATGGAGTTCTGTTGGTTCTATTTCCATAATTCTTTGCATTCCGTTGGTTGCCTTTCCGCCTGCTTGTTCAGCTAAGAATGCCATTGGATTGCATTCATACAAAAGTCTTAATTTACCGTTAGGGGACTTAGCATAAGATGGATACATATAAATTCCTCCTTTTATCATATTTCTATGGAAATCAGAAACCAAAGAACCAATGTATCGAGAAGTATAAGGTCTATCTTCTTCCATTGCTTGGCAATATTTAATGTAATTTTTTACGCCTTGCGGGAATTTTACATAATTTCCTTCGTTGACAGAGTAGATTTTTCCATTTTCAGGGAAAGTCATATTCGGGTGAGAGAGGTAAAAAGTACCAATTGATGGGTCAAGTGTAAAGCCATTTACACCGTTTCCTGTGGTGTAAACCAACATGGTGGAAGAACCATAAACGACATAACCTGCTGCTACTTGTTCTGTTCCCTTTTGTAAGAAATCTTTTTGTTCTACAGGTTGTCCTGGCTCGGTCACTCTTCTGTAGATGGAAAAAATAGTTCCCACAGAAACATTTACATCAATATTAGAAGAACCATCTAAAGGGTCTATTAAAACGACATATTTACTTAAATGTCCGTTTTCGGAAGGTCTAACTTCGATATAGTTATCTTCTTCTTCGGATGCTATACCACAAACGACCTCTCTCTGAGAAAGTGCAGTGATAAATACATCATTGGCAATAACATCTAATTTTTGTTGTTCCTCGTCTTGTATATTTTTGTTTCCTGCTGCTCCGCTGATATCGGCTATTCCAGCTTTGTTGACATCTCTATTTACGATTTTTGAGGCTAATTTAATAGCACTTAATAATCTTGAAAGTTCTCCACTTGAATATTGAAAGTCGTCTTGTTTTTTGATAATAAACTCTCCTAAAGTTTGTAATGTATCTGCCATTTTGTATTTTTTTAAATAATTCCACAAATTTCGGAAAAAATTATTGTAATGGAAAATATTAGCGTAAGTTAAATTTTTATATTCACCATTAAAGTGGTATATTTGGTTTTTAAATCAAGTGTTTTTTAGTTCATCAATTAATAAAATGAAGGTTTTTAAATTTGGAGGAGCATCGGTGAAAGATGCGGAAAGTGTGGAGAATGTGGCCGTTGTATTGAAAAAACAAGGTCTTACTCCTTATTTATTGGTGGTTTCTGCAATGGGGAAAACAACCAATAATTTGGAAGAGGTACTTCGTTTGTACATGAATGATGAACAGTATTTGGAACAAATAGAGGTGATTAAAACTTTTCATTCAGATATTGCCAATACACTTTTTGAAAATAATCATTCTATTTTTGAAACCATTAATGGTATTTTCGAAGACTTGATGATTTTCTTAAGCCGAAACAAATCCAAGAATTATAATTTTATTTATGACCAAGTGGTGGTTACAGGGGAGATTATTTCTTCCAAAATATTGAGTGCTTATTTGAATAGTCAGCAGATTCATAACACTTGGTTGGATGCTCGACATTACATTAAAACTGATAATAACTATCGAGAAGGAAAAGTCAATTGGGAACTTACGGAGCAGAATATCAGTACGATTGCCAAAACTGAAAGCTATGTAACTCAGGGTTTCGTGGCGTCGGATGATAATAATTTTAATACCACTTTGGGGAGAGAAGGATCGGATTATAGTGCAGGTATTTTTGCCTATTGTCTCAACGCTGAATCAATGACGATTTGGAAAGATGTAGCAGGGGTGATGACAGGTGATCCAAGGAAGTTTGAAAAGGTAGAATTGATAGAATATCTTTCCTATAAAGAAGCGATAGAAATGGCATATTATGGAGCATCGGTAATTCATCCGAAAACCTTACAACCTTTACAGCGGAAAAATATTCCTTTTTTCGTGAAATCGTTTTTAGCTCCTCTTGAAAAAGGAACGGAAATCGGTATTGAAAAACCCGAGATAAAACCAAAAGAATCTTATATTTTAAAAGAGCATCAAGTTTTATTGAATATTTCTACCAAAGATTTTTCCTTTATTACGGAAAATCATTTGAGTATGATTTTTTCGCTTTTGGTGGATTATAAAATCAAGGTTTCCCTGATGCAGAATTCAGCGATTTCCCTTGCTTTATGCTTGGAAGATAAATATCATAACGTTCATGATTTTTCTGCTGAACTTCATGATGGATTTGAAATACAAAAAACAGAAAATGTATCTTTGTTGAGTGTTCGAAATATCGAACTGAAGAATATTGAGAAGACATTTGTAGAGCAAGAGATTTTATTAAAACAAATGAATCAACAGACTTTACAAATGGTCATTAAAACAAACTAATAACTATGAGCTTAATTACAGAAAAAGATATTATCATCGCCTCAGGGCTTGGTAAATTGGGGTTTTTGAAGAAACCAATAGCAAGTCTTGTAATGAGCTTGACTAAAATCAATAAAGTCAATGCACTTTATGATAAGATAAAAGATAAAGAGGGGCAAGATTTCTTTGAAGCTTTTGTGAAGGAGCGAGATTTAAGCTATGTGGTTTTCGAGGAAGATATTGCTAAAATTCCTAAAGAAGGAGCCTTTATTTTGGTGGCTAACCACCCTTTGGGAGCGATAGATGGGGTTTTGATGACCAAGATTTTATCCAAAGTAAGACCTGATTTTAAGGTGATGGGGAATTTTTTATTGGAGAAAATTAAACCAATGCAACCCTTTGTTGTTCCTGTAAATCCATTTGAAGGTAGGAAAGAATTGTACAGTAGTGCTTCGGGTTTAAAAGGGGCTTTGCAACACTTGAAAAATGGAGGTTGTTTAGGGATTTTCCCAGCAGGAGAAGTTTCTAATAAAAATAATGAATACAACGAAATACTGGATAAGCCTTGGGAGAAAACAGTGATTAAATTGATTAAAAAAGCCAATGTTCCTGTCGTTCCGATGTATTTTCATTGCAAAAATACGGCGTTCTTTTATACTTGTTCTAAGATTCATCCCGATTTACAGACGCTTTTATTACCGAGCGAAATGATGAGGAAACGCAAAAATCCTATCCGTATCAGAATAGGTAAAAGTATTGCTACAAGAGTGTATAATGAATATGAAAGTCTTGAAGATTTAGGGCAGTATCTTAGGAATAAAGTCTATATGATGAAATCCTATTTTGAAAAGAAAAAGAAGCTTGCCGAAATACTGAATCTTCCGAATTTAAAGATTAAATTACCTTATCAAAAAGCGGAAAATAGAATCAGTAATATTATTGATGAAACGCCTCAAGAGGATCTTATTCAAGAGATTGAAAAGCTCAGGGAAGAAGATAAGATGCTTTTTGAAAATGGTATTTATCAGGTTTATTTTGCCGAGTACAAGGATATGCCCAATATAATCCGAGAGATAGGAAGGCAAAGGGAACTGACTTTCCGAGAAGTGGGAGAGGGGACTAATCTTCCTTTTGATTTGGACAAATACGATCAGCATTATCATCATCTATTCCTTTGGGATAACCAAAAGCAAAAATTGGCAGGAGCTTACCGAATGGCGTTGGGGAGTAAAGTGATGGTCAATCACGGTATAGAAGGTTTTTATACGAGTTCTCTCTTTGAGTTTGACCAAGAATTGCAACCCTTCTTCCGAAAGGTTATTGAGATGGGTAGGGCTTATATCTCTGCGGAATATCAGCAAAAACCACATCCTCTTTTTCTGCTTTGGAGAGGTATCGTGCATGTTTGTCTAAGGAATCCTGAGCATAAATTTTTAATGGGTGGGGTGAGTATTAGTAATAAATTTTCTGATTTTTCAAAAAGTTTAATCATTGATTTTATGCGTTCTCATTACTATGATTCGCCTGTGGCTCAGTTTGTACATCCTAAGAATGAATTTAAGGTCAATATAGACAATAGGGAGCGAGATATTTTTATGAGTGAATTGAATGCTGATTTGAATAAATTAGATAAAATCATTGATGATTTGGAGCCAGAACTTCGGTTGCCTGTTTTAATTAAAAAATATTTGAAGCAGAATGCTAAAATGATAGCCTTTAATGTTGATCCTAATTTCAATGATGCTGTAGATGGGTTGATGTATATTAGAATTAGTGACCTTCCAGAAAGTACCATAAAGCCTGTTTTGGAGGAGATGAGTAATATTGATTAACGCATTTAGGAACTTTATGATAAAAAAAATAAAAATAATTGATTTGAAAATCAATGAGTTTGAGATTTGGCTCAAAAAAAGTTAAAATATTATTTGCGAGATAAGGTCAAAAACTATATCTTTGCACCACTTTAAAACAAGAGATAAAGTACAAGATGGTGCCTTAGCTCAGTTGGTAGAGCAAAGGACTGAAAATCCTTGTGTCCCTGGTTCGATTCCTGGAGGCACCACCATTAAAAGCCTAAATTTTTTTTAGGCTTTTTTTTGTTTTCAAAAACACCCGATTTGTACCCTTTTTTATGGACTTTCCCCAAAAAAAATATTTTTGAGTGCTGAAATTTGTCCAATATTTATTTTCTATATTTGTAGTGTAATTTTAATTTCTTAAAAAGATGGATAAAGGCAATAGAAAAAATTCTAATAAGTATGCTGACTTAAATAAATATCCACTTTTGATTCAAAAATCATCAAAAGCTCTTAGCTATGCTTTATATTTTTTCATTATCTCTCTTATTTGTTTCTTTATTGCTCCTTTTGGTTTGATTATTTCAATACCTACTTGTATGTTTTTTAGCATCAAATGTTTCAATATCGCATATAAACGAAAAAAACTCATTGATAAAGATGATTTTACCCATTCAAATTCCTAATACTCACTTCCGTTTGCTTGGCGATAAGATTGTACAAATCAAAAAACCACCCTTTCAGGTGGCTTAATATTTATATTTTGTTAGGTTGTTGCCGTGTGTTGAATACTCGCAATATTTTTATATCCTCTTTGTATATTTTATAAACTATCCTGTAAGAATAGGTAACGGCACGGCGTACACTTTCATCATTAAAAAACTCCTCTTTTTGATATTTATAAGGTCGGTTTGCAAAAGTTTCTGAAAACTCTAAAATAGATTTTAATACCTTTTTTGCATTGAGTGGGCTGTATTCGTGTATATAACCAATAATATTATACAAATCGGTTTCCGCCTTACTACTCCAAATGATACGCATCACTAATATTTTTTAAAATCTCATCGGTGGTTTTACCTTTGTCCTTTCCTGTTTCCATTTCGGTAATGGTTTCAGAAATTTCTTTTGTGTATTGTTCGGCTGTTAATGGTTGTCCTTTAGTATCGTATGCCACCGCTTGAGTGTCTTTTAAGGCTCGTTTTATCTTATTGAGTACATCAATATTATTAATACTCAATATTTGCCGTATTAGGCTGTTTTGTATTTCGGTCGTTGTCATTTGTTTTACATTTGGTCTTACAAAGTTAGTATTTTATCTGAAATAAAAAAACACTCTTACAGGTGGCTCCCGCTTTGGTCGGTGGTCTCCAAATTCTTTTATAGCGCCTTCTTTTAGTTTGTCCTTCCTTTTTTTTCTCTGTTGTAGTGCACTTACTAAAATCCTATTTCTCAAATCTTCCAGCTCTTTTGTAAATTCTCCTTTCTTATCAAGCTCCACATTTTACCAATTTTCGCATTGTTTTGTTATTCGGTGAATGATAAGAGCATTTTTTGCTCCAATATTATTGGCAGTTGAATATAAAAAAGGTTAGCCATTTGGAATTCATAACCTCCAAATGGCTAACCTTAGATCTTTACCGATGCGAAAGAGTGATACTATCCGTAAATTTCTTCAATTTTATCGGTGATATTGTCCATAAAGTTTTTTAATGGTTTTTCTACCATCATTTTCATAAAAGGATTAAATTTTCCTTCAAATAACATCTGAACTTCGGTTTTATCGGATTCGATATGCTTAAAAGTACTGAATAATGCAAAATCAAAATTTGAACTCGCTGATTTTAAAATGGCTTTTTCCTCGTTTACTTCGGCAATCTTCAAGGCGATTTCTGGCATTCCTTTCAGGGAGAATTTAAAACCATCTTCTCTGGATTCAAATTTTTGTAAACCTTCGGGCATTAATTCTTCGTAGTTTTCTGACTTTTTAAGCATTTCTACTAATTCTGAAATCGATTTATTCACGATTATTTTTCTTCCTTCTAAATTCATTTTATATCTTTGTATTGTTAAAGTCTAAATTTCTTACAAATGTATAAAGTTTTTATCAACGAAAAAAAATTATTACTGTCAAAACAAAAAGTAAATTTAGAAAAAAGTTTTTCTTATAAAGATTCTACTACCTTGGAAATGGCTATAGATCGACTTAATCATACCTCTTGTAAAGCAATTAATATTTATGGCGATAAGCTTGATGAAATATGGAAAGCTTTTAAAAAACTGTTTAAAAATATCGATGCTGGTGGAGGAATTGTTTCCAATAATAAAAATGAAATTTTGTTCATTAAAAGGCTTGGGAGATGGGATTTACCCAAAGGGAAAAAAGAAAAAGGAGAGCAGATAGAGCAAACCTCTGTGAGAGAAGTGGCAGAAGAAACAGGGATTGATAAATTGAAAATTAGGGACTTTATCGGTTGTACTTATCATGCCTACAAAACTAAAAAAAATGAGGTATTAAAAACCACTTATTGGTACGATATGTTTCATGATGGAAATCAAAAAGGTACGCCCCAGCAAGAAGAGGGGATTACCGAAATTGATTGGAAAAGTAAAAAACAAATCAAAAAAGAAGTGATTCCTAATACCTTTAATAATATTCAATTGATTTTAGAAGAATACCAAAAAAGTATTAAATAAAGTCAATGGCTTTTTCCAAACCAATACCTCGTGAAGCTTTTAGCAAAATGTTTTTAGATTTCACCTGATGTTCCTTGAGGTAAGTGATTAGTTCGTCAGTATTTTGGAACTTTTTTGAAGCGGATTGGGTGTTGTGAAAATGTTGACCTACCAGTATAATCTCATCAAAATTAAGGCTTTGAGCGAGGTCAATTATTGCTTGATGTTCTTTTTCGCTTTCGTTTCCTAATTCCAACATATCTCCTATAATAATGGTTTTTGACCCTTTGAATTGGTCAAAATTTTTCAAAGCCACTTGCATCGAACTTGGATTTGCATTATACGTATCTAATACCAACGTTTTATCGTCTTTTTGAAGCACCTGAGAACGCATATTGGTAGGCGTATACTGTTCAATAGCCTCTTTTATCTGCTCTATTGAAATACCAAAATATAATCCAAAACTCATGGCAGCACAGATGTTGGTGAAATTATATTCTCCTGTCAGTTGAGATAAGATATTAGTATCTTTATACCTTATTCCTACTTTGTTATTTTGGGAAAATAACGAGAATTGATAATCTGCATCGGCTGTTCCAAAAGAAATAGTTTTAATGTTCTTAGAAAGCAAACGAGCCTGAATTTCGTCAGAGAGATTCAATAAAACCGTTTTTTGATGGGTTAAGAGATAATCATAAAGCTCAGATTTCCCTTTAATGACGCCTTGATAACCTCCAAAACCTTCTAAGTGTGCTTTTCCAAAATTAGTAATATATCCAAAGTCTGGTTGAGCAAATGAACAGAGCATTTCAATCTCTTTTTGATGATTGGCTCCCATTTCTACGACTGCCATTTGGTGTTCTTTTTTAATAGAAAGCAGGGTGAGCGGAACACCGATATGATTATTCAGATTTCCAAAAGTATATTGAACGGAGTATTTTTTAGAAAGTACAGCGTGTATTAATTCTTTAGTTGTTGTTTTTCCATTACTTCCTGTAAGGGCAATAATCGGAATGCTTAGTTTTGAGCGATGGTATTTTGCCAATTCTTGTAAAAAAGCAAGTGTAGAGGGAACGAAAAAAATGTTTTTATCTTTATTCTCATATTCTTTTTGTTCTACAATAACGGCTTTTGCTCCTTTTTCTATGGCATTTTCGGCTAAGGTAGCGGCATTAAAGTTCTCTCCCGAAAAAGCAAAGAAGATATCATTTTTTTGAATTTTCCTAGAATCAATCACCACGTGATTGGCAGTGGAATAGATATGATAAAAATCGGTTACTTTCATTTTTTTATAGTCATTTTTTTTGGGGTCAGAAAAAATAAACAGGTTTCCTTTTCTTACAAATTTCATAGAAGCTTATATCGAATAATAAGGGCTTTTTGAATTGTAAACCAAGGAACTTTTGTTAAAAAATTTCCACCAATTCAAAAATAATAAATCCTGCCTAAATAAGCAGGATTTATTCACATTATTTCGATAAAAATTTATCTTTTCGTTCTTTTACTTGGTTTTCCTTTTGCATCTTGTGCTACACGGAAACCAATCCAACCGTAGGCTTTGTTTTGGTCTTTATATCTTCTCTGACCTGGGTCAAGCCAATAAGCAGTATCTCTCCAAGAACCACCTTTCACTACACGGATTTCATTGGTAATATCAGAAGTTCTTTTTCCAGTATCTTTTTGGATAATCACCCTACCTTCAGCATCTACAATAAACCCTTTTACTGGTGCGTTGTACATATTGTAAGCATCTGCACTGTCTCCTTGTTTACTGAAATCTAAAGAAGATTGTCTGTCTCCATCTTTAAAGTTCGAGTGGTCAGAAACAGTTGCTCTTGCAAACTGTCCAGGAAGCCCTCTGTACACTTTTCTTCCGTCTGCTAAAATATCATACTCCATATTTTCAGGATCTATTTTTTTGTAAGAACCATCTCCGTTTCTCAAGATTTTTTGTGGCTTATTTCCTCTATAATAATTAAAATCATTATAGTCTGTATCGATAATTGGTCTATAAACATCTGCTACCCATTCTGCAACATTACCATACATTCCGTAGATTCCTAAATCGTTTGCAGGATATTGTCTTACATCAGAAGTTCTTGAAGAACCATCATTTTTAAATCCAGCTACACCAGAGTAGTTTCCTTTACCATGTTTAAAGTTAGCTAAAAAGATACCTTTTTTTCTACCTTTTTTACCTCTAAGTTGCTCTAGTTTAGTATTTTTTCCTAAATAGTTGTTATAGTTTCTATTTTTTTGAAGTGCTAAAGCAGCAAATTCCCACTCTGCTTCTGTTGGAAGTCTAAACCTTTGAACCATGTTAGAAACAGGTGCAGAGTTAGCGGCTAACAATCTTTGGTTAGTTGTTTTGATACCAGATCTTTTACGAAGTCTTTCTTTATTAATATAGGCATCCATTTCTGGGTCATTAGCTTTGAATTTATCCATATTAAACGCTGTACCTCCTAAATTATTAGAGTCGTTCATATAGAAATCTTTACTGATAACGCCAGTTGCCATCAAATGCTTTTCGTTAGCTCTATCTGTTAACCAGTCGCAATAGTTTCTAGCTTGTGTCCAACTTACTCCCACTACTGGATAGTAATCGTATTCAGAAGATCTAAAGTAAGTTTCTGAGAAATCATTCCTTGCCAACTCGTTGTCCCAATTTAAAGTATCAGGTAATGCTCCTGTATAGATATCTCTGTAACTTGGGTCTGATGGTGGAAATACATATTTCAACCAAGTCAAATACTCACGGTATTCGTAGTTGGTTGTTTCCGCTTCTCCAATGTAGAACGAACTCACCTGCATTCTTCGAGGTGTGTTATTCCAATCGTGCATTACATCATCTTTCACCAATCCCATTGTAAAAGTTCCTCCTTCCACATAGACCATATTATTCCACTCCTTTTGCTTACTTGGCTTACCAGAGAAGAACCAACCTTTCGAGTCGTTTTTGCTCCAACCTGTGATACTTTTAACCCCTTTTGATCCTCCTCCATTATTAGAACCACCACAGCTGGTAAGTACGAATGCAGAACTCAATGCGATTAATGAAAATAACTTTAGTTTTTTCATATGTCAATATTATATATGTTTTTCGAACTACAAAGAAATAATATTTTTATTAAAAAATCAAATATTTTCTACTTTTTTTATGCTTGAAGGGAAAAAAAAAGATTTCGTAAGTGTTGTTTTAATATTTTTTTACTTTATTTGTAGTCTGTAAATCTATACTCATTATCAATTATGAAAATTTTATATTCGTTTGCTTGTTTATTGGTCAGTATTATGTTCTATGGACAGAAAATTAATATTGATTGGAATGGTTATCAAATATACGATTTTGGAATTACGCAAAAAAAACTTCCAAAGTTTAAAACGAATTTATCATCGGCGAGATCTTCTTACGATAGAAATAACCTATTTATTAATATAAAGCATCAAACCAACACTCAAAATTTAAAAATAACCAATTTGATTTGGGAAACAGTTGCTGCTAAGAATTTGTATGACCTTTCTCCCGAGCTTATTTCTACAGATGAAATTAAAAGTATTTCTTATCCTAATCGTTCTACTGATGCGAATATCAGTTTGAATCTTTTTAAGAGAGAAAATCGTACGATTAAAAGGTTGGTGAGTTTCAATATTGTGAAGGATAATAGCAAAAAATTACGCCAACAACTCACTTTTGTAGGAACGACAGACAACCCGCTTTCGAATGGGAACTTTTATAAAATTAAGGTCAATAAGACGGGGATTTATAAAATTACCTATCAATTTTTACAACAAAATGGGATTAATCCAGCGAATATCAATCCTCAAAATTTTAGAGTCTATGGAAACGGTGGTATCATGTTACCTGAATTTAACCAGGATACTAAATACAGTGCTTTACAAGAAGATGCTATTCAGTTGGTAGGTGGAGAAGATGGCGTTTGGAACGAAAACGATTATGCCCTTTTTTATGCACAAGGTAGTGATGGTTATAACCTATATGATTATACCAATGGTAATGGCTTTGTAAGAAGAGAAACAAGAACCGACCAACCCAACCACCTGAAAAATATCTATAATGATAACGCTTATTATTTTATTAATTTTGATATTGGAGCAGGAAAGAGAGTGCCCACTTTGGATGGTATCTTACCGAGTAATTTAATTACCGATTATGATGCTTATCAATTTATTGATCAAGACCAAATCAATCTTTTAAAACTCGGGAGGACTTGGGTGCAAGAAACAGCATTTGTAGATGATAAGAATATTTCTTTTAACACGCCCATATCCCTTAATGCAAATGATGATGTAAAATATAGAGTGAGAGTAATTGGGTATAAGTCTCAACAAAATAGCATTGATTTTTCTATCAATGGACAGGATGCTACCAATATCGATGTGCCCAATGGAAATGAATATTATTCTTTGGTCTATAAAGGTTCGGTAAATGGTTTGAACGGGCAAAATATTAATATTCAATTATCCCCTAATGTATCCACCAATCCTAATGGTTTGTTTTATTTAGATTATGCAGAGGTGCAATACAAGCAAAGCTTGATTTTCAATGGAGGGCAAATGAATTTTAGAGACTTTGGAATAGAAAGTGGTTCTAATCAAAGATACGGCTTTTCTGTTGCCAACGCCTCTGATATAGAGCAGATTTGGGATGTTACGGATATTACCAACGCTAAAAGGTTGACCAATAAAGGAGATAATAATAATTTTAAGTTCGCATATACTGCTGATAATCCTTATTTTAATAATGAGTTTGTGGCATTTAAGGCCAGTGCGGCTTACGAACCTGGTTTTGTAGGGAAAATAGCCAACCAAAATTTACACGGCTTACAAAATATTGATTATCTAATGATTACTCAGCCGGAAATGATGAGCCAAGCCCAAAGGTTAGCCGATTATCATCAAAACAAAAATAATTTAACTGTTAAAGTCGTAGATGTTAATAAAATCTATAACGAATATAGTAGTGGGAGTAAAGATTTAACAGCAATTAGAGATTTCGTTACCCAACTCAATACGCCTAATGGAAGTTTAAAATATGTTTTTCTTTTAGGAGATAGTAGTTTTGATTATAAAGATAAATACCCGAATAATGATAATATTATTTTTGGTTATCAAAGTGAAAATAGTGCCGATTTCATCAATTCTTATATTACCGATGATTATATCGTGATGACTTCTCCTCAAACAACAGGTTATATCTCTAATATTATTCCAGACCTTCCTGTGGGGAGACTTCCAGCGTCTAATCTTACGGAAGCCAAAGAAATGATTGATAAAACCTTGGCTTATTATAATGCTCTACCGGGACAATCTTCTCCTTTTGGTATTTGGAGATTGAATTTAGATTTCATTGCCGATGATGATAAAGATGGAGGAACGCCTTTTCATACCATTATGGATCAGGATATTGTGCATACTTTTGAGAGTAATAATACCAAACCTGAATATCATATTAAAAAGTTGTATTTAGATGCATTCAGTGCTCAGAGTTCAGCAGGAGGACAAAGGTATCCGCAAATTAATCAGGCTATCAGTAGTGATATTGGGAATGCTCTATTTATGTTTTATTTTGGGCATGGTGGACCTTATGGTTGGGCTCAAGAAAGAATTTTGACGACGGATGAAATTGGTAATTTTAATAATTTCTCCTCTATTTATAGTAGATTTCCGTTAGTTTCTACCATTACTTGTGAGTTTACCCTTTGGGATAATCCTGATATTTTTTCTTCGGGAGAGCAAGTGATGAAAAAAGAAGATGGAGGAGCTGCAACAATGATTACTTCCAGTAGAGGATTGAGTGTTTATTATGGTATTAATTTTTCGGGGATTTTAATCGATAATATTTTTGATAATACACAGAATAATGACTTTAAAAGTCTGGGAGATGCATATTTAAATGCTCGTAGAATATATGGGGCTAATTCTAATCACATGAAAGTGAATTTTTTAGGTGATCCAGCGATGAAACTGAGCAAGCCTAAAAATTTAATTCAAATTGATGAAATTCAAACACCAACTCCTAACTTGATTAGAGCCTTAGATTTTGTTACTGTGAAAGGGCGTGTTAATAAAGAAGATGGTACTTTGGATACTGACTTTAATGGTAAAGTGGTTTTGAATGTTTTTGATAAGTTAATCAATAAATCAACACTGAATAATGATGGAGATATCGAACCTATTCTTAATTATATAGAGGAAGGGAATGCTATTGTGAAAACAGCAGGGAAAGTGGAAAACGGTGTTTTTACGGTGAAGTTTTATGTTCCAAAAGATATTAATTATACCGTTGGGGAAGGTAGAATTTTAACTTATGCAGACAATGGTGAAAAAGATGTTTACAATAATATGCCCTATCAAATAGGAGGTATTAATCCTGATGGAATACAAGACGATGAACCGCCTGTGGCTCATCTGTACCTTAATAATACCAATTTTGTAAACGGAGGAATTACCAATAAAGATCCAATGCTTTTAGTTTGCCTTACCGATAATACAGGGATTAATGCAACAGGAGCAGGCGTTGGACACGATATTACGACTTATTTAGATGGGCAGGTTATCAATACAAAAATTTTGAATGATTATTATTCTCCAGGAGAAGGAAATGGTTGTAAGGCGGAAGATTTGGAGGAATTTCAAAAAGGCTCTGTCACCTATCCCTTACGAGGTTTAAAGAAAGGAAAACACACTTTAACATTTAAAGTTTGGGATATCAACAATAATTCTACAACAGAATCGTTAGAGTTTATAGTGAAAGACCCAAATGAAGATAATTTGGTCATCAATAGATTATTGAATTGGCCAAATCCTTTCACGGATAAGACGTATATTCAATTTGAACACAATTGTGATGATATTTTGGAGGTGAATGTTCAGATTTATACCATTACGGGTAAATTGGTTAGAAATATTCGTCAGACTGTTTCGGCTGAACCTTATTTGGAAGGATATAGAACGCCAAGACAGGCAATTGAGTGGGATGGTAAAGACGATTTTGGAAGCAATGTAGCCAAGGGTACTTATATTTATAAAGTTTTTGTAAAGAGTACCAACCCAGAAAAATGCAAAGGAACGGCACAGGCGATAGAAAAAATGGTTATATTAAAATAATTTAATATATTTGAAGAATTTTAAAAAAAGAATAAAAAAGACTATTATATGGATTTAACGAAAAAAATACTTTTAGGTATAGGAATGGGATTAGCAACAACTGCTTTTTCTCAACAGAATCTTCGACCAGTACTTACAGGAGCTCCTTTCTTGAGAGTTGCCCCAGACGCTAGGGCAGCAGGTATGGGAGATCAAGGGGTAGCGACTTCAGCTGATGTGTTCTCACAATTTTGGAATGCTGCAAAGTATCCATTTAGCAGAAATACTTCGGGAGTTGGGGTTAATTATTCACCGTATTTATCTAAATTAACCAGTGATGTATTTTTATTATATGGTTCTTATTATAAGTTTTTAGGTGAGGAAGAGCGTTCTACTATCTCTGCCAGTGTTTATTATTTCAATATGGGAGCAGTAGATTTAAGAAAAATTGTTTCTCCAGGAGTAGTAGCTAACGAAGGGACGGCTAAGCCTAGTGAATTTGCCCTAGATGTTGCTTATGCACTGAAACTTTCTGACCAATATTCTATGGCGGTAACAGGTAGATTTGTTCGTTCCGATTTATCAGGAGGGTTCAATACTGATACCACTTTGAAACCTGCCAATTCTTTTGCAGTAGATGTTTCTGGATATTATTCATCTCCAAAATTTGGTACAGGAGATATGGAGAGTAGTGTTAATGGAGGATTTGCTATTCAGAATTTAGGTCCTAAGTTAAACTATTCAGCGGATGACGATTCAAGAGCGTATATGCCAACCATGGCGAGGTTAGGAGTTGGATACAATATGCATTTAGATAGTAAAAATACCATTTCTTTAAGCGTAGAAGGTTCTAAACTTTTAGTACCGGGTGCAGAGAAAGTGGGTGTAGATCCTAATACTCAATTTGATATTTACGAAGTTCCTAATGTAGGAGTAATGGAAGGAATTGGGAAGTCTTTTAAAAACGAAAAAAGTTTAATGTTCTCTGGTGCTGCGGAATATAATTATGATAATGCTTTCTTTATTAGAACAGGTTATTTCAAGGAGAGTGATGTGCAAGGGGCGAGACAGTTTGCTACCGCTGGTGTTGGTATCAAATATAATTCTTTGGGATTAGATGTTTCTTATCTTTTAAACACTTCGAAAATCAATACTGCTTTGGATAATACTTTGAGATTTGGATTGACTTGGAATATTGGCGAAGAGACAACTAACGGTCGTTAGTAAGACGAAATATTTTATATCAAAACTCCGATAAAGCATCGGAGTTTTTTTATTGCGGTTATTTTAACACAAAATGGTATTATAAAACTAATCCATATCTTTGCCACTTCAAAATAACGATAGAAAAGAATGCAATATAAAGGTCAAATTCAAAAATTCATTAGCAGTCAGTATGTTTTTTCTGGTATCAGAATTACCCTTGCTGCCGTTATTCCAAGTCTTATTTTGGCTTATTTTGGACTTTTAAAAGACTATTTTTTATTTCCATTAGCAACGAGTTTCGCTGGACTAACGGATATTACAGGACCTTATATCCGAAGAAGAAATTCGTTGATAATGACTATTTTTTCTTTTTCATTCGTTGTTTTTGTGGCTTGTTTAGTAAAAGATTATCCACCATTAATCTACTTTGAAATTATTGTTTTCACCCTGTTTTTTGCTATGATTGGCGTTTATGGGCAACGAATGGCAACGGTAGGTGGATTGACTTTGGTGGTTTTCTCCATCTTTGTGCAAGGTTCATTAGACCCAACGAGTTCCATTCTTAAAAATGTACTTTTGGTAGGAGCGGGAGCCTTTTGGTTTTTAGTTGTTTTTATGGTGTTGATGAAACTTCAGCCGTATAAATTACCGAGCCAAATTATTGGGGAGAATTACCTTGAACTTTCCAAATACCTGAAACTTAGGGCTCAACTTTTTTCGCCTAATGCCAATAGAAATGAGATTTTAAAGAAGATTATCGCTCATCAAGTCGTGATTAAAAATCTTCAAGAGGAATCTCGAGAAGTCGTTTTCAAAACCAGAACCATTGTCAAGGAATCCACTACTCAAAGTAGATTATTAATGTTGATGTTTCTGAATGCTATCGATTTGTATGAGCAACTTTTAACCTCCAATCAAAATTATACAAAACTCCACCAAAGATTTGGTGATAATGATATTTTACCGAAAATCAGTGAATATTTGGTTTATCTTTCCAAAGAAATTGAAAATATCGGTATTGGCTTACAAGCAGGAAAAAAACGAAAACCGATTAAAAATATTCATCAAGAATTAGAGCAACTCTATAATGCTTATTTTCAGTTAAGAAAAGAAAAAATATCGCCGGAAAATTTGGAAGATTTAATGTCTTTACGATTAATTTTATCAAGGATAAAGGACACGACGAAGGCGATAGAAACCATTTACAAATACCTGAATCAAGATACTAAAATCGCCAAAAGTTTATCCACAGGGTTGGATTACGAAAAGTTTGCTCCGCATCAGGAAAAATTAAATTTCAAGGTTTTTATCAATAATTTTTCTTTAAAGTCGGCTCATTTTCGTTATGCTATCAGAATGAGTTTTGCGATGGTTTTGGGTTATGCGATTTCACAATTGGATTTTTTAGGAATAGGACATTCTTATTGGATTTTGATTACCATTGTAGCGATTATGCGACCAGCTTATAGCGTTACCAAACATCGGAATATTTTACGGGTTTATGGAACGATTTCAGGAGCGATTTTGGCGTATTTAATTTTAACTTATATTCATCATCCGATTATTTTATTGCTGATTACTTCACTCAGTATGATACTTTGTTTTTCCTTTATTAAGGGGAAATACGCTTGGGCGGTTTTCTTTATGACGATTTATATTTTCATTACTTTCAATTATTTGCAACCTAATTCCGTCAACGAATTATTCTTCGATAGGTTGATAGATACTTTTGTGGCAGGTTCTGTGATTTTCATTGCGTCTTATTTTGTCTTGCCTGTTTGGGAGAAGCAAATTATTTGGAGTTTAATGAAGAAATCTTTGTTGGCAAATCAAGCCTATTTTGAAATCAGTATTCGGAGGAATGAGCAGGAAAAGCCTTCGGTTTTAGATTATAAATTAAGGCGAAAAGATGCGATTATTCACTTGGCGAATATGTCGGATGCGTTCCAGAGAATGCTTTCTAATCCCAAAATTGCCGAGGAGAAAATGCGAACGATTCATCAGTTTGTGAACACCTCTCACCTGATTACAGCCTACATTGCTTCGCTTGCTCAGTATTTTGAAAACGAACGCACTTTCCCTGAAATTGATTTTCATTTTTGGCATCAAAAAATCAATTCCGAAATGAATAAAACGATTGCCCTTTTGGAGGATAAAATGGATGAGGTTGATTCTGAAGAAACAAAGGAGCATCATCAAAGTATTGTTCATCAATTGATTGAAAAAAGGAAAACCGAAATCGAAAATGAAAAGTTTGTGGATTTCAGAGATATTAATCAAACGATGTATTTAACAGAACTGAAAAATATTCAGAATCTATTGGAGCTTATTTTTGATGTGAGTCTTGAGCAAAGGAAAAGTTTTACCCCATTTACACTTTAATAATTCACATAACGAATTTGTAAATCGTGTTGTTGATAGTTAGTGAAATGACCGATTATTGTACTATCGCCAAATAATAATCTTCCATTTTCATGACTTTTGCGGTATAAAAATCTTCAGTGTTTTCATCAAAAACTCGGCAAGAAATTTTGTCTAATGTATTTAACTCAAAGGGGAAAACTTCATAATGTTTTTTCAAAGACCAATGTTTACTCGGGTGGAGTTTATACAAAGCTTCTTTGATACACCAAATAATCGTAAGATAATCCACTTCTTTTTTTAGCCATTTTTCTTCGTTGGCGTTGATGAATTTTGGGCTTAGTTTTTGGATTTTAGGCTGAACTTTTTCAAGGTCTATGCCTACCTTGTTTTTAGCGATTGCCAATCCAGCAAAAGGGAAAGAATGCGTAATCGAAAGATGCTTTTGAGTGGAACCAAAATAAGGTTCTCCTGTTGCTTTATACAAAATCTTATCTTCAGGGAAATCAATATTTTTCAAGGCTCGTATCATGATAAATTCGGTTAATTTTTTATTCCGATACTTTTGAACCTTTTCTATATTTTCTTTTTCAATTAATTTTTCCGCATCTAAAATGTCTGTCTCATCGTATTTCCAAAGATAAACCTGAGTGTCTTGATGTTTTATGGTTTTGTATAAAGGCATTTCGGCATTTTTTATTCACAAATGTACATAATAATATTTTTTATGTATTTTTGTTTTTATGATAACAGTAGAAAAATTTACATTTAATCCTTTTTCTGAAAACACTTATATTGTTTACAACGAAAAAAAAGACGCTTTTATAATAGATGCAGGGAATTTTCATCCGCAAGAAACTGCTCTTTTGGAAGACTTTATTAAAGATAAACAATTGAAGATTAAAAATATACTCATTACGCATGCTCACCTTGATCATGTTTTTGGTTTGCAATGGGCTTTTGATACCTATCGTGTTCCTGTGCTTTTGCATCAGATAGAGCAAGAGATTTTGGATCGAAATCCTGATAGTGCAAGGCGTTATGGCTTTGATTGTAAAAAATTCAATGGAGAAATAAAGTATGTTGAAGAGGGAAATAAATTATTTTTAGGAGAAGATGAGTTTGATGTTTATCATCTGCCAGGGCATTCTCCGGGGCATATTGCGTTTTGTCATCAGGCGCAAAAGTTTATTATTTCTGGTGATGTACTTTTTCAAGGAAGTATAGGGAGAACAGATTTGTATAAGGCGGATCATCAGCAACTTTTGGAGAGTATAGAAAATAAACTTTTTACGCTTGACCCTGAAACAAAGGTGTATTGTGGACACGGCTCTCCAACTAATATTGGTTTTGAAAAGGAAAATAATCCTTTTTTCTAAACCCAACTCCAAATGATAAGATTAGCTGAATATTCTTAGTCTTTTGTATGTGAATTAAGCACGATGGTTACAGGTCCATCATTTATGAGACTGACTTTCATATCAGCACCAAAAATTCCTTGCTCAATTTTGAGGCAGGATTTTTTTATTTCCGAAACAAAATAATCCATCAATGGAATAGCATTTTCGGGCTTCATCGCTTTGATAAAAGATGGTCGGTTGCCTTTTTTATAATCCGCCAATAAAGTGAACTGACTAATACACAATATTTCACCTTCAATATCTTTTACCGAGAGGTTCATTTTCCCATTTTCATCCGAAAAAATTCTCAGATGTAGGATTTTTCTAATCAACCAATCGGCATCTTCTTGTGTGTCGTCTTGATGAATGCCAATTAATAATATTAGTCCTTTTTTGATTTCACCCACAATTTTGCCTTCTACCTTTACATTGGCTTCGGAAACTCTTTGTAATACGATTTTCATTAGTTAGTAATAGTTAAATGATTGTTGTTCGGTTGGTAATACACAAAGTATCTTTTAGGCGGAATTTCGGCAATTTTTACAGGTTCGCCTGTTAGTAAAATCCATTCTGCACCATCTTTTGGACAGATGATTTTAATATCGTTCTCTACTTTTAGTCGAGTGTCTTGGCTGGGGCAAATATGAGGAGCATTTCTATCATAAGCGATAAATCCATTGGTGGTTCTAATGAGGAGAAGTCCTTTTGTGCCAGCATTTTGTTCGTTAATATAAACCCAACCGCCCACATTTTGTAAAGGCTGATAAGCAGGGAGGTTCAGGTTGAGGCTAACATTAATATTCACATTCGGGAAACAATCAATCGTTTCTTCTCTATTTTTACAAGAGTTGAAAGCTAAGTTGTTGATAATTATTAATATAAATAAAATTTTGAAATGTTTCATTATTCTCATTGAAAAATATTTTGTATATTTGTCCTATTAAAACCAAAGGAGTAAAAATTGTCTGACATTAGTTCGGATAATTTTTTTATTTCTATTTACAAAATTAAGAAAAATTATGGCAACATATGTTACGAAAGAAGGATTAGAAAAAATGAAAGCCGAGTTGGAGCAGTTGGAAACAGTAGAAAGACCAAAAGTTACCCAACAGATTGCCGAGGCGAGAGATAAAGGAGATTTGTCCGAAAATGCAGAATATGATGCAGCAAAGGAAGCGCAAGGGTTGTTGGAAATGAAAATTGCTAAATTACAAGCTATCATAGGAGATTCTAAAGTAATAGATGCTTCTCAATTGGATACTTCTAAGGTATCGATTTTAATGACTGTGAAATTATTAAATCACGCTACTAAAAAGGAGCAAACTTTTACATTAGTTCCTGATAACGAAAGTGATATTAAGAAGGGTAAAATCTCTGTCAATACCCCAATTGCCAAAGGGTTATTAGGTAAAAAAGTAGGCGAAACTGCCGAAATTCTTTTGCCCAATGGTAATAAATTGGTCTTTGATGTTTTGGAGATAGAATTGAAGTAATTCAGTTATTCAGTATTCTAGTTATCTAGTGTTTTAGTTATCTAGTATTCTGACTACTAACTACTAGGTTACTGACTACTAGACTAACTAAACAACTATAAAAAAATGAGTTCAATATTTACAAAAATCGTTAATGGTGAAATTCCTGCCTACAAGATTGCGGAGGATGAGCGTTTTTTGGCGTTTTTAGATGTAATGCCTTTAGCGAAAGGGCATACTTTGGTCATTCCCAAAAAGGAGGTCGATTTGATTTTCGATTTAGACACCGAAGAATATAAAGATTTGTGGGCTTTTGCGCAGAAGGTGGCAAAAAAAATAGGGAAGGCAATTCCTTGTAAAAGGGTAGGAGTAGCAGTGATTGGCTTGGAAGTTCCTCATGCACATATTCATTTGGTGCCACTTCAATCCATGGACGACTTGAATTTTAATAAAGAAAGATTGGAATTATCGCCAGAGGAGTATAAAGAAATACAAACCATGATAATTGATTAATGTACAATGACTTGATGAGTAATGATGAATGATTAGATGTACAATGATGAATGATTAGATGTTAAACAACACAATACAGTAAATCAATAAATCAAAAATCAATAAGTCATTAATACAATAAATCATAAATCAATAGGTCAACAAATCATTATACAAAAAAAAGAAAAAAATATGAATCCAAACCAATGTTCCTTTTGTGGAAGGCAGAGGAAAGAAGTACAAATGTTGATTTCTGGTCAGCAGGGTTTTATATGTGAGCATTGTATAGAACAGGCTCATGCGATTGTAAAGGAAAGTGGAGGTGCAGATGGGTTTTCTCCTGCCGAGACGATGACCGATTTGAAGAAACCCAAAGAGATTAAGGCTCATTTGGACGATTATGTTATCGGTCAGGATCAAGCCAAAAAACAGTTAGCGATTGCGGTTTACAATCATTACAAAAGATTACTCCACGCTAAGGAAGAAAATAAAGAAGTTGAGATTGAGAAATCCAATATTTTAATGGTTGGAGAAACGGGGACAGGGAAAACGCTATTGGCAAAGACGATTGCTAGAGAACTGAATGTTCCTTTTTGTATTGTAGATGCAACGATTTTGACAGAAGCGGGTTATGTAGGAGAAGATGTGGAGAGTATTTTGTCGAGGTTATTGATGGTCGCAGATTATGATGTAGATAAGGCAGAAAAAGGAATTGTCTTTATTGATGAGATTGACAAAATTGCTAGGAAAGCTGATAATGCGAGTATTACGAGAGATGTTTCTGGAGAAGGTGTTCAGCAAGGTTTATTGAAATTATTGGAAGGTAGTATTGTGAATGTTCCACCACAAGGAGGTAGAAAGCATCCTGACCAAAAGTATATTCAAGTGAATACAAAAAATATTTTGTTTATTGCGGGAGGAGCGTTCGATGGTATTCAGGAGATTATCGAAAGACGACTGAATAAACATGCGATTGGTTTTAGTAAAGAAGAACAGGGTGAAAATGAAACGGATAATTTGTTGAGGAATATCAATGCGATAGATTTAAGGAAGTTTGGTTTGATTCCAGAATTGCTAGGAAGATTTCCGATTATCACCTATTTGGATAAACTGACCAAAGAAACAATGATAAGAATCATGAAAGAGCCTAAAAATTCTATTGTCAATCAATATGTAGAATTATTTAAAATGGACGGAACCGATTTTGTGTTCACCGATGAAGGGATAGAGAAAATTGTGGAAGAGACCATGGAAAAAGGTCTTGGAGCAAGAGGTTTAAGAGGAACAACTGAAAAAATGTTGGAAAACTATATGTATAATGCAGGAGAGCAAAAGGAAATCAAAATTTAGTTTTAGGCGATGTTTTTTTTGGCATGGTTTTTGATTCTCCAAGGACGAGTTTAAATATTTTTTAATTTAATTTGTTAGATATAAAATAAATGTTTTATATTTGCAAAATAGTTATAGTATATAAAAAACATAAAATTTTTTAATATGAAGAAAAAAATAACAACTTTAATGGCTTTAGCATTGGCAATTTCTTCTGTGTCCGCACAGCAAGTGATGTGTCATGTTGATAAAGATGCCTTAGTTTATGTGGGCAAAGATGCGTTGGTATATAATGGTGGAGGATTACAGATTAAAGACACTGGAAAGTGGGAAAACCATGGTAGTGTAATGGTAGATGCTACTGCAGCTGATGTGTTTAAAACACTAGATGCAACAGGTGCTGATAAAACTGATGGTGGGAATTTTTATAATAGAATAAATGATACTGCAACGGGGTATGATTATTCCAAAGTTGGGGAAATGAATACTTATGGTCAGTTATCGATTCATGGAATTACACAAGCTAATCTTACTGGAATTGTCAACCAAGAATACCAAAGAGAATCTAATGGTGCTTACCAACAGATTGGATTACCGTTTTATAAAAAGGACATTATTGATGGACTTTCACAAGATTTTGGAGTTACTTTTACTGACGAAAGATGGACGGTGAAGGAGCCTCTATATTTTGATAATGCCAGTGCAGTATCCGAAAGTATAGGTTATGGTGATGATACAGGAGTATATGGTTGTACTTATTTCATGTTAGGAGCCGAGAATTCAGGTTTAGATACTACAGTGAAGCATACTTTGGTTGGAGTTCCTTTTGCTGAAGAGGCAACACCCGATTTGACTTTAGATTATTCAGCAGTGGGGGTTAATTTTGGTCCAGGTGGAACCAATATTAACAACTATAATGAGTTGTATAATACTTATATCCAGGATGCTTTTCATCAAGGGAATGATTGGGAAGGCGACTTTGGTAAGAACCTATATCAGTTTGGTAACCCTTATTTAACTAATCTTGATTTATCTTATATTCATCAGAATGCAAATGGATCTAACTTGTCAAATATTTATGGAGTTAGACTGCAACACACAGGCGTTACTTTTGGTGATCAAGTTGGTTCTGCAGCAGCTACTTATCGATATGTTACTTATCCTACTGGTGTACCAACTGGTGATGTTGATCGTTTGATCGTTCGTCCTATGGATACTTTTGTGGTAAAAATGAAAGATAATACTGGGGCTAATCAAGCTTTGAATTTTACGAATTTAAGAAGATTTAAGTATGAGACTAGGATGAGCTCAGTTCCTTATGGGGTGGCAGCACCTAGAAATAATGCTAATTCTACTGTAAAACAATTAGGTATTATTGGTTTAGATAGCCAAGGTAATGAGGTAGGTAGAACTTACTATGTGGTTTATGCTGGTGCGACAACAGGATTCTCAGAAAATAATGTTAATTCAGCACAGGTTAAGGCAGCGAGTGCAAATCCTATTGGTTCTTATGAAGAGAGTCCAGAAGGAGGGTATGATACTAATCTTTGGAATACCTATTGGTTATACATTAATGAAGCTAATGAAAATGATTTCTTAGGTAAGAATATTAAGGTACATAGTTACAATACTAATATTACTTCTTTGAAGTTTGAAATCAGAGAAAATGCATCATTGGTGCCGAATGGAACTCATCAGTTAGCACAAGGGATAGGTTTCTATTATAAGAATACCAATGGACAAGTGAAACAAGTGAAACAAGGAGATATTGTACCTCTTGAAGGATATACTAACAATAATTTAGCTTACGACTTTTATTACGGAGAGCCTTTGGTTTTAGGAACTCAAGATCAAGCAGGAGTAACTTCAAGAACGAGAGTAGTGTACAGTCCAACACATCAAAATTATATAGTAATGTTTGATTCTAATTGGAAAAAGGCTGAAGTTAAGGTATATGATATGAGTGGAAAATTGGTTATTTCAGAGAAGAATGTTGATGCATCATCTGATTATGTAATCAAACTCAATGATAATTTGAAAGCAGCGTACACAGTAAAAGTAGTTTCCGAAAAAGGAGAAGAAGTAATAACAAAAATTTTAAAATAATAAAAGATGATAAAGAATATGCAAACTCAAGTGAAAAAAATCGTAATGGCTCTTATCTTGTTCGTTTATGGTATGATGTCAGCTCAACCAGGAGGTGCACCAGGAGGTGTAGGAACAAGTGGTCCAGGTGCAAGACCGCAGTCCTCAATAGATATGTATGTATGGCTACTTGCTATATTTGCAGTAGCAATGGTAGGTTATTATGCTTATCAGCAGTATAAAAGAAAAGCCATTTCGTAAGCTTTTAATAATTCAAAAAAACTCGCTAATTATACTGGCGAGTTTTTTTATTCTTAGACCTATCTTTCCATTACACTTATCATTAATACAATAATCAATCATAAAAAATGAAGAAACTAAGTATACTTTTAATCATGCTATTTTTTAGTGTTTTAGTACAAGCACAGTTTACAATTCATATTCATATGAATAATAATTCGTTGGGTAAACAAGCGATACTCTATCAATTAGATGGTTCTAAATACGTTATTATAGATAGTAAAAAAACAAAAAAACAGCTTAAGTTTAAAGTAAAAGAACCTTATACTGGGATGATGAAAATCTATTGGGCAGATACCAATCAGACGCTTAATTTTATTTCCGAAAATAAAAAAGTGGAAATAGGATTGACTGTGGAAAATCGTAATATAAAGGATATTGATTTTATTGATGCTTCTAATAAATTAATGAACGAAGTACAAGATAAACAACATAAAAATGAGTATATTTTTCCTGCTTTGGTACAAATAAAATCTTATTATAGACCAAATACGAGTTTTTATCAATCACTTGAAAAGGAGATTAGCAGATTAGGAGAGAAAGTAATTATTGATAAAGAAAAACATCCTTTTGTTGATTATTATCATACCAATTATAATCAGTATTTAGTTGAAAATGCTACCAAAGCAAAACCGAGTAAAGAGGATATTATACAATTCATGTCTTCTTCCAACGAAATGTTAGAAACCTCTTCTTTATTGAGACCTTTGTTGATTAGCTATCTTAGCCAATCTAGAGACAATGTGGAGGCTTCTGTGGATAAATTATTGGATGCTTTATTGATTGATACACCAAGGGGGCAAACCGTTTTGTCAGAAATGATAGATTTGTTTTCGGCTTATGGAATGGAAGACTACGAAAAGCAGTATTTAGCCAAAGCCAAGGGGCTTAAATGTACTATTAATGATAGATTGAGTAGTACCATAGAGGTGCATAAAGGAACAGAAATAGGAGCGACCTTTAAGAACTATATTTTTTCTAAAAATGTAAAAAATACCAAAGTTAAATCCCTACACGATATAAAGGCAAATAAAAAAGTGATTGTTTTTTGGTCCTCAGGTTGTGGACATTGTAAAAAAGATTTACCTCAAATTTTAGAAAAATATAATCAATTAAAAACTAAAAATGTTGAGGTTATTGGTTTATCATTAGATACTTCGAAAGCCGAGTACGAAAGAGAAATAAAAGCTTTTCAGTGGGTAAATGATTCACAATTAAGAGGTTGGAATAGTACTTACGCAGATGATTATAATATTAATGGAACACCAACATATTTTATCTTGGACAAAAACAACAAAATAATAGCAAAACCTTCACGAGCTGAAAATGTTTTGGACTATTTTAAGGTAAAATGATTTGGTGATTTTAAAAAAAGTTTTTATATTTGCACCACTTTTACGGCGAGGTAGCTCAGATGGTTAGAGCGTCGGATTCATAACCCGGAGGTCACGGGTTCAATTCCCGTTCTCGCTACTATTGAAGTCTAACAATTCAAATATGAATTCGTTAGACTTTTTTTTTGGATGATTTTAAGGGAAAAGGTGTAGGATTAATTTCGGCTATACGGTTTATAAAATACTTTTTTCGATGGTACAGGAGTTTTCTTGATAAGACCTATTAATCGGTATAAAAGCCAACAAAATCGCCTAAGTAAACTTAGACGATTTTGTTATTGATTGATATTCTGAATTAATATCTATAATATTCAGGTTTGTAAGGACCTTCAACGGTTACACCGATATATTTCGCTTGTTCTTCGCTTAGTGTTGTCAGTTCTACCCCGATTTTTGCTAAGTGTAATTTCGCTACTTTTTCATCTAAATGTTTAGGCAACATATAGACTTCATTTTTGTATTTTTCAGAATGATTCCAAAGCTCAATTTGTGCTAAAGTTTGGTTGGTGAAAGAATTACTCATTACAAAACTTGGATGTCCAGTCGCACAACCTAAATTTACCAATCTTCCTTCCGCTAAAACAATAATATCATTTCCGTTAATCGTGTATTTATCTACTTGTGGCTTGATTTCTACTTTGGTATTACCATAGTTGTTGTTCATCCATGCCATATCAATTTCGTTATCGAAGTGTCCGATATTACAAACGATAGTTTTATCTTTCATCGCTTCAAAATGCTCTCCACGAACAATATCTTTATTTCCTGTGGTCGTAATGACAATATCAGCTTTACCAACAACGGTTTCTAATTTTTTCACTTCATAACCGTCCATTGCCGCTTGTAATGCACAAATTGGATCAATTTCCGTAACGGTAACGATAGAACCTGCTCCTCTAAACGATGCTGCTGTTCCTTTTCCTACATCTCCGTAACCGCAAACAACTACTCTTTTACCCGCTAACATGACATCAGTTGCACGACGAATCGCATCCACAGCAGATTCTCTACAACCATATTTATTGTCGAATTTCGATTTTGTTACCGAATCATTTACATTAATGGCAGGAATTGGTAAAGTACCGTTTTCCATTCTTTCGTATAAACGGTGAACACCTGTTGTCGTTTCTTCCGATAAACCTTTGATATCTTTTACCAAGTGAGGATATTTATCTAAAACCATATTGGTTAAATCTCCACCATCGTCCAAAATCATATTCAATGGTTTTCTTTCCTCTCCAAAGAATAAAGTTTGTTCAATACACCAATCGAACTCTTCTTCGTTCATTCCTTTCCAAGCGTAAACAGGAACTCCTGCTTTGGCAATTGCTGCTGCTGCTTGGTCTTGTGTAGAGAAAATATTACATGAACTCCAAGTTACTTCTGCTCCTAATTCCACTAAAGTTTCTATTAAAACTGCCGTTTGAATGGTCATATGAAGACAACCTGCAATTCTTGCTCCTTTCAATGGTTGCTCATCCTTGTATTCTTTTCTAAGGCTCATTAAACCGGGCATTTCTGCCTCTGCTAATTCTATTTCCTTTCTTCCCCAATCAGCTAAATTAATGTCTTTAACTTTGTAAGGTGTATATTCTGTTTTCATATATCAAATTATTTTTTGCGAAGGTAAGCATTTTTTTTAGGGTAACCATATTAAGCACCTGTTTAAATTTTAACGAAAACTAAAGTTTTATGGATTTTTGATGGACTTATATGACTTTTTCTTTTTTTTAATTCAAAAATGAGTATATTCGTATTTCATGAAAAAGATAACGATTTTATTTTTAGTCCTGATGATAAAAATTCAGGCACAAGAAATTGCGAGTGTGCAATTATTTAATCCTCAAACGAACGATGAGACACCTGTAATCGGTTTTAATGAAAAATTGATTTTGCGTTTTGATGATTTATCGAACGGAAGTACAGCGTATCGTTATACGATTAAACATTATGATAGAAATTGGGAAGACGATGGGCTTTTTTTTACCGAATATGCAAAAGGGAGTTTAAATGGACAGATCAATAATTTTGATTATTCATTCAATACTTTACAGGCTTATACGCATTACCAATTGACTTTTCCAAACGAGACTATTCAACCCAAAATTTCGGGGAATTTTAAAATAATTGTTTATGAATACGATGAAGATGAACCGATTTTTACTCAAAAATTTTGTGTGGTAGAAAAAGGAGCAGAATTAGCACTGAATATTTCAAGAACAAGTGATGCTCAGCGTCCACAACTGAATCAAAGGGTGCAAGTGAGAGCCGTTGGTGAAGGTGCCGTTTTTACGAATAATGCCAATGGTCTTTCTTTGAATCTTATTCAGAATAATCGATGGCAGTCAGGTTTTTATGATTTGATGCCGAGTTCTAATTTGGGTAATCAGTTGTTGTTTCAGCAAAGAGAATTGGCGTTTGCGGGGAATAATGAGTTTTATTATTTTGACAATAAAAATATTCGTGGAGCTTTTGATATGGTAGCGGATACAAAAATAATAGATGGTAAAAATCATACTTATCTGCATCCTGTTTGGGCTTTTCCGTTGAATTATCAGTTTCAAGGTGATGTTAATGGAGCTTTTTATTTCCGAAGAAATGATTTGGGCATAGAGCGAGATGCCAATAAAGAAGGTGATTATGCTTGGGTTTATTTTTCCCTAGACTCTGAGCCTGTGGAGAAGGAAATCTATGTTTTAGGTGTTTTTAATGATTATCAACCCAATGAAAAATCAAGAATGTATTACGATGAAAAATCGAAAAAATACATCGCTAAAATATATTTAAAACAGGGCTTTTATAGTTACCAACTTGCCACGAAAGACGCAGATGGAAATCTTAATTTTGGTGAAATTAATGGTAATTTTTGGCAAACCGAAAACCTGTACCAAGCTTTTTTATATTATCGTCCTTTCGGTCAGAACTATGATGGATTATTAGGTTATGGCGAGTTTAGAAAGCCTATTCATTAAATTTGATAAAGTGTGAGCGGTTAAAGGAAAACTGGTGCAATGATAAAAGTACAATAGATTTAAACAAAATCCATTTTTTGAATTTTTGTTTAAATCTATTTGATTATAATTTTAAAGCCGAAATGCTCTTAGTTAGATTATTTTTTCCACTTGATATTACAACCTAAACTTGGCAATTGGTCTTCCGACTGAGGTGCTCCTGCCAAAAGATTTTCAAAAGCAACAATTAAATCTTCGCCCGTTACTTCTTTATTATTTCCTGGTCTAGAATTGTCCATTTGTCCTCTGTAAATTAAATCCAATTTATCATCAAAAAAATAAAAATCAGGTGTACAAGCCGCATCATAAGCCTTTGCAACCGACTGACTTTCATCGTATAAATAAGGGAATTCAAATTTCCTATCAATCTGAAATACTATCATTTTCTCTGGAGAATCGTCAGGATAATTTTCAATATCATTAGCATTAATCGCAATAAATTCAATTCCTTTCTCTTGGTAATCTTCGTATAATTCTGTCAGTTTATTAATAATATGGATCACAAAAGGACAGTGATTACACATGAAAATCACCAAAGTTCCCTTTTCTCCTTTTAAATCTTCTAAAGACTGAATTTCATTATTTTGTGATGGATTAGGAAGCTCAAAATAAGGAGCCTTTGTTCCTAAACTTAACATATTAGATGGAGTATTTGCCATAATTTATTGTTTTATATTATATTTTTCTTCGAGCAAAGATAAGGTTTCTTTTAATGAATTTTCAAAATCTACCCAATGTATATTATTTTCTTTTCGGTACCAAGTCAGTTGCCTTTTGGCAAACCTACGAGAGTTTTTCTGAATTTCGGAAATCGCAAAATCCAAATCCCATTTTCCTTCCAAATAGTTGAATAATTCGGTATAGCCAACCGTTTTTAAAGGAACCAAATCTTTATATTCTACCATTGATTTCACTTCATTCAGCAATCCTTTTTCCATCATTTTCTCCACTCGCCGATTGATTCGGTCATAAATAATGGCTCGGTCGGCTTTTAAACCAATTCTTATGACCTTAAAATCTCGCTCTTTTTTAGGCTGATTTATGAGTTCGGTATAGGTTTTTCCCGTTTGCCAAATAACATCTATTGCTCTTAAAAATCGCCTTGGATTTCCTTTATCCACTTTCTCGAAATACGCCCAATCCAATTCCTTTAAAATGCTGTGTAAACCTTCCAAACCTTCTTCCTCTAAAATAGCATTCAGTCTTTGTTGGTTTTCTGTATTGGTTTCTGGTAAATCGTTCAGCCCTTCTATCACGGCTTTTTCGTACATCATACTTCCACCGACTAAAATGGCGACATCATTTTTTTTGAAAAGTCTTTCTAATAAATTTAAGGCATCCACCTCATACTGACCAATAGAATAATAATCTTTCACAGATAAATTACCAATGAAATGATGCTTGGCTTGGCTAAGTTCCGTTTCATCTGGAGCTGCTGTTCCAATAGGGATTTCTTTAAAGAATTGCCGAGAATCACAAGACACGATTTCGCACCCAAAGTGCCTTGCCAAATCTATCGCTAATTTGGTTTTTCCTATTCCCGTTGTTCCAATAATTGATAATAAAATTTTCACGGTGCTAATTTAATTCTTTATCTTTGTAATTCAAGTACAAATATATGATATTATCAATGACTGGCTTCGGAAGAAGTGAAGGGATTTTTGAAGGAAAGAAAATAACAATAGATGTTAAATCATTAAACAGCAAAGGCTTAGATATTAATTTGAAAATGCCGTCTCGTTTTCGAGAAAAAGAGTATGAAATCAGAAAAGTTTTAACTCAAAAAATAAAACGAGGAAAAACGGAATGTTTTATCAATATTGAAAGTTTAGATGATGCTAATGAAGTGAAAATCAATCATCATTTAGTGAAGTCTTATATTCAAGAATTACAGTCCATCTCACCTGAAAGTCCGCACTTTGAATGTTTGAAAATGGCGATGAGAATGCCTGATGCTATTTCGTCGAAAGCAGAAGATTTGGATGAAAAGGAAGTCAGTTTTTTAATTGGTTTAGTGGAGGAAGCGACGGATAATCTTGCTCAGTTTAGAAAAGATGAAGGAGCATCTTTGGATAAAGTCGTGAGAAGTTGTGTGAAAAATATTGGGGACTTGCTTAACAAAGTAGAGCCTTTTGAAAAGGAAAGGTTAGAAAATGTGAAAGAACGCTACTTGAAAAGTTTAAAAGAATTTGATAATATTGATGAAAATAGATATTATCAAGAAATTGCATTTTTCGCCGAAAAATTGGACATTAGTGAAGAAAAGGTAAGGCTTACACAACATTTGAAATATTACCTTGAAGTAATGGACGACGAAAATTCTAATGGAAAAAAATTAGGCTTTATCAGTCAGGAAATGGGAAGGGAAATCAATACTTTGGGTTCGAAAGCCAATCACTCCGAAATTCAGAAAATCGTGGTCATGATGAAAGATGAACTCGAAAAAATTAAAGAACAAAATTTGAATATTCTTTAAGGGAGAACCAAGAACCAAGAGTCAAGAGCCAAGACGGATTTTCGAATTTGGAAATGTAACAATATCAGACTGTTTTAAACTTTGAACAATATTAAACCTTATACAAAACGCAACGCATTGCGTTTCCACATCAAATTTTTAAAAATATGAAGAAATATTATTTTTTATTTTTCCTTCCGTTAGTTGTATTGACACAATGCACCGTCTATGGGTTCACGAATGATTATAAAAAATTATCTGACCGAGAAAAAACACTTATTCATTCTTTTACAAATATGGAAAGTGTACAGCCAAAGCATATTTATAAAATCAATGCTTTGCAGTTGCGAAACGAATTAAAAAAGAATGAAAAATCTTTGGTTTATGTTTTTACAAATGGTTGTTCCTCTGATTTGTGCAGACCGATGATTGCCTATGAAAATTATGCCAAAGAAAATGGATATACATTATTTTTGGTAATGACAGGCTATGGGCATTTGAATCAAACTTTAGTGCAAAATTTCAATTCGCCACTTTTTGCGATTGATAATGATTTTTATGATTCTTCAATTCGATTTAAATATTGTAAAAAATTTGAAAACCAACTTGAAGGAAAGCCCATCAATGCAAAACAAGAATATAAAGGAAGTATTTATATTTTCCAAAAAGATAAATTAATAGAAATAAAACGAGATATTGAATAGCACCAAGACAGCATTTGGAAATGTAACAGTGTAACAATATTAAACCATTTCAAACTAAAAAAACATTAAATAAAGTCAAAATCTAATCTTACATCTTGATTCTTGGCTCTAAAAATCTAAAAAAATGAACAAAGTCATTATATTTTCTGCCCCATCGGGAAGTGGAAAGACCACTTTAGTAAAGCACGCTTTGAGCGTATTTCCTGATTTACAATTTTCTATTTCTTGCACCACAAGAGCACCAAGAGGAGAGGAGAGAGACGGAATTGATTATCATTTTTTAAGTCCTAAAAAATTTAGAGAAAAAATAAGTAAGGACGAATTTGTAGAGTTCGAAGAGGTTTATACCGATAAATATTACGGAACTTTAAAGTCTGAAATTGAGAAAATTTGGAAAGAAGGAAAGGTGGTGATTTTTGATGTTGATGTCAAAGGAGGGGTCTCTTTAAAACAATATTTTCAAGAAAAAGCCTTATCAATTTTCATAAAACCACCTTCTGTGGAAGAATTGGAACGAAGATTGATGTATAGAAATACAGACGATGCCGAAACAATTAAAATTCGAGTAAGCAAAGCCGAAGAAGAACTAACTTATCAAAATCAATTTGATGAAGTGGTCATCAATGATGATTTAGAGGATGCTAAAACTAAAATAGAAAATTTAATTAAAAAATTCACTGTAAAGTAATGAATAAAAAGACACTAGAACAAGCCAAAGCAAAACTATCAAAATTAGGATATTTAGATGTAAATGATGATTTGATTCCTAAAAAAGAAGATTTAGTTTCAGAGATTCTTCGATTAAAACAAGAGAAGAATGCAATTATTTTGGCACATTATTACCAACCACCAGCCATTCAGGATATTGCTGATTTTTTGGGAGATTCCTTACAATTAGCGAGGGAAGCCAAGTCCACTGATGCTGATATGATTGTTTTCTGTGGCGTTCATTTTATGGCAGAAGCTGCAAAAATACTTAACCCTACCAAAAAAGTGGTTTTACCCGATACTTTGGCAGGTTGTTCATTAGCAGATGGTTGTAGCGGGGAAGGACTAAGAGCGATGCGTGCAAAACATCCTAATTCCCTTATTGCGACTTATATTAATTGTAATGCAGAAACCAAGGCAGAGAGTGACATTATTGTTACGAGTTCCAATGCAGAAACTATCATAGAATCTTTACCGAAAGATAGACCATTGATATTTGCTCCGGATAAAAATTTGGGAAGGTATTTAATGAAAAAGACGGGTCGAGAGATGATTCTTTGGGACGGAAGTTGTGTAGTTCATGAAGCGTTTTCGATGGAAAGAATTGCAAAACAATTGGCAGAAAATCCAAATGCACAACTGATTGCTCACCCAGAAAGTGAAAAAGCAGTTTTAGACTTGGCTCATTTTATTGGTTCTACTTCGGCATTACTGAACTATGTGGAGAATAGTGAATGTCAGGAGTTTATTATTGCTACGGAAGAAGGTATTTTGCACGAAATGAGAAAAAGAGCACCGCATAAAAAACTGATGCCTGCTTTGGTAACAGATGAAAGTTGTAATTGTTCAGAGTGTTTCTTTATGAAGAGAAATACAATGGAAAAACTGTATTTATGTTTAAAGTACGAATTGCCAGAAATCGAAATCGAGGAAGCATTAAGGGTAAAGGCTTTAGAGCCTATCGAAAAAATGCTGAATTTATCTAAAAAAATAAAATAGTGGAAAGTAAAATTATTTTAGAGGATATTAAAATATATGCTTATCACGGCGTTTTACCAGAGGAAAATAAAATTGGGGCCTATTATTTTGTCAATATCGAAATAAGCACCGATTTAGAAAAAGCCTCCCAAACCGACGCTTTGGAAGATACGATTAGTTATGCTGATATTAACGATATTATCCATGAAGAAATGGCTATTCCTTCAAAATTATTAGAGCATATTGCAGGGAGAATTATCCGAAAATTGTACCAAAAATTCAATCAAATTACCAAAATTAAAATTAAAATTACCAAAACAGCACCACCGATGAAAGGCGAAATGAAAGGAGCTAGTGTGGAGTTAATAGTATAATTTGGTTGTAAAGTACAATATTCACTATTTAAAGAAATGATTGCCTTGGCTTTTCGCCAAGGTTTTTTTTGTTAGAAAAACTGACAATTATCATTATTTAGAATTATTAAATATAAGGTTATTTTATTTATCTTTGCCCCCGTTAATTTAAAATAAATAAAAATTATAATCTTATGAACAAAAATTACAATTTGTTTTCTTGGCAAAAAGTTAAGAATACGGCATTCGGATTACTTGCTTTATTTTCTGCGAGTACAATAGATGCACAATTAGCATCTAATAGTTTTAATACTCCAGGAGATTTAGGTGACTGGAGTGTAGTTCAAACATCTGGAACAAGTACTAATGAAGGTTGGAAAACTGTTGCTAGTGGAGAAAATATGGGTTCAGCAGGACTTGCTCCCTTTTCTGGTGGTGGAATGGCTCAATTTAACTGTTATAATATTAATAATGGTAATACTTATGAATTAAATTCTCCTGCAATACAATTTACAGGTGGAGAATATCAAGTGTCATTTTGGATGTATAGATATGATACTTATTCGGGTAGTAAAGATAAAATAGAAGTGTTTTATAATACTGTAGCAGGTTCTACGGGAGGTACAAGTTTAGGAATAGTAAATAGACTTACTACTGAAGAACCAGTAGAATCAGCAGAAGGTTGGTACGAATATACATTTGCGATACCTGGAAACCCTAACGGAGAAGGATATATTTCTATTTTGGGAATCAGTGCGTATGGATATAATATATTTATAGATGAGGTAGTTGTAGATGAAGTGCCAACTTGTTTTAAACCAACAAATATAGCTTATACTGATATTACAGACAGTTCTGCTAAAGTTTCTTGGAATGTACCTACAAGTTCATCTCCATCAAGTTATGAATATTATTATTCTGAGCAAAGTGATGCTCCTACTGCTGACACAACACCATCTGGTACAACATCAACAACAGAAGTAACATTATCAGGATTGACTCCTCTTACAAATTATAATGTATGGGTGCGTTCTGTATGTAGTGATACAGATAAAAGTGTTTGGGCTATTGGTGGTTCATTTAAAACAGCTTGTGGAACATATACCGTGGAATACACAAACAACTACGATAGTGTTGGTTATGGGGAAACTCCTGAATGTTGGACTACTAAAATGGAAAATCAAACAGGTTTTCCTGATAATGGATTATCTACATCTCAATTTGTAAGTGCTCCTAACTCTATGCTTATGTATAATAGTTCTGATACAACAGGAAGTTATTATTTAATCTCTCCTAAATTTTCGGATTTAGATAATATGAAAGAAATTTCTTTCCAAGTATATAGAGAAATAAAATCTTGGTCTAGTAGTAGTTCTACAGATAGAATATTTACTTTAGAAGTTGGTGTAATGACCGATGCTAATGATACTTCTACTTACCAAACAATACAAGACATTACTCAACAGGTAGATTTAGACCAGTGGAAAGAAATAAAAGTAAGTACAGATGCTTATACAGGAGGTGCTGCACATATTGTTATCAAGTGGAAACCTACTCAAGGTGATGCTACGGGAGGATATAATACATTGTATTATGACGACTTTAAGTACAAAGAAAAACAAACTCTTGCAACAGGAGAAACAGTACTTAATACAAATGAAGTAGTTGTTTACCCTAATCCATTCAAAGATGTGGTGAAAATCAATAATATTGATAATGTAACTACTATTAATCTAATGGATATGTCAGGAAGAGTAGTAAGTTCTTTTGCTCCTGCAAAAGAGTTGAATCTTGCTCATCTTGATGCTGGAGTATATGTTATCCAATTGGTGTACAAAGATGGAAGTGTGAAAACAGTAAAATCAATTAAAAAATAGTTTTAGAAATTCGATTATAAAACTAAGTAATAGCACTTTTGTTATTCATTACTATATATAATAAATCCCTCACAGATGATACAGTTTGTGAGGGATTTTTCTATTCAAAAAGTTGTATCTTTGTCCTTTGAAAGCATTTAAACATGAATTACGAAGAACAGATTAACGCTTCTATTACAAGGGTATTTAAAGTGGTATTTCCTAATATTACCAACCATCATGACACTATGTTTGGAGGGACGGTAATGGAAATGATGGATGAGGTGGCATTTATGACGGCTACTAGGTTTGCAAGAAAACGCTTTGTAACAGTGAGTTGTGATAGAATAGATTTTACAAAACCAATTCCAGCAGATACCATTGTGGAGATTATTGGAAAGGTGAAATATGTTGGAAATTCTAGTGTTAAAGTGAATATCAAAGTGTATGTAGAAGAAATGTATGCTAAAACGAGAGAGAAAGCAGTAGCAGGAGACTTTACAATGGTGGCTATTGGCGATGATAAAAAACCTGCCAAAATTTTTGATTAAAACTAATTAATCCATTTTGGTTAATGGTTGGTGTCTTTTAACATGGGTACGAATTTATATTTTCCAAATTCTTCTTTTTCGATTTCGGTGTTGGATTTTTTAGTGAATCGGCATAAGATTTGTTCGTCTTGTTTTCCCAACGGAATTACCATTTTTCCACCTACTTTCAGTTGTTTTAAAAGTTCGATAGGGAGATTTTCTGCTCCGCAAGTAACAATGATTTTATCAAATGGAGCAAAATTGGGTAAGCCTAAAAAGCCATCTCCAAAACTTTGAAAAGACGGTTTTAGGTTCATTTCGGAGAGTTTGTTTTTGGCAAAGTCGAATAATTTTTTTTGGCGTTCTATGGTATAAACATCCGTTTTCATGGCGACTAAAATAGCCGTTTGGTAGCCACATCCTGTTCCTATTTCTAAAACTTTATCATTAGGGTTGATTTCTAAAAGCTCAGTTTGCTCTGCTACAGTAGAAGGGTGGGAGATGGTTTGATGAGCGTCAATCGGGAAAGCTCTATCTTCATAGGCAAAGTTTTCAAAGGTTTTCTCAATAAAAAAATGCCTTGGTACGGTATTCATCGCTTGGAGTACCGCTTCGTCTTTGATGCCTAACTTTTCACGAAGGTATTCTATTAAAATTCGTCTTTTTCCTTTATGTAAATAGGAGTCCGTCATAGATGGTCATTTTTTTGAAACCCAAATGTAAGAAAAATATCAAAATAAAGCCACTCAACTACTGAATGGCTTTTAGGTTTTAGATTAATTCGTTGTTGTCCTTATACAATCATTGTCTTTTTTACAAGGCGTACAATATCTATTTGAAGATTGAGGTTGACAACCTCCACCAGTTGCACAAAATTTTGAGGTACATGAAGTGGTGGATGCTAATGATAAAATATCAGCATTTTTTTTCAACAAGCTGGTAGAAACGAAACCATTGTTATAATAAGTTCTTAAATGGAGTTGCTTTTCAGCTTGTATAATTTCAGATTTTGTAATGACAACATCTTGTTTAAATATTTTAGGTGTTGCCATTTTTAGATTGTAGAGCAATTGTTCTTCAAACTTTTGTTTCTCCTCAAATTTAAGCGTGTATTTCTTAAACTTTATATCTTTTTGAGCAAAGGAGAGCGTACTGAACAATCCTAACAATAAACATAATATCACCTTTTTCATCATATAATTTTTTATGCCCCGTTAAAGACTTGGGTGGTTATTGTTGTAAATGTAAGAAAAAAATGAATAAAACGCCTATTTTTTAAACATTATGCTGATTTTTTTAAACTAATGCAATTATCAATAATTAAATTATTTTATTTGACAAGTTTTTCAAATAGTTGATGTGGGTTACTTTCAATTATGATTTTATTCCAAATATCATCTGATACAAAATTATAGTCAATCATTTTGTTTAGTTGATTTATCAGATTATCATAGAAACCAAAGCAGTTGAAAATTGCTACTTTTTTATGAGAAAAATTCATACTATTACTTGTGATAATTTCAAAAGTTTCGTCCAATGTCCCAATCCCTCCTGGAAGAATTAAGAAAAAATCTGATAATTCTATCATTTTTCTTTTTCGTTCAAATAAGTCATTGGTGTAAATGGTTTCATTTAGATTAGTTGCCTTTTCTTCATTTTTCGGTGCTTTAAAAGGTAATACTCCAATTACTTTTCTTTGTTCTTTTCTAAATGTATCATTTACCAATCCCATAATTCCTCTTTTACTTCCTCCATAAACCAAATCCATATTATTTTTAGCAAATAAATTGACTAATTCGTAAATCTTACCTTTCAACTCTTCGGAGTTGGTCTTTTTGGAACCACAGAATATACAAACTTTTCGTCTATTTTTATTGACCATTTATGATTATCATTTTATTAATCTAATTTCTAACCTCTAACCTCTAACCTCTAACCTCTAACTTCTAACCTCTACATTACAAATTCTCCAAAATAAACTTCGTCATTTTTTGGTAAAGCTGAGGTCTTGTCATTCCGCCATAAATCCCGTGGTTTTTATCAGGATACGCCATAAATTCAAATTGTTTGTTATTTTGAATCAACGCTTCCGAAAAAACCATAGCGTTTTGAAAATGAACATTATCATCTGCTGTTCCGTGTATCAATAAAAACTTACCTTTCAATAAATGAGCGTATTCCGTTGGTGAATTTTTGTCGTATCCATCAGGGTTTTCTTGTGGTGTACGCATAAATCTTTCGGTATAAATACTATCATAAAATCGCCAATTGGTAACTGGAGCAACCGCAATACCGAGTTTGAAAACATCAGCACCTTTGGTCATCGCTAAACTCGCCATATAACCACCAAAGCTCCAACCAAAAATTCCAATTCTGTCCTTATCAATATAAGACTGATTACCCAACCATTTCGCAGCGGTTATTTGGTCTTCAATTTCATATTTTCCGAGGTTCATATAGGTTGCTTTTTTGTAAGCTGTACCTTTTCCGCCCGTTCCTCTACCATCTACACAAGCCACGATATAACCTTGCTGAACCAAATGATTGAACCACAAACCGTTTCCTCCATCAAAGGCATTGGTTACTTTCTGAGAACCTGGTCCCGAATATTGATACATCATCAAAGGATATTTTTTGTTAGGATTAAAGTTTTTGGGTTTCATTATCCAAGCGTTCATTTGGTCGCCGTTTTCGTTTGGAATGGTAAAATAGGTTTTCGGAACAAAATTATCTTTTTTTAGTTTGGTTAATAAACGATTGTTGTTTTTTAACTCTCTGATAATTTTACCATTATTGTTTTTTAAGGTATAAGTATAAGGTTGATTTGTAGCCGAAGAAGTTTCTATGAAATATTTGAAGTTCTTACTGAAATCAGCCGAATGGGTTCCTTTTTTATTGGAGATAATGGTGCTTTTTCCATTTTTAATATTGATTTTCGTTACCACCTTATGAATACTTCCTGTTTGGTTGGTTTGTGCAAAAACCTCTTTTGTTTTAGGGTTAAATCCATAATAGTCAATGATATTCCATTTTCCTTTGGTGATTTGTTTTTTCAGCGAACCATCGGCATTATACCAATATAAATGTCTAAATCCATCTCTTTCCGATGCCCAAATAAAAGAATTGTCTTTTAGAAATTCTAAAATTACATTATCGGTTTCTATCCATTTGTCATCTTTTTCGGTGAAAAGTTTTTTGACTTTTCCATTTTGGGTGTTGATTTTCAGAACGTCGGAAGCGTTTTGTGTTCTTGCCGAAGTGATTAAGATAATTTCATTTTTTTTGTTCGTCTGAATCACATTAGGGATATAGTAATGCTTGAAATTAGCTAAATTAATTTTACTATTTTTCCCCGAATCAAGTTGATACAAATGAGCCGAAACTACCGAATTTTTTTCTCCTGCTTTTGGATATTTGAATTTCATTTGATTGGGATAAAGCCCTTTTCCATAAATAGGAATTTGCATTTCTGGCACAAGGCTTTCATCGGATTTCACATAGACGATGGCCGAAGCATTTTTTGTCCATTCGTATTGTTTAGCATGCCCAAATTCTTCTTCATACACCCAATCTGCCAATCCATTAATAATTTTATTTTTGGCTCCATCGGTTGTGATTTGCGTGATTTTTTGGGTTTTTACATCTTGATAAAAAAGATTGTTATCAGCGATAAAGGCTACTTTGGTAGCGTCGGGCGAAAAGGAAGGCTCCTGAACGAAATTTCCGTTGTTTAATAAAAAGGAATCTCCCGTTTTCAAATTTTTAACCTCAAATTTCCCTAAATAAGAATGACGATAAACCTGACGAGCGTCTTTTAATAAAAGGGCTTTGGATTCGTCTTTGGATAAGGTGTAATCATACACGGCACCTTGTATCAGCATGCCTATTTTTTGGTTGGTTTTGTAATCGTATTTTGCTACACCACCTCTTTCTATTACGGCATAATGTTCTCCATCGTTAAGGGAAGAAACTCCCGCAATTCCTTGACCTCTATAATAGCCACTATAAATTTTGTCCAGTGTGATTTCTTGGGCAAAAGACCAGCTCATCTGTCCTACTGCCATTAATGTAAATAGTATTTTCTTCATTGAAATTTAGTTTGACCTCAAAGATAAGAAAAAAAGGCTTTCATGTCTTTGATTTTTGTTTATAAACAATCTAATCTATTTTTCCGTAAATTTGCAGCTTATTTATAGATGCTAAATGAACAGAACGGCTGCTTTTCACACATTAGGATGTAAATTAAATTTTGCGGAAACTTCTACCATTGCTCGACAGTTGACGGATGCAGGTTATCAAAAAGTATCTTTTGATGAACAAGCTAAAGTCTATATTATCAACACTTGTTCGGTTACAGAAAATGCCGATAGAGAATGTAAATATCATGTTAAAAGAGCCATGAAAGCCAATCCAGATGGTTTGGTAGTAGTTGTTGGTTGCTACGCTCAACTGAAACCCAAAGAGATTTCCGAAATAAATGGAGTAGATTTGGTATTGGGGGCGACAGAGAAATTTAATATTTTAAGTTACCTTGACGATTTAGAAAAATCAGATGATTTGGGAGAGGTGCATTCGTGCGAAATAGAAGATGCTAACTCGTTTATTGGCAGTTATTCTATTGGTGATAGAACACGAGCATTCTTAAAAGTGCAAGACGGTTGCGATTACAAATGTACCTATTGTACCATTCCTTTGGCGAGAGGGATTTCTCGTTCCGACACGATTGAAAATGTACTTGCCAATGCCAAGGCGATTGCAAGTCAAGGTATTAAGGAAATTGTTTTAACAGGAGTGAATATTGGTGATTACGGAAAAGGGGAGTTTGGAAATAAAAGACACGACCATACTTTCTTGGATTTAATTACCGAGCTTAATAAGGTAGATGGAATAGAACGCATTAGGATTTCTTCTATCGAGCCTAATTTATTAAAAGATGAAAGTATAGCTTTGGTTTCCGAAAGTGAAAGTTTTGTTCCTCATTTTCATATTCCGTTGCAATCGGGTAGCGATGATTTATTAAAGAAAATGAAACGCCGTTATTTAACGCAATTATACACCAATAGAATTAACAAAATAAAAGAGGTATTACCTCATGCTGCAATTGGCGTAGATGTGATTGTTGGATTCCCAGGGGAAACAGAGGAGAAGTTTATGGAAACCTATCATTATCTTCAAAACTTACCGATTTCTTATCTTCATGTTTTTACATATTCGGAAAGGCAAAATACCGAGGCTGAAAAAATGGAAGGAGTAGTACCTATTCCTGAACGAAAAAGAAGAAATAAAATGCTCAGAATTTTGTCCGAAAAGAAAAAAATGGCATTTTATCAAGAGCAGATAGGGAAAAGTTTTCCTGTACTTTGGGAACACGATAACAGAAAAGGAATGATGTACGGTTTTACGGAAAATTATATCCGAGTGAAAAAACCTTATGACATTAGTTCCGTTAATAAAATAGAATTTTTAAAACTAAAAAATATCGATGCAGATGGTATCGTGAATGTAGAATATTCATTTGAAGATTTTTTAGCCAAAGTTTAAATAAAACACAAAATTATAATTATGAGAAAACAATTTTTAGTATTTGGAGCCATTGTCTTATTGGGTGCATGGAGTTTGACACTATTTTTCAATATGCACTATACGATTTCAATTGTGCTTACAATTATCTATATCATTGGTATTTACAATGCAATCCAAACCAAACATGCGATTTTAAGAAACTTCCCTGTATTAGGTTATTTTAGGTATTTTTTCGAGAGTATTTCTCCTGAGATGCAACAGTATTTTATCGAAAGAGAAACCGATGGGAAACCTTTTCCAAGGAACCAAAGATCAGCGGCGTATAGAAGAGCTAAAAATGTAAGTGATACCGTAGCTTTTGGTACACAATTAGAAATTAACCATCGAAAATACGAAGGGATAAAGCACTCTATTTATGCTAAAAAACCAAGCCACGAATTACCAAGAGTAATGGTCGGAAACGAACAATGTTCTCAGCCTTATAGTGCATCAAGGTTTAATATCTCAGCAATGAGTTTCGGTTCGTTAAGTGATAGGGCTCAGATTGCTCTAAACAGAGGAGCTAAAAAAGGAAATTTTTATCATAATACAGGAGAGGGAGGAGTTTCTCCTTATCACCAGCAGGGAGGAGATTTGTGTTGGCAAGTGGGAACAGGTTATTTCGGTTGTCGAGATGATGAAGGAAATTTCAACCCTGAATTATTTGAAAAATATGCCAATCTTCCTGTGGTTAAAATGATAGAATTAAAACTTTCTCAAGGGGCAAAACCTGGACATGGAGGTGTGCTTCCTGGAATTAAAAATACCGAAGAAATTGCAAAAATTAGACATGTAAAACCAGGTATTACTGTATTGTCGCCACCTTCTCATTCTGCATTTTCTGACGCTGAGGGCTTGTTGAAGTTTATTCAGCAACTAAGGGAGTTATCTAATGGAAAGCCTGTTGGATTTAAGCTATGTATTGGGGATACTGAGGAGTTCAAAGAGGTTTGTCAGAAGATGAATGAAATGAATATTTATCCTGATTTTATTACAGTAGATGGAGCCGAAGGAGGAACAGGAGCGGCTCCGCCAGAGTTTTCTGATGGGGTAGGAATGCCTCTTGAACCCGCTTTGATTTTCGTGAATACCACTTTGAAAGAATATGGCGTAAGAGATAAAATAAGAATTATTGCCAGTGGAAAAGTGCTTACGGCTTTGGATATTTTGAGAGCCATTGCCATGGGTGCAGATTTATGTAATAATGCGAGAGGATTTATGTTCTCTTTGGGTTGTATTCAAGCATTGAGATGTAATAATAACGCTTGTCCTACGGGAGTAGCAACACAGGATAAAAAACTCATCAAAGGTTTAGATGTAGATGATAAAACGGAAAGGGTTTATCATTTCCATAAAAATACTTTACATAATTGTAACGAACTTATTGCTGCCGCAGGTAGAGCATCTTACGATGATATAGATGCTTCTATGTTTATGCGTGGAGATGAGTTCGAGAATCTATCCGATATCTATTTCCCTAATATTTTGGTAAATAAAAATTAAACAGTTTTTTTTGTTTTCGAGGTCAATTGAGCTTCACTAAAAAATAACTCCAAAGATGATGCGTAACTTTTGAAGGTTTAACTTCTTAAGTTGAGAATCTGTTGGGTGACTTCATAGAGTGTAATAGCCAAACTATTGGCGACATTCATGCTGGAGTTTTTGCCATACATTTCGATTTGTACGCAGTGGTCTAAAATGGAGGTTTCTGCTATGCCGTGGCGTTCGCTACCTAATACTAAAACGATATTTTGATATTGTGTAAAATTAAAATCAGGGAGATTGATGCTTTCATCAGTGAGTTCGATGCCGATAATAGTATTTTCTTTTTTGAGTTGACCAATTAAGGCTTTAAAATCCGAGTAAGTTTCTGATTTCACTTCACGAATGGTGCTTCTTGCTACCTTTTTGACCGTTTTATTATCAACGGATGGCGAAGATTCGTGGAAGTAAATCTTGGAAACCCCAAAACTCTCTGCAATCCTGAAAATCATTCCGATATTTTGTGGCGTACGAATGGCATCACAAACGAGTGTTATCGGAAATTTTCTTTCGTTATTTTGCGTATTAGCGTGATGAAGTTGTTGCATTTATTTTAATCTCTGCTTATTCACTTTATTGATGATTTGCTGAACTTCTTCTTCGGAAAAGTTACCACTTATTTGAATCCGACCATTAGGGATCACTTCATTGACTTTTGGTGCGGAAATAATATAACCATTCATAACAATAGCAATCGATTTACCCATATTGTTTTCGGTGAGTTTTTTAAATTTTTTGGCACCAGATTCTGTTAATAGAATGTCAATAACAGGACTTCCTAAACCATTTTCCATTCTTTTAATGTGTTTAATTTCATTGATGCTAACAGCTAGTTTTTTAGATAACCTTAAATCTTTTAATGTATTATCGGTGCTATGAGAATTTAAAGTATTATAAAAGCCGTCCTCTCTATCGATAGGAATAGGTTTCTCTCTTTTATCTTCTTGATTATCTTGATATTTCTTTACTATTTTTTTAATTTTCAAATCTATTCCTGCATACTCATTTTGCATTTCTTGCATTATCAATGGCAAAGTATTCAACATTTTCTTCCCTAGTGGAGAGGTGTAAAAAGAATAAATTTCATCGATTTCTTGATTAGTAAATTTTTGAGAATAAATAGAGATGAGTTTTTTAGTTAGGGCTTTTTTGGAATAATACTTTTGTTTTATCTTAATCATTTCCAAACTGTCCTTCTTGTCTAATTTTGATATAAAAGATTTAGTCTTCATATCAAAAAAAGATTGGTAGCCATTAACTTGTGCATCAAGACTGAAAATTTCATTCAATTTTTCCTCTTTCGTTTGAGAAAAAATCAAAACTGAACATAAGGCGAAAATCAATGCTAATAATCGTCTCATTTTTACTCGCTAATATTTATTTCCTCAATTTCAGGTTCTAAAATAGGATTTTCTTCTTTCTCCTTTTCCTGCTCTTTTTTGGAGAACATTAATCCAAACATCATAATCAAAGTGGTGATTAAAATAACCTGTAAGACAATCGTTTCATTAAACTCTGAAAACTTTTGTTCATCAGCGATAGATAAAAATAAAAGCACGGTTACCAATCCTCTCGGAGCGATATAAAAGAAAGATTTGGTTTTTACTTTCATGATTTTCAACATTAAAAATCGAAGTGCGTAAATTGCTATTACAAAAGAAACTGACCAAACCAAATAATCTAAATTGAAAATCTGTTCCGTGTCCATTACAAAACCAAATACCAAGAAGAATAAAGATCTTACAATAAAAGTCGCCTCTATCACTACATCTTTAAAGAGATGAACTTCTTTATTGAGTTTATCAAAAGTCAAATTACGGAATAACTTAATGTGTTTTAATTCGTCTATATTCCCTAAAATCAGTCCAAAAAATAGAATGAAAATCAGTGAAGGTAAATGATACACCTTAGCGATTTCATAGATTGAAAGTAAGTGCAGTCCCCCAAGTAATCACTGTTCCAAAAGAAACAAAATTAAAAAACATTACCCCAAAAATATCGGAAAAGCTACTTTCATAAGTGATAAACTCTCTTTGTTTAGAGGATAAATTAATCGTACTTGGAATAGCAATGGCACTACTAATCACCGCAAAAGGCACCATATTGATGAGTCCCGTTTTAATATCTACATCCCACTCATAATGAAGGAAAATAGCAAAACCAACCGCCATCAGTACCAAAGGCAATAAGGCCAAAATAGAAGTTTTACTAATCACTCCCATTTTACTTTTATTCAGTTCCAAATCCAACGCTCCTTCGAGGACGATTAAAATCAATCCTATGGTTCCTAAAAACGGCAAAATACCTGACAAATTAGGAATGTCAAATTCAAGTAACCCACTGATTTGATTTACTAACCAACCCACAACCAATAATAAAATTACTGATGGGATTTTTGTAAAACTCGTCGTAATATCAAAAAAATACGACACTAAAAGTAATACACAAATACTAATGATAACTGTTGCAACCATACCGCAAATATAAGCGTTTTTATTTTATAGAAATGCCTTTGAAGAAAAACTCGGCTGAATTTTATCCTTTTCCGATAAAATAATTTTATTTTCAGGAAGTTTCCAATCGATATTAAGGTCTTTATCATTCCAAATAACACCACTTTCGGAGGCTTTATGATAAAAATTATCGCATTTATAAGCGAAAATGGCCGTTTCCGAAAGTACAGCAAAGCCATGTCCAAAACCTCTTGGAACATAGAGTTGGTATTTGTTTTCTGGTGTTAATTCCACACCGAACCATTGCCCAAAAGTAGGAGAGTCTGCTCTTAAATCCACCGCAATATCCCAAACTTTACCTTCCAAACAAGAAACGAGCTTTGCCTGAGCGTGTTCACCCTTTTGTAGATGGATGCCACGCAGAACACCATAAGAAGATTTAGAAATATTATCTTGAACAAAATGTCCGTTCATTCCTGTGGCTTCTTCAAATTGTTTTTCATTGAATTTTTCGTAAAAATAACCTCTCTCGTCTTCAAAAATATGGGGTTCTATAATATAACAATCTTTCAGTGGAGTTTCGATGATTTTCATTATTGTCGTGTTTTTTTGGATAACATCTTTGGCAAAGATAACTTATTTTTGGTTTAAACTTGTTAGATTGGTATCTATTTTATATTGAAGAAAATGCCTTTTTATATTGTTTTGGATAGGTGCATTTTTCATTCATTTCGATGGCTCCTTGTAGTGCGAGATAGGGATTTCTGAGTAATGCTCTACCGATGAAAATTAAATCTGCATCTTTGTTTTGTAGGATTTCATTGGCCTGTTGGGGTGTTTTAATTAAACCAACGGCGCCTGTTTTTATTTTCGCTTCCTTTTTAATCGCCGATGCAAAAGGCACTTGATAATGATCAAATAAACTGATTTTCGCTTTGTCGTAATTTCCTCCTGTGGAAACATCTATTAAATCAACTTTTTTCTCTTTTAAAGCTTTGGCTAAACGAATACTGTCTTCCAAATTCCAGCCATTTAGCTCGTCAGCATATTCTGTGCCTGAAATTCTCACAAATAAAGGATGGTTTTCATCTAAAACTTCATTCACTTTTTCTACAATTTCTACTAAAAAACGAATCCTGTTTTCAAAACTTCCACCATATTCATCGGTTCGAGTGTTGGAGATTGGGGATAAAAATTGATGAACTAAATAACCATGAGCCGAATGAATTTCAATAATGTCAAAACCTGCTTCAATGGCTTTCTTAGTCGCTTGAACGAAAAGGTTAATTCGCTCTTTTATTTCTTTAATGCTCAGTTCATGAGGAACTTTATCATCTTTTTGGTAAGGAATAGGAGAGGGAGCGATAATCTTACCATCGGTAAGCGATTTTCTCCCTGCGTGTCCCAACTGTATTCCCGTTTTGGATGCTGTATTTTGGTGAATAAAATCATTGATTTTTTTGAAACCTCGAATTTGCTCATCGTTCCAAATGCCCGTACACTGATTGGTAATCCTTCCAATCGGTTCAATGCCTGTGGATTCTATCATGATTAAGCCTATTCCACCCATTGCTCTACTCGTATAATGAACAAAATGAAAATCGTTAGGAACTCCTTTTTCGGCGGAGAATAGGCACATTGGCGACATTACCCAACGGTTAGCGAGTTCTATATTTCTGAATTGAATCGGCGTATAAAGCATGGTTTTAACAATTTAATAATCACAAAAATAAACATTAAACTCGAAAAGTTCAAAAATTTTTTATTAATGCACATGAGAAAATTCCACCTTTTAGTCCGTTAATATTTAACAAAATTCCTTAACTTTACAGAATGGAAAATTAGTCCAATGAAACCGAGATATTAAAAATAATTATAAATACATTTGAAATCATTATTTTTAGTGTTAAAGGTCTCATTTGACTGATGAAAATAATAAAAATGAGTCCAATGAAACCAACAAGAATACTTATTAAAAATGCACAAATCGTCAATGAAAATAAAATCTTCAAAGGCGATGTTTTAATCGAAAATGATAGCATTGTAAAAATCGCAGAAAATATCAACGAAGAAACTGATAAAACCATTGATGCCGAAGGGAAATATCTTTTGCCAGGGGTAATTGATGATCAAGTGCATTTTCGTGAACCGGGGCTAACGCACAAAGGAAATATCGAAACTGAGTCCAAGTCTGCCATTGCAGGAGGAACAACCAGTTTTATAGAACAACCCAATACCGTTCCTAATGCGGTTACTCAAGAATTATTAGAGGATAAATATCAGTTGGCAAAAGGCGTTGCTTATGCTAATTATTCTTTCTCAATGGGAGGAACGAATGATAATTTGGAGGAGGTTTTAAAAACCAATCCTCAAAATGTAGCCGCCGTGAAGTTGTTTTTAGGTTCTTCGACGGGGAATATGTTGGTGGATAATCCAGAGGTCTTAGAAAATATTTTTTCAAAGGTAAAGATGCCTATTTGTGTGCATTGCGAAGATGAAACGACGATTAGAAACAACACCGAAGAATATAAAGCGAAATACGGCGACGATATTCCTGTGAAGTATCATCATTTGATTAGAAGTGAAGAAGCTTGTTATTTATCTTCTTCCAAGGCGATAGCATTGGCGAAAAAAACAGGGGCAAGGCTACATATTTATCACCTTTCGACGGCGAAGGAAACCGAATTGTTCCGAAATGATATTCCGTTAAAAGATAAAAAAATAACGGCAGAAGTTTGTGTGCATCATTTGACTTTTACCAACGAAGATTACGAAACGAGAGGGAAATTTATCAAGTGGAATCCTGCCGTGAAAACACAAAACGACAAAGATGGACTTTGGAAAGCACTCTTGGACGATAGGATAGATGTTATCGCAACCGACCACGCTCCACATACTTTGGAGGAAAAAGATAATCCATATACAAAATGTCCATCTGGAGCACCATTGGTTCAGCATTCTTTGGTGGTGATGTTGGAAAATTACCGAAAAGGTAAAATTTCGTTGGAAAAAATTGTAGAGAAAATGTGTCATAATCCAGCCATTTTATTTGAAATCGAAAAACGAGGATTTGTGAAGGAGGGTTATAAGGCGGATTTGGTTTTGGTAGATTTAAATTCGGAATGGACGGTAGAAAAGAGTAATGTTCTTTACCATTGTGGTTGGAGTCCTTTGGAGGGAATGACATTCCATAGTCAGGTTACCCATACTTTTGTGAATGGTCATTTGGCGTATGAAAATGGTCAGTTTTCCGAAGAAAGAAAAGGCGAAAGATTATTATTTAATAGATGAAATTCATAGGGCATTACATTGTAATGCCTTATTTTGTATAAACCGATTTTTTATGATAAAACCTCTCTAATTGCTGATTGATATACGAGCGATTATTTTCGCCAGGGATTTCCTCGAAATAAAGTGTTTGAGGAGTATTGTTGATTTTTTCGAGGAGAATATCCTCCGATTTTGAGTTTTCGAGCTGATTTTCCCGTGCTTTCATTTCATCTTTAAAACCTTGAAGGTGAGTTTTATATTGGTAGATGTCCGATAATGCGGTATAAAAATGATAATTAATCTGAAGGAAATTACGATGAGGTGGAATTTTTATCGGTGGTAAAAGAATAAGAAAGATTGAAAATTTAGCATAATGGCTTATATTTTTTCTATTAAATAGTAGTAAGGCAAGGCTAATGAAATAGAAAATCAGAAAGGTGTCACTCGTTCTGGGTGCTGTAATACCAAAAACTGAAACGCTTAATATTCCCACCATTGATAATGTGATGAGTGGAAAAAGGGCTTTTATTGGGTTGAGTTTCTTTAGTTCTTGGCTAAAAAACAAATGGGCAAAAGGAACGAGTATTAGTGCCTTTACCAACGAAATAGCATTCAATGCTCCAAAAATTAAGATAGGGTTTTTATGGTCTTCTCCTAAAGCCATACTTTTATCTCCGCTCATTCTGATGAGGTTTCCAGGTGCTAAAAAACTGATGCAAAGCATTATGATGCCAAAAAACAAGAGTTTTCGATAAGCTTTTTGGCTATACTGAATGAAAAATAGAGCCGTACAAAAAATAATAGCGATAATTTCATTAGAACCCATAATCATAAAGGTAAGGATGTACATCATCAGTTGATAATACCATTGGTTTTGTCGATTATTAAGGGTTAAGAAATGTAAAAAGAACACCAAATAAATAAAAGGAAAGAGATAGATTTTTGCTCCTGCACTCCAATACAAATGTTCTCCTATATTCAAACTTAAAAGAAAGTATAATGCACAGAATACAAGGGCTTTTGAGGAGCTTTTGGCTAAGCTGTTTTGGAAATAATTTCTGAATAATAAAAAAGCACCTAAGTATAAGAGTAATATGCTTATCATTGGTAAAAGTACAGGATAGACATTATATTGATGATGAGTAAGTGAAGTGAGTTTAGCCAAGGTAAAAGAAAAGTATCTTCCGCTCCATTCTGTGTGAGTTTCTGCGACACTTCCGATTAGTCCAAATTTTTCCACCATCCAAGCCAAAATATAGTCATCTGTTTGAAAGCGATTGAAAATAGCGATAAAAAAAAGACAACCCAAAAATAGAATTAGTCCCATAAAACTCACTTTTTTTAACATAAAAAACTTATATTTGGTTTCTACAAAAGTAAAATAATAATTTAAATAACTAGATAAGATGTCAAAATATACAGAGCCAATGCTCAAAGAAGGAGCATTAAAAGATAAAGTAGCCGTAGTAACAGGTGGCGGAAGTGGTTTAGGAAAGGCAATGACCAAATACTTCTTAGAATTAGGAGCAAAGGTGGTGATTACTTCTAGAAAATTGGAGAAATTAGAGAAAACTGCCGAAGAATTGAGGACACAAACAGGAGGAGAGGTCTTTTGTGTGGCCTGTGATGTTAGAAATTGGGATGAGGTAGAGGCCATGAAAGAGGCTGCCATTAAGCAATTTGGTAAGATTGATATTTTGGTAAATAATGCCGCAGGGAATTTCATTTCTCCAACCGAAAGGTTATCGCATTCGGCATTTGATGCCATTTTGGATATTGTTTTAAAGGGAACTAAAAACTGTACACTATCCATTGGAAAACATTGGATTAAGGAGCAACACGCAGGAACGGTTCTCAATATTGTAACGACTTATTCTTGGACGGGTTCTGGTTTCGTAGTGCCATCGGCTTGTGCAAAAGCGGGTGTTTTGGCAATGACACGAAGTTTAGCCGTAGAGTGGGCAAAGTATAAGATTAGATTTAATGCCATTGCGCCAGGACCTTTTCCAACGAAGGGTGCTTGGGAGCGATTATTGCCAGGAGATTTGGCAGAGAAATTTGATATGAGAAAAAAAATACCATTGAGGAGAGTAGGAGAACATCAGGAGTTGGCGAATTTGGCGGCTTATTTAGTATCTGATTATTCGGCGTATATGAATGGAGAGGTGGTTACCATTGACGGAGGAGAGTGGTTGCAAGGAGCAGGAGAGTTTAATATGTTGGAGAAAATTCCAAAAGAAATGTGGGATATGTTCGAAATGATGATAAAGGCTAAAAAATCAAGTTAAATAAAAACATTATTTATTCGTTTTTAGTAAAAAAAGCGTAGATTTGAAACTTGAAAAAAACAAAATAAAATGAGTCACGAAATTATATTCGATTTAATAGAAAAAGAAAGACAAAGACAAACCCACGGTATTGAGTTAATCGCTTCGGAGAACTTCGTTTCCGAAAATGTGATGAAAGCAATGGGAAGTGTATTAACCAATAAATACGCTGAAGGTTACCCAGGAAGAAGATACTATGGAGGTTGCGAAGTAGTAGATGAAATAGAAACTTTGGCAATCGAAAGAGCCAAAGCATTATTTGGTGTGGAATATGCCAATGTTCAGCCTCACTCTGGTTCTCAGGCAAATGCAGCGGTTTATTTAGCTTGTTTAAAACCAGGAGATACGGTTTTGGGGTTAGATTTATCGATGGGAGGACACTTGACACACGGTTCTTTTGTCAATTTTTCGGGGATTCAGTATAAAGCTGAATTTTATGGATTGAGCCGAGAAACAGGATTAATCGACTACGAAGCAATGCGTCAAAAAGCGTTGGAAGTAAAACCAAAACTGATTATTGCAGGATATTCTGCCTATTCAAGAGATTTGGATTATAAAAAATTCAGAGAGGTAGCCGATGAGGTGGGAGCAACGCTTTGGGCGGATATCGCTCATCCAGCGGGATTGGTAGCCAAAGGTTTATTAAACTCTCCTTTTGACTATTGTGATGTGGTAACGACTACGACACACAAAACCTTGAGAGGACCAAGAGGTGGAATGATTATGGTAGGAAAAGAGGTCGAGAACAAATGGGGACATAAAACCCCAAAAGGAGCCTTGAAAACTGTTGGTCAGGTCTTTAATTCTGCTGTTTTCCCAGGTTCTCAAGGAGGTCCTTTGGAGCATGTGATTGGTGCAAAAGCAGTGGCTTTTGGTGAGGCATTAGATCCTAAGTTTGAAGTCTATATGAAACAAGTTTTGGCAAATTCACAAGCTTTGGCAAAATCAATGATGGATAGAGGTTTTGATATTGTGAGTGGTGGAACCGATAATCATTTGATTTTGGTTGATTTACGAAACAAAAATGTGAATGGTAAAGAAACCGAAAAAGCATTGGTAAAAGCCGATATTACTTGTAATAAAAATATGGTTCCTTTTGATGATAAATCGGCGTTTATTACTTCTGGAATCCGATTGGGAACAGCAGCCATTACCACCAGAGGAATGAAAGAAAAAGATATGGATGCTATCTCTGAACTGATTCTCAATGTAGTGGAAAATATTGATAACGATAATGTTCTCAATGATGTGAAGAAGAAAGTAAATGCAATGATGGAAGGTTTGCCATTGTTTCAGTATTAAATGAGTAATATAGTTATTTAGTAATCTAGTAGTCTAGTGATTTAGTAATTGTTTGTTACTGATTACTAGACTACTGGGTTGCTGGTAGACTATGGATTTTATTACTGATTACAAGGTTACTAGGCTACTGGTGAACTATGAATTTTATCACTGATTACAAGGTTGCTAGGCTACTGGTGAACTATGAATTTTATCACTGACTACTAGATTACTAGACTACTGGCAAACTATAATACCCAATCTATGCAAAAGAAACTCTTTACATTCGACGAAATCAAGTTGAAGATGATGAATTACTGTGCTTATCAGGATCGTTGTCATCAGGAAGTGGAACGGAAGATGCGAGACTTTGTTTTGATTCCCGAAGCGAAAGACGAGATTTTATTATATCTGATGCGAGAGAATTTCTTGAATGAAGAAAGGTTTGTAAGGAGCTATATCCGAGGGAAATTTAATATTAAAAAGTGGGGAAGGAATAAGATAAAACTTCATCTCAAACAAAAAGGAATTACCGAAAAATTGATACTTCGTTGTTTTGATGAAATAGAGGAAGACGATTATCAAAAGGTAATGATGGAGATTTATCAAAAATATTACGACAAACAAAAGGGTTTACAGGAATATCAGAAAAAGTCCAAAAGCATTCGGTATTTAATTTCTAGAGGTTTTGAATATGAGTTGATTCAAAATTTAGATTTATAATTTTAGACCTAATCCTGTTTCGATCACTTCGGCTCTTGTGCCATGTGTTTTCAGGGTCAGATTGATAAATACATTTTTATGTAAAGGATATTTAACACCTAATCTTTGATAAAATTTACTTTTATGTTTGCTCGGTTTATGGATATAATACCCTAATTGTATCGGAAATGAAAATTTGTTTAAAATCAGTTCGTGTCCTACGAATACTCCTACTCGGTGTTTACTGAATTTTTCATTAGGATGTTTTTTTTCAAGGTAGCCTTTCATAAATTCAGAATTAAAATATTCGCATCCTAGCTGAACGCTTCTTTTTCTATCTAATCTTTTATCAGCAAAGAAAGCAATGGTGTAGATATAATCATAATTCGTTTGCCACACATTTTCATTAATACCATTTCTATAGACGATATTATAATGAATTTTTTTGTCTAAATCTGGTGATGAATGTTCATTGACAAATTCGTTTTCTTTTTGACCAAAGGAATAATTCAGTCCTGCCTGAATGAACCAAGAGTTGAGCCCTTTGTTAAGGTATTTTATCGAACCATTAGAATAATGAGAAAAGGAAGCATTGATTTGAAAACCAATATCTTTATAAATGTTTTCTTCTTTGTACTGAGCAGATAATAGAAAACCATTCAGCACAGAGGTCGTTAAAAAGAAGTTTCGAGTATTGTTTTTTTTATCATAAATTTTGGTAGCAAAAGATAATCCATTAGCAATTTTTAACGATAGTTTTCGCTTATATAAATAATGGGTGTAATGAAATAATATGGAATAGACATCACCTAAAAAAGGAGCTTGATTTTTTTGGTAGGATAATACAAGTCCATAAGTGGGATAGTTATAAACCTGTTCCCATTCTTTTTTTCCAAAGGTATGTTTGTTAAAGCTGATATTGAAATTTTGAATTGGGGCATCATCATTTTGAAAGTAATCATAATAAGGTAAAACACGCCCTTGGGAATAATTAACATCAATATTGTAGCCACGATGTTTTTCCTGACTAATACTGAATTGATAACAAAAGCATAATAATACCAAGAGGAATTTCTTTTTTCCACCCATAGATTTGTATTTCTCAAGTTGGCTGACAAATGTAGGGAAAAATAATAAATTGGGCTAAAATGTAAACAGGCTCTACGCTTAATTTGAAAATCACTTTCTTTAGCAAAGAGTTCCATAAAAAAGCTGTACATTTGCAGTCAAAATTTAATTTGATATGCCAAAAATTTCTCAGCGAGCATTAAATATGCCTGCATCACCAGTGAGGAAGCTTGTTCCTTACGCTATTAAAGCTAAAGAAAAAGGAGTGAAAGTTTATCATTTGAATATCGGTCAGCCTGATATTGCAACGCCACAAACTGCACTTGATGCTATTAAAAATATTGATTTAGAGGTTTTAGAATACGCTCTTTCCGAAGGGAATTTGGAGTATAGAAAAGCCTTGAATACTTATTATCATTCTTTAGGTTTTACAGATTTAACAACGGATAATTTTATTGTAACCAATGGAGGGTCAGAAGCATTAAATTTCGCCATTTCTACGCTTTGTGATAGCGATGATGAAATCATTATTCCAGAGCCTTATTATGCCAATTATAATGGGTTTTCAAAAACATTCAATGTCAATGTAGTGGCTATAACTTCTTCTATTGAAACAGGTTTTGCACTGCCAAGCATTGAAGAGTTTGAGAAAAAAATAACGCCAAAAACCAGGGCGATTGTCATCTGTAACCCAGGAAATCCTACGGGTTATCTTTATAGTAAAGAAGAACTACAAAAATTAGCAGAAATTGCCTTGAAACACGATATTGTCATTATCTCCGATGAGGTTTATCGTGAGTATGTTTATGGCGGTGAAAAGCAAACTTCAATGTTGGCTTTCCCAGAACTAAAAGACCATTGTATCGTCATTGATTCCGAGTCGAAAAGATATTCGATGTGTGGGGTGAGAATTGGTTGTATGATTACTCGTTCCGAGCAGATTAGAAATTCGGCAATGTTGTTTGCACAAGCGAGATTAAGTCCTGTTCTTTTAGGGCAAATTGCAGCAACGGCAGCACATCAAAACGATACGGAATACATTAATGAAGTGAGAGAAGAATATACCAAAAGAAGAGATTTGTTAGTTGGTTTATTAAACGATATTGAAGGCGTAAAATGCCCAAATCCAAAGGGTGCATTTTATTGTATGGTAGAATTGCCAGTTGATGATACGGATAAATTTGCACGGTGGTTATTGGAGGAATATCATTTAGATAACGAAACCTTAATGGTTGCCCCAGGTGGTGGATTTTACAGCAATCCAGAATTGGGTAAAAAGCAAGTGAGAATCGCTTATGTTTTAAAAGAAAAAGATTTAAAACGAAGTGCCGAAATCTTAAAAGACGCTTTGACGAAATATAATAATAAATAGAATCAAGAGTCAAGAACCAAGAGTCAAGAGTAGGGACGCAATGCGTAGCGTCTTTATTTAGGTTCTCTATATATTTAGTTTAGCAGTGTAAAATTTATTTACATTGCTAAACTTAACACCTCAACACCTTAACATATTAACAAAATTCAACACCTATTCACAAAATGAAACAAAATTATTCTTTAAAAAATCACAACACTTTTGGTGTAGAAGTTTATGCAGACTATTTTTCGGAAGTGAAAAATGAAAATGAACTCAGAGAGGCTTTAACTTTTGTATCGGAGCAGGATATTCCGTTTTTAGTTTTGGGAGGTGGAAGTAATATTTTATTGACTCAGGATGTTAAAGGTTTGGTTGTTCAATTAAACTTAAAAGGAATTACCGAAAAATTAATTGATGAAAATACCATTGAAATTACGGCTCAGGCAGGAGAAAATTGGCACGAGTTCGTTACCTATTGTGTGGATAAGAATTATGGAGGTTTAGAAAATTTATCTTTAATACCGGGGAATGTAGGTACTTGTCCAATTCAAAATATTGGTGCTTACGGAAAGGAAATTAAAGACCATTTTTATCAGTCTAAGGTTCTAAATTTAGAAACGCTAGAGGTGGAAATTTTTGACAAAGCAAAATGTAATTTTGGGTATCGAGATTCCATTTTCAAGCGACAGGGTAAAGGAAAATATATTATTTTGGAGGTGAGTTTTCATTTGACGCTAAAAAATCACGAACTGAAAACGGAATATGGAGCCATTCGTTCGGAATTGGAGCAGAAAAACATCAGTTCTCCAACGATAAAAGAGGTAGCAGAGGCGGTGATTAGCATTCGTGAAAGCAAATTACCTAATCCAAAAGTGATTGGCAATGCAGGAAGTTTCTTTAAAAACCCTGTTATTACTGAAAATCAATTTGTTGAATTAGAAAAACAATACCCAAAAATTCCTCATTACGCAAATCCTAATGGTGTGAAAGTACCTGCTGGTTGGCTGATAGAGCAATGTGGTTGGAAAGGAAAACAAATCGGAAATGTGGCTACACACGAAAAGCAAGCCTTAGTGATTATTAATAAAACGGGAAAGGCGACAGGAAAAGAAATTTTTGATTTTTCTACTCAAATCATTACTTCTGTAAAAGAAAAATTCGGTATTGCATTAGAAAGGGAAGTGAACATTTTATGATTTTTAGCGGGTAATAAAACAACACTATTTATAAAAAATATGAAATATTTAATGCAAGTTTTGATTACTACTTTATTAATAAGTTGTATGGCGAAAAAACAACCAGTATTGAATAGTGATGGTTTATTAAGTCCTCAACAAAGGTATTTGAATACTAATCCAGATAAATCTTATGATATTGTAGAAGCTATTGTCAAAAAGATAGATTCAACAAAAAATACTTATATTTTATATTTACAAAAAGATGAATTTAATTTCATTGTTTGTGAATTAAAAGAATGTCGCAATTCACGGTTTAAAAGTAAAATTGAAATTGGTAAGAAATATTTTTTTAAGTTAAACAAGGAAATAATGAATGGTGATACCACAGAAGAATTTGTAATAAGTGAAACGGTTGATGGTAAATTGGTTTGGACTTCTGATATGAAAAATACTTTTTTTTACGCAAGTTGTGGAAATATGTGTGGGTTATATATAAGTCCAATTTTAGAGGAGCCTCAGTTCAAATAAAACAACATCAAAAAATCCGTATTTCTGTATTTGGACAGAAAATACGGAGTTAATGATAGTAGAAGAATAGTTTTAGGCTTTCTTCACAAATTCAGATTTCAATCCCATAGCACCGAAACCATCTATTTTACAAGAAATATTGTGGTCGCTGTCGAAATTAAGTCTGATGTTTTTTACTTTTGTTCCTGCTTTTACAGGCTTTGGAGCACCTTTTACAGGTAAATCTTTTACGACAATTACCGAATCTCCATTTTGAAGTTCTGCACCATTGACATCAAAAATTTTTCCTTCCTTGTCTAATTCTGCCTGTAATTCTGCTGGGTTCCACTCGTAAAAACATTGAGAACAAACCATTAAATCATCTTGTGGATAGGTGAATTCCGATTCACATTTTGGGCAATTTACAATTTCGCTCATTTTTATTGATTTTTAATTTTGGCAAAGATAATGAAATTTAGGTTAAGGCTAAGGCTGAGGTGAAGTTCTTTTATAATAGAATCGACTTTGTTTTGATTAAATTCCGTACTTTTGCAGAGGATAAAATTAAACGAAGATGCAACTTATACACAGAAATTTACTGATTGGCATTCACGATGCACTGCAAGAAACTTTCTTTGAGGAAAGAAAATTCGCTGATAAGGTGATAGAAAGACTTTTGAAAAAAAATAAAAAATGGGGTAGCCAAGACCGAGCAGTTGTTTCTGGAATTTTTTACGATATTGTTCGTTGGAAAAAGCGTTTAGAATTTTATCTTGATGAACCTGTGAAACCTAAAAACATTTATGCTTTAATCCTTACTTATTTAATTTGGACCAAGACAAAATATAAAGATTTTGAGGAGTTTCGAGGTTTACCTGTGGGGAAATATATCAATAGAACCAAATACAAAAAATTTCCTACCAAAGCCATTGAACATTCTATTCCTGAATGGTTGGCAGAGACTTTGGAGAAAGAATTGGGTTCGTCTTGGGGAAAAGAAATGAGGGCACTCAACGAACAAGCACCAACGGTGTTAAGAGCCAATAGGTTGAAAACCAATCCACGAGATTTAATTGAAGTTTTAAGAGAAGAAGGCGTAGAATGTTTTGGACTCAGGAAATATCCTGATGCAGTACAGTTGGAGGAGAAAAAGAATGTGTTTTTGTCTTCGGTATTTAAAAAAGGTTGGTTTGAGGTTCAAGATGCGAGTTCTCAAAGGATAGCCTATGCTTTGGATGTGGAGCCTAAAATGCGTGTGGTGGATATCTGTGCGGGAGCAGGAGGGAAGACTTTACATATTGCTTCTTTGATGGAAAATAAAGGTCAGATTATCGCTTTGGATATTCATGATTGGAAGCTGAAAGAATTGAAACGAAGAGCCAAAAGAGCAGGAGCTCACAATATAGAAACTCGCCCGATTACCGATACGAAAGTTATTAAAAGGTTGTATGGAAAAGCGGATAGATTATTGATTGATGCTCCGTGTTCTGGGTTAGGAGTTTTGAAAAGAAACCCTGATAGTAAATGGAAAATAGACCAAGATTTTATTGATCGAATTAAAAAAGAACAAGCCGAAATTCTTCAGAATTATGCTAAAATCCTGAAAGTAGGAGGGAAGATGATTTATGCTACTTGTTCTATTTTACCAAGCGAAAATCAGGTTCAAGTTCAAAAATTTTTAAAAAATAACACTGATTTTCAGTTAGTTAAAGATGATAAAATTATGCCAAGTGAAGGTTATGATGGGTTCTATTTGGCAGTCATTGAAAAGACTAAATAATTTGTAGCCTTTAAAGTTTTAAAAAGATTTTTGTATATTTGGCTGTTTAAAAAAATAAATTTAAGAATAATGAAGAGAGTTTTACTTTTGACTTTTAGTATTCTGTCTATTGGTCTATTCATGGGACAGAAGAAAAATAAATTTTCTAAGGATTTAAAGACAAGGAAATTAGGTTATAAACATCGTGGTATCAATAATTTTACTAGGGACGATTATTTTCAACAGTTTTATTGGGTGTCAGAAATGGAAAAATTAAGAGCATATCCGCATTTAAAGAAAATGAATATTAATGCTTTGTATGCGTTTATTGTGAAAATTTATCCTCCTAATCCTACGAAAAAACTCAATGAAGAAGAAAAGCAACTTCGTGAAAAAGCGAGTTTGGCATTAGATGAGTTCTTCAAGAGAAAGGAATATAAACACGAAATTGTAAAGCTGAATTTATTATCTTATGTTGATCCATCGGGAGAGCAATATGTAGAGCATATCAGCCCTGATAAAGTGGAGGAATTGATAAAGAAAAAAATCTATACCGTTACAACTTATAATACAGCTACTCAGGAGCAGAAGACTTATTATTTAAAGTTGGATAGAGGTAGAAAAAAGACAGAAACAGAGTTTATTAACCTTATTCCAGACGAAAAGAAAAATAAAAAGTTCTATAAGGAGTTGTATGAAATTTTACCAAATTTTAAGTTCCCTGATTTTGTGCCTACCCTTAAAAAAGGAAATAAAAGAGACAAAAGAGATAGAGACTATATTTATATCACACCTTTTGAAGTAGGGGATAGTAATATTATGTATCGAACCAAAGATTTTAAAAAATACGAATTGGCTAAAATTAAGAAAAATGGAGCTCCATGGATTGATAATCCTGAAAGGAGAAAAAGACATCAGTCTAAAAAATAAATCATAAACGCTTGAAGCAGTTCAAGCGTTTGTTGTTTTCAAAAACTTATATTGATTAAAAAAAATAAAAAATGACCCCATTACTTTCATTAGTTATCATCGGATTATACTTCGGTGTTTTGTTAATTATCGCTCATTTCACGGCTAAAAATAGTGATGAAAATAGTTTCTTTACAGGTAACCGAAAGAGTAATTGGCTGATGGTTTCTTATGGGATGATTGGAGCTGCTTTATCGGCAGTAACTTTCGTTTCTATCCCTGGTGATGTTGGTGAAAAGGGTTTTTATGCCGCTCAGTTTTTCTTGGGAAATATGGTGGGTTATTTGTTCATCACCTTTGTTTTAATCCCCATTTATTACCGATTGAAACTCGTTTCTATTTATACTTATTTGGAAAATAGATTTGGCTGGTTTTCTTATAAAACGGGTTCTTTTTTCTTTTTGGTTTCCCAAAGCTTTGGGGCAGGACTCAGAATGTTATTGGCGATAAAAATCCTACAAGTTTTATTTGATTTGGATAATACGCATATGTGGTGGTTGGCCATTGTTTTTTTAATACTGATATTCCTTTATACCTTTAAGGCAGGAATTAAAACCATTGTTTGGACCGATATGTTGCAAACGACTTTCTTACTTCTGGCAGCAGTGGCTATCATTTGGGTCATTTTCTCCAAATTGAATTTAGGTATGGGCGAAATTGTGGCAATAGGAGAAGAAAAAGGCTATTGGAAATGGTTTGATGGGGATATAAAATCGGGGACTTATTTTGGGAAACAGTTTGTTGCTGGAATTTTAATTGCCATGGCAATGATGGGACTTGACCAAAATATGATGCAAAAAAGTCTGACTTGTAAAAATGTAAAGGAAGCTCAAAAAAACACCTTTGTTTTCAGTTTCTCAGTAGCCATTGCACAAACTTTATTTTTGTTCTTGGGAATGATGCTTTTTATCTTTGCCGATATTAATGGAATTGATTTACCGACCAAAATGGTCGAAGGGCAAAGTGTGATTGCTACCGATAAAGTTTTACCTTTTTTAACACTAAATCACTTTGGGCTTTTCGCCTCGGTGATGTTTGTCTTGGGAACAGCGGCAGCCGCTTTTTCGAGTGTGGACTCCGCACTTACAGCACTCACGACCTCTTTCTGTTATGATTTCCTTGGTATCGAAAAAAGAAAAAATCCAAAGCGATTAAAAACCTTAACTCATATTGGATTTAGTGTGATTATGTTGCTGATTATTTTAGGGTTTTCCAATTCAGGAAGTAATGTCTTTGGATTGATTTTTGGTTTGGCGGGTTATACTTATTCGCCATTATTGGGATTATTTTTGTTAGGCATTTTTACGAAAGTGAAGCTGAACGATTGGACGGTTCCAGTGGCGTCTTTAGCAACGCCAGTCATCGCTTATTTATTAAATGCGTATTTAAAAAAGAATTTCGATTTTGATATTGGCTTTTTAACGATTTTTACAGGAGCGTTGATTAGCATTATTTTATTATTAATTTTTAAATTCTTGCCATCAAAATCTCAAATAGAGAAGAGCAGAGATTAATATTCAAGAGGGATAATTTCAAGATTAAATATTTTTTAAATAATTTAAAACCACTTAAATTCGTATCTTTGCCGAAATTTTAGGGCTGAAAAAGATTCAGATACCCATTGAAAAGAGGAAGAACTTTTGAATTATAATGTTAATTCAAAATGAAATACTCGAAATTCAAAATGTAGAAAAATGTCAAATTTAGTAGCGATTGTAGGTCGTCCCAATGTAGGGAAATCTACACTTTTTAATAGGCTTTTAGAAAGAAGAGAAGCCATTGTAGATTCCGTTTCGGGAGTAACCAGAGATAGACATTATGGGAAATCCGAATGGAATGGAGTGGATTTTACCGTGATTGATACGGGTGGATATGATGTAGGAAGTGATGATGCTTTTGAAGAGGAAATTAGAACCCAAGTGAAATTGGCAATTGAGGAGGCTACAGTAGTGCTTTTTATGCTCAATGTAGAGGAAGGACTAACCGAAATAGACCAAGAAATTTATCATAAACTAAGACAATCGAACAAGCAGGTATTCTATGTCGTTAATAAAGTAGATTCTGCCAAAGACGAATTACCAGCTACCGAATTTTATCAGTTAGGAATAGAGAAATATTATACCATTTCTTCGGCGACGGGTTCAGGAACAGGAGATTTATTGGACGATATTGTAGCGAGTTTTCCGAATACAGATTATACCGACCCTTTCGAAGGTTTACCAAAAGTGACTATTGCAGGTCGTCCCAATGTAGGGAAATCTACGCTAACGAATGCTTTATTGGATAATAAACGAAATATTGTAACCAATGTAGCAGGAACAACAAGGGATAGTATTCAGTCTTTGTATAATAAATTTGGTCACGAGTTTGTATTGGTAGATACGGCGGGAATGCGTAAGAAGTCTAAGGTTAACGAAAATTTGGAATTTTATTCTGTGATGCGTTCTGTAAGGGCGATAGAAAATTCTGATGTTGTCATCATTATGTGTGATGCTACACAAGGTTGGGAATCTCAGGATATGAGTATTTTTGGTATTGCGCAACGAAATAGAAAGGGTATTGTTATTTTGGTCAATAAATGGGATTTAGTAGAGGATAAGCAGACGAATACAATGCGAGATTTTGAGCGAAAAATTAAGGATAGAATTGGTCAGTTCAACGATGTGCCGATTTTATTTACTTCTGCACTTACCAAGCAAAGAATTCTAAAAGCGGTAGATTTGGCGATGGAGGTTTATGAAGAACGAAAGAAAAAAATTAAAACTTCAAAACTGAATGAGGTAATGTTGCCAATTTTTGAAAATACGCCACCACCAGCGATAAAAGGTAAATATATTAAGATTAAATATTGTGTTCAGTTGGCGACACCATCTCCACAGTTTGTGTTTTTCTGTAATTTGCCCAAGTATATCAAAGACCCTTATAAAAGATTTACAGAGAATCAGTTGAGGAAAAACTTTGGTTTCAAAGGAGTCCCAATTCAGGTGTATTTTAGACAGAAATAAAAAAATAATAAATGAGTATAAAAGGTAGTGCAAAATGGCATTACCTTTTATTTTTGTTTAACCTAATTGGATGTTAGAAGGCTTTATTTATTCGTTGTATTACCTTAACATGAATGCTATATTAACATATTGTTAACTTTCCAGATTTTATTTTTATGGTAACCGAGAATTGTTAATTTTGCGACCGTATTAAACATTAGATTTATACTTAAACGAAATCAGAAAATTAAAATTATTTTATTAGAACTTATGAAAAAAGTAACAAAAGTTTTATTAGCAACAGCTTTCTGCGCAGGAGTAGGATTGAAAGCACAAAAAACACCAGCACCTAAATTTGGAAAAGGACTTTTAAATTTAGAGGGAAAAAACAAATCTTGGTCGATGAAAGTAGGAACAAGAATGCAATTTTTATCTATTGCAGACTGGGCAATTGATGGTAATGGAGATTATCAAAGAGGAGAGACTTCTATGTTGATAAGAAGAGCAAGATTGAAGTTTGATGGTCATGCTCTAACACCTAAATTGAAATATAAAATCGAGTTAGGACTTTCTAATAAGGACATCGGTGGAGCTAATCAATACACCAATAACGCACCAAGGTATATTTTAGACGCTGTATTGAAGTGGAATTTTTATAAAAACTTTACTCTTTGGGCGGGGCAAACTAAATTGCCAGGGAACAGAGAGCGTGTAATTTCTTCAGGAAATTTACAATTTGTTGACCGTTCGATGTTGAATAAAAACTTTAATATCGACCGTGATTTAGGGTTTCAGTTGAGACACCATTTTAATTTAACCGAAAACTTTGTGGTGCGTGAGGCGTTTGCACTTTCGCAAGGAGAAGGTAGAAATATTACTGCAGGAAACATTGGAGGACACCAATATACCGCAAGAGTAGAATTATTGCCATTCGGGAATTTTAAAAGTAAAGGAGATTATTCAGCGAGTGATTTAAAGAGAGAAGAAAAACCAAAATTATCTTTAGGGGCAACGTATAACTTTAACGACAATGCCGTGAAGAATAAGGGAAGCCAAGGAAGCTATATGGAGAACCCGAACGTAGAAGGAGGTTTTGATAGAGCCGATGTAGAAACTATTTTCGTAGATGGAATGTTCAAATATCAAGGTTTCTCTGCAATGGGAGAATATGCTAAAAGAAATATTACAGATAATTCTTCGGCGAAAGTAAAAACAGGTAACTCTACCAATTTACAAGCAGGATATTTGTTTAAGAACAATTGGGAAGTAGCAGGAAGATATACCAATGTGAAGTTTGATAAAGATGATTTTAATACCAATTATTATACGCTTGGTGTTTCAAAATATATCGTAGGACACAAATTAAAAGTACAATCGGATATTGGTTATAAAGATGTTACAGGAAGTAAAAAAGGAGAATTACAGTATCGTTTACAATTTGATATTCACTTCTAAACAAACAAAGTATGTTAACTAAATGTTAACTGAATATTATATTAATATTATTTTGAATAAAAATTTTGTATAGCAAGATAGATTATTATAATATTGAACAATTAAAAATTTTAAAAAAATAAAACAATGAAAAAATTAGCATTGACAATAGCAACAGGATTATTAATGATGTCTTGTGGTGGTGGAGAAAAAAAAGCAGATGGTCTGCAAGGTAATATTCAAGTAGATGGTTCGAGTACAGTATTTCCTGTAACAGAGGCTATCGCAGAGGAATTTAGAACAGAGCAACCAAAAGTAAATGTTACCATTGGAGTTTCTGGAACAGGTGGAGGATTTAAAAAATTCTCAAGAGGGGAAACCAATATCTCTAATGCTTCTCGTCCTATTAAGCAAAAAGAGATGGATGCTTGTAAAGAGAATAATATCAACTATGTAGAGCTTGAAGTAGCGTATGATGGTTTAGCTGTATTGATTAACCCAGAAAATGATTGGGTGGATAGCTTTACTCCTGAAGAATTGAAGAAAATTTGGGAACCAGCTGCACAAGGAAAAGTTAAAAAATGGAATCAGATTCGTCCAGAGTGGCCAAATGAAGAAATTAAATTATATGGTCCAGGAACAGCATCAGGAACTTACGATTATTTCGCAGAAGCGATTTGTGGTAAAAAAGTAGGTACTCGTATGGATTATAACGCAAGTGAAGATGATCATGTATTAGTAAAAGGAATCTCTGGAGATAAGTTTGCTTTAGGATTTTTTGGATTGGCTTACTATGCTGAGAACAAAGATAAATTAAAATTAGTAGGGGTACACAACGGAACAGAAGTAGTGAAGCCAACACAAGAAACGGTAAGTAATGGAACTTATAAACCATTGTCTAGACCTTTATTTATCTATGTGAATAGTACTTCATTAAAGTCTCCAGAAGTGGTAGAATTTGTGAATTTCTATGTGGATAATGCAGGAAGTATCGCAAAAGATGTAGGTTATGTTCCTTTACCGGAAGCAGAATACAAAAAACAAGCCGACAAGTTTAAAGCCTTTGTTGAAGCAAATAAATAATCATTTTATTATCAACTAAATCAGATATAAATACATCTGATTTAGTTGTTTTTATATAAGAATACAAAATGCGAAAGATTAAAGAATTATTTATAGAAAAATCTTTATTGCTGAGTGCATTGATTACCATTGCAGTAACCATTGGTATTATCGCTGTTTTGTCTATTGAGGCTTTTAATTTCTTTAAAGAAGTTTCTATTATAGACTTTATTACCGATACCGAATGGATGCCTTTGGCAAAAGATAAAGCGTATCAGCATTTTGGAATATTGCCTTTATTGGCAGGTACATTTCTTACATCAATCATTGCGATTGCTGTAGCATTGCCTATTGGGCTCTCCATTAGTATTTATTTGAGTGAATATGCACCGAGTAAATTTAGAAAAACCATCAAACCATTATTAGAGTTATTGGCAGCGGTGCCTACTGTGGTGTATGGTTTTTTTGCATTGGTCGTGGTAACTCCATTTTTACAACAATATATTCCAGATTTATCCAGTTTTAACTCTTTATCCGCAGGTATTGTAATGGGAATTATGATTATTCCGTATGTATCTTCTATTAGTGAAGATGCTTTACACGCTGTGCCTAACAAACTAAGAGAAGCTTCTTTTGGGATGGGAGCAACAAAATTGCAAACCGCTTTTAAAGTAGCTGTTCCAGCTGCATCATCGGGGATTATCGTATCGGTGATATTAGCAATTTCAAGAGCCATTGGAGAAACCATGATTGTGGCCGTAGCGGCAGGTCAACAACCGAGATTAACTTTAGACCCAACGGTTCCTATTGAAACCATTACGGCTTATATTGTTCAGGTAAGTTTGGGAGATGTTCAGCATGGTTCTGTGGAATATAGAACCATTTATGCAGCGGGTATTACACTGTTTTTATTTACCTTTTTATTGAATACAATCAGTTATAGAATTAGAAAAAAATTCCAATCAAGATATGAATAATTTACAAAAAAATAGATTGTACGACAAGATGTTTAAGGTTTGGGGAATTGCCTGTACCTTAATCGGTTTAGTATTATTAGTCCTATTTATTGGTAATATATTGATTGATGGAGTAATGAGAATCGATTGGGATTTTATTATTAATTTGCCCTCTCGTAAACCAGAAAAATCAGGAATCTATACTGCTTTGATGGGGAGTGTTTGGATTTTGGGATTAACGACCTTAATCGCTGTTCCTGTTGGAGTAGCCGCAGCAGTTTATTTGGAAGAATATGCCAGTAAAAATAAATTAGCAGGATTATTAGAGGTCAATATTTCGAATTTAGCAGGAGTACCTTCTGTAATTTATGGACTTTTAGGATTAGAAGTATTTGTAAGGGTTAGTAATATGGGGCATAGTGTATTGGCAGGAAGTTGTACTTTAGCATTATTGATATTACCCATTGTAATTGTAGCTACAAGAGAAGCGATAAAATCCGTTCCGCATAGCATAAGAGAAGCGTCTTATGGATTAGGAGCCTCTAAGTGGCAGACGATTTGGAATCAAGTATTACCTTCTGCAAGTGGTGGTATTTTAACGGGAGTGATTTTAGCACTTTCTCGAGCAGTGGGAGAGACGGCACCATTAATTGTGGTAGGAGCATTGGCATATGTGCCTTTTGCACCAGATGGAATTTTGGCTGAATTTTCTATCTTACCGATTCAGATATTTAATTGGATATCAAGACCTCAACACGGGTTTATAGAAAATGCAGCAGCAGCGATTATTATATTATTAGGAATTACATTTATAATGAACGGTATCGCCGTTTATTTTAGAAACAAATGGCAAAACAAATGGAAATAAAAGATAAAAAATCTACCGAAGAAACTTCTGAAAAAGGAGCAAAAATACAGGTAAAAGGCGTAAAGGTTTGGTATGGGGATTTCATGGCAATTAAAGGAATTGATATGAAGATAAAACCCAATTCGGTAACCGCATTTATAGGTCCTTCGGGATGTGGGAAATCTACTTTTCTACGGTTGTTTAATCGTATGAATGATTACGTAGATTCGTTTAGAATGGAAGGGAAAATAAAAGTAAATGGGAACAATATCTATGCTAAATCCGTTCAGGTAGAAGACTTAAGAAAAGAAATAGGAATGGTTTTTCAAAAGCCCAATCCTTTTCCAAAATCTATCTTTGAAAATGTAGCCTATGGGTTAAAAATCCAAGGCGTTAAAGATAAAAAATTCATCGCCGAGCGTGTAGAAAAATCCTTAAAACAAGCCGATTTATGGGAAGAAGTGAAAGATGATTTAAAAAAATCTGCTTTGGCACTTTCTGGAGGTCAGCAGCAGCGACTTTGTATTGCGAGAACTTTGGCAGTAGAGCCTTCTATTATTTTAATGGATGAGCCTACTTCTGCATTAGACCCTATTTCAACAGCGAAAATAGAGGAACTTATCCATTCATTAAAAGATAAATATACCATTATTATCGTTACCCATAATATGCAACAAGCCAGTAGAATAAGTGATTATACCGCTTTTTTCTATATGGGAGAATTAATAGAATGTGATAAAACGAGAGAAATATTTACCAACCCACAAAAAAAGAGAACCGAAAACTACATTACAGGTCGTTTTGGTTAAGATAAAGCTATGACAAATAAAGAAAGATACAGAAAAGAAATCAATGATGTCTGCAAAACCATGTTGTCAAGATGTCAGAAACAATTATCAAAAGCGCACACTGCACTCACTACACACGATTTAGATTTAGCAGAAGAGGTAATGCATACAGAAAACTATGTCAATAGTTTGAATTTAAAAATTGATAAAGATTGTGAGCAATTTTTGGCACTTTATAACCCTGTTGCAGTAGATTTGAGGTTTATTACCGCAGTAAGAAATATCAATTCAGAATTAGAGCGTATAGGTGATCATGCTTATGCAATCGCTCAATATGTTGCTCAAAATGAAAAAGGGATATCAAAGGATATTTTGAAAAAACTTTCTTATCATGAAATGTATGGCATTATTGAAGATATGTTTGATAATGTTATTGACTCTTATGAGGATAAAAATTTAAAAATTGCCAGAAAAGTTTTTAAAAAAGATAAAAAAGTCAATAAAATTAATGATAAAGTTTTTCTTCAAATAGAAGAGTTAATCAAGAAGGATGCGAAGTCTATCAAAGATTGTTTAACGATGTTTTCTATTATTAAAAAATTAGAAAGAGTAGGCGATTTAATAAAAAATATCGCAGAAGATATTATCTTCTACGTAGATGCAGAAGTGGTAAGACATCAAGTGAAAAAATAATATTTTTTACTTTTATGACCATTTTAAAATAAAGGACGAGGTGAGTTTCATAAGGTGATTACACTTCAATCTCCCGCACACTTAGTGGTACGCCTTCTCTAATAATAAAGATGGTACAGGAAGTAAAAAAAGGAGAATTGCAATATTTTTATAATTTGATATTCACTTCTAAAATTCTATTTCAAAACAACACAATGTGAGATAAAGATAACCATGAAAACCAAGAGGTCGCCATTACAGCGACCTCTTATTTTGCTCTTGAATTTGATATTGAACCCATCGAAGTGCTTTCTCTCTTTCTTTTGAATTTTCATATATTAATAGGATAGAAAGTTTTTGGGGCTTTACAAAACGAAGTTTAATGGCGTGAAACCTACCTAAAAGAATCTGAGTGGATATGGAGAAAAACAACAGTAGAAGTGGAGAAAGAATTATGGAAGTTATTATTGAAATAGGGATAACTTTTTCCAAAATTCATCCACATTCCAGCAATTGTCAATTTTCACGATTTTTGTATCAAATTAAAAATATTCTAGTCTAGTGCCTTAATCAGTAGACCAGAAAAAGAGGTGATAACATTCAATTTGTGTTATGAGTTTACATCGAAAAAATGGAGTTTAAAAGGAAGGGATAAATACTCCTCTATGCAGAAAAAAGAGTGTCACGGAGGTGTCAAGAGGCTATAATGCCAACGGATTTCCCAAATAGAAATCAATGATCTTTAAACTAAAAAGATAATTATATTTAGCTTGGGCTAAACTACCTTGTGCATTCGCATAATTATTACGAGCAATGGTAAGGTCATAAATGGTAGTTCGGCCAGCCTCAAAACTTTTTTGCGCATAATTTAAAGCAAGTTTTGTGCTTATTTCGGCTTGCTTTGCCACCAAATAGTTTTGATAATTGGCCTCTGCATCAAATTGGGCTTTCTGAACGCTTTGCTTAATCTCCATTTTTGCTTGCTCTAAGTTCACCTTGGCAATTTCTTCATTGATTTTCGCTTGCTCAACTTGAATTTTTGTAATCCCTTTGTTAAATATTGGAATGTTAGCATTAATTCCAATTTGCTGTCCAAAATTATTTTTGTATTGTTTCAAAAAGCTACTCTCTTTTATCGGTAATCCATTGATATCAACTCCTACCATATCGGTAACCAAAGAATTGAAATAAAAGGTTCCCACACCCAAAGAAACTGTTATTGTTGGATAAAAAGCCGTTTTAACCACTTCAGTCTGCGCTTCCGCAGATTTAATTCTCGCTTCTGCGGCTTTTAACTGCGGTTGAGATTCATAAGCTTTTTCCAAGGTATTGTCAGAAGATAAATATTTAGAAACTAAAATATTCTCAACAGAAACATCTTGAATGTCAAATTCTTTATAATCTGAAAGTTGAAGTAATTGTGCCAGCTGGAAAAGGTTTCTATTGATATTAACTTGAGCATTTTTAACATTTTGGTTTTTGCGCGCCAGTGTGGCTTTTGCTTCTGCTAAAACTGTTCTCGGAGTAGTTCCAACTTCGGTGGTGATTTTTGCTCTATCATACATCTTTTTAGCATTTTCATAAGCGCTCTGGTTGATTTTTAAAATCTCTTTACTAAGCAATGTAGACAAATACTGTTGGGCTATTTGTAACGAAATATTATTCTGCCATTATTGTAAACCATAATGTTTAGGTTTATATTGGCATTGTTGTTAAAATTGTCGTTCCTCTTAATATTTCCAAAAACATCTTGACCCTGACCAAAATTTAAGGTATTTCCTACTAATCCAGAGACAGAAGGCAATTTTTCCCTTTTAGCAACTTCCAGATTTTTATCCTGAATCTGATTACGGTAAGTATTCTGTATGACCTGCAAATTGTGTTGTGTAGCATAATTTATAGCTTCTTGCAACGTCCATTTCTTTTGAGCCTGAAGGTTCAAAAAAAGGATTCCGAAAAATAAAACAGCCTGTTTTTTCATAGTAGGTTTTTACTAACTTAGATGCACAGTTTCACAACTTTGTTGGTGGCTTTGAATACTCCGAAAGAGAAAGATAAAAAAGTTGATTATTTTGTTCAAAGACAAATCAAAACAACTTTATGTAACAAGTTGATCACTCGAACACCAAGACAAATATAAACATTTGTACTGAAATACAAAAAAGTACTTTGACAAATGCGCAACAACTCGCAAAACTTTTCAATACCTCTGTTCAAAGAATTTCTAAATGGGAAAATAGAGATTTTATACCAGAGGTGTTCTCTACACTCAAGAATATAAATATGCCTTAACTTTGGTTAGAAAAGCACTGATAATGAGTTTATGTCAATCCACTTAGGTGCCTATAAATCAGATTGGGGAGAGTTTGATAGAATTTAATCTAAAATATATAGAAGATTCGTTTAAAGCTGAAAATATCAATAAAGTTCCTAAGGAAAAGGAAGATGTAGCTAAAAAAAATAAAGCCTATAGATCTGTTTTTGTTAGCTGAATTTACAATCAAAATATGATCAACATTCATCAATATCCTCATGAAACTTGACAATTAGACGAGAATTTTCTAAATTTGTCATAGTTATTTGTAACGTTCCAGCAAAAACTTCTATTGATTACTAAAACTATAAACACATGCTCGAGATTAAAAATATTCATAAATCTTACGATACAGGCAAAAGTAAACTGCATGTGCTCAAGGGAATCAATCTAGAAATTTCTGAAGGAGAATTTGTCTCTATTATGGGGAGTTCTGGTTCAGGGAAATCTACCTTGCTTAATATTATTGGAATTTTGGATGAGAAAGACAGCGGTACCTATAAATTAGACGGAATACCCATTGAACACCTTAGCGAAGTTAAAGCCGCAGAATATCGTAGCCGTTTTTTGGGTTTTGTGTTTCAGTCTTTTAACCTTATCAATTACAAATCTGCATTGGAAAATGTCGCATTGCCGCTCTATTATCAAAATGTTTCTAGAAAAGAAAGGAATTCAAAAGCTTTAGAATATTTAGGAAAAGTAGGACTCGCAGATCGTGCCAACCATTTACCAAATGAGCTTTCGGGGGGCGAAAAACAACGTGTAGCCATTGCAAGAGCATTAATCACAGATCCGAAAATTGTTTTGGCGGATGAACCAACTGGTGCACTAGACAGTACAACGACTTATGAGATAATGAAGCTCCTTCAGGAGATTAACAATAGTGGAAAAACGATAATCGTCGTAACACACGAACCTGATGTTGCGGCACAAACTAAACGCAACATTCACCTAAAGGATGGTTTAATTGAAAGTGACGAAGTTATAACTCAAAAAATATTAGATTAAATGTTTGATTTAGACCGTTGGCAGGAGATATACAGCTCTATCCGAAGCAATGTTCTTCGGACGGTTTTGTCAGGCTTTACTGTGGCGCTTGGGTTGTACATTTTCATTGTTCTTTTTGGTATTGGTAAAGGACTTCAAAATGCTTTCTCTCAATCTTTTAACGGCGATGCCTCTAATTTGATTAGAATCTTCACTGGAAGAACTACCGAAATGTATAACGGAATGCAAAGTGACAGAAAGATTATTCTTCAAAACAAAGATTTTACAAATATTAATAAAAATTATAAGGATAAAATAGAGTATTCCACAGGAAGAACAGGGATGGACGTTATGATAAAATATGGTCGTGAGAGCGGAAACTATCAAGTGATGGGTGCTAATCCAGATGAACAGTTTATTGAAGATCGAAAATTGATTGACGGTAGATATCTCTCGCCTTTGGATTTTCAAAATCATCAAAAAGTGGCAGTCATTGGTAGAATGGTTCAGCGAGATTTAATTAAAAATGGAACAGCCGTCGGAAAATATATCGAGATGAATGGTATAATGTTCCGAATTATTGGCGTTTTCTCTGATGCTGGTGGCGATCGTGATGAGCGCATGATTTCGGTGCCCCTTAATGTGCTTCAGCAGCTTAAAAAAAATTCTGATACACTTAATAGCATTACCATTGTCTACGATAATCAACTTTCGCCAGTACAAGCCATTGAACTCGGTGACGAAATCAAAGACCAGCTTAAAAAAGAAAAATCTGTTTCGCCCGATGATGAAAATGGTATTCGTGTATGGAATGATGCTTCCAACAAAAAAGAACAATTTCAGTTTGTGTTTGTGCTTACACTTATCGTGGGCGTTGTAGGTCTTGGGACCTTAATGGCAGGTATTATAGGTATCAGTAATATTATGGTGTACATCGTAAAAGAACGCACTAAAGAAATCGGCGTACGCAAAGCTATTGGTGCGAAACCAAAATCCATTGTAGGGTTAATCCTACAGGAGAGTATTGTCATTACCGTAGTTTCTGGCTTTGTGGGCATTGGATTGGGTGTTTTAACATTAAAATTAATTGACGATAATTTAGAAAAATATTTTATCATTAATCCTTCTGTTGGTTGGGAACTTATCATCGTAGCATTTTTTTGCCTAGTGTTTTCTGGTACATTGGCAGGCTTCGTACCAGCTTACAAGGCTAGTAAAATAAAACCAGTTGAAGCTTTAACAACAGAATAATAAAGGCATGAATTTAATTTTTAAAAGAGATACTTGGCAGGAAATTTACCATTCGCTTCGGAACAACAAACTCCGAACCTTCCTCACCATGATTGGTGTTGGCTGGGGAATGTTTCTCTATGTCTCCTTGCTGGGTGCCGCAAAAGGACTGGAAAATGGTTTTAACAAAGTGTTTAAAGGCTTTGCGACCAATTCTATTTTTCTTTGGGCACAACAAAGTACCATTCCGTTTGATGGTTTCCCGAAAGGTCGGAAGATGGAACTTCATTTGGATGATATTGAAAAACTAAAAAGTAGAATTCCAGAAATCGAATTTATTTCGCCACAAAGTGCTCGGGGTAATTTTGGTACGCCAGGAGAAACCATGGTTAGAAATGGCAAAAAAGGCACTTATTCTCTCACTGGAGATTTCCCTATCGGCAATAAAATTTCTGAGAAAAAGCTTAGTTTAGGCAGATATATTAACGATGCCGACATTGCTGAAGGCAAAAACGTTATCGTCATTGGAGAAGATATTTATAAAAACCTTTTCGACGAAAAGAATAATGAAAACCCTATCGGGAAATCTATTAACCTGAAAGGAGTTTTCTTTAACGTTATCGGCGTTTTCTCAGTCAGAAAACAAGGAGGTATGAGCAATAATGAAACGGCTTACATTCCGTTTACCACTTTTACCAAAATATATCACACTAGTGATGTGGTCGATTTTTTTGCCATAGTCAGCAAGCCCAATGCGAATCTTGAAAATGTAGAAAACAAAGCAAAGGATTTTCTTAAAGATGAATACCGCGTCTCTCCAGATGATACCAATGCTTTTGGCTGTTTTAATTTAGGGAAAGAATTTAAAAAACTAACAGGATTTCTTATGGGGATTCAATTTTTAACCATTGCCGTAGGCATCCTCACCATTTTAGCTGGTGTAATTGCTATTTCTAATATTTTGCTGATTACTGTAACCGAAAGAACCAAAGAAATCGGCATACGCAGAGCCATTGGTGCTAAACCTTCAGAAGTACGCAACCAGATCCTCTTAGAGAGCGTAGTAATCACCTTAACATCAGGCTTATTGGGTTTTATTATGGGGGTTCTTTTGTTGATGATTTTAGATATGTTGACGCGCAACCAAGATGATTTTCCATTTTATAATCCGAGTGTTGATTATTCCAATGTTTTTGGGGCTTTGGTGATTATGGTCATACTTGGCTTAATCATTGGAATGATTCCAGCTCAGCGTGCCGTAAGTATAAAACCCATTGATGCTCTCCGAAGCGAATAATTAATATTGATTCAAAAACAAATAGCTATGAAAAAGAAATTTACATTCAAAAAAGCACTTTATATTTTCTTAGGCCTCGTCCTTTTGATAGGTCTAGTTGCGGGGATTAACTATCTTGTAAAATCTAATTCCTCTGAAAATCAAGAATTTCTAACTAAAAAGCCAATCACTCAGGATTTGAATGATAAAGTGATGGCTACAGGAAAAATTGTTCCCAGAGAAGAAATTGAAATCAAGCCTAACCTTTCTGGTATTATTGAGAAAGTTTTAGTAGATGAAGGCGACTATGTGTCTCAGGGAGAGCTTATTGCGACTATCCACATTGTACCCAATATTGCTCAGGTTAATGCGGCACAGCAAGAAGTGGAAAACGCCAATCTGCAAATAGCCAATGCGAAAGTGAATGTGAGCAACCAACAAAAACAATTTGCGATGCAGCAGCGTCTCTACAATCAAGGCGTGATTTCTAAACAGGAATTTATTAACGCTCAGCAACAGTTGGCTTCTGTTCAGCAACAACTTAAAAATGCGAACCAGCAGCGTATTACAGCACAAAGAAATCTACAGATCGCACGCACGGGGATTACGCCAGGATTGAGAAGATTGGCTACCACACAAATTAGGTCCAAAGCCAATGGAACCGTTTTGGAATTGCCAGTAAAGCCAGGGGACCAGGTTATTGAGGCTAACTCATTTAACTCTGGAACCACGATTTGTACCGTAGCAGACCTTAATGCATTGATATTTCAGGGTACGATTGATGAGGCACAAGTTGGAAAACTCACTACAGGAATGGACATGAACATTATTATTGGTGCTCTTCAGAATAAAAGTTTCCCAGGGCGTGTTACAATGATTGCTCCGAAAGGTAAGGATGATGCAGGAACCATCAAATTTCCGATTGAAGGCAATGTTTTTAACCCAACTGACGAGTATATCCGTGCGGGGTTTTCAGCAAATGCTGAAATTGTTTTAAAATCACAGAAAAATGCTTTGGTGGTAAACGAAAGTCTCATACAGTATGAAAAAGATGCAGACGGAAAAGACAAGCCTTTTGTAGAAGTAAAGCAGGCCAATGGTTCATTTAAAAAAGTTTATGTGAAATTAGGCGGTAGTGACGGTATCAATGTCCAGATACTTTCTGGTATCAATAAAAATTCTGAAATTAAAGTTTGGAACCCTACTGAAAAAGACAAGGAAGAATTAAAAAAGACAAGGAAAAATTAAAGAAGATAAATAGTCTCCATTAGGAATATCTACAACCATTATTTGATTTGCTCTATGATATGGTGATCGAGAACTGGTGGATTATAGCATTTTGTCTTTGAAATTTCCGATACTTTTATGCAGGAAAAACGGGTTAAAAAATTCAGAGGAGGCACTATACCTTTATTATAGAAGTAATTAATTTAAACCAATAGAATGGACTACTTAAATGCTTTAAAACCTCTGTTAAACCAAGAGGTTCTGTTCATAAGGCTCGTAGTATGAATTTTAATACTTCTGATGATAATTCCAAAATCATTTTTTAACGCAAATTGAACTCTTTTTTATTCTATTTGACCACAACTTTTAGGAATGAGCTTTATTGATAAAGGTTCCTTTATTGATGGCAAGGAATAATTAATACAGGAATTGGCGATGTTCTAGTGATTTCTTTCGTTAAACTCCCTATAAAAACGTCATAAATTCCACTTCTTCCATGAGAACCCATCACAATATAGTCTGCATTTTTATCTTTAGCATAATCCAGAATGAGCTCAGAGGCTATCCCTTGTTTCAGTAGATGTTCACATTCTATATTTTGTTTTTTGATGAGGTTTTCTAAATCATTCAATTCAGAAAGTTCTCTTTTAATTTCTGTTTGTTCAATCTCTGGGAAATATTGAAATCCTGTATCTCCAACGACGAATCCTGAATTAGTAGGTGTAATATGGATTAGGCATATTTTGGCGTCCACTTCTTTGGCAAATTGAACAGTGGCTTCTATTAAATGTGCAGTGGTGTCTGAAAAATCGACGGGTAAAACAATTGTTTTCATAAGATGTGTTTTTATTGTCTAAAGTTACAAAAAAAATATTTATATGAATAAGATGTAAATGATTTAAATTTTTATTTTTATGATTGGGTTTACAAAATCCTAATGTCAATCACTTTTTTATCTTCTAGATAACCTTCTATAGTGTAATTGTTATTTACTTTTCCTAATTGAATACGTACTAATTCTACCATTAATTTAGGACGAAATAGATTATTTTTTTAGGATGAAAAAGGTGGGAATACAAAATATTTAAGACTTGAAATTGTTGATTGATAGCACCTTGGTTATTTAGAGTGAATTTAATTGTAAAAAAGTTGGATTTCTCACAAATATTTTTATACCTTTGCAATTGTCTTAGGGGAGGTGATGCCTCCTTACAGACAATATTTTTTTTTCATCATTTGTGTTTTTGAGCCGTACCCAGTACGGCTCTTTTTTCATATTCATACCTTAAAAGTAGCGTTGTGAAGTAGGAATAAGAGATAATACCATCTTGCTGATTGCTTTTTAGGAATAAATCATTAGCCGTTCCAAACCAATCGTTCAAAATACCTTGATACTGCTCAGAATATTTTAGTTTTGCTTCGTAATCTCTTTTCATTGCAGGAGAGAAATTTTCCAATACCTTTTGGGCAAAAGCTAAATCTTCCATTGCGATATTTCGTAAAAGGCTTTTCAGTCCATACCAATAAACACTATATTTTATAGCGTGATTTTCACTTTTTTCTCCCATTAAAAAACCGATGAAACTCGCCTCTTCCTCTCGAGCATAACCTATCTGATGAGCACTTTCGTGGGCTAAAGTAAATGGGATTTCAATATGTGGGATATTATCATTATACTGGGCTTCTCCTGTAAAAGGATTGAAGTAACCCAAAATACCAATATGACTTAAAAAATCGGCGTATAAACTCTCTTTGATATTGGTTATTTGTTCCGTTTTCATTGTGTTAAAAGGAAATGGAATGCTAGACTGACGATTGATAATTTCTTTTTTAAGCAACGGAATATCCGAAATTTTCATAACGCCATTTTCATCCTCTTCGACCCATTTTCTTTCATTTAGACAAATGAAAAAATATTTTTTTGCCAATGCCTTTTTAAACTTTAATGAAACTCTGCCTTTTGGAAGTTCATAAATCAAAGGCTTTTGAAAATACAATAATCCCCAAAAAACTTGATAAACGAAATAAAAAATAGTAGTGATCATCAGGAGTTTTAGTAAGGCTTTTTTTCTTTTCTTTTTATTAAAAATTTGAATAACAAAATACAATAAAACTCCTCCCAATATCAAATATAAAACATCACCTACCGAAAACGGAATTTTCGAAAACAAAAGTGTATGCATATCTTTTTGCCTCTCAAAAAAGCAAATATATTGATGAATTAAAACTTTGGATTGAGAAACGCCGTAAAAAATAAAAAATTGAAGTACCAATAGAATACTCCAAGTTCTTTTTTTGTTGAAATTATTCATTGTTAAGGGATTAGGAGTTAGGTTTTAGGGATTAGCAATGAAGCTTAACTAACTCCTAATTCCCAATCCCTAATAGTTTTTTTAATTACTAATCTTACTTCCCTTTTTAGCATACCAAAAAATATACACATAACAAGGTACCATAATAAGGTAAGCCAATCGAGGACTTTCTGGAATAAAGGTTTTGAGATAACTTACCAATGGTAAAAGTATCGCTCCTCCAATAATCGCCATAATAAGATAGGCAGAACCCATTTTGGTATGCACGCCTAATTTGTTAATGGCTAGAGGGAAAATGGCTGGCCACATCACAGATTGCGTAAAACCTAAAGCGGCGAAACAAATGACTGCAAATATTCCTGTACTGAATACCGATATCAATACCAATAGGGCACTCGCTATTGAAAAATATTTCAATGCTTTTGTCTGTTCTATGTATTTGGGTATGGCAACGATACAAAAAATATAACCTGCTAATAGTGCATAACCTGTATATTTAGCGAAACCACTCGCTTTCTGAATACCAAAGCCTAAAGACTCTCCAAATGCACTAAATCCATCATAACTAATCACTTCCACACCCACATAAAGAAATAAGGCTAAAACACCAAACCATAAATGTTTATAACTAAAGATACTTCTATCAGCACCATCATGTACATCGTTGGTATCTTCTGATTCTTCAATCTTAGGAAGTTTAATGAACATCAAAATAATACCTACCAAAGCAAAACTTGCTGAAATAATTTGATACGGAAGGATTACCCGATTGGCTAAAGCTTGTAGTGTTTCATTTTTTTGCAGTTCAGACATTGTTAATAAGCTTTTTTGTAGCTCATCAGTTCCTTCAAGTGTGATATGTCCCAATACATAAATTGCCACGATACCTGCAATTTTGTTGCATATTCCCATTATACTGATTCTCCTCGCTGCACTTTCTACAGGTCCCAGTACGGCTACATACGGATTAGACGCTGTTTGGAGTAAAGCCAATCCTGTTCCAATGATAAATAAACCTGTTAAAAACAAATTGTAATTTCTCGTTTCAGCTGCTGGAATAAATAAAAATGCACCTATTGCCATTACGAATAATCCAATAGACATTCCCATTTTAAAACCTGTTTTTTTCAAAACAAAAGCACTCGGTATTGCCATGAAAAAATAAGCCAAAAAGAAGGCTACACCTACCAAATTAGATTCGGTTTCTGTGAGCTGACAAGCTAACTTCAAGTAAGGGATCAATTGGCTATTTGCCCAAGTAATAAAGCCGAAGATAAAAAATAAAACTCCTATAATGAATATAGGAAAAATATAATTGTTCTTTTTCATAAAAAAAATTTAATTCGAACAAATTTACATAAAAATATTTTAGTGGTCAGTAACTTAGTAGTCCAGTAGTCTAGTAATTTAGTAGTCAGTAGTCTAGTAGTTAGTAGGTCAGTAAATCAGTATTATAGTATTTTAGTTATCTAGGTAATTGAATCTTGGTAAACTGACTACTAGATAACTGATTACTAGATGACTGATTACTAGAATACTAATTGGACAACTGATTTAAAATCATTTCTCGTGCTTTATTTTTTTGATGGTTAAAATCTGCTTCAGGCTCTAAAATTCCATTAAAGAACACTTTTACTTTTCCCATTTTCCCTTTTCCATGATCAAAAGGAAAAAACTCTTTTAGCCCCACAAAAGTGAAAACGGCAATTTTTTTCTGATGCTTACAAGACATTGCAAAAGCTCCATTTTTAAACTCGTCTAATACAATACTCGTATCGTTGGGAACGCCACCTTCGGGGTAAAGAATAATGCTATTACCTTCGTCCATTCTTTCGGCACATTTAGCATATACCTGACTTCTACTTTTGGGGCATTTTCTATCCACTAATATACAAGCTTTTCGATAAGCAACGCCAAAAATAGGGATTCTGTCCAATTCTTTTTTACCTACAAAACAAACGGAATGATGAGGTAACAGAATGCACGAAAGCATAATGTCCATTATCGAAGTATGGTTAGCAATAACGATATATTGCTCGTTTTTATTGAGCCTCTGCTCAGTTAAATTAATGAGTTCGTACCGAAATCCCATTCCATAAAATAAGCCATAACTCCAAAGTCGAATAAAAAAATACGCTTTTTTGTAACCATTTTTTTGGAGGGAAAAAATATAAACAGGTAATGCGAAAATGAGTGTTAAAACGGTTGCTAAGAACATGAACCAACCTCGCCAAATATAATTTAAAACCTTAACCATTAAAAATAACTCTTTTTTTGATAGAATAATTGAGTATTGCCACCAAACCAATAGCGAAAACTTTACTTAATATTTGGGGACTCATTGTAATGATTTTTAAATCCAAATGCTCTGTAAAAATCCAATTGAAAAAGATTTGAAAGAAAATTAAACTTAAAATTGTAGACATCACAGAAACGACCATAAAGTAAAAAAACTCTCTTTTTTTGGAATGTTTTCCTCTTTCAAAAACAAACCATATACTAAAAAAATAATTAGAAATAATGCCTAAACCCGTAGAGAAAATATTACTAAAAGGATAATGAACGCCCATTAAATCTAATTCTTTCGGAAAAACAATAGGGATAACAGAACTAAAAAATGTGAAACTTCCAATTTCCATAATGGCACTTAGTCCTCCTGCGAGGATGAAAAATAAAACTTGTTTTTGTTTTAATATTAAATGTTTCATTATTGTAAATTCGAGCACAAAGATAAGAAATTTACAGAATTATGATAGGATTGATTTATCATATGCACAAATGCACCAGTATTTTTGATACAATTTGGTCTTTAATTATCAACCCCACAAAGCTCCGAAAACTTGTGGGGTTGATTTTGATATGAAAAATGAATTATTATTGAAGTTCAATGCTTAAAGATACATCTTCGTCTTCGACGCTAAATTTCATATCATCAAATACAGGTGCTCTTTTGAGTTTTTTGGTATTTGAAAATCCGTACCTTTCTAAAGGCATTCCGTTTTCTGAGCGTTCTAATTGATAATTGTTATTTTCATCGTGGAAACAACCGATGGCATATTCTCCTTTAGGAACATTTTTGAAAACGGCTGTGCTTTTTCCGTCTTTAATTGCTGAAAATGTACCTTGTACAGGCATTTTTAAGAAATTTTGTTTGTTAAATAAAGCAACCGCTATTTTTCCTTTTTCCGATGCAATATTTTCAATGGTTACCGTTACGGTCTGTTGTGCGTTTATTTTCTGAGAAAAAACGCTTAAAAAAACTACTACTAAAAAAATACTTACTCTTTTCATGATTTTACTATTTTAAGATTAATAAATAATTGATTGTTAATTAACACCACAAAGATGCACGATAAGTAGATTGAATACAATTTAAACTTACTGAACTGTTGATTTTTAGTCTTGAATCGTAGAATGAAACTGAGAAATGATAAAAAAACACCTTATTATTGCTTTTTTGCTTTTTATTATGTTTACCTTTGTGGGATAACCCCTAAGTCAATTTACAATGGAAAGTTTTGCTTTGGCAAGAGTCATTCATATCGTTGCGGTGGTGCTATGGATTGGTGGAGTGGCAATGGTGACAACGGTCATTATTCCTGCGATTAAAAAATTAAAATCCAAAGAAGACCAAATGAAAACCTTTGAACAAATCGAAGGGCGGTTTGCTAAACAAGCTAAAGTGACGACTTTATTGACAGGGCTGAGTGGCTTCTATATGTTATATGTACTTGATGGGTGGGAGAGGTATTTGAATTATCGTTATTGGTGGATACATACGATGACTTTGGTTTGGTTGATATTCACATTGGTATTGTATGTGTTGGAGCCTTTTGTTTTACACCGATTGTTTAAAAGATATATGAAAGAAAACCCTGCAAAAACTTTTGCAATCATGCATAGGGTTCATTGGTTTTTACTCTTATTGAGTCTATTGACTATTATAGGTGCTGTTGCAGGAAGTCACGGTTGGTTTTTCATCAAGTAAAAGAAGGCTAAGTTGTCAAGCTCAATGGATGAAGTGATTGACTTTAATAAAAAAAAATAAAAAGATGAATATTGTAAAATTCGATAAAAATTGTACGGAAAGTAAAATCAAAACAAGAGTAATTATTGAAACTTCTTTTTCGAAGGAAATTCAGATTTTACTTCCCAAAGGAGAACTCATGAAAGATCATCAAACGCCTTTTCCTATTTTAATCCATATTTTAGATGGAAAGATAGATTTAGGTGTCAATGGGAAATCCGAACTTATGGAAAGTGGAGATATTATAGCTTTGGACGGTGGAATTGTTCATCATTTAAAGGCGCACGAAAATACAATAGTGAGGTTGACCCTGTCTAAGCAAGATAGAGTAGAGCGAGTAAATGAAGTAATCAATTCATGATGAGAGAGATAGAAGACAGAAAGGACATAGAACTTTTGGTGAATGCTTTTTATGCTAAAATCCGAAAAGACGAGCTTTTAGGTGATATTTTCAATACTCATATCGCTGATGACCAATGGCCTGCACATTTAGTAAAGTTGGCTGACTTTTGGGAAACCAATCTATTCGGAATTAGAAAATTCAAAGGGAATCCTACACTCAAACATATTAATGTAGATAAGAATTTAGATTATAGTGTTAGTCAGCTACATTTTGGAAAATGGTTGGAGCTTTGGTTTGAAACCATTAATGAACTTTATGAGGGGCAACTTGCAGAAAGGGCAAAAAATGCAGCTAGAAAAATGGCAACAGGACAATTTTTAGCCATTTGGCATCATCGTCCTGATGATAGAAAAAGTCTCTAAAACGAAAACACTACTCCTTTTGGAGTAGTGTTTTTTTCTTTTATGAGCGGTATGATGTTACTTGACCACCTCGTATTTAATTTTTAAAATCCCTTGGTTTAAACTTGCAATTTTTTTAAAAGCTCCTTTGCTTAAATCAAATTTTCTACCATGTTTTGCAAAGCCTCCTGTATCGGTTACGGTAACAACCACACTTTTACCATTTCTTATATTGGTGATTTTAATCTTCGTTCCAAAAGGAAATCCTTTTCTTCTTGTTTTAGCATTCCAAGTGGTAGCACAAGTAAGTGCGTTTTGGTTGTATATTTTTCCGTTCGCCATTCGTTTTCCATGAAAACCTGGACCGTACCAAGACACTTTCCCTGTACCTTTAACATCTGTAATTTTCTTTTTTGTAAAAGAAGACAACAAGAATGTTGACAACAATATAATGATTACAAAAGTAAATCTTTTCATTCTATTTTCAGTTTCTGATTTGTGCGTGCAAAGTTATAGCGAAATAGTATTGACGACGATTATTTTAGTTAATAACTGTTAATAAAAACCAAATAAAATGTTAAAAAGCACTCTCATCCACTATCAAAATTAAACTTCGCACCTATTGTTAAAAAGTGTTAAATTTCTTAAGATTCCTTAAATTCACTCTGCAATTTCACCATATAAATCAAATTCTTCGGCTTTGGTAATTTTAATATTTGCAAATTCTCCCACAGGTAAATAGACATTTTTGGCACTTACTAAAACGGTATTATCTACATCTGGAGAATCGAATTCTGTTCTTCCTACAAAATAATCTCCTTCCTTTCTATCAAAAACACATCGGTAAACCTTACCTACCTTTTCTTGGTTTTTCTCCCAAGAAATCTGTGCTTGAAGTTCCATAATCTCTTCTACTCGTTGTTCTTTTACCTCTTGTGGAATATTATCTTCTAACTCATAAGCAGATGTATTTTCTTCGTGAGAATAAGTGAAACAACCCAATCTATCAAATCGTTGCTGGGCAACCCAATTTTTTAATTCTTGGAAAATTGCTTCCGTTTCACCTGGATAACCTACAATCAAAGTAGTTCTAATCGCCATATCAGGAACACTTTTTCTAAAATCTGCTAATAGAGCATTTGTTTTTTCGTAAGTAGTTCCTCTCTTCATGGATTTTAATAGTTCGGTATTGATATGTTGCAGAGGAATATCAATATAATTACAAACTTTCGGTTCGTTTTTAATAATTTCTAAAACATCTTTTGGAAATCCTGATGGAAAAGCATAATGCAATCTTATCCATTCGATTCCTTCTACTTGGACTAATGCTTTGAGTAAATCTCCCAAGGCTCTTTTTTTGTAGATATCTAAACCGTAATAAGTCAGATCCTGAGCGATTAAAATTAATTCCTTTGTTCCTTTTTGGGCTAATTTTTCGGCTTCTTTCACCAAGTTTTCAATTGGTGTAGAAATATGTTTACCTCTCATAAGAGGAATGGCACAAAAAGAGCAAGGTCGGTCGCAACCTTCGGCTATTTTCAAATAGGCATAATGTTTTGGTGTTGTGGTTAATCTTTCGCCCACCAACTCATGTTTGTAATCGGCTCCGAGATGTTTCAATAAAATGGGTAAATCTCTTGTTCCAAAATATTGATCCACATCTGGAATTTCTTTTTTTAAGTCGGGCATATACCTTTCCGATAGGCACCCTGTTACAAAAACCTTTTCTACTTCACCTCGATTTTTGGCTTGTACAAAATCTAAAATCGTATTGATAGATTCTTCTTTAGCGTTATCAATAAATCCGCAAGTATTAATCACGACTACATCTCCTCGTTCTTCATGCACTACTTCTTTTCCATTGGATTTCAATTGTCCCATCAAAACCTCCGAGTCATAAATATTTTTGGAACACCCCAAGGTAACGATATTAATTTTCTTTTTTCCTATTGATTTTGTACGCATTATTTATTGTTTAAGATTGCAAAAATAATAAGAAAATAAAAGGAAATCGTTATCAATCAATTAATTGTAATTAATCTAAATAATTGAATTAAATTAAAACTCCATTTTTAGTCTACAATCATGGCTTATGAAACAGAAAAAGGTTGCCTAAAATCTTAGACAACCTTTTTTATTTTCGAAATAAATGTGGGGAAGTTTAATCAAAAATATAATTAACCCCTACACTGATAACATGTTCTTTTGCAGATTTGTTTAATTCGGGAGTATCACCTTCATTCAGTAAACCTTTATAAGCGTTTAATAGTCCAAAGTCTCCTCTTATTGTCAGTTCCAATTTACGCTTGTAGCTGTATCCAACTCCTGCACCAATTGCCATATTAAAACCACTTGCTTTTCCATCAATATTTCCTGCACCATCTATTGTGTAACCATCTTTTGCTGGGTTTTTAACATTTTGATTAATCAGTATATTAAAACGAGGTCCTATCAGTCCAAAAAACTCCGATTTTCTTTCCGAAAAGAATGCCTTGAGGTAAATAGGCACACTGATATAGTTATTGGCATACAATGCATCATAACCTGGAAAATTTTTAGCATCTGGATCCTTTCCTGTTTCTCCTGCACCATAATAGACCAATTCTGGCTGAAGGTAAAATTGATCATCACTTGTGATAGGAATCTCTGCTAAGACTCCCGCTTGGAAAGTATAACGAGGTCCCGAAGGATTGTGAGCGTTTTTCACTCTTGAATAATTGAGTCCTGCCACTCCTCCAAATCTTACATTGGATAAAAACTGAGCACTCATAGACACTGAAAGCAGTATCATGGCTCCTACAATTATTTTTTTCATCTGTTTATGTTTTTGGGTTAAAAAAATAGATTGCTCCTCCATACAAAATTTATTCGTCTTTGTGAATGTAGAAGCAATCTAATTTAAATATTATATTTGAAAGTTAGTTTTATCCTAAAACTTTAGCTATCACTTTACCGATATCTGCTGGAGAATCGACTACGTTGATACCGTTTTCTGCCATAATTGCCATTTTAGCTTGTGCAGTATCTTCTGCTCCGCCTACGATAGCTCCTGCGTGTCCCATGGTTCTACCTTTTGGTGCAGTTTGTCCAGCGATGAAACCTACAACAGGTTTTTTAGAACCGCTTTCTTTGTACCATCTTGCTGCTTTTGCTTCTAAATCTCCACCGATTTCTCCAATCATTACCACTGCTTCTGTTTCGTCGTCATTGATGAACATTTCCAAAGCTTCCTGAGTAGTCGTACCGATAATTGGATCTCCACCAATACCGATTGCTGTAGAGATTCCATAACCTGCTCTTACCACTTGGTCGGCTGCCTCATACGTTAAAGTTCCTGATTTAGAAACGATACCTACTTTTCCTTTTTTGAAAACGAAACCTGGCATAATTCCAATTTTCGCTTCATCAGAAGTGATTACTCCTGGGCAGTTAGGACCTACTAAACGACAATCTCTATTTGCGATATAAGATTTTACTTTTACCATATCAGCTACAGGAATTCCTTCTGTGATACATACGATCACCTTAATTCCTGCATCTGCAGCTTCCATTATCGCATCACCAGCAAACGCAGGTGGTACGAAAATAATACTTACATTAGCTCCTACTTTTTCTACTGCATCTGCAACGGTATTAAACACAGGTTTACCAAGATGCTCTTGACCCCCTTTTCCTGGAGTTACTCCTCCTACTACATTTGTTCCGTATTCAATCATTTGACTTGCGTGGAAAGTTCCTTCGCTTCCTGTAAATCCTTGTACGATTACCTTAGAATCTTTGTTTACTAATACTGACATTTTATTTTTTGTTTATCTTTATTAAATTTTATCCGTACAAATGTACCAATATTATTTGAAATAGAAAAAATAATAATTGTTAAATTGTACTTTGATTTATTGTACTGTTGATTAATTGTATTGATGACTTGTTGTATTGATGATTTATTGTCCTATTAACCTTTTGATTTATTGATTTTTTATCATTGTACAAACTAAAGTCATTATACAAATTAAATTCATTGTACATTAAATCACTCATCATTGTACAAACTACATTAGTACATCAAACAATTACTTCACTCTTTCAATATAAGAGCCATCTTCTGTACTTACTTTAATTTTATCTCCTGGTTCTATGAATAAAGGCACCATTACTCTTGCTCCCGTTTCTACGATAGATTTTTTTAGGGCATTAGTAGCTGTATTTCCTTTTACTCCTGGGTCTGCTTCTGTTACTTCAAGGTAAACAGATGCAGGTAATTCGGCAGAAAGTGGTGTTTCGTCATCTTCTTTTAAGATAATGGTAACTTCCTCTCCCTCTTTCATTAATTGAGCGTTCTCTATCATCTCTTTATTGATGTAGATTTGCGTAAAATCCTCATTGTTCATAAAGTGGAAACCATTTTCGTCGTCGTATAAATACTGATACTTTCTGGTAACTACTCTTACTTCGTCTATTTTATGACCTGCCGAAAAAGTATTGTCAATGACTTTTCCATTGGTAACTGATTTTAATTTTGTTCTTACAAATGCTGGACCTTTCCCAGGCTTTACATGTAAAAATTCAATGATTTTGTAAATATCATTACTATAATTAATACACAATCCTTTTCTAATATCTGATGTTGTTGCCATCTTTTTATTCTATTTTTATTTCGTTTTAAGTTATGAGGTTAAGACTTACCTCTAATTTTTTATTTCTTAATAATCTAACTTCTTCTATCTGTTCCGTAGCCTTTTACAATTCCCCTAGGCGAATTTTTAATAAATTCTAAAATTTCATCTCTTTCTGCTGTTGGAAGCATCTCCTTTTCTACATGCTGAATGGCCTGTGTGGTATTCATTTTCATTTGGAAAATCGCTCGGTAAATTTTTTGAATTTCAAATATTTTATCATTGCTAAACCCTCTTCTTCTTAATCCGATAGAGTTAATCCCTGCGTAAGTAATTGGCTCTCTGGCTACTTTCACAAAAGGAGGCACATCTTTTCTTACCAAAGTACCACCTGAAATCATCACATGTTTTCCGATTTTTGAAAACTGATGTACAGCACTCAATCCTCCGATAATAGCAAAGTCTCCGATTTCGACATGCCCTGCAATTCCACAAGCATTCACGATGATGACATTATTGCCAATTTCGCAATCGTGGGCGATATGTGAGGTTGCCATAATTAAACAATTATCACCCAATTTAGTATACCCCAAAGCCTTAGTTCCTCTGTTAATGGTTACACATTCTCTAATCGTTGTATTGTCTCCAATAATCACTTGGGTGTCTTCTCCCTCGAATTTCAAATCCTGAGGTTCGGCAGCAATCACTGTACCTGGAAAAATCTTACAGTTTTTTCCGATTCTTGCACCATTCATTATCGTTACATTAGAACCAATCCAAGTTCCTTCGCCAATTTCCACATCAGAAGCGATGGTCGTAAATGGCTCTATCGTAACATTCTTGTCTATTTTTGCTCTTTTATCAACAGCGGCTAATTGATGAATCATTTTTCTTTTTTATTTGTTTTTAGCGACTTGTGCCATTAGTTCTGCTTCTACCACTACATTATCTCCCACATAACCATAACCTTGCATATGAACAATCCCTCTTCTAATAGGGCTTATCAATTCTATCTTAAAAATTAAAGTATCTCCTGGTACTACCTTTTTCTTGAATTTCACCTTATCTATTTTAATGAAATAAGTAGAATAATTCTCTGGATCAGGAACGCTTGCTAATACCAAAATGCCTCCCGTTTGAGCTAAAGCTTCTACTTGTAAAACACCGGGCATTACAGGTTCTTTCGGGAAATGACCTACAAAAAATGGCTCGTTCATCGTTACATTCTTCAATCCTACTACATGCGTATCAGATAACTCTAATACTTTGTCAATCAATAGGAAAGGGTAGCGGTGTGGCATTAATTTCATAATACCATTAATATCAAAAACAGGTTCTTTGTAAATATCCACATTAGGAACTCGTTTTTTCTTTTGCATTTTCCATTGTCTATTCAGTTTTTTAGCAAACTGAGTATTCACAAAATGCCCTGGTTTATTGGCAATTACTTTACCTTTTAATCTTACACCTACTAATGCCAAATCTCCAATGACATCTAATAATTTATGTCTTGCTGCCTCGTTCGGGTAATGTAATGTTAAATTATCCAAAATGCCATTCGGTCTAATGGAAAGTGTATCTTTATTAAAGGCTTTTTTTAGTTTTTCTTCTGTTGCAGGAGTCAATTCTTTATCCACATAAACAATGGCATTAGAAATATCTCCACCTTTTATCAGTCCTGCATCTAAAAGCATTTCTAACTCATGAAGGAAACTGAAAGTTCTCGCAGAAGAAAAGTTATCTTTAAATTCGTTTAGACTTTTTAGGGTGGCATTCTGCGTTCCCAAGACTTTGGTTCCAAAATCTACCATAGTAGTGATTTCGTATTCCTCAGACGGTATAATGGTGATTTCTGAACCAGTTTCTGGATCGGTATAGCTCATTACTTCCTTGATGACCAAATATTCTCTTGGCTGAGCTTGTTCCTCGATGCCTACTTTTTCAATCGCTTCTACGAAATATTTAGAAGAACCATCCATGATTGGAGGCTCAGCACTATCCATTTCCAAAATAGCATTATCCACATCCATTCCTACTAATGCAGCCAACAAATGTTCGCAAGTATGAATTTTAACGCCTAATTTTTCCAAAGTCGTTCCTCTTTCGGTGGTAGTTACATAATTAACATTGGCTTCCACCTGTGGATTCCCCTCTAAATCGGTTCTTACAAATACAAAACCTGTATTCTCCTTGGCGGGTTTCATTGTCAAAGTAACCTCTTTACCAGTATGTAAACCGATACCTGATAATGAAATTTCGCCTTTTAAAGTTTTTTGTTTATCACTCATTAGTTTTGTCCTTTGAGTTATTTTCTAATTGATTGATTCTATCTACAATTTTTGTTAAATTTCTAAAGTGCACATAATTTCTTCTAAAGTCTCCTACCGATATCGCTGGAGAGCCATAGAGAATGCTGCCGTCTTTGACATCAGAATTTACGCCACTTTGTCCCTGAATTTTCACTTGATTGCCGATTTTTAAATGTCCTACAATTCCTGTTTGTCCTCCAATCATATTCCAATCTCCAATGGTGGTAGAACCTGCAATTCCTGCCTGAGCAGCAATAACATTATGTTTTCCAATCTTCACATTGTGAGCAATTTGGATTAAATTATCTATTTTTGTTCCCTCACCGATAACCGTAGAACCTATAGTTCCTCTATCCAAACTACAGTTGGAGCCCACTTCCACATTATTTTCCAAAACCACATTTCCCAATTGAGGAATCTTAGAGTAACCATTTTCGGAAGGTTGGAACCCAAAGCCGTCGGAACCGATAACCGTATTAGAATGAATAATACAATTATCACCAATGACGCAGAAGTCATAAACCTTCACACCACTTTCTAAACGGCAATTTTTACCGATTTTCACATTTTTTCCAATGAATACTTGTGGAGCAATCTGTGTTCCTTTTCCAATTTTTGATTTTGCCGAGATATAAGAAAAAGCACCAATAAAAACGCCCTCTTCTACACTTGCATTTTCATCAACAAAAGCTCCGTTTTCAATTCCAGATTGAGGTGCAGTTTTCATCTCTTGATATAAATTCATCAAAGTTTGAAATGCCAAATAAGCATCTTTTACGGCAATAATAGTAGATGAATAAGTTTTATTTTCATTTAAAAAACTTTCAGAAACGATAAGTACAGAACAATCCGAACTTTCTATATACTTTGCGAATTTCTCTTGAGAAACAAAAGAAAGATGACCTTTTTGACCATTTTCGATAGGAGAAACCCCATTGATAACTTCCTCTTCATTACCAATAATCTTTCCTTGTATAAACTGTGCAATTTGTGATGCTGTAAATTCCATATTTGCAAATATAACAAAATTTAGGAATTTGTAATACAATGATGATTGATTAGTTGTAAAATAATGAAAAAATAATAAGGTACAAATACTTAAAAATCACCTTCGTTGTTAAAAAATAAAAGAGCCTATCAAAAAACAGACTCTTTTAAATTGTTTTATATTGATATTTAGGATTTTAAAAACATCTTTGCCACTTTTTCGGCTTTTCTAGATTCTGAATAATCATAAAATCCTTCCCCTGATTTCACACCTAATTTCCCTGCCATTACCATATTTACTAATAGTGGGTTAGGAGCGTATTTTGGGTTTTTGAATCCGTCGTACATTACATTTAAAATCGCTAAACAAACATCAAGACCAATGAAATCTGCTAATTGTAAAGGTCCCATTGGGTGTGCCATTCCGAGCTTCATCACGGTGTCGATTTCCTCTACGCCTGCCACTCCATTATAAAGGGTTTCAATAGCTTCGTTAATCATTGGCATAAGGATTCTATTCGCTACAAAACCTGGATAATCATTCACCTCTACAGGTACTTTTTTCAATGTTTTACTCATTTGATAAACCGCATCGAAAGTCGCTTGAGAGGTAGAATAACCTTTGATGATTTCTACCAATTTCATAATAGGCACTGGGTTCATAAAGTGCATACCAATAACTTTATCTGGTCTTTGGGTTGCCGAAGCGATTTTAGTAATAGAAATAGAAGAGGTATTCGTAGAAAGTATGCAGTTTTCTGGAGCCAATTCATCAATTTCTTTGAAAATTTTTAATTTAAGGTCTAAATTTTCAGTAGCTGCTTCCACAATAAGGTCGGCATTTCCTACAGCATCTTTAATGGCAGTGAAAGTAGAGATATTTCCTAAAGTTGCATTTTTTTGGTCTTCTGTAAGCCTTTCTTTAGCGATTAACCTATCTAAATTTTTGGAAATTGTTGCCATTCCTTTATCCAAAGAGGCTTGAGAGATATCTACTAAATTTACTTTAAAACCATTTTGAGCGAAAGTGTGGGCAATTCCATTTCCCATTGTTCCTGCTCCAATTACTACGATATTGTTCATTTTTCTATAATTTTTTCGGTAAAGATAATGTTTTTTTTAGAATTTTAAAGACGACACTTTACCATATTTGAGATATCAAACCAAAATTCCTGAACAATGATTTTCAGGGCTTCCCGTGGCAGAAGCGAGTATATTGGATTCATTTCTGAGTTTTAAAACACCCATAAAAGCAAAAATTAAGGCTTCTTTGTATTCGATAATTTGGGCATCGGGGATAATGATTTGGGTATCGGTTTTACTTTGTAATGAATGGATAAGGTGTTGATTGTAAGCTCCGCCTCCTGTGATGAGACAATTTTTGATATGGTATTTTTTGAAAATTATTTCGATTTGCTCAACGCAATGTTGTGTAAAAGTTGCCAACGCATTTTCGGGCGTTAGTCTATTGATAATAGGATTAATATGCTCTAAAACCCACTCTATTCCCAAAGATTTTGGAGGTTGCTGATGATAAAATTTCAGTTGGTTGAGCTGAGTTAAAATATTATTGTTGATTTCCCCTTTTTTGGCTAATTCTCCGTTTTTATCGAAAGGACAATGCAGTTGCTGAGCGAGTGCATTCAGTACGATATTAACAGGGCAGATGTCGAATGCCATTCTTTTATTTTCTCGACGGAAAGAAATATTGGAAAAACCACCAAGGTTAAGGCAAGCATCATACTCACCGAATAATAATTCGTCGCCTATTGGAACAAGTGGGGCACCATTACCACCAAAAATCACATCTTGACTTCTAAAATCATAAACCACAGGAAAAGGATTTTGTGTTTTAATGGCTCTTCCATCTCCAATTTGAAGCGTAAATTTTCTTTCAGGTTGATGAAAAACGGTATGTCCATGAGAAGCGATAATATCAATTTTTTGGATTTGATATCGTCTTCTGAATTCTAAAACGGCATTACTCAGGTAAAACCCGTATGCTACATCAAGCGCTAATAAATCTTCACTTTTAAGATGGATGGCATCTTTGAGTTTGGTTAACCAATCCGAAGGATAAGTGATGGTCTCGCTATTGATAATATGAAAATGCCAAGATTCCTCTTTCCAAAATTCGACATGGCAAATGTCCAAGCCATCTAAACTTGTGCCCGACATGAGACCAATAGCGTAATATTTTTTCATGGATTATTGGGGTAAATCTTTTTTGCTGAGTTTTCCTCCAGAGTTGTTTTTAAAGGTAAATTCCGAGAAGTCATCTTTGGCAACCATTCCTCCTGTACTCATGGTTTTAGAGCCATTTTCGTAGGTGATATAAACAGTGTCTTGGGTATAGAGTTCTCTTTGTTTTTGATTCCAATAGATGGATTTCATATCAAAGGTTTTGCCTTCATTGGTTTTGATTTTGACATTTCCGTGTGCTTCATAGAATTTTTTAGTTTCACTAAATCGAGCAGAGTCAGCGTCTATAATTCCCGGTTTTTTCGGATTTTTTTTGTCATAAAATTCAATATGTATTCCTTTTCTCGCCACGGTGTAGGGAGAATCTATCATTCCGAATTTTTCGATAAGTGGAGCAGATGCCTTTAGTGAAATTCGTCCTGAATCTCTTTTGATAATTTGGGCATTTTTAATGACTTCGGTAGGGATATTCGTCCACTTTTCCGTGTTTCTTTTTTCGGAAGACGCATTTTCGCACGAAGCAAAAAATATAGCACAACCCAAAAGGAAAGCTATATTTTTAATGATATCATATGTATGATTTTTATTAATCATATTTTGTTTTTCTAAACCACTTATCAGTAAAGTTAAGACCAATTTTAAGGTTGATGAAATTTTGTCTTATCAAATTATTTTCGACTGTCCCTCGTTTCCCTAATTCGATACCGATATCAATTCCACTCATTCTATTGATAGAACTCTTCTTGAATGGAAATGTAGCTCCCAATGCAAGTCCCCATTTATTAAGTCTTTGGTTGTTAAGGAGTATATTGCCTTGTTCATAGAAAGCACCATAACGGTAGATTACCCTTGAGAAATAACTTCTAAAATTGTTAATATCAGGAATTATCCAACCTCCAACGGTGTATTTGAAAGCATCTTTATAAGACAGGTTGGGATTATTAAACGAAGCCGTTTTACCTTTTTTATAATCCACCTGTGTACTCAAAAACCACCTTGAATTTTCTCCGTATCCAACACCCAAAGAAGCTTCCATAGGGAAAATATTTGGAGTGCTTTCGTTTCTTTTTTCGATAATGGTTTCTTCCACTTTTTTATCTTTTGCGATATAGAGGTAAGTACTATTGGTATACGTTTTTTGGATGTTGTTGTTACTACCAAGTGTAGTAGTAGCCCCAATGGTAAATTGTTTTTCATCCAAGAAACTTTTTTGATAGATAGCCCCAAGAGTGAAATTAAAATGCCTTACTTTATAATTGGTTTCGTGTCCGTTGATAAGTTCAGCGTCAGAATAGGTGATTTCATCAATATCTTTTACATTTCCAAAGTAATAATTGGTTCTTAATCCTACTCCTATTTCTGGTGTGATATTGTATGAAAGTCCTGTTTGTAAAGTGTTTACACTTCCTTTTCCTGTAAAGCTTTGTGTTCTTTCTATACCATTATCCATTTTTGTTTTCTGAAAAACGCTATAGTTTTTAGAGCTATAAGGCTGATAGCCGACTCCAAATTTTAATTTTTTAGAAAGTGGGAAAGCGATACTTATGTTCGATAGGTAGGAAGAATGTTTTTTAGCACTAATATTGTTATAATTAGATTTGAAAAAGTTACTTTCACTTGTTCCTTCGAGTTTGATACTGGTGAGTTCTAAATTTTTATTGGCTGCGGGATTAGCAAAATTAAAACTATTATTGAAATCCGTCATATAAGCCGTAGAAATACCTCCCATCGAGGCATTTTCTATCGTGTTATCATACTTCACATCTCCAATTCCAAAGGAGGCATAAGGCGAATTTCCGATCTCTTGAGCATTCGAAAACAAACCTACCAATACCAATGATGATATAAAAAGTTTTTTCATTCTATTTTTAATTCAAGGCACAAATATGATGAAATATAATGACTTTTAAAAGAAATAAGAGGTTAAAGTTTGTTAATCCATCTTAAAAAAAGTAGAAAGTTGATTATTATTTTGATAATTAATTGGAAAAAATTACCTTTGAAACTATGAATTGGGACAAAGTAATAGGACATCAGGGTTTAAAAAAACAATTATTAGATAGCATAGACGAAAATAGAGTAAGTCACGCACAATTGTTTGTTGGTCAGGAAGGTTATGGAGTATTGGCTTTGGTTTTGGCATATGCTCGTGAGATTTTCAAGAGAGAAAATCCGCAATCTGCCCATAAAATAGACCATTTAAACCATATTGATTTACAACTTTGTTTCCCTGTTTATTCTGAAAAAGGAAAGGCATTAACGGAAAGATTTTACACTCAGTTTCGAGAAGTGGTTTTACAAAATCCTTATATTAATTTAAAAGATTGGGGAGATTTTTTAGATTCTAAAAACAAACAATTATTTATTTCTGCGGACGAAATAGAAGCTCAGAATCATCAATTTTCATTAAAAAGTTTTGAGGGAGGAACCAAAATTCTTATCATTTGGAGAGCTGACAAAATGAATGTCTCTGCCTCTAATAAATTCTTGAAATTCTTGGAAGAACCACCAGAGAAAACCTTAATTTTCCTTACTGCCAAAAGCTCCGAAGATTTTTTGCCAACTATTTTCTCTCGAACACAAGTGGTAGAAGTGCCAAGGCTTCAAGATGAAGATGTACAGCGATTTATTACCGAAAATTACACCGATTTAGAGCAAGAAAAAGTGAAAGAAATTGTTTTTCAGGCTCAGGGGAATATCAATCAGGCAATGAAAATCATTGCACAAGATGGGCAAGTTTCCGAATACGAGGCATTTTTTATTCAATGGGTGAGAGATGCTTTTATGGTCATGAAAAAGCCGATTCATTTGAAAAGTATTATTGCATGGGCAAAAGATATTGCGAGTTGGAACCGAGAAAAGCAAAAGGGATTTTTAGACTATTGCACCGAGATGTTCCGATTGGCAATGTTGCAATCTTATGGTGTAGAGCAGATGGTTTATAAAAAGCTGAAAAGCGGAGGTTTTAAGTGGGAAGCCTTTTCAAAATATATTCACGGAGCTAATATTGAGCTTATTTTGGAGGAAATCAATCGAGCAGATTATCATTTAACCCGAAATGCCAATGCTAAAATTGTTTGGACAGATTTGGGCATAAAATTATCAAGGTATATTCATAAGAAGAAGTAGTTTCAATGCTTTCAATATCGTCAGTTTAGAAATAAAAGCAGTGTTTATTTATTGTTTTTGTTTTATGTATTGATAAAAGTCATTTTTTTTAGACTTGGGAAAAATGTAATTTTGAACCATAATAATTAAAAATTACATTCTAATGAAAAAGTTATTGTTACCACTTGTGGGTATATTGTTTATGGTATCATCTTGTAGAGAAGAATCGCCTGTTGTAAAGAAGGCTGATGATACAGATTTTGGAACTGGAGAAATATTCTTTGCAGGGAAATGGGCAAGGGATTTTGATGCTGGTGGTCAACAGCAAACGGCGGAATATTATATTTATCAAGATAGTATTAAATATAATTTATTTGGTGCTGTGATAGACCTTAATTATGTTATTGAAAAGGATACCTTTTTAATGGAGAAAAAACAATTTGTGGGGCATTCTTATGATGGAACAAAATATTTTTCTCTTTTCTTTAAAAATATTACGGACGATTCTTTGACGATTTATAAGAAGATAGATTTTCAAAATTTAGAAGAAGCGATGGAAATGGAAATTCCTGCTCCTGATGATACGGAAAATCATGGTTGGAATACTTTTTATAAGCAATAATTAATAGAGATGACTTATGAAATGGCTTCAGTTGGGTTCGTTGTTATTTCTTTTGGTGGCTTGTGCTTATAAGAGCGACCTAAAGGATGTTGAAAAGTATGAAAATGAATTTTCAAAAGATGATTTTCAAGAGCGAGGTTTGTATTCTTGGAAGTTTCAGTTGGTAGGAAAAGAGCAGACTTCTACGCATCAGTTTTTTGAGGATAGTATTTTATACAAAATGGAAGGCAGCATTTATAGTACTGAATATCCAATGTATAAATTATCTTACGAAGCCAAGGAACAAAAGTGGATAGGGAAAGACAATAAAGGTATTGTTTATGTACTTTATTTCAAAGATAAAACGGACACGAGTATTACCATTTATAAACATAAGTGTAAGAAAAAAGGATTGAGGGAAGCACTTGATTTTTCCTATCCAAAGCCTGATGCTACAACTGACCATGGATGGAATGTTTATAGTCTAAAAGGTTTTGATAATGAATCTGTTTTGCCAGTTTCAGGAATGTTTTCTAATGGTAAAGAAACGATTTCTATTCATGATAAAACTATTGAAATAGGAGATAGGTCGGTCAAAAAATTAAGTTTTCACAAAGGGGAAAGGAGATGGGTTGGACAATATGAAAACGAATATTTACAAATTTTCTTCAAGTCTTTTGAAGATGAGGTATTGGAAATTAATATGCATTGGTCGGAAGATTTGGAAAGCTTGTATAAAACGAAATATCCATCAACGGATAATTGGGAAGTTTATCATCAGCAATAATTAAAAAAAAATCCGAGTTAATAAAAACTCGGATTTTTTATTTTAATGTAATTTTTTCCAAATGGCATCTTTCAACTCCATTAAACCTTCTTGAGTGACGCTCGAAAAGAAAATTGGTTTTTTATTTTCTGGAAATTCTTCTGCGATTTCAGCTTTCAGTTCGTCATCTAATAAATCTGATTTGGAAACGCTATAAATAAAGTCTTTGTCTAATAATTCTGGGTTATATTTCCTCAGTTCGTTTTCTAAAATCTGAAATTCTTTGTAATGGCTATCAGAATCTGCTGGGATTAAAAATAACAAAATAGCATTTCTTTCGATATGTCGTAAAAAACGATGCCCTAAACCTTTTCCCTCAGCGGCTCCTTCGATAATTCCAGGGATGTCTGCCATCACGAAAGATTGGAAGTTTCGGTAATCTACAATTCCCAAATTGGGCGTTAAGGTAGTAAATGCATAATTGGCAATTTTCGGTTTTGCTGCCGAAACGGAGGATAATAAAGTTGATTTTCCTGCATTGGGGAAGCCTACCAAACCAACGTCGGCTAAGACTTTTAGCTCGAAAGTTACATAACCTTCCTGTCCTTCTAATCCTGGTTGAGCGTATCTCGGTGTCTGATGAGTGGAAGATTTAAAGTGAACATTTCCTCGTCCTCCTTTTCCTCCTGCTTTGAGGATGATTTCTTGGTTTTCTTCTAAAATCTCTCCAATGATTTCTCCTTCTTCATCTTTGGCAACAGTACCAATAGGAACTTCGATATAGACATCTTTTCCATCGGCACCTGTGAGTTCACTTTTTCCACCATTTTGTCCTCTTTCGGCTTTTACATGTCGCTTATAACGAAGTGGTAAAAGTGTCCAAAGGTGAGCATTTCCTTTCATAATGATATGACCTCCACGACCTCCATCGCCACCGTCGGGACCTCCTTTATCGATGTACTTTTCACGACGAAGATGAGCTGAACCCGCTCCTCCGTGTCCGCTCTTGCAATGTATTTTAATATGATCTACGAAATTGCTCATTTATTTGTTAATTTTGTACAATGTAAAATGTACTATTGTATAATGATACCTGTTTATGCTTTAGTTTGTATTTTGTATTACAATACCATTGTAAATGATTTTTATTTTATGCTTTATTTTTTACCTCATAAGATTCTCAAATCATACATCAAAAAATCATTATACAATCAGTCATAGTACATTATACAACAAGTAAAGTATTAAACTATCTTCTCTACCTCTTTAAAGAGATTTTCTGCGATTTCTTGGATTTCTCCTACGCCGTTTACCTCTACATATTTACCTTGCTTTTTGTATAACTCGGCTACTTCGGCAGTTTTAGCGTAATATTCTTTAATTCTATTTCTAATGATTTCTTCATTCGCATCATCGGCTCTACCGCTCGTTTTCCCTCTTTCTAAAAGCCTTTTTACTAAAATTTCGTCCTCTACAACCAAAGAAAGGCAAATGCTAATATCGTCATTCAATACTTCTTTCACGATGTTTTCTAACGCTTCGGTCTGTTGTGCTGTTCTTGGGAAACCGTCAAAGATAAATCCTTTGGCATCGGTTGGCTTTTTCACTTCCTCGGTAAGCATGTCAATGGTCACTTGGTCAGGAACGAGTTGTCCTTTTTCGATATAAGATTTGGCTAATTTTCCTAAATCGGTATCATTTTTCATATTAAACCTAAATAAATCTCCTGTTGAAATTTGTTTGAGGTTAAATTTCTGAATTAAATTTTCTGCTTGCGTTCCTTTTCCGCTCCCTGGAGGACCGAATAATACAATATTAATCATTATTTTTATTATTTTTTCAGTTATTTTTGGTCTTCAAATTTTCCAATTTGTCTTGCCTCTATTTAATCTGCTAATTGATATAAATCAGGAAGATTTCTTCCCAATTCGTCATAATCTAAACCATAGCCTAGGACAAATTTATTAGGGATTTCTTTCCCTACATAATCAATTTTAAAATCTTTTTTATACACTTCAGGTTTCAGTAGGAGAGAGGCTACTTTCACTGATTTTGGATTTTTGGTATTTTGGAAATATTCGAATAAACTTTCGATGGTATTTCCTGTATCAATGATATCTTCTACCAAAATAATGTGTCTTCCTTCGACCTCTTTGGTTAGTTCCATTTTTTTATAGACAATTCCTGTAGATTGCGTTCCTGAGTAAGAACTCACCTGTAAAAATGCCACTTCACATTCTCCTGCATAGTGTTTTAGTAAATCTGCAAAAAACATAAAAACACCGTTAAGGACACCTACAAAAACAGGTTTTTCTCCTTTATAATCTTGGTGAATTTTTTCCGCTAATGCTTTTACATATCCCTGAATTTCCTCATTTGATAAATAAGGAACAAATGCTTTATCGTGTACTTTAATCTTTTCCATACTTTTTAACGGACAAAATTACGGAATTTTTTACGATAAACCTTAAATGAGTGAAAATAAAAATCCGAAGTCGATTGCTTCACTAGTAATGCCTAATATTTTACTCCTATTTTCATAATTTTTTTTCACTTCCATTTGCACAATTCAAAAATAAAACTTTACTTTGCAATTCAAAGTTCTTTTTATGGAAGTGAAAAATTATCAACAAGATTTAGAGCATATTCGTTCGATGATGGAAAAATCCTCAAGGTTTATCTCTTTGAGTGGATTGTCAGGTGTTTCGGCAGGTGTCATTGCATTGATTGGAGCGGTGTATGTGTATTATGTTTTTCAGCGAGAGGGAATTGATTATTTTGATGGAAAGTCGAATATATATTCTCCTGAATTGGTCAACGAACTATTTATAATAGCCACTGTGATTCTAATTTGTGCTATTGGTACAGGATATTTTTTCACGGCTCAGAAAAGTAAGAAAAAAGGTGTGAAAGTATGGGATGCTACCACGAAAAGATTATTGATAAATTTGGCAATTCCGTTATTAACAGGAGGCGTGTTTTGTTTGGCGTTACAGTACCATAAGGCATTTGTGTTTGTCGCACCTTGCACTTTGATTTTCTATGGTTTAGCCTTGGTGAATGCGAGTAAATTCACATTGAATGATATTCAGTATTTGGGAATTTTGGAAATTGTATTAGGTTTGGTTTCTTTGTTTTTCTTAGGTTGGGGACTGGTAACTTGGGCAATTGGTTTTGGCGTTTTGCATATCGTGTATGGCTTGATAATGTATAAGAAATATCAATAAATTTTTAGCAATGATTGATATTAATAATTTAAATAAATACTTTGAAAGTAGAGTAAGGCTTGGCATTATGTCGGTTTTAATGGTGAACGATTGGGTGGATTTTTCGGAGATGAAATCATTATTAAAGGTAACCGACGGAAACTTGGCAAGTCATAGCAATGCTTTGGAAAAGGCAGAATACATCGAAGTGAAAAAGGAATTTGTGGGCAAAAGACCAAAGACCTCTTATCGTGTAACGCAAAAAGGTAGAGAGGCTTTTGAATTGCATTTGAGTAATTTGGAAAAATTATTAGGGAGATAATGCTCTTTTTTTTGAAAATTAACTTTGAGATTCAAAGTAATTTGTAATACGAAATTAATTAAAAAATAGAAATATGAAAAAAGTAGAAATTTTACAATTAGGCTGGGTGATATTTGGGATTTTCTTTTTGTTAGGAAATGTCGCTTTGTTCGGTTATTGGCTAACAGATAATCCAGAGTTTGCCTTGATGGGCTATTTTTTATTGATCTTTGGAACGCTTATCAATTCTATGGTCGCTTTAATATTTATCATATTGAGTTATAGCGATCAAGAAAATGCCAAAATTTGGCGACAATCGGCGCTTATTTTATTACTGAATATTCCAATAGCATTAGTCTATGCTTATGTAGGATTAATAATTTTATAAACATTTAAAAATTGTATATTATGAAAAAGTTACATTATATCGTATTGAGTACGATACTTTTTGTGGGATTGTTTTATCACGAAACAATAGGGGTTAATCTAAGTTTATTCGCTTTGTTTTTAGCGATAATGACCATTTATAAAACCCCGAAAAAATACAAAACCCAATCTTTTTGGGTGAGTTTTTTGGGAACGCTGATAGCGAGTTTTGCCTTTGCTTGGTATGGTGATTTTGTTTCGTTTTTAGCCTTATTCTGTTCCCTTGTTTTATTGGATTATCAAACGAAAAGTCCTCGACTGAATGTATTATTGGCGATTCCTGTTTTTATGACCAATCAATTCACTTTTCTTTGTCGGTTCTTTACCTTCGCCGATTGGTTACCTCGCAAAAGAAAAAAAGGAATGGGTCAAAAAATCATTGCATTGGTTGTGATTCCACTTTTATTTATCGCTGTTTTTGTGGGTGTTTATAGTATGGGAAGTACGCATTTTGCGGATTTGTTTATCAATTTTAAATGGGATTTTGATTTTAAGAGTTTTTTGTGGTTATTTCTTTTAGGGTTCTTTATTGCCTTTAATTATTGGAATTTCAGTGTTCAGAAAGTTTTTTATCAGACCAATTATTATTTGATCTCGGATTTTAGAAAAAAGCCAACTCCGCTTTCTACTTGGTCTTTTATGGATTTAGATGCCGAACGAATGAGTGGTGTGGTTTCATTAGTAATGTTGAATATTTTAACCGCCTTTTTTGTCATTACTTTTAATTACGAATTATTCTACGAAACTACCAAATCGGCTACAGAATTATCTTTGGAAACCCACGAAAGGGTTAATGCCGTTATTTTATCTATTGTGATGGTGATTTTGTTAATTTTATTCTATTTTAAATCTTATTTTAATTTTGATAAAAAAGCGAAAATATTAAAACGATTAGCGTATTCTTGGTTGGTGATTAATATGATTTTAATACTATCTACAATGCTGAAAAACACAGAGTATATCTATCATTTCGGAATGACTTACAAGCGTTGGGGCGTGTATGCTTTTCTAAGTTTGGCTTTATTCGGGCTGATTTTCACGATGCTTAAAATTCATAACCAAAAAACCAATGCTTATTTGTTTACTCAAATGGTGTGGAGTTTTTATGTTTTAATCATGTTGATTGGAGTTGTAAATTGGGGCGGAATTTCCACGCAATATAATATAGAACACAAAAAGGGAAATTATACTTTTTTAAGGTCGTTAGATTATAATCATCAACTTCTAAAGGAGCATTTTCCTCATCAATATGAAAACACAGTGGATTATCGAGCGAAGGCATCTCAAAAAGCTTCCTTTTTATCTAAGGCGTTGTATTATGAAACAATTGATGAAGAATGATAGCACTTCGCCTACCAAATTTTAAAACCACAAAAATGCATATCTTAAAACATGCATTTTTGTGGTTTATTGTATTCTTTTTTGATTAATCTTCTGTTTCAGGGGCTAATTTTCTCGTTGCCAATTCTTGGTCAAAAAGATAAAGAGCAGAAGTATTATCATGAACCATTTTTATTTTTGCTAAAAACTGAGAGGCACTTGCTTCTTCCTCTACTTGTTCATTGATAAACCATTGAAGAAAACTAACAGTAGCAAAATCAGACTCTTCATTTGCTTGTTTCACAATATTAAAAATACTTTTCGTTACTAATTTCTCGTGAGCCAAAGCTCTTTCAAAAATATCAATAGCGTTTTTAAAGTCATGAGGCGGTTGCTCTACTGTTCCAATAACAGCTTGATAACCAATATCTACTAAGAAATCATACATTTTGTCAGCATGCGTCAATTCCTCTTTACTCTGCACTCTGAAATAGTTTGCAATTCCGTCCAAATCATTCGCCGAAAACCAAGCTGACATCGCCAAATAATAATTTGCGGCAAATTGTTCTTTGGTAATTTGTTCGTTGATTAGTTTTGCTATTTTTTCGCTTACCATAATGTTTATTTTTACCACAAATTTACCTAAAAAATCATTAAGAACCTTTATAAATTGGTAAGAATCAGGGCGGAATTATACTTTTGTAGTATTTATTTTAGGTTTAAATCGTTGTTAATGAGTGTTTTGATGGGTGTGTTGGATTTTAACGCTGATAAAAAGACCTCGGAAATGTAGGCGTTAAGAAAATAAAGTTTAAAATCGTTAAGAAATTTCTTGTGTTTGATGCAAGCGAGGGGAAAAGCGGTGGAGCAAGTTTTAGAAATTTTAGATTTTTGACTTTATTTTTAGCCGAATTTCCGCAGTCTTGAATTTTTGGCTCT
>PDSY01000027.1 GCA_002747105.1 Flavobacteriales bacterium | reverse complement strand
TTATCTATGGTGTAATGCTAATCAACTTACGGATTTAAATGTCACCAATTTACCCTCATTACTTTTGTTAAAATGCTATGCTAACCAATTGACCCATTTAGATACGAGTGGTTTAACAGCATTAAACACGCTTTACTGTGCTAACAATCAATTAACGAGTTTGGATTTTAGCAATTTACCTCAGTTGAGATTTTTGACCTGTCATAATAATCAATTCACTGATTTAGATTTAAGTAATTTAAGTGAATTAGAATATCTAATGTGTCAGAACAATCAATTAACGAGTTTAAATGTTGCCAATGGTATTAATGCAAATAATTGGAAAATGTGGGCTCATAACAACCCCGATTTAACTTGTATTCAGCATGATGAAAATTTTGACCCTAATACCAATATCCAATGGAAAAAAGATGATACCGCCAATTGGAATACCAACTGTAATATCATGGCTACAGATGATGTCAACCCCTCCGAAAATAAAGTTAAAGTTTACCCCAACCCTTTTAAAAAGATACTTCATATTAGTTCTATAGAAGAAGTGGAACGTATTTATATTATGGATATGAGTGGGAAAGTCGTACAATCTTTTACACCGCAAAAAGAACTACATCTTCCTCATCTAAATGCAGGAATGTATACTGTTCAATTGTCGTATAAAGATGGCTCGGCACAAACGATGAAAGTCATTAAAAAATAGTTTTCAAGTTGATGAAATAGTTGAAAATCACTCAAGTTTTTGGGTGATTTTTTTTATTATAATTGAAAAGTATTATATTTGTCTGTATTACACTTAACCAAACTATTATACAATGAAAAAAACCAATTTAGTATTAACCGCATTGGGGCTTTTTCTTTTTACCGCTTGTAAAACGGTCAATCAGCCACAGAGCACCAATCAAGTAAAAGTAGAAAATCACCAAGACATTAATGGCTTTCCGTACGAGACGGTTGCCAACGACCCAACAGGCCTTCGTTTATACACCTTGAAAAATGGGCTAAAAGTATACCTGAGTAAAAATACCGAAGAACCTAAAATCCAAACCTATATCGCCGTTCGAACAGGTTCCAACTATGATCCAAAACAATCCACAGGATTGGCTCATTATTTGGAACATATGATGTTCAAGGGAACGCATAAAATAGGAACACAAAATTGGGAAAAAGAAAAAGTTTATTTACAAAAAATCTCTGATTTATACGAAAAACATAGAGCCGAAAAAGACCCAATTAAAAAGAAAGCCATCTATAAAGAAATCGATAAAGTTTCTTTAGAGGCATCTCATTATTCTATTGCCAATGAATACGATAAATTGGTCAGTTCGCTCGGAGCAACAGGCACCAATGCACATACTTGGCACGAAGAAACCATTTACAAAAATAAAATCCCTGCTAATGAACTCAACAAATGGATAGATTTGGAGGCAGAGCGTTTCAGTACTTTGGTATTGAGATTGTTCCACACCGAATTAGAAGCTGTTTTTGAGGAGTTTAACAGAGGGCAAGATAATGATTATAGAAAGTCCCATGCAGCGATGCTGAAAATGTTATTCCCAAAACATCCTTACGGACAACAGACGACTATCGGGAAAGGAGAGCATTTGAAAAACCCATCAATGGTGGATATTCATAATTATTTCAACAAATATTATGTGCCTAATAATATGGCGATTGTTTTAGTTGGAGATTTTGAATTCGATTCTACCATTAAAAAAATCAATGCAACTTTTGGAAAAATGAAACGAAAAAATTTAACACTTCCTATTTTACCAAAAGAAGCACCAATTACCAAACCTATTGTAAAAGAAGTATTTGGACCAACTGCGGAAAGAGTTACCCTTGCATTTAGAACACCATCAATTAATTCTAAAGAGAAGAAACTCATTACCCTTTGTGATATGATTTTATCCAACGGAACAGCAGGGCTTATCGACCTGAATTTGAACCAAAAACAAGCCGTACAAAGAGCAGGATGTTCTCCTACATTTTTAAATGATTACGGTTGGCACAGTTTCAGTGGTAATCCAAAGCAAGGACAAACACTAGAGCAAGTAAAAGATTTATTATTAGCTCAGATCGAAAAGTTAAAAAAAGGCGAGTTTGACGAATGGATGATAGACGCCGTCGTGAATGATTTAAAATTAAACCAAACCAGACAGCAAGAAAGCAGTACAGCGTTGGCATCAACATATTACAATGCTTTTATTCACCATGAAAAATGGGCAGATAAAGTAAAATTCTTAAACGAATTGAAGCAAATTTCTAAAAAGGAATTGGTTGATTTTGCTAATCAGTTTTATGGCAAAAATTATGTTGTAATTTACAAGAGAAAAGGCGAAGATAAAAACACCTTTAAAGTTGAAAATCCAGGGATTACACCTGTGAAACTCAATAGAGGAAAAATGTCTGAATTTGTAAAGCGTTTTAACAATAGAAAGTCAGAAAAACTAAAGCCTAAATTCATTGATTACAAAAAGGCAATCAAAGAAACAAAAATGGCAAACGGACTTAAAGTATCCTATATCAACAATCCTAATAATGATTTATTTAATCTGAATATCATTTTTGATATGGGGAAAGACAATGATAAAAAATTAGGTTTAGCGGTTGGATATCTTGACTATTTAGAAACGGATAAATATACGCCAGAAGAACTGAAAAAGGAGTTTTATAAATTAGGAATTAATTATTATGTAAGTACAGGAAGCGATAAAACCTATGTTGGGTTAAGTGGCTTAAAAGAAAATTTACCAAAAGGACTAATGTTATTAGAGCACCTATGGACAAACGCTAAACCAAATGCTAACACCTACCAAAAGTACATTCAAAAAATTGCAAAATCTCGTTTAGACGGAAAGATGCAAAAGGGAAATATCCTTTGGGGCGGATTGTATAATTACGGTCAGTACAGAGAAGATTCACGATTGAGGAATATTTATCAATTAGATGAGTTAAAGGCAATGAATCCTGCTGAATTGGTAGCATTAGTGAAAGATTTAAGAAACTACAAACAACGCATTTTCTACTATGGAAAAGATGTTGAAAGTGCCGTGAAAGCCTTAAACAAATCACACAAAGTAGCCAAAACCCTGAAAAATTATCCAAAAGCGAAAAAGTACAAGGAATTGGCAACAGGTGGAAATATTTATTATTCCAATTATGATATGGTGCAGACCGAAATGGTATTATTGGCAAAAAGAGGCGCTTTTACACCTAAAAATTTAGCTGTTTCGGCATTGTTTAATGCGTATTTTGGTAGCGGATTGTCATCTATCGTTTTCCAAGAAATTCGTGAGAGTAAATCTTTGGCATATTCGGCGTTTGCAGGATATAGAAATCCGTCTAAAAAAGAGAATGCTAGTTATGTAATGGCGTATGTGGGAACACAAGCGAATAAATTGGAACAAGCAGTTGATGCGATGTTAGAATTGATGAACAATATGCCAGAAGCAGAAGAACAGTTTAAGGCTGCCAAAGAATCGGCACTGAAGAAAATTGCCGCTCAACGCATTACCAAATCTAATATTTTCTGGACTTATGAAAGTTTAAAAAAGTTAGGGATTGATAATGATAATCGTAAAGAAATCTATACGACTATTCAAAATTTAACCATGGTAGATTTAAAGAAATTCTTTAATGAAAACATCAAAGGTTCTCAGTATAATGTAATGCTTATCGGAAACAAAGCAAATATTGATAAGAACAAAAAGGTATTAAAGAAATTAGGTAAAGTCAAAGAATTAGACATTGATTACTTATTTAATTATAAAAAATAATTTCATCTTTATGCATTGAAAGTCGCCCAAAGTTTTGGGCGACTTTTTAATGGGAATTCAAAACCTCTTAAATTTCAAAGTCTGTAATATGGGAGTAAGAATAAAGGCTCTAAATACTTCTGCTACTAATACCATTCTGTCTCTAAAAATAAATACCTAAATTTTGTAATATTATTTATAATAATTATATTTGTGAAAAGTAAAAAATTATAACGATGGAAAAAATAAGTGAAAAGATAGCAGGGATAGACTGGATTGTTTTAGGTGCAAAATTCATTACCGCAATACTGATATTAGTTATCGGTTTATGGATAGTAAAATCACTAACCAAATTCACCGCAAAACTAATGGACATCAAAAAATTTGATCGGTCTTTAAAAGGTTTTATTTTGAGTGTTATTTCTACCATTTGTAAAGTGATTGTTATTTTAGCCGCCGCTGCTACAATGGGATTAGATTTAAGCATGTTGGGAACCATCATTGCTGCCTCTGTATTAGCGATAGGTATGGCATTACAAGGGTCGTTAGCCAATATCGCAGGTGGAGCATTGATAATGGTGTTAAAACCCTTTAAAGTAGGAGATTACATCTCTGCACAAGGAAAAGAAGGTTTTGTAAAGCAAATAGAATTATTCAATACGGTACTAAACACAATAGATAATAAGGAAGTCATCATCCCTAATGGTGCCTTATCCAATGGTACTATCTCCAACTTTAGTTCCGAAGAAAAAAGAAGGGTAGATATTACATTTGGTGTCTCTTATGATGCCGATATTAAACAAACTAAAGAAGTTTTAATGGCAATGGTGAAATCCTGTCCTTATATCATCAATCCAGCACCACAAGTGGTGGTAGGAGAATTGGCAGATAGTTCTGTAAACTTTATTACTAGAACTTGGGTGAAATCCAAAGACTATTGGGACGCCTATTTCTACATTATGGAGCATGGGAAAATAGAGTTAGATAAAGCTGGTATTTCTATTCCTTTCCCACAAATGGATGTACATATGCAGAATTAATAAAACACTTATTAAATAAAATCCCTATTGAGTTTTCAATAGGGATTTATTATTCGTGTTTGATGATTTCACGGTATAATATTGATGTTCATCATTTACTTTTTATTCGGTAGAACTAAATTTAGAAATACACCTATGAGACTCGCCAATCCAACCCCAGAAAACTCAGCATTGAAACTCTCAATATTGATTCCTTGTGCATTTATCCATTCTAATAAACTTTCGGGAGCGTGAATCGGCAATACTGCACCACCAATTCCTATCACCAAAACAATAGACACAATCACTTGATTACGCACATTATCAAAATTAACTTTGTGAGTTATTAAAGTTTTAATCCCCACCGAAGCAATCATTCCGAATAATAAAAGCATTACTCCACCAATCACAGCAGTTGGAATCGTTGTAATCGCTGCTGCTACAATTGCCAAAAATGAAAAAATAACCGCTACCACTCCTGTAATTCTTAAAACCCTTGGGTCTTTTACATTCGTCAGTTCTATCGCTCCCGTCACTTCAGAATAAGTAGTATTAGGAGGTCCTCCGAAAATTCCAGCAAATAATGTTGCTACACCATCTCCTAAAATCGTTTTATGCAATCCCGGTTTCTTCACAAAATCTTGTTTAGCCACATTACTAATCGCATAAATATCGCCTACATGTTCTACCAAAGGAGCCACCGCCACAGGTAACATATAGAAAATAGCACCCCAATTCAGTTTAGGGAAAACAAAGTGAGGAACAGCAAAAATAGGCGTATCAGACATTACGGAATAATCTACCTCACCCATCATTAAGGCTGCAATATAACCAACTACCAACGCTAAGAAAATAGGAACTAATTTAAAAAATCCTTTTCCAAAAATAACAATCACAATGGCCGTAACGAAAGTAATTAAAGCTAAAATCCAATTTTTACTCGCCATATCCACCGCTACAGGCGCCAATGACAAACCTATCAGCATAATAACTGGTCCCACAACTACTGGAGGGAAAATTTTAGCGATAATCTGAACGCCAAAAGCCTTTACTAAAAAGGAAAAGATGATATAAAAAACACCCACTGCAATCAGTCCAGAAAGTGTTTCTTCGTAACCATACGCATTAATCGCTCCTATGATTGGGGCAATAAAAGCAAAACTACTTCCTAAAAAAATGGGCACTTTCCCCTTGGTAATCAAGTGAAATAAAAGTGTACCTACTCCTGCGGTAAATAAAGCTGTGGTTGTAGCAAAATCAACGCCCGTACTTTTAGAAATTAATAAGGGAACCAAAACCGTTGCTCCAAACGCAACGAATAAAAACTGTATTCCCAAAGCTATCCTCGTTAAAGGATTCGATGTATTTTCCATAGATTATAATTTTCTGCAAAAATATAAAATTGAAATTTAACATCTAATACCAATGAAATAGAATTTTAGCTCGACCTCAGCGCCTTGACTTCTTTTATTTTTTCTAAAAAGTATTGCTTTTTGCTCGGATGTTTTTCAATTAAAATTTTATAACCTTTGATGGCTTTAGCGTAAAGCTTCTGTTCGGTGTAAATTTTCACCAAGGTTTCGGTCATCAAATGAGAAATATCCTCATTATTTTGCTTGACTACAAAATCTGATTCTTCCTTGAGTTTGGATATTTTCGGTTCTTCTTCAATGAATTTATCTAAAACCTCCTGTTGGTGATTAGTTGTTGGCGTTTGGCTATCAGCTTTTGGCTCTTGGCTTTTAGTCGTATCATCCTTCTCCTTTTGCTCCTCTCCTTTTGGCTCTTGATTCTCGACTTTTGGTTCTTGATTCTTTGTTCTTGGTTCTTTGTTCTGTTCTATTTTTAGCCAACTTTGCCAAGTATTGATAAACTTTGGAACATTACTTTGTTGTTCTTTTTCTTCTTTTTCAGATGATTGATTTTCGGTATTAGTATCCTCTACCGTGACCACCTCATCATTCACTTTCTCCTCCTCCAATTCATCTTCGGAAATGGTTGTAATATTTGATGAGAAAAACGAAACACTCATCACTTTTGGCGATTGGCTCTCCTCTGAGTTTTGGGTTTCCGTATCTTGGTTCTCGGCTCTTGATTCTTGGTTCTTGATTCTTGGCTCTTGGCTCTTAGTTTTTGATTCTTGACGCTCTAATTTATTCCCCAAAAGTGCATCAGGCTGGTTGGTTGGCACCGACATTGGTTTCCATTGGCTTTTAGTTGGCTCTTGGCTATTAGCTCTTGGCTCTTGGCTGTCAGCTTTTGGAGGTTGGCTTTTAGCTACTGATTTATTACTCTCCTCTTGGCTCTTGGCTCTTGATTCTTGACTCTTTTCTCCAACTTGAAAAGAGGCGGTGTCCGCAAAACTAATCTCGGAAGACGCGTAACCTTGGTTATTGGCTTTTGGCGAATGACTTTTAGCGATTGACTTATTATTCTCCTCTTGGCTCTTGGCTCTTGACTCTTGAATCTTCTTTTTCGCCTTCATTTTAGCTTCTACCTCAGCGATGAGTTTTTTCATTTCTTCTTCGTGGCGATTCAATTTTGAAGATTTTGGCTGAGTAATCGTTTCTGTTGTTTTGGGGGTTTGTATTTTAACTTCCGACATAAAGGAAGATTCCTCGTGGAAACTAATCTCTGCTGATTCGCTTTTAGCTAATGGATCTTGGCTATTAGCAATTGGCTCTTGAATTTCTACAACTTCATTTTTAATAGAACTTACCTGCAAGTCTTGATTATTGGTTCTTGATTCTTGGTTCTCTTCTTGAGTTACCTCCTCGCTTTCAAAAGCACCTACCTGTAAATCTTGACTTTCAGCGGTTAGCGGTTGGCTATTAGCAATTGGCTCTTGAGTTTCTTCTTGAATTTCTATAACTTCATTTTCAATAGAACTTACTTGCAAGTCTTGGCTCTTGATTCTTGACTCTTGGTTCTCTTCTTGAGTTACCTCCTCGCTTTCAAAAGCACCTACCTGTAAGTCTCGGCTCTTGGTTCTTGATTCTTGGTTCTCCTTTTTAATTTTAACTTCTACAATTTTTCCATTAATAAATTGGTAGAGTATTTTTTTATCGGTAGTGTAAGCTGCGGTTTCAGAAAGAATTTTATCATAATTTTCTGGTGTATATTGTTTGACACCATATAGATACAAAGCCCTAATACTCTGCATATAAGGACTACGCTGAATCTCCGATTCTACTAACTGAAAATCTTCTTTTATAAATTCTTTTGGATTTTTTAATAATTCTAAAACTCTTGCATTCATAGTCTACCAATTGGCTACAATATCGTTAAATATTTTATTAATAATTCTTTCGTTCACTACCTTAATTTGAGAAGCTTCTATACTATTAATATCCAAATTACTTCCAAAAACGGCTTCATCGGTATAGGTTTTATCAAAGCTTTTATATTCTTCTCCTTTTACATTATTTTCGTAATGGACTTTTACGCTCATTACCAATTTATTCTGAGAGGCTTGTGCAGCACCATTATTGGCTCCCGAAGAAATCGTTACAGGCATAATTCTATAATCTGTAATCTCTCCTTCGATGAGGATATCTGGATTTTCCGTAGTTCCTTTCAAGGTGGTTCTTTGTAAAAAACGATTCTGAATATCAATATTAAATTGCTGTGCTAAACTCGGATTAACAAAAGCCGAAGTATTAATAAACTCTTTAATCTGAATAGTTTCAGTCTCAAGACTTAAAGATGAACCTGTAAAAGAATAACAGGAACTAAGAATCAAGAGCAAAGAGCCAAAAAAGACACGAGAGCCAAGAACCAAAAACCGAGAACGAACCGCTAAAAGCCAATCGCTAAATGCTATAAACATTTTTTTCATCATTGATTATACTTGACCTATTTCTACCATTTCATCTTCTTTTATCTGCTGAATACCATCTTCAAAAGCGTGATAATGGATGATATACGAAATAGGAATGGTTAAAAAAATTCCAATTCCAAATAAGAAAAGACCCAATTGTGCTATAATACCAACAATGATAGAAAATAAAAAAATATTAAGAAAATTGGTTTTCGTCATTTTTTTAGACATCTTCCAAGCTGTTCCAAGGTCTTTTATCCCTTCTAATGAAATCAATCCTATCATGTAAAAAGATTTAACCGCCAAATAAAATAAAACAACAAATATTAATAAAAGTAACAATAAAAATGTGATCATTGACAAGCCAACAAATACCGCTGTACCTCCTTCTCCTGCTTCTTGTCCCAAAAAAGCACCTATTCCACTAAATAGTGCCCATAAAAAAATGGGGGTAAGAAGAATAATTATAATTCCAAAGAGTATTAATTGAAAAATTAAATAAGGTACAAAGTCATCAAAATTGAAAATTTGTGTTGTTTCTGGATTTTTTCCAGCTCTTTTATCTCTACAAAATTTATAAAAATTCCCTACCGCTAAAAGGCTACAAAAAGGAATAATGGACATTATCATCGTCAATAAAAAGGCAATTAAATAGTCGCCAATATCATTTTTAAAATCTTCAAATCCAAGGCTAATATACTCTCCTAATTTGAAATTAATAGGTTTTACAGTGTACTTCATAACTTTAGGGTTTTTAGGGTTAATCTTCTAAATTATATTGTTTGATTTTTCGATACAAAGTTCGTTGAGAAATACCCAATTCATCGGCAGCTTTATTTCTTCTTCCATTGTGCTTTTCCAATGCCTTAATGATGAGTTCCTTCTCATTTGTTTGTAAAGATAAGGATTTTGGTTGAGTTTCTATAGCTTCTACCTCTTCGGCTTCCACAAAATCTGTGGTTTCATTTTTCATAATAGTCGCTTCTGGCTTTTCTTCTCCTTCAAAATACAATAAAGAATTTTTAGTTACCTCTTGATTATCAGGAGTATAAATCCTACTAATCAAATTCTTTTCCTGATGACTAAATTCTTCATTTCCTCGATTTTTAATCAGCTCCGATGTTAAAGATTTTAAATCATTCAAATCCTTTCGCATATCAAAAAGAATTTTATACATGATTTCTCTTTCGGAATTAAATTCGGATTCTAAACTTTTAGCCCCATTATTATTGACAACAGCGGGTAGATTTTTTTGCATTGGAATATATTCCGCCAATTGCATTGCATTAATCGTTCTGTCTTTCTCCACAACCGTCATTTGCTCGACCAAATTCCTTAATTGTCGCACATTCCCTGGGAACTGATACGACTCCAAATATTGGACTGCATCTTCGGTTAAAGTTAGCTCTGGCATTCTGTACTTTTCAGCAAAATCAATCGCAAACTTCCTGAACAACAGATGAATATCTCCTTTTCGCTCTCTCAAAGGTGGCATATCGACCTGAACGGTATTCAAACGATAATACAAATCTTCCCTAAATTTCCCTTCGTGAATAGCACTCAGCATATTGACATTCGTGGCGGCAACAATCCTCACATTGGTTTTCTGAATTTTAGATGAACCCACTTTCATAAACTCACCACTTTCCAAAACCCTCAATAATCTCACCTGCGTTTGCAAAGGCAACTCCCCTACCTCATCTAAAAAAATAGTTCCTCCATCGGCTACTTCAAAATAACCTTTCCTCGTGGAAGTCGCTCCCGTAAAGGCTCCTTTCTCATGCCCAAAAAGTTCAGAATCAATGGTTCCCTCTGGAATCGCTCCACAGTTTACCACAATATAAGGCTGATGTTTCCTCATTGATTCGGAATGAATAATTTTCGGAATAAACTCCTTTCCCACTCCCGATTCTCCAATAACTAAAACCGAAATATCCGTAGGAGCCACCTGAATAGACTTCTCCAAAGCCCTATTCAGTGCAGGATAATTCCCAATAATTCCAAAACGATTTTTTATAGATTGTAAATCTGCCATTTATTTTAAAAATTAAAAGATTAAATGATTCAAAAATTAAAAGATTATAAAATCCATTAATTATTCAATTCTCAAATTACCTCATTACTCAATTATCTCACTCTCAGATATTCTTCGCCAAAAGCGTTCCTTGTGTACAATCGTGAACGAAAACTTCCACGAAATCACCTATTTTCTGTCCTTCTTTTTTATCAAAAACACAAACGGCATTCTGAGAATTTCTTCCCTTCCATTGGTTTTTATTCTTCTTAGAAACTCCTTCTATCAAGACCTCGTGATTTCTACCAACATAAGATTGCATTCTTTGTAAAGATAATTTATGCTGTAATTTAATAATTTCATTTAGCCTTCTCTTTTTCACTTCTAATGGGATATTATCTTCCATTTTTTTATGAGCAGGCGTTCCTGGTCTATCGGAATAGGCAAACATATAACCATAATCATACTCCACCTCTTCCATTAATGATAAAGTATCTTGATGATCTTCTTCGGTTTCATCACAAAATCCAGCAATCATATCCTGAGAAAACGAAATATCAGGAACGATTTCTTTGGCTTTTTTAATTAAATCCAAGTATTCCTCTCTGGTGTGCATTCTGTTCATCGCCTTTAACATTCGGTTACTTCCACTCTGAATTGGCAAGTGTACATATCGGCAAATATTAGGATATTGAGCCATCATTCTAAATACATCAAGGCTCATATCTTGTGGATTAGAGGTAGAAAAACGAATCCTCATATGAGGCACTTCCTTCGCTACCAATTCTAATAATTGTGCGAAATGCACCGCCGTTGCCTTTTGCATTTCCGAGGCTTTTTTAAAGTCTTTTTTAGGACCTCCTCCGTACCATAAATACGAATCTACATTCTGCCCCAAAAGTGTAATTTCCTTATAGCCTTGTTCCCATAATTCTTTACACTCACTGATAATAGAATGAGGGTCTCTGCTTCGTTCTCTTCCTCTCGTGAAAGGCACAACGCAAAAAGTACACATATTATCGCAACCTCTGGTGATGGTTACAAAAGCCGTTACGCCATTTCCTCCTAACCTTACAGGATTAATATCCGCGTAGGTTTCCTCTTTGGATAAAATAACATTAATGGCATCTCTTCCATCTTCGGTTTCTTTCAATAAGTGAGGAAGTTCACGATAAGCATCGGGACCTACTACCAAATCTACCAAATGTTCTTCCTCTAAAAATTTACTTTTTAGTCTTTCCGCCATACAACCCAAAACACCGACTGTCAAAGACGGTTTTTTTCTTTTCAAGTGTTGAAAGTTCGACAGTTTCTGTCTAACGGTTTGCTCTGCTTTATCTCGAATAGAACAGGTATTGAGTAAAATAAGGTCAGCCTCTTCCAAATTTCGAGTGGTATTATAACCTTGCTCGGTTAAGATAGAGGCAACAATTTCGGAATTGCTCCTTGTTTTGTTTCGTCTATATATTTCTCTTGCACAATAAAATCTTTAATGTTCAAAGTTCTTTCACTTTGAAGTCTTTGGGTGCAAAGATACGATTTTTTATGACAGAATGTCAGTTTTTAGAATGATTAACATTTATTTATCTAAATTTTATGGTATTTAAGGATGAAACTATTTGGTTATTTTTATTCAAACAAAGTATGCGAACCATCTGTTCTACTCTTTAAGTTATTTCGAAATAGACTGTGTCCCCAAAAAGCTATTACAATATATATGAATATTATTATGCATCTTAAAACTAAACAATAACTGTTAAAATATCTTCTCAAAATAATCCACAATGGAAAAATAGAATAAATCACCCAACTAAAATGAACAATATAGGAAAAGTATAATGTTAGTTTAGGAGTGGATACATTAAAATCTCTTTTTTCCGAATGCACCTTTTTAGAAAATATACTATAGATTTTAAACTGATCATTATCTTTGAAAAGTTGTTCCTCCAATCTAAAAATAACCTCTATCCAATTTTGAGACCAATACAAATGTCCTTTACAAGATAATTTCCAAAAAATAGAAATTACAACCCCTATCACTGCCAATGCAAAACTAACTTCACAACACATATTTGCTTGTTGATTAGCAATACCAACTACACTTAATAGTATAGCGGAATTTGCAACATAATAAAAACTCATCCATTTATGAAAATTTTCATTTAACTTATTTTTGGCATCAATAGCCAATTCATATTGTTTTTGCATATAATCACCACACTTTTTTCCTAAATTATTATAAATATTTCCCATTATATTGTTATACTTTCATAAAACTGATTTCCTTTCTCAATAAAGTTAATTTCAGTTCGTTTTCTATGCTTTTGGTGAATTTTGGTAAATCAATTTTTCGCTGACGGATTTTCTCTAATGTATTGATTTGACTAAAAACCTCATAGAATCCATAAGATGTAATCCTTCCTTTTTCCACAACCAAAAAACATTTATCACCTAACTTTCGACCTTGTAAAGTCCAAACCATAGGTTTATTTTTAAGGGAAATTAGATTTTCTAAATAAGATAAATCTTTGAACTCAGATTGGTTTTGGAGGTAATTCAGCACCTTTAAACCTTGTGTAAAAGACCTGAATTTTAAAAGAGGGCGTTCGTCTTTTCGCAAGGCATTTTTTTCAATTAAATATTTCCCATTTCTAAAATACAATCCATAAAAAAAAGATGACTTTTGTGTCAAGCCTTTCGTTTGGGTAATCAGCTGAGCGATTAAAGCATTACCGACTTCCTCATAATGGATTTGTTCGCAATCCTCTTGAACTTTTTTCCAACGCTTTGCTTTACTATTAAATACTTTTTTAGCCAACTGAAAAACATCATCGGTATAGGTGAAAAATAAAATTTTTCCTTTTTCATTCTGAAAATAAATAATTCCTTTTTCGCTGGGTAGGTTTTCCGTTAGTTCTTGTACTTTAAAATGATAATTTCGAGCATCTGCCCTCTCAAACTGCTCCTGAATAATCTCTTGCTTTTGGTCTTTATCGAGTAAAAGTTTAAACAAATCCACCGTTGCTCTTGCATCTCCAGACGCACGATGACGATCGGAAAGCGGAATTCCTAACGCCTTAACTAATTTCCCCAAAGAATAACTCTCCTGATTCGGAAGTAATTTCTGAGCCAACGGAATGGTATCAATGGTTTGGATTTTAAAATCAAACCCCAATCGTTTAAAAGATTGTCTGAGCATTCGATAATCAAAATCCACATTATGACCAACGAGGGTGGTTCCTTCCGTAATCTCGACAATTCTTTTAGCTACTTCATGGAATTTAGGAGCTGTTTTGACCATTTTGGGAGTAATCTTCGTCAGTTTCTGAACAAAAGGCGTGATTTTGTTCCCTTCGGGATGAATCAAAGAAATAAATTGATCTACGATCTGATGACCATCAAATTGATAAATGGCAATTTCTATAATATATTCTTGTCGGTACTTTCCACCGTTACTCTCTATGTCGATAATGCTGTACAAATCTTATTTTTTTCATCAGCAAAGATAAAAAAATCGCCTAAAACTCATTTTAGGCGATTTAATATTATCAGTAAAGGATTATCTCAAGAATTTGAAACTTGCTGTTTTTCCTTTATGTTCAAATTTAATCAAGTAACCTCCTTTTGTATTATTATTCAATTTAATCACTTGCTCTTTAGTTACTCCTTGTTGGATTAATTTTCCTGAGAAGTCAAAAATTTGATAATTACCAAAACCTTCTTTTGTATCTACCAAACGAATTGTATTGTCTTTAGATTCGTAA
>PDSY01000026.1 GCA_002747105.1 Flavobacteriales bacterium | reverse complement strand
GAGTTCGCCTTTTCGTGCAACGCCTTCTAATAGTTTTACTTCCTCATCATCTGAAGCAACCATTACCTTTCCGCAAATATCAAAATTGACATTATTTTGCTCACAAAAAGCCTTCATTTGCTTTGTTCCGTCGTGAGCCAATCGTGCTTTTAACGATTTTGGTTCATAACTGAGTCCACAATGAATAACACCACTATTCCTTCCCGATTGGTGCATTCCTTGTTGTTCTTCCTTCTCAAAAACAGTGACTTTATATCCTCCTAATAAAGACAATTTGTACCCAACAGCTAACCCAACAAGTCCACCACCAACGATTGCTACTTTTTTCATTTATCTTATGCTTTATGCAATAGGCTGTAAACCTTATTTCACAACCTATTGCTTATTGCTTACAGCATAAAGCCTACTGCTTTTTACTATAAATTCGTTCAATAATATCAATTACCTTCATACCTTCTAAAGCATTGGTTGTAATTGGTGCTTTACCATTCACTACATCCACAATATTTTCATAAATATAATGATGATTGGCTGCCGAACCTTTATAAGGACCATAATCATTTGGCGGATTACTTTCTGCCAAAACAGGCATTTCATAATCTTCAATATGACAATACTCTACTTCATTCATATATTGTCCTCCTACTTTCACTGAACCTTTTTCACCGATAACTGTAATGGAACTTTCTAAATTTTTATTCCAAACCGAAGTTGAATAATTTAATGTTCCCATTCCTCCGTTTAAGAAATCAAAACTTACAAATCCTGAGTCTTCAAAATCGGTTGTTTTTTGGTGGGTAAAATCATTAAATCGTGCTTGGATGTTCGTAATATCACCAAAATACCAATACATCAAATCAATAAAATGAGAAAATTGGGTAAATAATGTTCCTCCATCTAAATCTTTGGTTCCGTGCCAAGTTCCTGGTCTTCCAGTTTTTGGATCTGGCTTATAATATCTATCATCTCTATTCCAGTAGCAATTCACTTGCACCATAAAGATTTTACCTAACTTCCCAGACTCCAACAATTCCTTCAACCATACAGATGGTGGAGAATACCTATTCTGCATTACGCAAAACACCTGTTTATGTTGGTGCAGAGCCTTAAAAATCACCTTTTCGGCACCTGCTTTTGTCAATGCCATAGGCTTTTCTACAACAATGTGTTTTCCTTTATCTAAAGACTGTAAAGCGTGGTCTTCGTGCCAACCATTTGGTGTAGCAATAGAAACCACATCATATTCTACATCAGAGGCTAACAGGTCTTCAATAGACGAGAAAAATTTTGCTGATTGATAATCTTCAATGCCTAATTCTTCTTTCGGTTTGATATCACATAATGCCACCAACTCGCAGTTGTCATTACCTGTTATCATACTTGCGTGGCGTTTCCCAATATGTCCGCAGCCTACTACTGCAAATTTTATTTTTTTTGTCCCCATTTATTACTTAACTCTTTGAACCTTATTATTTTCTAATCGATACTCTTGTCCACTCTCTTTACAAATTGCAAAGCCATTTTCATCAAATTCCAAACGATGTCCGTATTCGCTTACCCAACCAATTTGGCGAGAAGGATTTCCAACCACCAAAGCATAATCTGGGATTTCTTTAGTCACTACAGCTCCTGCTCCAATAAAAGCGAATTTCCCTATATCATTTCCGCAAACAATCGTTGCGTTTGCACCTATACTTGCTCCTTTTTTAACGACTGTTTTCATATATTCAGCCTTTCTATTGACAGCACTTCGTGGGTTAATTACATTGGTAAAAACCATAGAAGGTCCTAAAAAAACATCGTCCTCACAAATCACTCCTGTATAAATAGATACATTGTTTTGGACTTTTACATTTCGTCCTAAAGTAACATCTGGTGATACCACGACATTTTGCCCAATATTACATTTTTTTCCTATCTTAGAATTCGACATAATGTGTGAAAAATGCCAAATTTTTGTTCCTTCTGCTATCTGACAACCTTCATCAATAACAGCCGTTTCGTGTGCAAAATATTTCATATTTTTATGTATTAAAAAATTCTAAAACTGCATTACAAATCACTTCCATATGCTCATCGTTTTTCTCTGTATGAATAGGTAAAGACAATACTTCTGCACATAATTTTTCGGTAACAGGTAATGAAAAACCTTCCGAAACATATTGTTTAAACGCATTTTGTTTATACAAAGGTAACGGATAATAAATCATACTCGGAATGCCTTTTTCTTTTAAGAATGCTTGTAATTCGTCTCGTTTTCCGTTCAAAACTCGCATTGTATATTGATGAAATACGTGTGTTGAATTTTCCTGTTTTTTAGGTAATTGTAATTCTTTAATTCCTCCTAACTTTTCATAATACACATCAGCCATCTTATTTCTATTGGCTGAATACGTATCTAAATGCTTTAATTTAACACCTAAAACGGCGGCTTGAATAGAATCTAATCGTGAGTTACACCCCAAAACTTCGTGATGATATTTTTTGATTTGTCCGTGATTAGCCACCATTTTTAATTTTCCTGCTAAGTCCTCACTATTGGTCATAATGGCTCCACCATCACCGAAACAACCTAAATTTTTGGACGGGAAAAATGAAGTACAACCAATATCTCCCATCGTTCCGGTTTTCTTTTTCGTTCCGTCCGAGAAAGTATAAGTGGCTCCTAAGGCTTGTGCATTATCTTCTACTACAAATAAATTGTGTTCTTTGGCAAATTTCAAAATCGGCTCCATATCGCAACTTTGTCCGTACAAATGGACTGGCACAATCGCTTTGGTTTTTGGTGTAATGACTTTTTCCAAACCTTCAACCGTCATATTAAAGGTATTTTCATCCACATCAATCATCACAGGTTTTAAGCCTAATAAACCAATTACTTCGGCAGTTGCTACATAGGTAAACGCTGGACAAATCACCTCATCACCTGCCTTTAAACCCAATGCCATTAAAGCAATTTGCAAAGCATCTGTTCCATTAGCACATGGAACGACATATTTTACATCTTGGTATTTTTCTAAATTTTTCTGAAAATCCTTCACAGCATATCCATTGATGAAAGCCGAACTTTCCATACAATCAATCACTGCTTTATCTACTTCTTTCTTTATTTTAAGGTATTGACTTTTTAAGTCAACCATTTGAATTGCACTCATAGACTATAATTTAAATACCGTATCTGACTTTTCACTTATCATATTGCGTAAGTCGATAATTAACTTGGCGTTCTTTTTAATAAAATCAACATCAAAAGCCTTATGATTGGTTGTCAACACCACACAATCAGCATTTTTAAGCGTTTCTGCTGTTAATTCTACAGAAGTCAAGTCTTTTCCTCCGTGAGTTTTAATTTTAGCAATATGTGGATCGTGATAACTTACATTTGCTCCTTTGTGTATTACTTCATCTATGATATCTAATGCTGGCGATTCTCTTTCATCATCAATATCTGGCTTATAAGCTACTCCTAAAAATAAAATATTACTACCGCTTACTGATTTCTGATTAGAATTTAAGGCGGTTGCAATTTTAATATACATATAATGTGGCATACGCATATTAATATGTCCTGCGGTATTAATCATTGTCAAATCAAAGTCGAATCGCTTGGCAATATGTTCCAAATAAAATGGGTCTAATGGAATACAATGTCCCCCAATTCCTGGTCCTGGATAGAACGCTTGAAAACCAAAAGGTTTAGTTTTTGCAGCCTCAATGACTTCCCAAATATTGATATCCATTTTTCCACTCAACAACGCCATTTCGTTGATTAAACTAATATTAATCAAACGGTATGTGTTCTCTAAAATCTTTACCATCTCGGCAACTCTTGGAGAACTTACTTCGTAAATATTATCAATGGCTTTATTATAAAGTGCCTTACCAATTTCTACTCCATCTGGGGTCATCGCTCCCATTACCTTTGGTGTATTTTTAGTTTGATACGTCTTATTCCCTGGGTCCACCCTTTCTGGACTATACGCCAACCAAAAATCTTTCCCTTGTTCTAATCCACTTTCTTTTTCAATAATTGGTAACATCAAATCTTCGGTAGTGGTTGGATAAGTGGTACTTTCCAAACTGATAAAAGTACCTGCTTTCATATTTTGACCAATCGCCTTACAAGACGCCTCAATATAACTCATATCAGGCTTTCTAAACTTATCCAATGGCGTTGGCACACAGATGATAAGAGCATCGCAGTCTTTCATTTTTGAAAAATCTGTAGTGGCTGATAATAAATTATTTTTCACCACCTTTTCTAAAACATCATCGGCAATATCTTTAATATAATTCTTTCCTGAATTAACCAAGTTTGCTTTTTCTTCAGATTTTTCAAATCCAATTACCTTAACTCCTTCTTCTGCAAATTCTACCGCTAACGGCAGACCTACATATCCTAAACCAATAATCCCTACGACAACCTCGTTAGAATTGATTTTTGCTAATATTTGTTTTTTATAACTCATTTATCCTTAATATTTCTTGTTTTTTACTTAAAATGTGAACAATAGAATTTAACCTCTAAACCTATCCTTTAATTTTTGTATAAAAGTTCTATTATCTGCTCCATAACCATATCCATATTTATTGCCATAACCGAAATAATCTTTCTTCACGTCATTAATAACAAAACCTACATTTTTCACTCTCTCTGCTTCCACCTGATTATTAGCGTATTCTATTAATTGTCTTTCTGTATATTCAGATCTTGTAACATATACCGTAGCATCTGCGTGATTTGCAATTAAATAAGTATCTGTCACCAACATCAATGGTGCAGTATCTACTACGATATAATCATATTGTTTTTCCAAGTCTTCCAATAAAGTTTTAAAATTTGCACTTGATAATAAATGAGTTGGATTAGGTGGTATGGCACCAGAATAAACAACATCTAAATACTTATTCAAAGTACTCGTATGAATAATGTCTTCAACACTGATATCTCCTTCATGAAGATACTCTGTTAATCCTATTAATCCTTTTCCTTCATTGTTAAATCTTTGCAACTGAGGATTACGAATATCAGCACCAATAATAATCACTTTTTTAGATGGGTTGGCTAATGTCAGAGCTAAATTGGCTGCGATAAATGTCTTTCCTTCTCCCTTTACGGTGGACGTTACAAATATTTTTTTACCACTCTTTTGAGGCAACATAAAGTTAACATTGGTCAAAACAATTCTAAAGGCTTCTGCCATAGGAGATAAATCGTTGTATCCTACCGTTTCTGATTGTCCTTTTTGTACGCTTGGAATTTCTCCTAAAATCGTCTTACCATTCAATAGTTTATCTAAATCGTGTTTAGACTTAATTTTATTATCCAATAATTCTTGTAAAAATACCACTCCTATAGGAATTAGACATCCCAATATCAATGACACCAGTAAAACAATCATTTTTCTAGGAGCTACTTTTTTACCCTTATAAGCCTTATCCAAAACCTTGGCTTTTTCTCCTGTCATTGCCATTGCAATTTTTGCCTCTTCCCTTTTTTGTAATAAGATCAGGTAAAGATTTTCTTTAATCTGTTGTTGGCGTTCTAAACTTCTAAACTTTCGTTCTTGAGCGGGCATTTTAGCAATTCTCCCTTCGGTTTTATTAATTTGTTTTCGGTAATTTGAAATGGCTAGTTCTAAACCTTTCTTGTGTTTTTTTAAGTTTTGCAAAATACTCGGTCTTAACTCTCTCATTTGTTCTGTAACACTAATGACAGATGGATGTTCTTTGGTTCCGTTTTCTAACAACTGATTTCTTTGTAAAACCAATTGATTATAAGTATTAATACTCTGAATAGCACCTGGATTATCTAAACCTATATTAGCTGGTAAAGTTTCATTAAAACTCTGCCTTTTAGCATAATTCAAAAGTGTTCCAGTAAGGTCAAGCTGTGACTCTAATTCTATTTCTTTTTTCCTAACTTCTGCATTGGTTTTCAAATTAAGTTGGGCTTCTGTCAGGATATCTGTAATATTATTATTTTGTTTATACTCTTGCTTTTCGGATTCTACTTTGCCCAAATCTTTCCCAATTTGCATAATTCTTTCATCGATAAACTCCGCCGATTTTTTGTTGGCAAAATTTTTATCCTCCAAAGCATCTTGATTGTAAATGCTAATCAATTCGTTGAGTATATCTTTACCTTTGTGAACGACAGAATGATTCATTGATAAACCTAAAACAGTAGATTTTCTTTCAACTAAATTAACACTCAAAAGCTCTTGATAATGATTAACTCTTGCATCAACAGAAGAAATATTAATCAATAATTCTTTTTCTTTTTTATTTGATTTAAATTGCTCATTTTTTAGAATCATAATATTGGCATAAGGTAAACTTATCAATTTATTAAATTTTGATTTAATCTCCTTATTCTCAAGAACTACAGTTAGGTTTTGTCCAGATATTATTAACTTAAAAAATGGTGGAATCTTGGTATTAACATCATCATCCATTTTTTTAAAATCAACTACCTTAACAATAATAGGTGATTTTTCGGCATAGAGTTCTTTATTCCTAAATGTACCTTCTACAAAAACATCAGCCTGTAAGTTTAAGTTTTTAACCACTTGTTCCATGAGCTTTTTAGACTTCAAGACCTCAATTTCATTTTCAACAGCATCACTTCCCATACTTCCAAAAGCAGATAAATCTCCCAACATAGACAAATCTCCACCTAAACTATTAGATTTTGAATCTTTAATAAGCACCGTTGTTTGTATACTATAAACACTTTGTTGTTTTTTAAGATATAAAAAGCCTAAAACTAAAGCTATAAAACCACTGATAATAAACCAATACCATTTTTTAAGGTATGGCGTTATTAATTCTTTGAGATTAATTTCGTTATCTATTGTTTGTTTTTCCATCTTATTTTCAATGAATATTAATGTTTATTTTCTAAGTAAAGCGAATGCTAATGAAATAGCGGTTAAAGAAACAGATACTATAGAGATATAAATCCCTGTATTAGGATTAGTTCTTGCCTTAATGTGTTTATTTTCGTTGGCATAAACAACAACGGCATCTCCTTGTTTTAAGTAGTAATAAGGAGAATTAATAAAATTAGCATCTTTGAGGTTAAGTCTTCCTTTAACTACATTCCCATTTTCATTTCTAATAACGAGTACATTGTCTCTTTTTCCGTACATTGTTAAATCTCCTGCCAACGCCAAGGCATCTAAAACAGTAGGTTTTTTAACGCCTTCTACTCTATACTTATTAGGTCTATTGACTTCTCCAAAAACAGAAATTTCAAAATTTGTTAATCTAATATTAACCGAAGTAGGTGTTTTGACATATCTCCTCAATCGTTCTTTAATATCATCTCTTAACTCGTCTATTGTTTTACCTTCCGCCTGAAGTTTTCCCAATATAGGAAAGTCTATTTCCCCTTGACTTCCGACAAAATAAGTAGGTCCTGTAATCCTTGGGTTCTGAACAGGCACATTACCTAACGTACCATTCCTGATAGGATCAGACGAAGAATAATTTTGATTAAACGGGTTTAAAATAGCAGTATCTCTACCACTCACTAAAATCATAAGCTGGTCACCTATTTGCAATTTTGTTCCCGATACATTGGCAACATTTTCTATCGCTACTTCTTCTATATTTTGCATATAATTCAACTCACTTTCTTGCTTTGTTTTACACGAAACAGTAATTAACAAAACTAGTATAAGCCAACTAATATTCTTTCTCATATAAATTATCTTTTTCAATTTACTTATTATCTAACGATTCATAAACAGAATTATTACTTTTAAATTCTGGGACTATTTCTTTTAATATTCTCACTATATTCTCCTGATGACATTTTGGAATTTCCGCATCAAGGTTCGCAATATACTCATTTATTTTATCAAATCCCATTAATGGATCTTTTGATATCATAATTTTGTCATGATGGGTATCAAGTGTCTTAGCATTATCAGTTAATAACTCTTCATATAATTTTTCCCCAGGTCTTAATCCTGTAAATACAATTTCTATATCAATTTCAGGCTCTAATCCTGATAACTTTATCATTCGCCTTGCCAAATCCAAAATCTTTATAGGCTCTCCCATATCAAAAACGTATATTTCTCCTCCACTTCCCATTGTACCTGCCTGAAGTACCAAATTACAAGCTTCTGGAATCGTCATAAAATACCTCACAATATCTTTGTGGGTAATTGTTACAGGACCGCCTTTGGCAATTTGTTTCTTAAAATATGGAATAACAGAACCATTAGAGCCCAATACATTCCCAAACCTTGTTGTAATAAACTTTGTTGTATTGCCCTCTACTTTTTGTAAAGATTGTACAAACAGCTCCGCCACTCTTTTAGAAGCTCCCATTACATTGGTTGGATTCACTGCCTTATCGGTAGAGACCATTACAAAACGATTCACCTTATATTTACTCGCTAATAAGGACAAATTCCTTGAACCTAAAACATTCACTGCCACTCCCTCGCTCGGATTATTTTCTACCAAAGGAACATGCTTATATGCTGCAGCATGATAAACCATAGAAAATTGATATTCTTCAAAAATAGCATCCAATCTCTTTTCATCCCGAACATCTGCCAATATAAATTTAAACTCTACATCAGGGAAAGACTCTTTAATCTCCAATTGGATATCATAAAGCGGTGTTTCGGCTTGGTCTAAAACGACCAAAACAGAAGGTTTAAATGAAGCGACCTGCCTTACAATTTCGCTACCAATAGAACCCGCTCCACCAGTCACTAAAACAGCTTTACCAAAGTGCCTTTTTTTAACCTCTTCGCTTTGTATATTAATTTCCTTCCTATTCAGTAAATCTTCTATCTGTAAGTTTTTAATAGCTCCTATACTTTCCTTATCCCTTAATTTTTGAACAGCAGGAGCTTTAAAAACTTCCATATTTTTATTTAAAAAGAAGGTAACCAAATCATTGGCTTGCTTTCTTGTTAAATTGCCCCTGATAAAAATCACACCATCAACACCCAACTCCTCTTTAGAAAACTCCTCTAATTGCTTTTTACAATAGGTAGGTTTCCCTAAGAATAATGCCTTTTTGGAATCTTCTCTTTCTGTATAAAATCCTTTTACATTATAAGGCATATCTCTATTATCCATAATAGCCGTAGCCAAAGAAATGGACATATCATCAATACCCAAAATCAAGACATTTTTGTTCGAGGTGCGATTACTAAAAACTTTGAAAAGTCTATAAAGTTCCTTGATAAGCATTCTGAATATCACCAACCCTAAAACAGAAGAAAAAGCATATAATAATAAAAAAGCAAAAGAAAACAATTTCACCTTATATACTAGTAAAACAAAATAATGAATACTAATAAGTACAAAAAATGTAAATAAAGAAGATAGTATGACTTTGAATAAATCCGTAAAAGTAGAATGCCTAATAATCCCTGCATAGGTTTTTAAAATATAAAAAAATACGATATTAACTCCTAGTATTATAGCCAAGGAAGTTAATAAGGGACTAATCTCGGAAAAATTAAAGGTAAAAACAGGATGTAAAAAAGAGGATAGAAAAATAGAACAGAATAAGATGAAAATATCTATCAATAATACTATCCACCGTGGTAAATGTTTTAAACTTAAAACACCTATCCTATTATCTCCTAAATAAATTCTTTTTGCCAATTTATCTACCAGTCTCACTTTCCTCCTTTTAATTAATACTACAACTCAGCAACAAAAACGGTGCCAAAAATACACTTGTATTTTTAGCGGCCCAAAGTTACAAAAAAATATTTTCCCACTTCTATATTCAGCATAAAGTTTTCACCTTCAGACGACTACATTAATACGCTCTCTTATCATTTCCTTCATAGAAGTTAATAAAGGCGTCGTTCACGACACGCATTCCTCCAACGGTTGGAAAATCTCCCGTGAAATACCAATCTCCCTGATGGTTTGGACAAGCCTCGTGCAAACCTTCTATCGTTTGGAAAATAATTTTTATTTCAGCGTTAATTTCTGGCGTTTTTAATAATTCTGCTATCTTATCCGAAATTTCCTCCGCCATAAATGGGGCATACAATTCCTTCACATAATTCACGATTTTATGATCTGGTAAATTTCTCTGCTCAATCGCTTTTTTATACACCTCATCCACAATATAGTACATATCTCGTTCTTTCAGTAATTCCAATGTCGCCTTAAATGCAATGAAATCCTGTAATTTCGCCATATCAATTCCGTAGCAATCAGGATAACGAATCTGCGGAGCAGAAGAAACAATCACTATTTTTTTCGCCTTTAATCGATCTAAAATTTTAATAATACTCTTCTTTAAAGTGGTTCCCCTTACAATAGAATCATCGATAATGACTACCGTATCATCTTCATTCACCACACCATAAGTAACATCATACACATGAGCTACCAAATCATCTCTTGAAGAATCATCGGTAATAAATGTCCTTAGTTTAGCATCTTTAATGGCGATTTTTTCTACCCTTGGTCTTTCGGCTAAAATTTCGGTAAGCTTCTCCGCTGAAATATCTTTATTACCATTTAATATCTTCGCTGTTTTTTGTTGATTCAAATGGTCTTCCGCTGCCTCTCTCATTCCGAAAAATGAAGTTTCTGCGGTATTAGGAATATAAGAGAAAACAACCTTAGAAATATCATCTCCTACCTCTTTTAAAATCTGAGGAAAAACGAGTTGACCTAATGCTTTTCTTTCCTTATAAATATCTCTGTCCGAACCTCTTGAAAAGTAAATTCGTTCAAAAGAACATTGCTTTTGTGGTAATGCAGGAAGAATCTCTTCGACGCTTGTGGTACTATCCCTTTTTATAATAATGGCATTTCCTGGTGGAATTTCCTTTACCTCATCAATATCGATATTAAACGCTGTTTGAATAACAGGACGCTCCGACGCTACAACTACGACCTCATCATTTTCAAAATAAAACGCAGGACGAATACCCGCAGGGTCTCTCATTACAAAAGCATCTCCGTGTCCTACTAAACCTGCCATTGCATAACCACCATCAAAACTCTTGGTTGCTCTTTTTAAAATCGTTGGAATATGAAGTTGTTTTTCAATTTCCTTGGACGCCTCTTTTTTAGTATGCGTACCTTTTAGCGTTTGATAAATTCGCTCTACTTCTTCATCTAAAAAATGACCGATTTTCTCCATTACGGTTACCGTATCAGTGCTTTCTTTTGGATGTTGACCTAATTCTATTAACTCTTGTAATAGTTGCTTGGAATTGGTCATATTAAAATTCCCTGCAACAATTAAATTTTTAGACTTCCAATTCGACTGACGCAAAAATGGGTGTACAGATTCTATGCTATTCTTTCCAAAAGTACCATAACGCACGTGTCCTAAAAATAAATTTCCAATATAAGGCGTATTGAGATTCAGCCAATCGACATTATCTTTTTGATTTGGATTTTCTTCCAATACTTTTGAAATCCTATTATTAATTTGTTTAAAAACATCCTGAATAGGCATTGATTGATTAGACCTTACTCTGGAAATATAGCGACTTCCCGCAGGAACATCAAATTTGATACTCGCCAAACCTGCTCCATCTTGACCACGATTGTGCTGTTTTTCCATTAAAAGATACATTTTATTAATACCATAAAATGCCGTTCCGTACTTATCTTTGTAGTACTGTAAAGGTTTTTTTAATCGAACTAAACCTATTCCACACTCGTGTTTGATTGCATCACTCATAGTCTATGCTAATACTTTTTTTAATCTTTCGTAAATTTCTACATACGCTTCCGTTACTTCTCCTAAATCTCTCCTAAATCTATCTTTATCCAACTTCTTCATCGTATCTTTATCCCAAAGACGACAAGTATCAGGAGAAATTTCGTCTGCTAAAATAATCTGTCCATCGGCAGTTTTTCCTAATTCAATTTTAAAATCCACTAAAATGATATTCATTTTATCGAATAAATCAATTAAAATATCATTGATCTTTCCTGTTAGAGCGTACATTTCTTTCAAGTCTTCTCTTGTTGCTACGCCTAAAAATACAGCGTGATCATCATTGATTAATGGATCGCCTAACTCATCTTTTTTGTAGCAAATATCAAAAATGGTTTCAGGTGCTTTTATTCCTTCTTCGACGCCCAAACGCTTTGCCATACTTCCCGCTGAATAGTTTCTCACGACCATTTCTAACGGAATAATATCTACTTTCTTTACCAACTGCTCTCTTTCATCAATTTTTTTGATAAGATGCGTTGGGATACCTTTATCATTAAGATATTCAAAAATCAAAGTAGTGATGGCGTTGTTCATTTCGCCTTTTAAATCTACCTGACCTTTTTTCTGAGCGTTAAACGCCGTTGCATCGTCCTTAAAACGAACGATTACTTCCTCTGGATTTTCAGTTTTAAAAACTTGTTTTGCCTTACCCTCGTAAAGCATTGCCCC
>PDSY01000024.1 GCA_002747105.1 Flavobacteriales bacterium | reverse complement strand
AATTCCAGAAGTAGCGATACATTGTGGATTTCTTTTCGCTAAGACTAATTTAAAAGGAATTACAGCCGATTCGTTAATCCCAGCCCCTGCTGGAAAATATCCAGGATAAGTTCCTGCATACATTTGATTGGCTCTATCGATCCAAGCCTCAATTTGAGCATCTGTTGGTGTATTTCTTCCTGTCGCTTCAATAACATGAACCACCACAGGGATTTCATAAATCTGTCCTGTATAATCTCCATTACTACTAAAGGACGCTCCTATTTGATCCATATAAGCGGAAATATTCATACTTCTTAGCTTCTGCTCATTTGCTAATCTTTTTTGTCTAATTTCTGGGTATTTTTCTTCCAATTGCTTATTTACAAAGTCAGTAGCACAAGATCCTTGCGCTTGCAAACCCGCAAAAAGAAAAACACTTAATAAAAATAAAATTTTCTTCATTTTAATGTAAATTTGATTGTTTATACAAATATACATAAAATTTTTCACATTTATTTCATCAAATTAATGAATATCCAGCAACGCTTTATTCAAGGCTATTCCCGCCAATTTCACCTCTTCTTGCCAATCGGTTACGGCATTATCATCAGCTCCATCGCTAATGTATTTTAAACATAGAAAAGGAATTTGCTCCTCTTTTGCTACTTTCGCCAAAGCATAAACCTCCATATCTACGACATTATACTTATTAGTAGTATGTTCTGTTTCAAAACAATCTCCCGTTCCGCAAACACCTTTTTTCAAGCCTTCTTTAGCAATTCCATATTCCAAAACAATAGGAGATTTTGAAAATGGCGTTTGGTATTTTTTAAAACCCAAAGGACTAACATCCATATCTCGCTGTACAAACTCAGTACAACAAATCACTTCACCTTTTTGAAAACCAAAGCCTCCTGCCGTTCCTAAATTAATGATAATATCAGGACGGTATTCTTGTATTTTTTTTAGCAAATGATAAGTAGCATTCACTTTTCCAATTCCTGTAAAAAGCATTTCATAACCCTCGAACCCTCGTCCAGCTTCAGATTCCAAAGCAAAAACCAAAAGCGGTTTTTTGTAAATTGTACCGTTAATATTCATCTTTTTTATTCAACAAAGAAAAAAAAGAGTAAAGAAATAAAAACACTAAGCTTTCTACCTTTACTCTTTTTTCTATATTTTACATTCTATCTACGGTTTTAATTCCTAATAAATTCAACGCCTTTTGAATCGTTTTACCAGTATAATAAGACAAACTCAATCTAAAATCAATCACTTTTTGGTCATCTTGATTTAAAATCGGATTGTTTTGATAAAAAGAGTTATAAGACTTCACTAAGTCATAAACAAAGTTCGCCATATTCGCAGGAGATAAATTATCCGCCGACTTTTGAACAATCGCTTTATAATTCATCAACTGAAGCATCAAATCTTTCTCGAAATCATTTGGTACATAATCTACATTCAATTCCTTTTCCTTAAAATTAGCCTTGGCTAATAAGGACTGAATTCTCGCATAAGTATATTGGATAAAAGGTCCCGTATTCCCATTAAAGTCAATACTCTCCGCAGGATTGAACATCATTTTCTTCTTTGGATCAACTTTCAGCATAAAATACTTCAAGGCTCCTAAACCTACGATTTCATAAGATTTTTCTTTTTCCTCTTCTGTCAATTGTTCCAACTTCCCTAACTCTTGTGCTTTTTCTTTAGCCGTCAAGTACATTTCTTGCATTAAATCATCAGCATCTACGACTGTTCCCTCACGAGATTTCATTTTCCCATCTGGCAACTCTACCATTCCATAAGACAGGTGGAATAATTGGTCTGCCCATTCGTAACCCAATTTTTTCAAAATAATAAATAAGACTTGAAAATGATAATCTTGCTCGTTTCCAACGGTGTAAATCAGTTTATCAATCTTATTTTCTTCGAATCGCTGTACGGCAGTTCCTAAATCTTGTGTCATATAAACAGCAGTTCCATCACCTCTTAATAAGAGTTTTTCGTCTAAGCCTTCATCTGTTAAATCACACCAAACCGAGCCATCTTCCTTGGTAAATAACACTCCTTTTTCTAATCCTTTCTGAATTAAATCTTTTCCTAAAAGATAAGTATTACTCTCATATTGTACCTGATTAAAATCTACCCCTAAACGCTGATAAGTTTCGTTAAACCCTGCATACACCCATTCGTTCATCATTTTCCATAATGCTCGTACTTTTTCATCTTCATTTTCCCAATCCAAAAGCATTTTTTGTGCTTTCAGAATTGATGGCGCTTGTTTTTTCGCCTCTTCTTTAGACAGTCCTTGGCGCTCTAATGCTTCGATTTCTTTTTTATACTCTTGGTCGAACTTCACATAATAATTCCCTACCAACTTATCTCCTTTTTGATGAGAAGATTCGGGTGTTTCTCCATTTCCAAAACTTTCCCAAGCCAACATTGATTTACAAATATGAATCCCTCTATCATTGATGATTTGTGTTTTAATCACCTCATAACCTGCTTCTTCCAAAATCTGAGCCACCGAAAAACCGAGTAAATTATTTCTAATATGCCCAAGGTGAAGAGGTTTATTGGTATTGGGTGAAGAATATTCCACCATTACGGTTTTGTTTTGTTGAGGTTTTTGGTCAAAATCAGCAATTAATGCTCCAAATTGTTCTGCAAAGATTTTTTGATTAATGCTTAAATTAAGGAAACCTTTTACCACATTAAAACTGATTAAATCATCGTTATTGTCCACCAAATATTTTCCTAATTCCTCTCCAATAACAGCAGGATTTTTCTTCACTTGCTTTACTAAAGGGAAAATTACAGCAGTATAATCGCCTTCAAAATTGGCAATGGTCTCTTGAATTTCTAGGTTCAATGTTATATCATACACTGCTTTTACTGCTTCATTTACTTTATGCTGAATGTTTTGTTTTATGCTCATCGATAAAAAATTTATACAAATATACGGAAATAAAAATCCACCTCGCAATGAGGTGGATTATAATGAATATTTATTTTATTAATAAATTATTAATATCCAGCATTCTGAACCATATTACTATTAGCTCCCATCTCTGCGTTAGGAATAGGGAATGCTAACTTATAATCACCCGCTGGAATAGCCGCTGTAAAAGTTTGATTAACAGGATCTACTAATGGTATCCCTGCATTTGTTCTTATTAAATCAAAACCTCTAAACCCTTCAAAAGCAAGCTCTAACCTTCTTTCTTTCAAGATGTTTTCCATAGTAGCTGCTGGGTAAGGGAAAGCTTGTCGCTTCGCTGGAACTTTATTTAACCATGTTAATGCATCAGCTGCATTACCTGTTTTCAATAAAGCTTCGGCATAATTCAATACCACTTCTTCGTATCTAATTAATGGAATATCATCTGCAAAATTCAAGTTATCTGGATATTTTCCAAGATTTTGATAAGGTGCAGAAGTAGAAATCATTCCTCTTCTAACATCTAAAGGTCCATAAGCATTATATAAATCATCTAAAACACTTATATCCGCATAAGAGTTACCTCTGTATATATTTGCTAAACCATTAATACCTGGGTTATCCGTTGGATTATTTGCCATAGCAAAAATAACATCAGGAGATGAAGATGCATCTTGAGAGAATACTTTCCCAAAATCATTAGCTTCTACTATAGAATGAGTACCTGCATTAATCACCTCTAATGCTGCCGTTTTTGCTTCAGCATATTTTTCAAAGTATAATGCCACTCTTGATTTCAATGCGTAAGCCGCAGTTTTTGAAAGATAATAAGCTCCTCTATCTTGCGTCATCAAAGAGATAGATTTGTCTAAATCTTGCATTATAGAGTCATACACCTCCTGCATAGTATTCCTTGTTGGATACAAAGCATTTGGATCTAAAACAACTTTTACATAAGGCACTCCTAAAGAAGACATTCCTCCATTGTTAACATAATACTGACCGAACAATCTAGCCAAATCAAAATGTGCGATAGCTCTCATTGCGTATGCTTCTCCCACATACTGCTTCAAGGCAGTTTGATCTCCTTCAATAGAAGCATCTCCCTCTTTACTAATCACTAAATTAGCACTAGCAACTACTCTATACATTTGAGTCCAAGCACTTAAAGCATCACCATCTTCAATATTCATACTGAAACTGGCTGGTGCAGTAAATCTGTTTGTATTCCCATTTGCATAAGTATTATCAGACCTTACTTCTCCGTAAATAATATAGTCTCTACCATAATATGAAGAAGATGTCATTCTACCATAACCACCTGCTATAATAGCCTTTACATCGTTAACATTATTGATAGCATCATCCAACTCTTTTGATGTAGTTAGTGTAGGATCCAAAACCTCATCTCTACACGAGTTTAACGAAACCATCAATGTAGATAAACTTAATATTGTTATAAATAACTTTTTCATTTTTTTTTCTTTTAATTATAATTAAAATTTCATTGAAACACCAAATGTTACAGTCTTCACTGGAGGTGTTGTTAAACGAGTATACCCGGCTACACCCACTTCTGGATCTAACTTTAAGTTTTTATCTTTTACCCAAGTCCACATATTGGTTCCTGTAAGACTTAATGTGAAAGAGTTGATCCCTTTAAGTTTCATGAAATCTGCCATATCATAAGATAAGCTAACATTTCTCAATCTAATAAATGTACCGTCATACAAATGTCTTGTAGATGCCATATGGAAACTATCTCCATTTCCACCGCTCCAAACCATTTTTGGAACATCTGTAACCTGTCCTGGCGTTGTCCATCTGTCCATTAATTCCTGAACACCGTTATATGCCGCAGTCGTAAAGTTTGTTGTTCTTAAATAGAACTGTGCATATTGCTCATAAATTTTATGTCCTCCTTGGAAAGAGAATAAAGAACGAAGTCCCCAGTTCTTATAATTTAAGTTCGTTCCAAATCCTCCAGTGTATTTAGGGATGGCAGAACCGTGATAACTTCTACCAGCACTGTTATAATCAGAAGTAACTTCACCAGAAGTACCTTCTTTGTACCATGTAGGAGCTCCTGTCTGAGGATCTACACCAGCCCAAGTTCTTAAGTACCATGTACCTAAAGCCTTACCAACTTCTACTGTTTTATAAGATGAACTAGAAAATGGGTTAATGTCATTACCTAATGCATCTTTTGCTAAAGCTGTAACCTCATTTTTAAGTGTACCTACTTGTCCAAATATATTCCAGTTAAAATTATCATTAGAAATCACATCATAAGATAAACTTAATTCTAAACCTGTATTTCTAACACTTCCTACATTCTGCCATCTAGAAGTGAATCCTGTAGTCCTAGATAAAGGAACATCGAACAATAAGTCATAAGTGTTTTTATTAAAGTATGAGAAACTACCTGACAGTCTATTTTTAAAGAAACCAAAATCTAACCCAACATCGGTTAATTTTTGCTTTTCCCAAGTCAATTTTTCACTAGGAAACTGAATAGGAACTCCAGCTCCATTACCATTATAATCTGCTGTAAAAGCAATTAATGCTTGATACCTGTTATTACCAATCGCAGCATTACCTGTAATACCGTGAGAAGCTCTCAACTTCAACTGATTTATTTTCTTAGACTTAATGTCCTTGTGTAAGTTATACGCTCCACCAATAGACCAGAAGTTACCAAATCTGTGACCTCTAGCAAACCTAGAAGAACCCTCTCTTCTGAAAGACGCATCAAGAACTAATCTATTTTTGTAAGTATAATTTAATATTCCAAGGTATGCTAAATTGTACGAATCAACATAGTATGAAGAAATAGATTTAGGAACACTTGCACTTGCTAATAAATCTAACCCATCAACAGGGAAGTTTTCCGCATAACCACTAAGTCCTTCAGATGTATTTTTAATATACTCTATTACCCCCGTAGCATTAAACTTATTCTTACGATTTAATTTGAAAGAATAGTTCACCATAGATTGAGAAGTGAAGTTGATACTTTTTCCAAAACCTCTAGACACTCCTCCTCCTTGATCTTCAGAACCTCCATGTACTCTATTACTATAACTCTTATTATCCGTTGTATAATAATCTAAATTAATTCTTTGAGACAATGTTAAATTTTTTGTCGCTTTATACGTTAAATTATTATTCGTTAATATTCTCGTAATTTTTGAGAATTCAATATTATGCTCGTTTAAGTATAGAGGGTTGTAAATAGATGTGAAATCGGAAACCCCTGTAGTACTCGGTGTACCATCAGCATTATAAGGAGATGCCCAAGGCGTCATTAAATACCTTGTAATAAATGGATTGGCAAAATAAGCTCCCTTTTCTAAAATAGGATTTTGTCTAGTAAAAGACCCCATGATAGAAGCATCTAACTTCAATTTTGATGATAATTTTGAACCATAAGACAACTTACCTGTCATTCTTTTATACGCAGGCCCTACCACAATAGCTTCTGTTTCGTTATAACCTAAAGACCCATAGAAAGTATTTCCTTTTGAACCTCCAGTAGCAGAAAAGTTAGCTGTGTATAAAGCTGCGTTCTTATTTTGAAGCACAGACCACCAATCATGATTTTTTCTTCCATTGGCTACCCAAGTATTATAACCTCCCAAATCATACTGAGAAATAACCGCTTCAGCACCTGCTGCATCTGCAGCAAATCCAGCATTAATCAATTGCTCTGCTAAAAGTTCGTATCTCTGATCTCCTGTTAAGTGCTTTCTCTTATCGTAAGCAATATTCTGGAAACCTAAATTGGTATTAAAGGAATATTTCGTTCTTCCTCTTTTACCTTTCTTAGTAGTAATTACAATAACACCATTAGAACCTCTTGCACCATATTGAGCAGTTGCAGAAGCATCCTTCAATAAAGTCATAGATTCGATATCATCGTTGTTAATGGTAGACATGATAGAGAAAGAAGAACCTTCGTCACTTCCTAAATCTCCACTAGCCACAGGAACTCCATCAATAACATACAATGGCCCTGCCCCTGCATTAATGGTAGAAGTACCCCTAACTCTAATTTGTTGTGTCGCACCTGGTGTACCAGAACTAGCTACCACCTGAACACCTGGAGCTTGACCTTGTAAAGCTGATTCAACAGTTTGGATAGCAGCAGAGTTAACTTTCTCCTTACCTATCTTCTGAGTACTACCTACTACTTCTGATGGTTTTCTTTTTGCGTACCCTACCAAGACAACCTCTCCAATTTCTTTCGTTTTAACAGTATCTTTCTTTTTTTTCTGTGCATTTACCATCACAAAAGAAGAGGAAAGAACCACCGCTAGAACGCTTGTTGTTAATTTCTTCATATCAAATTAATTTTTTCATTACGACAAAGGTGCAAAACTTTCTTAACATATCCAAATTTTTTGTTAACAAATCCTTAATTTTGTCGCGCTTGCATAGCTATTATAAATAAAATACACTAAATACACATTTGTTATGAGTTTGATAAAAAAATGGTCAGAAAATTATATAGAAGCAGGTTGCGATGAAGTAGGAAGAGGTTGCCTATGTGGTCCTGTAGTTGCCGCCGCAGTCATTATAGACGAATCTTTTAATGAAAATTATATTAACGATTCTAAAAAACTAACCGCCTCTAAAAGACTAGCATTAGACCATTATATTAGAGAAAATGCGGTGGACTTTGCCATCGCAGAACTTCCTCCTGCCCATATTGACAAACACAACATCCTTCAATCAAGTATTCACGCAATGCATTTGGCATTAGACCAATTAAAAGTGCGCCCTGAACTTATTTTAGTAGATGGAAACAAATTCCACCCTTATCATTTCATTCCTCATCAATGTATTATAAAAGGAGATAGCAAAGTGCTTTCCATTGCCGCTGCTTCTATTTTAGCCAAAAACTATCGAGACAACCTTATGATTCAATTACATGAAGATTTCCCCGAATATGGCTGGAATAAAAACATGGGTTATGCCACCAAACAACACCAAGAAGCACTTAATAAATACGGAGCAACCATCCATCACCGAAAATCATTTAAACTGAAATATTAGAAAAGAATCAAGAACAAGAATCAAGAGTAAATACTTAGCGACAGAGCGTTTAGCCAAAAGCTATTGAGAATATCATTTCTTTTGATTTCTTGGATGAAATCTGAGTATGCTCTCTCGTAAATCGTCCGTATTTAAATGCGTATAAATTTCTGTAGTCGTAATACTGGAGTGTCCCAACATTTCCTGAATAAACCTTAAATCGGCTCCATTTTTCAACAAATGCGTGGCGAAAGAATGCCGAAAAGTATGTGGCGATATTTTCTTTTTTAATCCTATTTTTTTAGCCACCTCCTTAATAATCGTAAAAATCATCACCCGAGTTAAGGCATTCCCCCTATTATTTAAAAATAAAACATCTTCACTTTTAGGATTTATCTTTCCTCTATTTCGAGTATTGTTAATGTATTTTTTTATCCAATCTGCGGTATAATCTGCCAAAGGCACAAGGCGTAATTTATCGCCTTTCCCCACCACTTTAATGAAATTATCTTTGAAATAAATATCCGAAATTTTGAGCTGTATCAGTTCCGAAACCCGAATACCACAGCCATATAAAACTTCAATAATACAACGATTGCGTTCTCCAAAAGGTGTGGACAAATCAATACTATTCATAATTTCTTCGATTTCCTTTTCACCCAAAGTGTCGGGCAAATAAATTCCCATTTTTGGCGATTCCAAGAGACGAGCAGGATTATCTTCCCGCATTTCGTCTTCCAATAAAAATGTAAAAAAAGCTTTAATACTGGAAATCAATCTGGCTTGAGTTCGTTCACTGATATGTTGTTTAGATAATTGATAAACAAAACCCTGCAAATCTTCCAAACTAATCTTATCAGGAGATATTTGAAGTTGATTTTCAGCGTATTTTTGAAGTTTTTTCAAATCCCTTGTATAAGATACAATGGTATTTTGGGCTAAATTCCTATCAAACTCCAAATAAACACCAAAATCGGTTATTCGTTCCTCCCAATTCATGATTAATTGAGATTTTCTTGGGCGATTTTCAGCACTTCGATTCCATTATTTTGGAGAAAAGAAATCCCCTCCTCATCAGAATATTCATTCATATAAACTACCCTCGAAATCCCCGATTGTAAAATCAGTTTCGTGCACTCCTTACACGGGGAAACTGTAATATAAAGCGTTGCTCCTTTGGCAGACTGCGTAGAAGTGGCAAGTTTAAGAATCGCATTGGCTTCGGCGTGGAGAACATACCATTGCGTTTTGTTGTTTTCGTCCTCGCAACAGTTATCAAAACCCGATGGCGTTCCGTTGTAACCATCAGAGATAATCATTCTATCCTTCACGATTAAGGCACCCACTTTCCTCCTATTACAGTAGGAGAGCTTCGCCCATTCGATTGCCATTCTTAAATAAGCAATATCAAATTTATTGAATTTTTCCATTTAAAATTCAGGTTTTCTTTTTTCTAAAAATGCCGCTACGCCCTCTTTTTTATCGTCCATTTCGAAAAGTTCTCCAAAAGAAACTTTTTCTTTTTCAAAACCATTTTCCGTATCCGAAAGATTAACCGCTTCTATCGCCTTACTGATTGCCATTGGTGAGTTTTTAGCAATTTTGTTGGCTAATTTTTCGGTTTGCGTCATCAATTCTTCTAATGGAAAAACTTCATTCACCAAACCGATTTGCTGCGCCTTTTCCGCCGAAATCATTTTAGCAGAAAAAATCATTTCGTTCGCAATTCCTTTTCCTACTAATTTTGGCAACCTCTGTGTTCCTCCGTATCCAGGAATCAGTCCCAAAGTAACTTCAGGAAGTCCCAATTTGGCATTTTCGGACGCATATCGAATATGACAAGACATTGCCAATTCCAAACCTCCACCAAGTGCAAATCCATTGATTGCTCCAATGACAGGTTTGCTCATATTTTCGACCTTATCAAATAATTTTGCCTGTCCGCTTCTCGCTAATTCTTCGGCTTGCTGCTGATTGAAATCGCTAAACTCCTTAATATCCGCACCAGCAACGAAAGATTTCTCGCCACTTCCCGTCATGATAATCACTCGGCAAGTTTTATCTGAATTAAGTTCGTCCAAAACAGCACTCAGTTCAGAAATCGTCTGAGCATTCAAAGCATTAAGGCTTTTAGGTCTATTAATGGTGATTTTACTAATGAAATTATTTTTTTCAACAATAATATTTTCGTAATTCATAATTTTTATTTTTAAGTCTCACAAAGATAATAAAAAATGAGGGAATGAAATGATGAGGGAATGAGATGATTGGGAGATTAAAATAATCGCATATTCAATTTCAAAAAAAAGCTTATATTTATCGAAAAAAATAATCCTCAATGCATCTAAAATTATTACGCTTGGAACTGAAAAGTTTTTTCAGGAACCCACAATTTGGAACAAACCTATTAATGAAGATATTCATGTTTATAGGTTATTTGTATTTAGCATTTATGCTTATCGGTTCAGGATTTATCGTCTTCTTTCTTGCCAAAGAAGAATTGAACGAAAACCCCGTTCGTCTATTCTGTAGATTTTTCATTTATTATTGGATATTAGATTTGGTATTAAGGTATTTTATACAACAAATGCCAACGCAAAACATCAAACCCTTTCTGACCCAAAACATCACCAAAAAAGTCTTGGTAAAACATACGATTTTAAAAACGATTTTCCACTTTTTCAATTGGGGAATTCTATTATTTTTGATTCCGTTTGGGATTTTAAACATTATCGATGGTTTTGTTTGGTGGCGAATAATAATGCTAATATTGGGTGTCTATGCTTTATTTTATTTCAATAATTTTTTAAACATTTTACTAAATGGTAAAGATGTCGTTTTCTATACCGTGATGGCAATATTAGTTGTTTTGGGAGGATTAGAATACTTTAATTACCTCCAAATAAGCGAATATTCGGAGCCTATTTTCTATGCTTTTTATGAATATGCAGGTGTGTTTTTAATCCCAATTGTTTTATCCATTGCTTTGAGCTATTGGGTGTATCGAGATATTAAAACGAATTTCTATTTGGACAAAGGTTTAGAAACGCAAAAAGTAGAAGGGAAAACGGAAAATATTCAATTTTTGAACCGTTTTGGTGTTGTGGGAACTTTCATTAATAATGATATTCGGTTACTGAAACGAAGTAAAGCCGCCAAAGGGACATTAATCGGTGCTATTGCATTTTTACTCTATGGGTTATTGGGCTTTATCTCGGACACTTATAATGCAGATTCTATGAGGTTATTCACAGGTTTATTTGTAACGGGAGGTTTCATTTTTATTTTTGGAGGAAGAGTTCCCGCTTGGGATAGCCAACATTATCCGCTGATGATGACGATGAATGTTCCGTATAAAGAATACTTGAAAGGGAAATGGGCATTTTTGGTTTTAACCACTTTTATCTCTACCATTATAGCATCCGTTTATATTTTTATCAGTTGGGAACTCTATTTAACTATTTTTGCTGCGGGATTGTATAATATTGGAGTGAATTCTTACCTTACCTTACTTTCAGGGAGTTTTAATAAAACACCAATAGACCTCAATACACGAAAGAAATCAATGGGCAGCCAAAATAATTTTAATATGAAAACAATCCTGATTACTTTGCCTCAATTGCTCTTACCAATGATTGTTTTTGCAGGGGTCAAATATTTCTTTGGAATTTATATAGCGGTGATAGCATTAGGCATTTTAGGACTTATTGGATTTTTATTGAGAAATAAAATTTTTGACAAAATTGTAAAAAGATACAAAGAAGAAAAATATACCACTTTAGAAGCATTTAAAAAAGGAGCTTAAATTAAATAAACAAGAATGATTAGAGTAGAAAATTTAGTAAAAAGATACGAGCAAAACACCGTTTTAAACCTTCCTTCATTAGAAATACCAAAAGGAGAAACCTTTGGATTGGTAGGAAATAATGGAGCAGGAAAAACCACCCTTTTTAGTTTGATTTTAGATTTAATTCAAGCGACGAAAGGATTTGTAAAAATTGATGATATTAAAGTAAACGAATCCGAAGTATGGAAGAATAAAGTTTCGGCATTTATCGACGAGTCTTTTCTTATCAGTTACTTGACACCTGAAGAATATTTTTATTTTTTAGGAGAGCTTAGAGGAGTTTCAGCCAAAGAAGTAGATGAATTTTTAAAACAATTTCATGATTTCTTTAATGGAGAAATTCTAAAAGCTAAAAAATACATTCGAGATTTATCGAAAGGAAATCAAAAGAAAGTCGGAATTGTAGGTGCATTAATCGGTAGTCCTGAAATTATTATTTTAGACGAGCCTTTTGCCAATTTAGACCCAAGCACCCAAATTAAACTCAAAAACCTGATTAAAGATTGGGCAAAAAACGACCAAGTAACTTTCCTTATTTCCAGTCACGATTTATCCCATACCACAGAAGTCTGCAATAGAATCGTTGTACTCAACAAAGGTGAAAAAGTAAAAGACATTATCACAACACCAGAAACTTTAAAAGACTTAGAGGCTTTCTTTGCAGAACAGATAGTTTGATGTAGAACAAAAAAAATCCAAGAAGCACTTGACCTCTTGGATTTTTTTATTTATTTCTAGTCTTTTTTTACTTCAAATTCAAGTCAAAAGACGCTCCAACCAATACACCGAATTGGTTATTTAGCAACTCATAACCCTTAGCTCCATCATTGTATCTAGCAAGAGGAAATTGCAATTCGGTAAACACTCCAAAGCCTTTTCCAAAGAAATATCTCGCTCCTAAATGTCCTCCGAAATTCTTTAAGCTTAAATTAAGCCCTGGATAAACGTCCAAATTGGCAGGCAAACCAATCACTTGACCTAAATGCGCATTAGCCCTTACCTTCACCTCGAATCGGTCTCCAATTTTTGGTTTCCCTCCTAATGTTTCATCATTAGGAACCGACAATAGATACCCCGCCTGAACTCCCAACGAAAAACTTTGTCCGAAACCATAATCTAAAGAAGTAACCACACCTGTTGCATTCGACTGAATATTAGCCCCTACATTTAGCCTCAAGTCTCCTTTTCCTGTGTAGGCAGACACTTCCTCTGACTGAGCATTGGCAAGACCAAAAGCCATTACCATTGCCGATAAAAATATTTTTTTCATAAATCTAAAATTTGTTGCAAATATACTAAAAAATTATCTCGTATAAATTCCTGCCCAACTTCTTTTTATGGGTAATAAAAAGTCCGAAAGGAAATTGACATAAGTGTCTTTTGAGAAATCAAAAACCTGAATATCGTGAGAAAGACTTCCTTCTTTTACTGCTTTTTTAAAGTCTAACAATTTCATTGTTTTTACTTCGTCATTCTCTACATAACACGCCTTCATTCTATCAAAAAGCCCTAAACTAAACTCTTGGTCGAATTTCTTCATCAATTCGTTCAAAGCATCAATAGAGCAACCCGAAGCTACTTCTTTTTCTTCATCAATTACAATAATGATAAATTGGTTTTTCTCAATCTTAAAAGATGAATCTAACGGCTTTTCGTGTGCTTTCCACGCTCCTAAAAAGTCAAATAACTGCTCTGTAATCACCTTACTCTCCTTTGCGGTAAAAGGTCTTGATGCTGGATAAATTAAAACCCTATAATCGTTGGTTTCTATAATTTGAGATTCTTCTATTTTCATACCTTTTTATTGTATAATTGTACTATGACTTATTGTATAATGATTTATGTATTATGACTTACTGTACTGTGACTTATTGTATAATTGTACTATGACTTATTGTATAATGATTGAATATCATTGTACAGTCTATCAATCATCATTGTACAAACCAAACCAAGAAAACTACAATTCCTCTGCTTCTTGCAAAATTTCTACAATATCTTTTACTTCTACTTCGCTTTCTTTATGGAAGTGTTTTACGCCATCGGTCATCATTGTATTACAGAACGGACAACCCGTAGCAATCACTTCTGGCTCTTTGGTTAGTGCCTCTTCGGTTCTTTCTATATTAATGTCTTTATCGCCCTTTTCTGGCTCTTTGAACATCTGAGCTCCTCCTGCTCCACAGCATAAACCTTTGGTTTTACACCTTTTCATTTCCACCAATTCGGCATCTAACTTTTCCAATAATTCTCTTGGTGCTTCGTACTCATCATTGGCTCTACCAAGATAACAAGGGTCATGGAAAACGATTTTTTTACCTTGAAACTTTCCTCCTTCTATTTTCAGTCTTCCTTGGTTCATCAATTCTTTTAAAAACTGTGTATGATGAACAACTTCATAATTCCCTCCTAAACTCGAGTATTCATTTTTTAAAGTATTAAAACAATGCGGACACGCCGTAACGATTTTTTTCACCTGATATTCATTCAGGATTTCAATATTCGTCATTGCCATCATTTGGAAAACAAATTCGTTTCCTGCTCTTTTCGCTGGGTCGCCAGTACAACTTTCCTCCTGACCCAAAACAGCAAAATCTACATTAATCTGATTTAAAATCTTGCAAAAAGCACGCGTAATTTTTTTGGCTCGGTCGTCAAAACTTCCTGCACAACCTACCCAAAATAAAACTTCTGGTGATTTTCCTTCGGCAGCATATTCTGCCATTGTCTTTATCTTTAAATCCATTTTTT
>PDSY01000012.1 GCA_002747105.1 Flavobacteriales bacterium | reverse complement strand
TGCTATTAATGAAGTAATTATGAACTCTAAAACGATTCTTTGGAATGGACCATTAGGTGTATTTGAGATGAGTAATTTTGCAGGAGGAACGGTTGCTTTGGGAGAAAGTATTGCTGAATCTACTAAAAATGGAGCATTTTCATTAGTAGGTGGAGGAGATAGTGTTGCTTTCGTAAAACAGTTTAAATACGACGAGAAAGTAAGTTATGTTTCGACTGGGGGAGGAGCGATGCTTGAAAGTTTAGAAGGAAAAGACTTACCTGGTGTAGCGGCGATTAATAAATAAGGTTAGAATTTAGAAAATGTAAATTAGAGGTTGGAGTTTATTCTAGCCTCTATTTTTTTTAATAAGGTTGATTTTGTTGTTTTTTTATAAATTAAGAAAATATTATATATAGCAGTATTTTAAATAAAAAGTGAAAAAAGTATTTACAAAATATAATTACAGATTAGGTGTTTTTTTTCTTTCACTAGGAGGAATAGATTATATTATAGAAATAGGTTTATACTGGTTATTTAGTTTAGTCGGTATTATTTTGATAATTTTATCTAACAGAAAATTTTTGGTAAAAGTCGTGACAATTATTTTAGTACCCCTGATATTTATCTTATTATCATTTATGTTCATTTTAGTAAATGGATTACCTCCACAAGATTGATTTTTTATTCATATTCTTTAAAAAACGACCTTTTTAAACCTATTAAAAATCTAAAAACTATATTTTTTCAATAATATATATCAAACTTGAAAATTCGTTCGTTTTTGATGCTTTAAAATTAGAAATCGCTCCCACAATTCCTCCTTTTAGCCAAAAAAGAGGATTTTTTTTGTATTTTTCACTCAAAATGGAAATATAAAAGGCATCGAGTAGGAGAGGCTTAATTTTTTTGATTTTCCAATTTTTGTTGTTAAAAAATTCAATCATTCCGTTTTTTGAGAAATGATAAATATGTCTAGGTACATCATAAGCCGCCCAAAATTTTTGATAATATTTGGCATCGTAAGAAGTATGGTTCGGAACAGCGATAATTAATTTTCCGTTGGGTTTTAATTTTTGATAAAATAGATTGAGTATTTCTTCTTGATTTTCGATGTGTTCAAATACATGCCAAAGTGTAATGATGTCTAAACTTTTATTTTCTATTTCATCGATGTGATCAATAAAAGTAGTTTTTGATGTTTTTTGAACTGAATAATTTTTAGCTTTTGCGTTAGGTTCATAACCGTAAGTAATAAAATCTTCTTCTATAAATTTAATAAATTCGCCTGCACCACAACCATAATCTAAAATTTTAGCATTTTTAAAAGATTCTTTAACGACGGTATTTCGTTTATAATTCATATTAAAACGCTGAAAAAACTGATATATTTTTTCTTTTAATCCACCTTTATCTTGATGGTGAGAAATGTATTTCTCACTTTCGTAATACTTATCTATATTTTCAGGAATAGGGGAGGTTTTCAAAATTCCATCAATTGAAGTAGGTAAGATTTCAAACTCTTCTTGCGTTAAAAAATAATCTTTTGTTTTCATTTGAATTAGATTTTAGAGGTTAGATTTTAGAGGTTAGATATATTCTAATATCTAATAACGAAGTGGTCTAACCTCTAAATTCTACATAATGTTTCACGTGAAACATTTCTTTTTTTATCTTCCTATATGGATTAATAATACATTGACATCGGCTGGGGAAACTCCACTTATTCTCGATGCATGAGCAATGGTTTGAGGTTTTAAATTGGTGAGTTTTTGTTTGGCTTCTGCGGATAAAGATGCTACTTTTCCGTAGTCAAAATCGGTTGGGATTTTGATATTTTCCAACTTTTGCAATTTATTTACTCGCTCTTTTTCTTTGTCGATATAACCTTTATATTTGATATTAATCTCGGCTTGTTCTTTTACTTCGTGAGAATACTTTTGTGTTTCTTCTCCAATGAAATCAATTTTTGATATTTTTTCTAAATTTAATTGAGGTCTGGTAAGAAACTGAGATGCTTTATAAGCTTGGTCGGCTATACGAGTATTATTTTCTTCTAAAATAGCATTAATAAATTTCGGTTTGATAGAAGTTTGTCTTAGGAAATCTTCTAATTTCTGAGATTCTTCTATCTTATTCATTACGGCTTTATACCTGTTTTCTTTGGCTAAACCTATCTCATAGGACTTTTTAGTAAGACGAATATCGGCATTATCTTGTCTTAAAAGTAATCGGTATTCGGCTCTGGAAGTAAACATTCGGTAAGGTTCTTCGGTTCCTTTGGTGATTAAATCATCGATAAGAACACCGATATAAGCCTCATTTCTATTTAAAATAAAAGGTTCTTTTTCGTTAATTTTAAGATGGGCATTAATTCCTGCCATTAAACCTTGTCCTCCTGCTTCTTCATAACCTGTTGTTCCATTGATTTGACCTGCAAAATAAAGGTTATTAATCAGTTTAGTTTCCAATGTATGTTGGAGTTGGGTAGGAGGGAAGTAGTCGTATTCTATGGCATAGCCTGGTCTGAAAACTTTGGCATTTTCTAAACCTTTAATAGCGTGTAATGCCTTAATTTGAATATCTTCTGGAAGAGAAGAACTGAAACCATTTAGGTAAACTTCTACGGTATCCCAACCTTCTGGTTCGGCGAAAAGTTGGTGTCTATTTCGTTCCGAAAAACGATTGATTTTATCTTCTATACTTGGGCAATATCTCGGACCTACACTTTTAATTGTTCCATTAAACATTGGGCTTCTTTCAAACCCTGAGCGTAAAATATCGTGTACTTCTTCGTTGGTATAAGTAATAAAACAACTTCTTTGTTCGGTAAGTTTTGGCGTGTCTAAATACGAGAATTTTTGAGGGTTTTCGTCTCCTTTTTGTTCTTCCATTTTGGAATAATCGATACTTCTTCCATCGATTCTTGGAGGCGTTCCTGTTTTCATTCTACCAGATTCGAAACCTAATTCTACAAGTTGTTCGGTAATACCAAATGCTTTTGGTTCTCCCATTCTTCCACCGCCTAATTGCTTATCTCCAATATGGATTAAACCATTTAGGAAAGTGCCATTGGTAAGGATAACGGATTTAGATTTTATTTCAATTCCCAATGAAGTTACGACTCCTTTTACTTGATTTCCTTCAATGATTAATCCTTTTACCATATCCTGAAAGAAATCTACATTAGGAGTATTTTCAAGTGCTAATCTCCATTCATTGGCGAAAACCATACGGTCATTTTGTGTTCTTGGCGACCACATTGCAGGACCTTTGGAAAGGTTAAGCATCTTGAATTGTATGGCAGATTTATCGGCGATGATACCAGAATAGCCACCTAAAGCATCTATTTCTCTTACGATTTGTCCTTTGGCAATTCCTCCCATTGCAGGGTTACAACTCATCTTACCAATGGTTTCCATATTCATTGTAACCAAGAGTGTTTTTGAGCCTAAATTGGCCGCTGCTGCTGCTGCTTCACAACCTGCGTGTCCTCCTCCTACTACAATTACATCGTATATTTGACTAATCATTTTTCTTATTTTTTATTAAATGTTTCACGTGAAACATTTTTAATTTATTATAGATTTTCTATTGCTTAAAGCCTACTGTTCATTGCTTTAATATAAAAATCTTCTTTACTTCTCATTAATTTTTGTTCCTCTTTGGTTTTGTCTTTATAACCGCAAAGGTGCAAAATGCCGTGAATTAAAACTCTTTTAAACTCTTCTTCTTCATTTGTGGAAAGTAGTTGAGCATTGTCCGAAATTCGGGGCAAAGATATGAAAATATCGCCGTTTATCGATTTTCCTTGTACATAATCGAAAGTAATGATGTCGGTGTAATAATCGTGTTGTAAATAGTCCTGATTGACCTTTAAAAGATATTCGTCATCGCAGAAAATATATTGTATATCTCCCAATTTTTTACCTTCGGAAACAATTAAATTTTCCAAACCTTTGGTGATATATTCGGCTATTTCGAATTCGTCTGTATTTTCAAAAAAGTAATGTATCATTGAATGAATATAAAATTTCTAAAATTGTCTCTATAATATAATATTAATATCCGCTTGATAAGTTTTTTCCTAAAACCAGTGTCCAAGTATTACACTTACTATATTATTACTGTCATTAATATTGTGCGAAAAATTAAGTTTTATTTGTCCAAAAGGAGAGTTATAACCTCCTTCTATACCCAAAGTATGACTTTTTATAGCCAAAACATTTTTCATATTTACCTCTTCAAAATCGTTGAGTAGGCTATATTGTAAAGTGGTAAATAAATTTCTTTTAATCCTAAATTGAAACTCGGAAGTGTGAGATAGAATATTATTACTTTCTAAGCTTCCGAAATATAAACCAGCAAAAGGATTGAAATTAAACAAATCTTGACCAAAAATTCCACCCGATTTATAGGTATAATATTCGGGTAGGTTGTTCCCTAAAGTAAAGCCTCCATAGAATTCCCCCCTATAAGTCAGGTAAGAATAAAGTGGAATATTGAATGAAAAATGAGCATTGGTTTGAATAATTTTTCTTTCAAAATTTTCATTAAATAAATCCAATAAGGAAGTTTTTGAATTGAAGTAAATTCCTTTTGTAGGAAAATTTTTATCATTTCGAGTATCTGTTTTTATAAATCCGTAGGCATTAATGAAGTTGGTAGAATTTAATTTTTTATTTTTAAAATAATCGTGGCTCAATCCGAAACCAACGGCATATCTATCTTTCCAAGTCGATTGAGTGAAGATAGTATTCCTGAACCAAGTCCATTTATCTTTAAAATCTCCTTCCTTGTCTCGGGTATCAAAACTTGTTCCCGTAGATGAAATTCCAAATCCTGGTAAGTAGCCATTATCGATAAAATAATTAAAATAATACCTTGGTTTGTCCCCTACAACCACATCTAAAGAAATGGTAGAGTTTTTCAAAATAGGTCTTTTAATTGTCGCATTAATGAGTAATCCTGTTTTATAAATTTCATCATAATGAAGTCCAAAATTTAAGAAAAATTTGGTATCATCTTCTTCTACATTTAGTTTTAAATAGTTAATGTTATTTTTAGATATAATATCATAACTTATTAATTTATAGTTTTTTGTGGAATAAAGTTTATCAATCATTTTATTGATATTTCCGTAAGTTTGTAAAGATGGAAGTTTTAGGTTCATTTTTCCCTGCACATAATTTTCATCAAATATTTTATTTCCATTGACCGTTAAACTATCAATTTTATAAACATTGGAAATATTTACATTGTAATGGGCTTTCAGAAATTTCTTTTTTCGTTTGGGAAATTTGGACAAGACAGAAATGTACTTTTTTGCTTCTAAATTTCCTATTAAAAGGATAGAATCTTTTTTATCTAAACTTACCGATGAATAATTTTTTAAAGGAGGTTTGATGAGTAAATCGGTGAATTTGAATTGTTTTTTAGTATTATCTTGAATTTTAAAATCTACGATTTGGTTAAGGATATCAATCGCCGAATGAAGTTGAGAACTTTTCTTAAATCCTTGACTCAAATCTACTCCAATTACAATATCCATTCCTTTATTTTTCAGTTGTTTTGAAGGGAAATTAACGGCTATTCCTCCATCTACATAGACTTCATTATCGATTTCTACAGGATCCAAAAGCGATGGAAAAGCAGAACTTGCCATAATCGATTTTACTAAATCTCCTCTCTCAAAAATCTTTAGTTTTCCTGTTTCCAAATTCGTTCCCATACACATAAAAGGAATAGGAAGTTTAGAAAAATCCTTTTGATGAGCCACATCTTTAAGCAAATCTTTGAATACATAAATGTTTTTTTGTCCAGAGGAAATGGATTTAGGCAAGAAATTCAGTTTACCTTTTTTTATCGGTACATTAATCAGGTATTTATCGTTTGATTTATCGAAAAAACTCACTTCCTCACGCTTTTTCTTATTGTTTAAAAGCGATAAAAAATCGGTTTCATTCACTATTTTTTCAATTTCTTTCCCTGTATAGCCCGACGCATATAAACCCCCGAGAATTGCTCCCATAGAAGTCCCTGCGATATAATCTATCTTGATGCCCAAAGAATCTATCATTTTTAAAGTTCCGATATGGGCAAAACCTTTCGCTCCACCACCAGAAAGGGATAACCCAATTTTTGCATTAGGAGGAATTTCCAGTTTTTTTGTACTTTGTGAAAATCCTAAATTGGAAAAGAATAATATTGATACAATCAAGAGCCAAGAGCCAAAATTTGAGATACTAAATTTTGTTATTAATTTGCGATTCTTTCTCGGTTCTTGGTTTTCGGTTCTTGATTCTTGGCTCTTGGTTCTCATAACTTAATATAAATTCTTTTTACTCTTCTTGAAATAGATGTAAGTATTTCATAAACAATAGTTTGTGATTTTTCTGCGAAAGTTTTTAAGTCTTCTATCGTATCAAATAAAATCACTTCATCGCCTTCATTAGCGATATGATTTTTTAAATCTACCATCATCATATCCATACAAACATTCCCAATGATAGGAATTTTCTTTCCCTGAATTTTCACCAAACCATTTTCATTGCCTAAAAGCCTTGAAATCCCATCTGCATAACCTACTGGAAGTGTAGCGATAGTGGTATTTTTATCAGCGATATACTTTCTAGCATAACCAATACTTTCCCCCTTTTTAATCTCTGAAATTTGAGAAATAACGGTTTTAAATTTCACCACACTTTGAAGCTGATTTTCTATCTCTTTATTGACAGAAATCCCAATTAATCCAATTCCAATTCTTACCATATCAAATTGATAATCGGTAAAATTGACTATTCCTGCAGAGTTTAAAATATGTCGAATAGGTCGATAACCTAAACTTTTCGTTAAAGCAGTAGAAAGTTTATCAAAAGTCTTTAATTGTTGAAGTGTATAATCTTTTTCTTCTTTGATATCTGCAGAGGAAAGATGACTGAAAATAGATTTTACTTTTACGCCCATTATATTTAAGTTATTTTTTAGTTCAGTAAGTTCATCTTCTTTAAAACCAAGACGATGCATTCCTGTTTCTAACTTGATATGAATAGGATATTTTTTGTTAATTCCTTTATTTTTTAATGCCTGATGAAAGCGTTTAAGCATTCTAAAATTATAAATTTCAGGCTCAAGGTTATAGTCAATAATACTACTATAGCTGCTTTGTTCAGGGTTCATTACAATAATCGGTGTAGTGATGCCTTTTTTCCTTAAACTAACACCCTCATCAGCATAAGCAACACCCAAATAATCAATATGATGATGCTCTAAAAATTCGGCAATTTCATAACCTCCTAAACCATAAGAAAAGGCCTTTACCATTGCCATTATTTTCGTTTTTGGCGCCAAAAGATTTTTATGAATATTCAGATTATGCAATAAAGCGTTGAGGTTAACTTCCAAAACAGTATCGTGCTTTTGAAATGCTAAAATTGCTTTCAGTTTTTCAATTTGAAAAACTCTTGCTCCTTTAAGTAAAATAATAGCGTTTTTTATTTCTTTTAAATTCTGATGATCAATAAGTTGCTTAGTATTATTAAAAGTAAAGGTTTTCGTTGTAAAATATTGAGCATAATTTGTAATTTCTTCACCTATTAAGAAAATTTTATCAAAATTTTGTTGGTTGGTGAGGTCAGCGATATGACGATAAAAATCCTTTTTTGAGCATTTTCTTTCTGTAAAATCGGTTAAGAAAAGGACTTTATTTTTTTTGTTATACTCTTTTATTCGTTGAAAAGCAATTACGAGCGAATCTTCATCAAGGTTAAAAGAATCATTGATAATCAGATTATTATTAATTCCTTCTACACTTTCTAAACGCATTTCTACACTTTTGAGTTGGTTGATTTTTTCAATCATTTTTTGATGAGTAAACCCAAAATAATCCAATACTCCAATAACTGCCAAAACATTATTGAGTGTGGCTTCATCTCTGGCTTGTACAGGAATTTCAAAATGAGTCTTGTTTAGGTAAATGCTAATATCTTTGCTTCTATTTTGCCAATCTTTATTAATATAAATATCATTTTCGCTACTTAAACCATAGGAAATCAGTTTTTTATGAGGGTAAGTTTTTTCTATACTATTTTTCACAATCGGTGAAACATTGTTATAGATGATGATTTCCGAATTTTTAAACAATTTAATTTTTTCTTCAACTAATTTTTTCGTTGAATTAAAATTAGATAGATGAGCAGAACCGATATGCGTTAAAATTCCGATTTTTGGAGAAAATATATCCGCTTGTTTTTGCATTTCATCAGGCTGAGAAATACCTACTTCAAAAATTCCTAATTCGTGGGTTTCATTGGTTTCTAGAATAGAAAGTGGAAGACCGATTTGAGAATTAAAACTTTTTGGACTTTTTACTAAACTAAATTTTTCGTTTAAACATTGATAAAGCCATTCTTTAATAACGGTTTTACCATTACTTCCTGTAATCCCTATTGTTTGAATTGGAAATTGAGAAAGATGGAATTTTGCCACTTTTTGGAGAAAGGAAACACTATTTTCTACAATAATCCAAGTGATGTCATCTTTAACAAGGGTTTTATTTTCGGAAATAATAATTTTAATGCCTTTATTTACGGCTTCCTCAATATAGTTTTCTCCCGAATTGGTAGTCGTATTAATGGCTATAAAGGCTTGATTTTTAGAAGAAAATATAGTTCTTGTATCAAAATTAATATTTTCTACAACCAAATCTTCATCCCCAATCATTTGAGAATTTGTAATTTCTGCTAAATATTTGACTGTATATTTCATATTTTTTTGAATTAGAATCAAGAGTCAAGAGTCAAGAGTCAAGAACAGATTGAAGAGTTAAATTATCTAACCTCTAAGTTCTAACTTCTAATCTTTATTCAACACTTCTTCCATAAATACTTTTCTACTCACGGCTTCATAACTTTCTGCTTCTCCGAGTGCTACCAAGTTTTCATCTTGATTAATCCTCATAGAATAATTGGCAAGATTTCCTGTTTTTTTACAAATTGCATGAACTTTGGTTACATATTCTGCTGTGGCCATCAGATTGGGCATTGCTCCAAAAGGACGACCAAGAAAATCCATATCTAAACCTGCAATCACTACCCTTATTCCGTTGTTTGCGAGTTTATTAGCTACATCTACAATGCCATCATCAAAAAATTGAGCCTCATCTATTCCTACTACATCACAGGTAGAACCCAGAATTAAAATTTCATTGGAATTGGCAACAGGCGTACTCCTGATTTCATTCTTATTATGAGAAACAACTTTTTCCTCATCGTATCTTACATCTATCTGAGGTTTAAATATTTCCACTTTTTGTCCTGCCATTTCTGCACGCCTTAATCTACGAATCAGTTCTTCTGTTTTACCAGAAAACATTGATCCACAAATTACTTCCATCCAACCGCTTTGTTTAGCGTGATTAATTGTATTTTCTAAAAACATTTGTTAACTTAGCCGTATTATTTCGAATTCAAAATTAAGCAAAATTTAATAACAAATCGCAATGTCAAACAAATCAATTTTTAAAAATCAACTTTTTAATGTTTTTAAAGAGCAATTACAATCACTTTCTGCTATTAATTCAGTAGAAGAATTACTTGAAAACTCTACCAAAATAAATGAACTTCAAGATATATTAACTTCTTTAAAAATTATTAATAAATATTCTGATAATGAATTTATTGATAAATCTAATGGAAGTATAGGTTTAATTGAAAAATCAGACGATAATCTCACAAAGGAAATTATTGAGGATGAAAAAGAGATAATAAAAGAGAAACAGACTACCAGCGAAAAATCATTAGAACCCGAACAAATAATAGAAGAAAATGAAACTTTGGTAGATGAAGAGCCTTCTGAAAAAGTTGAGGAAAGTGTACAAAATGAAGAATCAAAACTGCCGAAAGTACCTAAAATAAAATTAAAAAATACACTTTTTGAGGAGCATGAGATTGAAGTAAAGAGCGAAGAACAAATTATTAAAAAAGAAGAATTACCAATCAACGAGCCTAAAAAACAGAGTTTTAAGTTAGACCTCAATGATAGAATAGCCTTTACCAAAGTGCTTTTTAATGGTAGTCAGTTAGAGTTAAAAGAAACCATTGATGTTCTCAATAGTTTTGAAAAAATAGAACAAGCACAAGAATATTTAAGCGAAGTTTATTATCAAAGAAATTGGGAAGAAAACGAGGAAATTGCCCAAAGACTCTGGTCGTTGGTAGAAAATAAATTTAATTAAAAATAATTAATAATCAGATGAAACCGAAATTTTAAATATTGAGGTTACATTTGACACTTGAAATAATAAAATAATCAGATGAAAATAAATAATATAAACGATTTCCAAAATGTTTTCTTCATTGGAGTGGCAGGAGTGGGAATGAGTGCGATTGCTCAATATTTAGTAGGAATAGGAAAAAATGTTTCGGGAAGTGATCGCTATTTTAAACCTGAGGTGTATAATAAAACTAAGGAGCAATTGGAAGCAGAAGGAATCCAATGTTTTTTACAAGACGGTAGCGGAATTACCGAAAAAACCGAACTGATAGTTGCTTCGACAGCGATAGAAGATACCGTTTTTGAAATTCAGAAAGCTAAAAAATTAGGTATTCCTATTTTAAGGAGAAGTAAAGTTTTAGCAATGATTTGTAAAAGTAAAAAGACGGTTGCCATAGCAGGAACTTCGGGTAAAAGTACCACAACAGCAATGCTTTATCAAATATTACTTGATGCAAAACTTGAACCGAGTATTATCTCGGGAGCAGGACTAACGAGCCTCATTAAAAAAGGAAAAATAGGTAATGCAAGTGTAGGTAAAGGAGATTGGCTTTTAATAGAGGCAGATGAAAGTGATGGTTCCGTGGTTCAGTATGAGCCAGAGATTGGTTTGCTGTTGAATGTGGATAAAGATCATCAGGAAATTGATGAGTTAATGGAATTATTTTCTACCTTTAAAAAGAATACCAAAAATCAGTTTATTGTCAATCAATCCAATCATTTGGCAAAAGCATTGTCTGCGAATACAAAAAATGATTTTGGCTTTGAAAACGAGAATGCTCATTATAACGCAACTGACTTTAAACAAGATAGTTTTAATTTGTCATTTAAAGTATTAAATCAACCTTTTACAATGAATGCTATTGGTCAGCATAGTGTAGAAAATGCAACGGCAGCAATTGCGGTAGCTCATCAAATAGGAGTAGATTTAGCAATATGTGCCGACAGTTTAGCCAATTATGAAGGAATTTATAGAAGACATCAGATTTTAGGGCAAAAAAATGGCGTTTGGGTGATTGATGATTATGCTCACAATCCAGCGAAATGTGCAGCGAGTATTAAGGCTTGTCAGCCCCTAACCAATAGGGTAGTCGCGTGGTTTCAACCTCACGGATATAAGCCAACAAGGTTTTTAAGAAAAGATTTTGTGGAGGAAATTTCTGATGCTTTACGACCGAATGATGAAATTATAATGAGTGAAATTTTTTATGCAGGAGGAACGGTTAAAAAGGATATTTCAGCCAATGATTTAGTCCAAGATATTCAGCAGAAAGGTAAAAAAGCCTCTTTCGTGGAAGATAGAAACCAACTTTTAGAACACCTCGATTTAAAAGAAAATGATGTTTTGTTATTAATGGGAGCAAGAGATCCAAGTTTAGAGGATTTTGGCAAGGATTTGTTTGAGCGGTTGTGATTCCAAAGGTTAAAACCTTTGGTTGAAATATAAATCGTTGTTATGTAATTCAATAAAAAGAAGTGGAGTTCCGTAGGAACGACCGATATTTTAGGATATGAATTTATTCATATGGGATATGGTGAAATGTAAAAATATATGAATTCATTCATATGAAGATGATGAACACAATTAATACAAAAATAAAATTATGCCTAATACCTATGTTCAAATTTATATCCAAGCTATTTTTGGCGTAAAATACAGAAAAGCACTCATTAAAAAGGATTTTAAGAAAAAATTATGTGCTGTGATAGGTAATTTAATTAATGAAACAGGGTGTAGAACGATTATTGTCAATGGAGTAGAAGATCATATCCATTGTTTTTTCGCTTTGAAAACCACTTTATCACTTTCAGATGTGATGAAAAGTGTAAAGGCTAAATCTTCAAAATGGATTAATGATAATCATTTTTTAGAAGAAAGGTTTGAATGGCAACGAGGATTTGGGGCGTTTAGTTATCATCAAACAATGATAGATAAGGTTTATCGGTATGTTGAAAATCAAGAAGAACATCATAAAACAAGGACATTTAAGGAAGAGTATACAGCAATGTTACAAAAGTTTGAAGTAGATTATAATGAAAATTATTATTTTGAAGATTTATTGTGATGGATAAATCGGTCGTCGCTCTGCGACTCTTGTTCGTTAGTATTGTATTTCCCAAAGGTTAAAACCTTTGGTTAAAATATAAATCGTTGCTACGCAACTCAATTAAAAGAAGTGGAGCTCCGTAGGAACGACAAATATATTAGCATATGAATTTATTCATATGGGATATGGTGAAATGTGAAAATACACGAATTTATTCATAGATAAATGTGTAAAAAAATTATAAAATGCAAGGAAAATTATATTTTATTCCTACACCTGTTGGGAATTTGGAAGATATGACCTTTAGGGCGATAAAGGTTTTAAATGAGGTTGATTATATTTTATGTGAGGATACGAGGACCTCGGGGATTTTATTAAGGCATTATGAAATTTCTAAACCTCTAAGGTCTTATCATTTACATAATGAACATCAGGCAACGGAAAAGGTAATCGAAGATGTAAAGGCAGGTCAGAATATCGCTTTGATAACCGATGCGGGAACGCCAGCGATTTCCGACCCAGGGTTTTTATTGGCGAGGGCAGCGATGGAAAGCGATATTGAAAGAATTTGTTTACCGGGAGCAACAGCTTTTGTACCTGCATTGGTGGTTTCGGGGTTACCGAATAATGAATTTTTATTTGCTGGATTTTTACCTCCAAAAAAGGGACGACAAACCAAATTAAAGCAATTAGCAGAGCAAAAGAAAACAATTGTTTTGTATGAAAGTCCTCATAAGATAAAAACGACTTTACGACAGATAAAAGAGTTTTTTGGGGAGGAAACGAGGGTAAGTTTAAGCCGAGAGATTTCCAAAAAATTTGAAGAAACAAAATCAGGAACGATTACTGAATTGATAGCATTTTCTGAAAGTAAAACATTAAAAGGAGAAATCGTTCTAGTGGTCAATAACGCTTAGATTAATTATACCTAATACGAAAAAATCGCCTAAAAATAAATTTAGGCGATTTTTTTTGATGAATAAAATATATCTTATTTTCGTTTGGCTAATTTATCCCAAATTTTTATTCTGTAATCTTCTATATCTGCATTGTTTTTTAAGCTTTGCATATAGCCATTACCGAAGATTTGGGCATTTCTTTGAGTAGCAGAAGTGATGAATTGTTTCAAGTCTCCTGGTTGTTTATTTGTTGTTTCTGACTTTTTAGTCATTACAAAAACTCCCGAATTTCCTTGAACAGGTGCAGACACTTTACCTTTGGCTAAGCTGTATGCCATTCCTGCTACTTTTGGCTCTATTGAAGAACCTAATCTTGGTGAAATTACATTGATTTGTCCGCTTTCCACTTTTCCTCCAAAAGCACTTGCTACAGCTTCTAATGAAGTTAATTTATCTTTGGTAATCTTTTCACTGATTTTCTTCGCTATCATCTCGTTTCTTACAATCATTTCTAATTGTAATCGCTGAGATTCCGCATCCATTAAGCCTTTTTTACTTCTTGATTTGAAATGAGCAATTATCCTATCTCCTGTTCCTTCTACGGTAAAGAATCCTGTATCTCCGTCTTTTCTATCTTCATCAAAAGCCCAAGCGATAATATCATTGTCTTTATCTGTTCCTAAACCTTGTAACTGACCATCAAATCTTTTTACTGTTTTAGGGTTAGTAAATTTATGGTTTCCTTTCTTCGCAATATTTTCAAAGTCGGTAAAAGACTTTCCTTCTACCTTCTTGATGAAATCTCTGGCATCTTTATCTACTTTTGTTTCTGTCTTCTCAGATGGTCGTACTGTTTTGGCTAAATTGGCTAATCGATAAGTCATTGCTCCAGATTTTTTATCTTGAACATTGATGATATGATACCCAAATTGTGTTTCTACCACTCCAGTAGCGCCTTTTTTATTCTTGGCTAAAAATGCTTTAAATTCAGGTGCAAAAGGAGTGTTAGGAGTAGTCCAACCTAAAGCTCCACCTTTTTGTGCAGAACCTTTATCGTCTGATAATTTCACATATTCTACAAACTTCGATGGATTCGCTTTAATTACCGAACCAATAGAATCTGCTAATTTCTTTGCTTCCTCTTTCGTTCTCTTCACACCTTGTCCCGCAGGACTTCCTTCATAAGCAATTAAAATATGTCTTGATAAAGTAGAATCCGATGGTTTTTTGTCCATCAACTTAGAAACGATATAATAATCTCCTTCTTTGTAAGGACCAAATGCCTGACCTTTACCTGCTGTTTTTACCCAATCTTTAACTCCTTTTGGCAATTGTTTTAATCCGAAATAACCGTTATTCAATGGTAAGTCAGAATTTAATACCACAAACATAGAGTCGTTTTCTGTATTTGTGAAGTTCTCCATATTTTCACCATTATACAATTTAGTGATTTCATTTTTCACCTTTGCATCGTCTTCAGCACTTGGCTTTGATGGGAAATAAACCAAACCTAAATTCACATTTTCTTCCGTTTGGTAACGGTTTGGAAATCTTTTGATGTAGTTTTCTAAATCTTTCGTAGTAACTTTCACAGGGTTTTTCTGTGCATAAGCATTATAATCTACCTTTACAAAGTCCAAGTCCATCATTAAATCTCTTTCTTTGATTAAGGTTTCGGCTACTTTGTTATTCATGGTAACACCAGCAGAAATACTATTGAACAACTGCGTTGCCATCATTCTATATTCGATAGTCTCTTTGGTTTTTAACCACTGATTGTATTGCTGAGGGCTATTCGCTTTTAATGCTTCGATTTGGGTTTTAAATTCTTGTAATTTAAAGTTTCCTTTAGAATCAAAATTGCTTTTATCCTGTGTAAATTGTGGGTCAAACTGCAAATTGTTCCAAAAATAATCTTCGGTCATTTCGAATCCCATTTTTTCGAACTCTTGTTTGATTAATTTTGCTTGAACCACATTATTCCAAGCCATATTTTCCAATCCTTTTGGAGCATTTTGCCCATATTGTTGTCTCAATGAAAACAATTGATTGTCATATTCTTCCCTTGTAATGTCATCTCCATTTACACTTCCTAAAATGTTCGGATTTTGTCCAAAAAACTTATCAAAAGTATCTGGATTTACAAGAAATGCTAATAATGCAATTGCAATAATTCCCATTAAAAGAATCGGTCTTTTTCTTATTTCTCCTAAAACTGCCATTGTTAATTATATTTTATATCAGTGTGCGAAAATAAACATTTTTAATAAATTAAAGAAATTTGAATGTAACTTTCTGCATAAAAGTCTATTTTGGAATATTAAATTGGTCTATATTTTAGAATTAAAAAAAGAGAAAAAAATGATCTATCAAACAGCAATCTGTAATTTTGACACAAAATAAAAATCCATAAGCCTTGGCATAAGAATTGTCGTGTTCACCTTTGAGTGCTTTAGTTTTAGCTTTAATAAATAAAACGGAGCAATATTCATAAAAATAAACGATTAAACAAATGACAATTTGTCATTAAGCATGAAAATATGGAAGATTTAGACTTTGACGAAATAATGGACAGCGGATTTAATGTGATTACAGAGGAAATTAAATTTTCCGATGATATTGATGAAAAAGAAAATCAAAAGGATTTTCCGATTCTTCCTGTGAGAAATATGACCCTTTTTCCAGAGGTAATCACTCCGATTACAGCGGGAAGAAAAAGCTCTATTAAACTGTTGGAAGATGCCTACGAAAACAATGATTTTATTGGGGTGATTAGCCAAAAAAATACGGAAATCAATTCTCCTACCGAAAAAGATATTTATAAAGTAGGAACGGTAGCTCAAATTCTGAAAATCATCAAACTTCCAGAAGGAAATATCACTGCCATTACAAGAGGTTTATTGCGATTTAAACTAACGAAAGTTAATCAAAAAAAACCTTATTGGGTAGCCGAAATCAACCAACTGAAAGATACAAAACCAAGAAATAAAAACGAATACGAAGCGACCATTGATAATATCAAAACGCTTTCGGAAAAAATCATTGATATTGATGGCAATATTCCGAATGCCGCAAAAATGGCAATTCGAAATATCAACGAAAATGATGCTTTACTCAATTTCGTCTGCTCCAATGCAAGTTTTTCCAACGAACAAAAACAAGCACTTTTAGAGGAAAAAAGCCTACTGAAAAGAGCCAAAAAATGTTACGAAGGACTTTTCTTGCATTTCGATAAAGTGAAATTAAGAAACGCCATTCATCAAAAGACTTCCAAGAGTTTAGACCAACAACAGAGAGAATATTTCCTTAACCAACAGATGAAAACAATTAAGGAGGAACTTGGTCTTGGAAATGAACATTCGGAAATTGACGATTTAAAAGCCAAAGCCGAGAAAATCAATTGGTCAGATGAAGTGCAAATTCATTTTGAGAAAGAACTCAACCGATTATCAAAACAGCATCCCAATTCGCCAGATTATAATGTCCAGCGAAATTATTTAGATTTCTTCACCGATTTGCCTTGGGAAACTTACAGCAAAGATGTTTTTAATATTAAAAAGGCTGAAAAGATTTTAGACAAAGATCATTTTGGTTTAGAGGATATTAAAAAGCGAATTTTGGAACATATGGCGGTCTTGAAACTGAAAAAGAACATGAAATCGCCTATTCTTTGTTTGGCGGGTCCTCCGGGAGTCGGGAAAACTTCGCTTGGAAAGTCTATCGCTTCTTCCTTAGGGAGAAAATATGCGAGAATTTCGTTGGGAGGATTGCACGACGAAAGCGAAATCAGAGGGCACCGAAAAACCTATATCGGAGCCATGGCAGGGCGAATTTTACAATCGATAAAGAAACTTGGTGTTTCCAATCCTGTTATTGTTTTAGATGAAATTGATAAATTAGGACAAGGAACGCACGGAGACCCAAGTTCTGCTTTGTTGGAAGTACTTGACCCTGAGCAAAATCATCAGTTTTATGATAATTATTTAGAGCAAGGTTACGATTTGTCCAAAGTCATGTTCATTGCCACTGCCAATAATTTGGGGAGCATTCAGCGACCTTTATTAGACCGTATGGAAATTATTTCCATTGCGGGTTATACTTTGGAAGAAAAAGTGGAAATCGCTAAAAGGCACTTGATTAAAAAACAAATTGAGGCAAATGGTTTAGCTAAAAACGCTTTTAAAATTGGAGTAAAAGAACTGAAACACATCATTGAGGCTCATACTTCGGAAAGTGGCGTGAGAAGTTTGGAGAAAAAAATTGCGTCTATTGCAAGGCATATTGCTTTTCAGACTGCCATTGAAGAGGAATATAATCCGAAAATTTCCATTGAAAAAATTGATGAGATTTTAGGTGTGCCAAGACCAAAAGCCTTATCTGAAACAACAGGGGCAACAGGTGTGGTAACAGGTTTAGCGTGGACGAGTGTAGGTGGCGATATTCTCTATATCGAAAGTATTTTAAGTAAAGGAAAAGGAACGCTTTCGCTGACAGGGAACTTGGGAACGGTAATGAAAGAATCGGCAACCATTGCCTTAGAGTACATCAAGGCTAAGCACGAAGAATTGGGTGTTTCGGAAGAAGAGTTAAGTTCCAAAAATGTGCATATTCATGTTCCAGAAGGAGCAACGCCAAAAGATGGTCCTTCGGCGGGAATTGCCATGCTCACATCCCTTGTTTCGAGTTTTAGAGGAAAAAAAGTGAAACCTCATTTGGCAATGACAGGGGAGATTACCCTGAGAGGAAAAGTGCTTCCTGTGGGTGGAATTAAAGAAAAACTACTCGCTGCCACAAGGGCAGGAGTGAAGACAGTTATTCTCTGCGAAAGTAACCGAAAAGATGTCGAAGAAATCAAGCAAGATTATCTTAAAAACATGAACATTCATTATGTAACAAAAATGAAAGAAGTGATTGATTTAGCGATTGAGAAGTGATCGATTTATCCAATGGCTAAAACCCCTCTAGAATACAAAAATCGCCTGAAAATATTTTCAGGCGATTTTTGTATCTAATAAAGAAACTGATTATTCTGCTGCAGCTTCCTCTTCTCCTTCTTCTCCTCCTTCTCCTTCTTCATCAACTACCGCTTCTTCTTTTATCGCTGTTCTAGAAGTCTTAACGGCTACTACAACTGCATTATCTGGGTGCATGAATGTGTAGTTTTCGTTTTTGATATCTCCAACATAGATTTTGTTACCAATCTCTAATGGAGTAACATCTACTTCTATGAAATCAGGTAAGTTAGCTGGTAAAGCTCTCAATTTCAGTTTTCTGAAAGATTCTCTTAAAACACCACCTGCTACAACACCTTTTGATCTACCTGTAAATTTCACAGGAACTTCCATCACTACAGGTTTGTTATCATTTAATTGATAAAAATCTGCGTGTAATATTCTATCTGTTACTGGGTGAAACTGAATATCTTGCAATACTGCAGGAATGGTTTCTCCGTCGATATTTAATTCTACTGTGTGTGCATCAGGAGTGTAAACCAAATTCTTGAATGCTTTTTCTTCTGCAGAAAAATGAATTGGCTCTTTTTCTCCGTAAACAACACAAGGAACTAATTCAGCATTACGCAATGCTTTTGTTGATTTTTTACCTACGCTTTCTCTTTTTGCGCCTTGAATTGTAATAGATTTCATTTT
>PDSY01000011.1 GCA_002747105.1 Flavobacteriales bacterium | reverse complement strand
GACAACATCATTATAAGTGAAGTTTCCTCCTCCTTCTATCGCATCTAAACATCCATCATTATCTGAATCTAAATCTAAATGATCTGGGATACCGTCGCCATCGGTGTCACAAAGTTCCTTTACAGTAACCATATCTAAAGCAGCACCATTTCCTAATGTTGCACCTGAAGCTATAGCTGTAAATTGAATTTTGGTTTTAGTAGAAGTAGCAACAAAAGTGGTGGTATAGAATTTCCAAGGTTTTGGACCATAAACACCTTCTACTAAGCCTAATGCCTGTTCTGTTAAATTCTGTGTTTTAATAACATTTTGATTGGTATTATCAATAACTGAAGCGGTAAGATTAGTTTCTCCAGGATTAGTTTCAAATCCGTGTCCCATATCTTCTCCCCAATAGAAGGAAAATGTATATGTTTTACCAACTTCTGTATCTATAACCTGTGATAATTTATTAGAATCAACTCCTGCTGGTTTTCCATCATCTTTACCTAATACATCTACATATTGATGCCCGTCTGGAGCTAATGCCATTCCCTTTCCACCTTCATCACTCCAACCATCACAATTTGTAGTGTAATTCCAACCAGTTATTTGATCAGTATTGGAAATAGAAGGAACAACATAATGTACTCCAAAATAAGTTCCCCAACCTGACCACAATGTTCCCACACTGCCATCTAAAAAATTATCTTCTTCAAACGATGGGTTTGTTACAAGGTTAGGATTATTACAAATGTCTTCATCAGTATCTAAAATACCATCGTTGTCATCGTCTAAATCTTCATCATCAGGCACTCCGTCACAATCTGCATCTCCGGTAATATCAATATTGAAAATATAGCTACAACTTGGAGAGTTATTACTTATCTCTAATTGATAAGAACCTTGTTCTAAAGTAATAGTAGTACTCGTAGTTGTTCCTGTATAAGTAGCATTGGCATCCACAGGTGCAAATACAGGACCTGTAGAACCTGTTTGGGTAATTGTCCAACCTGTTTGTGGTAAATTGGTAATATTAACAGTAGTTTGAGGAGCATCGCAAGTAACCGTTTCTTTCAACGGACTTACCTCTGGAACCATAAACTCTATTTTATAATCTTCTATCTCTCCACTGGTTGCTAAATCACCTAACTCTAAATCTTCTTTATATGAAATTCTAAAGCGCATTATACGAGAATCTCCTAGATTCGGTTGGAATCCTGTTCCAAAATGTCCTCGGAAATCAAAGTATTTATATCCATCAAAACCTGGTTCTACTTCTATTTTTTCTAACTTTTCATTAGCATCAAATTGATTATTATTATTTGCATCTATCCAAGTGTACAGATATGCCGTCTTATCTTCGTGATAATTATGTACTTTTATAGGACCTGCACAGTCTTTAAACCATTTAGCCCCTGGTATTCCATCTTCGTCATTAACGATATTACCATTAACATCTAATGTACCTTGCGTATCATCACCATTAGCATTTACCGATGGGTTTTGTTTTTCTTCCTCAGAATCAACAAACTGACCTATACCTAATATAGGTTCCTCTAAGGTTGCAAACTCCTCAACAGTCGGTTCGGTAGTCCACGTCTTATCTTGTGTCCAAAAATTCCCTTTCAATGATGGCAAAGTATAATGTCTTGCAAATTTTGTAGGATCGTTTGGGTCGGTTTCATACGAATTAGGAGCATCTCCAAAGTCTAATAAGTCAATAATTCCCAAAGCAATGTGTTGAGAACTACCACTTCTTAAGCTTACACGAACATTTTCAACGTGGGTTGCTGCCAACAATAAATCTCCTTGACCATTACCATCATTACCCCCGATCGGATTTGGATTTGACACTTTTAATTTTGCTCCTTTAACTCCTGTCGTCCCTGGCTCTGTTCCATATTGAGATTCTAACTTTAAACTCCAAGTTGAGGCTGGGTTTATTTCTTGTTTATACGCCTCTATGGGCTGTACTACTTGGTCTGGTTCTAATGTTGTTTCTCCATCATTCGGCAATGCTTCCAAAGAATAAGATTCTTTACGTTCTAGATCACCACTAGGAGTCGCTAAAGACTCAGAACCTGCAACCACAAAAGCAAAATCTTTTATTGGAACTCCTGTACCATCAACCGATGCTGTTATTTTCAAATCAAATACTGCTTCACAATACTTTACATTTAATGCAATCTTCTTATCTTCCCATATCTGAGGAACATTCGGTGTGCCATTTGGAGCCCAAGGCTTAGAACAGCCTGGACCACCACCTCCTGGATTTGGACAAGGCCAATAATAGGCTTTCTGAAAATTATTCAAATAATAATTATTGTATTTGCTAGCTGTAAGTTTTTTGGGTTTACCCTGCCAACTCCACGGGAAAGACATATTGGTTACTGTAATTCTGTATTGCATTCCCGAGTCGGGAGCGGTAAATTCAATATAATCTCCGTTTTTGATTTTAGAGTTAGTAGGCGTAGTACCATCTTCTCTTTTTCTTTGATCCCACTTTAGCCAGTAAATAGCATCTCGGTATTTACCGTCACCAGCTGTTGCCTTTTCTGCACCTTGTCCAAATAGCTTTACCGTCACATTTAAAAACAGTATAGCTGTTAGAATAATTTTATATTTCATTTTCATAAATTTGATTTAATTTAATCATATTTAACACTTGGATCATCAATAAGTGTGCCAAAGAATATATGAAAATGTAATAATTCAAATAAGAAATGTAAATGTTTTCTAAATTACTAATTTTTAAGTTTTATTTAAATCCCTTATCTTTCAATAAAGGTTCAATGCTTGGTTCTTTTCCTGTAAAGTCTTTGAACGCTTGATTTAAATCTTTTGAATGCCCAATAGAAAGGATGTATTTTCTAAAACGATCTCCATTTTCACGCGTCATTCCTCCGTTGTTTTTAATCCAATCCCAAGCAGAAGAATTAAGCATATCACTCCACATATACGCATAATAACCAGATGAATAACCTCCGCCCCAAATGTGAGCAAAATACGGAGAATGGTATCTCGGTGGTACTTCGCTGAGGATAAAGCCATATTTCTTTAAAACTTCTTTTTCAAATTCTAAACTCGGCTTAAAATCTTCTTTATCTGTTACCGAATGCCAATTCATATCTAATATCGCCGCAGAAACTAATTCTGTGGTAGAATAACCTTGATTAAATGTAGAAGCTTTTTTAATTTTATCTACCAAGGCTTGTGGCATTGGCTTTTTGGTTTGATAATGAAGAGCATAATTCTTTAATACGGCTGGTTCTAAGGCAAAAAACTCATTGATTTGCGATGGAAACTCAACAAAATCTCTCGGTGTATTGGTTCCTGAAATAGATGGATATTTTTGATCTGCAAATAATCCGTGTAGTGTATGACCAAACTCGTGGAACATCGTAGAAACATCATCGTAAGAGATTAATGACGGTTTCCCCGGTGCAGGTTTTTGGTAATTAAACACATTGACAATCACAGGTTTTTGGTTATAAATATGCGATTGATCTTTAAAGTTGTTCATCCACGCACCACCTTTTTTATTGGCTCTTGTGTAGAAATCCAAATAATAAATCGCCAAAGATTTTCCGTCTCTGTCAAAAATCTCGTAAGTAACTACATCTGGGTGATAAACAGGTAAATCGGTTCTTTTTTTGAACGAAATACCATAGAATTTTTCGGCAGCGTAGAAAACACCTTTTTCCAACACCGTAGCAACTTCAAAATAAGGTTTTATTTCGTTTTCATCTAAGTCATATTTAGCTTTTCGCACTTGCTCAGCGTAGAAATTCCAGTCCCAAGGCTCTAATTTAAAATCATTTCCTTGCTTTTTTATTAACGCCTGAATTTCATCTCGCTCTTGTTTTGCTTTCTCTACGGCAGGTTTTGCCAACTGAGCCAATAAATCCATTGCTTTATCAGGTGATTGAGCCATTTGGTCTTGCAATTTCCATTCAGCAAAAGACTTCTTGCCTAAAAGTTGAGCCTTTTCTAATCTTAATTTGGCTAACTTTTCAATGGTTTTTCTCGTATCATTGGCATCCCCTTTTTCGGCTCTTCCCCACGATGCTTTGAATAATCTTTCTCTTGTTTTTCTATTCTTCAAGTTTTGAAGTAAAGGTTGTTGAGTCGTATTTAATAAGGTTAATAAATATTTGCCTTCGTGCCCTGCTTTCTTGGCATCTTCTGCTGCGGCTGCGATTTCATCTTTTGATAAACCGTCTAATTCCTCTACTTTATCAATGATTAATCCTCCTTTTTCTCTTGCTTTTAAGAGTTGAGTACCAAACTTCGTTGATAAAGAGGCTAATTCTTGATTAATTTTCTTTAATTCGGTTTTATCATCTTCGGAAAGGCTTGCTCCAGCGATTTCAAAATTTTGAATATAAGATGTTAAAAGCATTTTATCTTCACCGTCCAAATTATCCGTTGGGATAGATTTAATCCTATCATATAATTGAGAATTAAGATAAATCTTATCGTTATGAGCGGCGAATATCGGAGCGTATTTTTCTTTTAATGCTTGTAAGTTATCATTGGTATTGGCACTCGTTAAATTATAAAAAATCGATTGTGCTTTTTTCAAGACTTCACCACTTTTTTCCAAAGCAACTATTGTGTTTTCAAATGTTGCTGGGTCTTGATTATTCGTAATTTGTTGAATTTCAAAAAGGTGTTTTTGTAAACCGTACTCGAAAGCAGGTTTAAAATGTTCATCTTTAATTTTATCAAACTCGGGAGCGTGATATTGTAACTTACTTTCGGTAAGGAAAGGGTTGGATTTTAGTTCAGTACTAATGACAGGTTCTTCTACCATTTTTTGTTCATTTTTGTTACAACTTGTGGCAAAAAATAATGCCGAAGCCAAAAATACATAAGATATTTTCATTGTTTGTTTTGATTTAAAGGCATAAAGATATTGATTTTTTTTATATTTGAAGACTGAAATCTAAAAAATACGCCCAATGAAAAAGTTTTTTATAGGAATATCAATCGGAATTGGTTTACTGGCTTGTCAATCAAATAAAACCAACGAAAAGGAAGGGGATTATCAAACAACACAAAAAGTATACAAAGGAGATATAGATGAAATACAAGTTTCAACATCTATTGATGCCGAGATAATCAAAGGGCAACAAGAGCGTGTTGTTTTGGAAGGAAATGAAGATGATTTGAAATGGGTTAAGGTAAAGCTTCAAAATGGGAAACTTCATTTATATGTAGATTCTGAAGACAAAATAAATTTTAATTTTAATAGAGAAATAAAAGCAAAAATTTATCTAAAGGATTATACTACTTTAGTAGCCAACTCCTCTGGTTCGATAGTGATAAAAGATGAATTTACACAAGATAAGGCGACATTGGAAATCTCAAGTTCAGGAGAAATAAAAGGCGATCTAAAAGTGACCAATTGTAAGATAATGGCTTCAAGCTCAGGGGGATTTGATGGTCATGTTTCGGCTACGAATTTAACAGTAAAGGTAAGCTCTTCTGCCGATGTAGAGATAAGTGGAAAAGTGAAAAAGGCAGATGTGAGTGTAAGCTCTTCAGGGGATTTTGACGGAAAAGAGCTCAGTGCGAAATTTGCTGATTTAGAAGCTTCAAGTTCAGGGGATTTGTCCATTTCTGTTTCCGAAAAAGCAAAAGCCGAAGCCAACTCTTCAGGAGATATTGTGATTTATAAAAAATCCGAACATTTGGTAACGTTAATAGAAGAAAATAGCGCTGGAGAAGTGAAAATTAAATAATGATTGAAATTGAAAAATTACTATTATTTTTTAGGTGTCGAAGAAAACGCTTCGGAGGAGGAAATCAAAAAAGCTTATCGAAAATTATCCCTAAAATATCACCCTGATAAAAATAGTGGAGATGATTTTTTTGCGGAAAGATTCCGAGAGGTCAAAGAAGCTTATGAAACTTTAATAGATGAAGAAAAACGCAAGGCATACGACAGAGGATATTCATTAAAGAAAAAATCTATCCGTTCCGATTTTCCACCTGTTATCAAAACTTTTTCGGTCAATAAAACCAATGTCGATAAAGGCGATGAGGTGATTGTAAAATGGAATACTCAACACGCCGATGTGGTAAAAGTTTTACCATTTGGACTAGAAAAACCTTTTGGCGAAAGACGTTTTAAAATTACCGAATTTAAGGAAGGGAAATTTCATGTTGTGCTTCATATTACCAACACCAAATTGCATAAAACTGCCGTAAGAGGAATTACTATTACCGAAAATAAAACAACATTAGAAGAAATGATGGATACGCCTAAAAAGCGTGGTGTATTATTTGGAAAAATCTATTTGGTAATTATATTGATAGTTTTGATAATTATTGTCTTATCAAGACTGTTTAATTAGCAAAATTTATCTTTTTTAGGACATTTTTTACAGAATCGCCCTTTGCCCTTTTTATATTTTTTACAGCATTTCTTTTTCTTGCCACAATAGAAAGTATCAGAAGAGCCAATCAAAAAGGGTTCACTAACAAAAGTATGATTTTGGATATTTTTCACGCTGCAAAATTAAAATTAATTTAGATTAAATACAAATATTCTAAGGTCATTTTTATAGTCTTGTCAATCTCCTAAACGATTCTAGGTTGAACCCTATTAATAGCGACTTATCTAACAATAAATATACTGCCTTGTCACTTTAAAATAAAAGTCCTACTTTTATGCCAAAATTTAGACAATGTTAAAGAAAACGATATTATTATCTGCTGTTGTGGTTTCTTCGGTATTTAGCTATGCTCAGCAATATGGCGGAATGTGGATTCCTACGGAACTCAATGAAAAGGAAATGAAAAAAATGGGAATGAAAATCTCTGCGAAAGATATTTTCAATACCAAAAAACCGAGTATTAAAGATGCTGTGGTACAGTTTAATGGTGGTTGTACTGCTGAAATCATCTCGCCAAAAGGGCTTTTATTGACCAATCACCATTGTGGTTATGGGCAAATTCAGGCTCACTCTAGCGTGGAAAACGATTATTTGACCAATGGTTTTTGGGCGAAAAATAACGCTGAGGAACTTCCTAATCCAGGAGTAACGGTAGATTTTATCGTTGATATTAAAGAAGTAACCGATAAAGTTTTAAAGAATACTAAAAATTTATCAGGACAGGCATTAGATAATGCGATTAAAAATAATATAAGGTCGGTTCAGCAATCTTTCCCAACCAAAGGAACGCAAAAAGTGATGGTGAAATCCATGTATGCAGGGAACAAATATTACGCTTTTGTGATAGATACTTTTAAGGATATTCGTTTGGTAGGAGCTCCACCATCATCGATTGGTAAATTTGGAAGTGATACCGATAATTGGGTTTGGCCAAGACATACAGGAGATTTTTCGATGTTTAGAATTTATGCTGATAAAAACAATCAACCAGCCGAATATTCCAAAGATAATGTTCCTTTTCAACCTAAATATTTCTTACCGATTTCCATTAAGGAGAAAAACGAAAATGATTTTACTTTCGTGTATGGTTTCCCGGGAAGAACGAATGAATATTTACCATCAATTGCGATTGAAAAAATCGTGAATGAAATTGATCCAGCGATGATTTCCGTAAGGGAAGTGGCATTGAAAACTTTGGACGAAAAAATGCGTGCAGATAAAGCAACGAAAATTAAATATGCCTCTAAATACGCACGAATTGCCAATTATTGGAAAAAATGGATTGGTGAAGTAGAAGGATTGAAAAAATCTAATGCCGTAGCTAAAAAGAGAGCTTATGAAAATCGTTTAGGAAATCAAAATAAAGCTTTGAAAAATACCATTCAGCAGTTTGAAGAATTGTATAACGCTCAGGCTCCTTACGCTTTGAATAATGCTTATTATGGTGAAGTAGTAAGGAATGCAGAAACGCTTCGTTTGGCAAACTTGTTGATTAATTTTGTTGAAATGACAGAAGATGGTACCATTACTGACCAAATCAAACAAAGGTATGCAAATTATTTAGCCAAATTCTATAAAAATTATGACGCTCAGTTAGATGCCAAAGTAACGGCTAAAGTTTTAGCATTGTATCAAAACAAAAATAAAACCGAATTTTTACCTCAAAATTTTGGGCAGTTTGCCGATGCAAAGCAGAATTTAACAACCATGGAAAATTGGTCTAAAAATTCTATTATTACAGGAAGCAAAGATTTGAATGGAAATAACGTGAATGGCAATTTAATGAATTTATTTCATGATGCAGATTTTATTCCAACGCTTAAAAAAGATCAATTTTATCAGTTGGCATTGGCAATGAAAAAGGCTCATGAGACCAAAGTAAGTAAGCCTTATAAAGCGTATAAATCTAAAATCAATGCCTTACAAAAAAAGTATATTGCTCAGTTAATGAAGACGGATAAAAACCGAAAATTCTTCCCTGATGCGAACTCTACAATGCGAGTCACTTACGGAAAAATTGCAGGTTCTAACCCAAGAGATGCGGTAAGATACGATTATCAAACACATATTTCGGGAATTATGGAAAAATATGTACCGAATGATTATGAGTTCGATGTGCCAGCGAAATTGATACAATTGTACAATACCAAAGATTATGGAATATACACCGATAAAACAGGCGAAGTGCCAGTTGGTTTTACCGCAACCAACCATACGACGGGAGGAAACTCGGGGAGTCCAGCCCTTGATGCTCACGGAAATTTAATCGGTTTAAATTTCGATAGACAGTGGGAGGGAACGATGAGTGATATTAATTACGACCCAAAACTATGTAGAAATATTATGGTGGACACGCGTTATATCCTTTTTATTATTGATAAATATGCTGATTCTAAATGGTTGATAGATGAAATGAAAATTGTGAAATAGGTTTTATGACTTGGGGCATAATTATTTATTTTTCTTTAAATTTGTAGCCGTTTTAAACAATACATCTAAGGCAGTTTTAAGATGGTAAATAGAAAAAGTAGTGATGAGGTAAATGTGGGAAATAACCAAGATTTTAATTAAATGAATTTAATCTTATTTTTCACTTTATCCATTCTTTCGTATTATTTGTACAAATCAAAGGAAATCTATTCTTTGAGTTTTCTTTATACCTTGTTTTGGCTGTTTAATATTGCGTTTTCGGAAATCTTTTTCAGAGATTATCATTTTTCCACCTCTTTGTATGTTTTGATCATTCTATCTTCATTTTCTATTTTTATGGGAGAATTGATAGGCGTAAAAAAAGTAAAAAATGACACTCAGACGAAGTTTAGTAAAAAGACATTGTTGTTATTGACATACCTATCGGTGGCAATAGGTTTTGTATTTCCTATTGAAAGTTTGATTATTAATGGTATTTCTATTGAAACCCTATTGTCTTTTCAGAATCTATTAGAGGTAAATAATACCATGGCGGTAGCAAGATATACGAATGATTTGAATACCAGTGTGATTTCTCAAATTGCATTGGTTTTTGTTTATCTAGCGCCCCTTTTAGCGGGCTTTACTAATGCACAATTTAAAGCCAGAAAACTCTTGGTCATTTCTTTGTTGCCAAGTTTGATGGTTTTATTGACTCAAAATACCAAGTTTGTTTTTATTTGTGCTATTTTCTTGTTGGTTATCAGTAGGTTTTCTTATTTTTTAGTTTTTAAGGGACGGTTTCCCAAGTTTAAATTAAAACATATTGTAGGAGCATTGGTGGGAATGTTGGTTTTTTATTTTTTAGTCATTTTTTCTTTTATTGCAAGAATTGGTAAACTTGATGAGCAGGTATTGGAGGAGGTGAATTATAAAGTTGCGTTTTATTTTGCCCATTTACCTACTTTTGATGATTGGTTGGTCAATTATTTAGATAAAGACATTCATTTTCATGAGTATGGTGTCAAGACTTTTTTTGGTATAGCCAATACTTTGGGGATTGCAGAAAGAAAAGCGGGGATTTTTGACGATAATTATTATTTTTATTCTAATGGGAGAGAATTCCATTCTAATGTTTATACTGTTTTTAGGTATCATATTGAGGATTTTGGATTTTGGGGCACTTTTGTTTTTGTGTTTATTTTGGGTTTTATTTTTGGCTTGTTAAAATCTAAAATGTACCGATTTTCCCTTTTAGCAGTTGTCGTTTTTTCGTGCTTATTTTTCTATGTATTCAATTCTTATGTTTCATCAATATGGGCATATATGAGTTTTATATTGGTGTTTATTCTGTTTTATTTATCTTTATTCATTTCTAAAAAGCGTAGGTATGTATAATTTGAGGAAAGATGTTATTTTTTCGGTATTTGTACAGTTTTCGTTGATGGTTTTTGGATTGTTGATTAATAAACTATTGAGTAATCATTTAAGTGTAGAGGAGTATGGTCAGTTCAATATTATTAAAAGAACAGCAACGATTATTTCCTTTGTTTTGTTGGCGGGAATGGGAATTGCGATTCCGAAATATGTACCTCAAAATAAAACCGATATAGGGAAATTTCAGTATATTTTTTCGGGATTTTTTTTGGTTTTGATGATTTCGGTTGTTTTTTTTGTTGGCATATTAGTATTTGAAAGTAAAGCCAATGATATTATTTTCAATGGAGATGAGGATATCATGGTAGCTTATTTTTACGGTATCAGTATTACTTTTTTGTCTTTCTTGTATGCTTATTATAGGGGACTGAATAAAATTTTGTCCTTTAATCTAATTCAGATGCTTGTACAGTTTTTGATATTGGTGGTGGCTTATTTTTGTACTAAAAATGTATTTGTTTTCATCAAATATAGCATAGTGGTTAATTTTGGTGTTTTTGTTGTATTTTCATTATTGGAGGGCAAAAAATATTTTAAAATTGGTCAAAAGGTCATTAAGGAAAATTTAATTCCTTCTTTAAAAGAACTCTGGAGTTTTGGTTATTCGAGAATGGTGGGCGATTTGTTTTTATTTTCATTGACTGCCGTTCCCTTACTGATTGTCAATAAGAAATTCACGGAAGTAGAGGTGGCTTATTTTTCGGTGGCAATAACGCTGACTTCTTTGGTGAGTCCTATTTTTTCGTATATAGGTGTCATTTTGTTACCTAAGGTCAGTCAGGCAATGGCTGAAAATAAAATCCATGAAGTTTTTAAAACCATCAACAAATTTATGGCGATGTATATTGTGCTTTCGGTGGGGATTATCGGTTTTATTTATTTATTTGATGATTTTTTAATTCGGTTATTTTTCAGTGCTGAATATTTACCCTCCAAAAATATTATTTTTTGGGTTTCTTTTGGTATACTTCCGAATGCTTTATATTTGTTATTGAGAAACCCTATTGATGCTTATTCTAAAATTCCTTTCAATACGATTAATTTGATAATTGCTTGTGTAATAGGGTTTTCGATGATGTGGTATAGTGAGCATTTTTTACAAATAGGAAAATCTTATTTGGTGCTTCAAATAATTTTAGGGGTTTTATCGTTCGTTGTTTGGGGAGTAATGAAAAAAAAGGAGAATGTTTGATTTTATTTTTATCATATTGACCTATAGAAATTACGAAGATTTGGATTCATTTTTTAGGAATAATAAAATTCCTAATTCCAGAGTCGTGGTCGTGAATAGTTTCTATGATGAAGAAACCAAAAAGGAGTTTCAAAGAATAGCCCAAGAAAATAACGCTGACTTTATTAATATTGAAAATAAAGGTTATGGCTATGGGAACAATCAAGGGATTGCTCATGCTTTACAATATTATGATTTTAAGTATATTGTGGTTGCTAATGCTGATGTGAAGATTAAGAAATTAAATACCGAATTTTTATTATCTCAAGATAATAATGCCATCTATGCACCAGAGATTAAAACGCTTACGGGAAAACATCAAAATCCATTTATTATTAATTATTCGTACTTTTTTCGATGGTTGTATTATGTGGCGGTGAAGCAAAATATCAATTTTTTAAAGTATATTGTTTATGCGACAAATGGTGTTGTAAGGCGATTGTTTATTAAGTTGGTGCAAATTTTTAAACTGAAAAAATCGAGGGTGTATAGTTGTCACGGCTGTTTTTATCTTATGGGAAAAGAGGCTTTGTTGAAACTTCATCCATTGTATAATGAGGAGATGTTTTTGTACAATGAGGAGCATTTTTTGGCTAAAAAAGCAAAGCAAAACGGAGTGAAGGTGTATTATATTCCTTTTGATGTAGCAATTGAACATTTTGAAGATGGTAGTCAGGATTTCAGTGATGAAAAATCCTTGGAGTACAGTCGAGATTCTTATATGAAATATTTTGAATATTTTAAAACAAAGACTAATGGATAGACAACGGAAAAATAACAAAATCATATTGTGGTCCATCTATATTTTAAATATAGTGGCTTTATTTTTTATATGGTCCTCCCCGTATTTTGATTATCTTTATACGAGGGATTTGGCTATTTATAAAAATGCAATTGCCGAGTTTAATGGCAATTATTTACAATCTTTAATGGACAATCGTTTGGTGGTTATTTTGATGGCGAAAATTTTATTTTTCTTGTCTAATGCTTTGGTGGTTCATCTTTTACAGAGTTTATCGATATTATTTCTGACTTATACTTTGTTGAAGTTCGTTAAGCCTTATTATGTTTTATGTATCATTTTGATTTCGTTTTTCAATTTATATTTGAATCAATTTAGAAGTGCTCTGGCATTGTCTTTTTGTTTGTGGGCGTTTTATGGAAAGCATAAAACAATTTTCTTTAAAGTGGTGATGTTATTTTTGGGCATGTTTTCTCATTTTTTTGTGTTTATATTTTTCACTTTTTTATTTTCCCTTGAAAAATTAACGGTACTTTTTTTACGATATAAAAGACCTATTTTGTACGTTGGTTTCGTCTTGTTTTTAATGGGATTAGGTTTGTTTTTTTATGATGATTCAATATTTGTGAGATATACTTATTATTTCAAACCTGATGGAAAGGAGAGGATCAGTTTAAAGTTTATGATAGCATTGGTCTTTTTAGTCATTAATCGAAAAAATCTAAGCCGATTTATATTGATAGGTTTATCTGTGATATTGGTTGGTGTTTTTATAGCTTCGCTTTTATCTTTATCTTCGGTATCCACTAGATTTTCGGAGTGGCTGATTATTTTTATGTTGATGTATTTTTCTTTTAATATTTCAAAGGAGAGGAGATTAGGCTTGGGTAAAGAAAATGTATTTTTAATGATTTCTGGCGTTTATTTTCTGTACAGCATGCTTAATATTGTTTTGATGGATAAGAAATTGATTAGCACACTTATTAATGCTGTTTCTCAATAGTTTAAGCGAGTTTGATAAAGTAAAATCAATAAAAATGCGATTAATAATAAAAAAAATATTATTTTTGTTGACATTAAGTTTATCTTGATAAAATTTTTAACGAGAAGCAAAAAACAAAATGAAAATTACAGTAGTAGGAGCGGGCTATGTAGGTTTGTCGAATGCCATTTTATTGGCTCAGCGTAACGAGGTAACATTAGTGGATATCATAGAGGAGAAGGTGGAACTCATCAATCATAAAAAATCTCCGATTGTAGATAAAGAGATTTCGGAGTATTTACATCAAGTAGATATGGTGGCCACAACAGATTTGGTAAGGTCTTGTGCCGATAGTGAATTGGTAGTGATTGCTACACCAACGGATTATGATCCAAACACTAACTATTTCAATACTTCGTCTGTAGATGCTGTAATTCGTGAAGTGGTCAAGTCTAACTCCAAGGCTGATATTATTATTAAATCTACTATTCCTGTTGGCTATACGGCGAATATTAAAAAAGAACTATCCATTGATAATATTGTCTTTTCTCCCGAATTTTTGAGGGAAGGACAGGCTTTATATGACAATCTTCACCCATCGAGAATTATCGTTGGAGGAGATAGAAGGATAGGGGATAAATTTGCCCAATTAATGTTAGAAGGAGCCTTGGACAAAGATGTTGAGGTTTATTTAACCAATACCACAGAAGCTGAAGCCATTAAACTGTTTTCGAATACTTATTTAGCAATGAGGGTCGCGTTTTTCAACGAGTTAGATACCTATGCGGAGGTGCATCATTTGAATTCGGAAGATATTATCAAGGGCGTTTCTGCTGACCCAAGAATTGGAAATTATTATAATAACCCATCATTTGGATATGGTGGATATTGTTTACCAAAAGATACCAAACAATTATTAGCCAATTATTCGGATGTGCCTAATAATCTCATCAAGGCGATTGTAGATGCCAATGAAACTCGTAAGCGGTTTATAGCCAATTCTATTGTTCAAAAAGAACCTAAAACCGTGGGGATTTATCGTTTGACGATGAAAACCAATTCGGATAATTTCAGGGATTCTGCCATTCAAGATATTATGAAAAAGGTAAGAGCAGAAGGAATAGAAGTGGTCATTTATGAGCCGAATTTGAAGGAAGAAAAATTCTCAAAATTTAGGGTGATAAAAGATTTGTCGGCATTTAAAGAGTTTTCCGATATTATCATTGCTAATCGTTTGTGCAATGAATTAGAGGATGTTTCGGACAAGGTTTATACAAGAGATCTCTTTCAAAAGGATTAATACTAATGACAATAGATGAAAGATTTAGTTAGTATTATTACACCATCTTACAATTCTTCTGATTTTATAGAGGATACAATAAATGCTGTCCTTTCTCAGACTTATCAAAATTGGGAAATGATTATCGTGGACGATTGCTCCACCGATCATTCTGTTGAAATTATCCAAAAATATATTGCCCAAGATACAAGGATAAAATTAGTTCAAAATCAAGAAAATAAAGGAGCCGCCGAAGCTAGAAATAAAGCTTTATCTCTAGTCAAGGGTAGATTTATTGCCTTTTTGGATAGTGATGATTTGTGGTTGCCTCATAAATTGGAGGAGCAGTTGGCTTTTATGAAAAAGCATCATTATCCGATTTCATTTACAGCTTATCGTTTGATAGATGAACAGGGGAAGGATATGCAAAAATCGGTACAGACGATTCCTTTTGTGGATTATAATGGTTATATGAAGAATACCATTATAGGAATGTCTACCTCTATGATTGATAGAAATATTGTAGAGCCTTTTAAATTCATCAATTTAAGAACGAGGCAAGATACCTATCTTTGGATAAGCTTACTTAAAAAAGGATATAAAGCCTATGGACTTAATCAAGTTTTGGCAATTTATAGGGTGAGGGAAAATTCTATTTCTGCGAATAAATTTCAGGCTGCAAGACGAGTTTGGCATTTATATTATGGCTTAGAAAAACTGAATTTTTTCAGAGCGTTCTATTATTTTTGTCACTACGCTTATAACGCATTTAAAAAGAGAATTTAGTTTTAAATGGTTTAAATTCAATTAATTAAATAAAAAAAATAAAAATGAAAACATACGGAATAGATACTTTTACCTTTCACGATGTATTAGAAATTCTAAAAAATCCATCTTTGGCACAACTGAGCGAACAATCTAAAAAGCAGATTTTAAAATCTCAGGAAAATGTGCAAAAAATTGTAGCCTCAGACCAAACCGTTTACGGAATTAACACAGGTTTTGGACCTTTGTGTGATACCAAAATTTCTGAGGAACAAACGGCACAATTACAACATAATCTTATCATTTCTCACGCTGTGGGAGTAGGAAAACCTATCGAAAAAGATTTGTCAAAAATAATGATGATTGCTAAAATTCACGCTTTATCAAAAGGTTTTTCTGGGGTTTCTTTGGAAATGATAGAAAGACTAATTCTAATGTTGGAAAAAGATATTATTCCTGTTGTTCCAGAGCAAGGTTCTGTGGGAGCAAGTGGAGATTTAGCACCGCTTTCTCATTTGGTTTTACCATTATTGGGATTAGGGAAAGTTTGGCAAGGAGAAGAAATCGTCGAAACCGCAGAAGTACTGAAAAAGCATAATTTAGCCCCTTTGACATTGGGAGCAAAAGAAGGTTTAGGACTGATTAACGGAACGCAATTTATTTTGGCTCATGCTATTAAAGGTTTAGAAAAAATGGAATATTTGTTGAATTTAGCAGATATGACCGCAGCGATGAGTATTGAAGCATATCACGGGTCTGATAGTCCGTTTAGAAAAGAATTACACGAAATAAGAGCATTTGATGGTAGCCAAAAAGTAGCCGAAAGAATGAGAACCTTCTTAAATGGTTCAGAAAATATGGCGAATAACGATCATTCTAAAAGAGTGCAAGATCCTTATTCGATGAGGTGTGTGCCACAAGTTCACGGAGCGAGTAGAAATGCTTTTGAACACTTGAAACAATGTGCAGAAACCGAACTGAATTCCGTAACCGATAACCCAATTGTATTAAGCGACGAAGAGGCTATATCTGGTGGTAATTTCCACGGTCAGTTAATGGCATTGCCTTTGGATTATGCGACTTTGGCTACGGCAGAATTAGGAAATATTTCAGATAGAAGAAGTTATTTATTATTAGAAGGAAAATACGGGTTGCCGAGATTATTGGCACCGAGTTCAGGACTAAATTCTGGATTTATGATTCCTCAATATACTTCGGCGGCATTGGTAACGGAAAATAAAACGCTTTGTTTTCCTGCATCGGCAGATTCTATCCCAACGAGTTTAGGGCAAGAAGATCACGTTTCTATGGGAAGTATTTCGGGAAGAAAATTCAATCAGGTATTGGATAATTTAGTGAATATTTTTGCAGTAGAATTGATGTACGCAGCACAAGGTTTAGAATTTAGAAGACCTTTGAAATGTAATCCTATTATCGAAGAAAATCACGCTCTTATCCGTTCGCAAGTTCCAAAATTGGAAGATGATAGAGAAATCGGAAAAGATATGTTAGCCATAGCAGAGATGATTAGAAAGCGAGTTTTGGTAGTGGAATAAAACAAGTTGAAATTTAAAAATATGATGAATTTGAATACGATAAAAAGCTAATCCATAACGCTCGTTTGAGTATTATGAATAAATTTTTTAATTATCGAATCATTCAATTTTTTAATAAAATAAACAATATGAATTTTAAAAAATACGCCTTACTTTCTCTTTTGGCAGGAGGAAGTTTAGTGGCACAAGAGCAAAAGAAAAACTTCACCATGTCGGAGGCAGTGATTGGATTATACACCAATTTGAGAGTGGATAATATCAATCGTTTCGCTTTTTCAGAAAATGGAGATTTTTATACGCAAATTATCGATAATGCGTATGTTAAAAAAGATTTGAAAAAAGGAAAAAAAGAAACTTTAATTTCATTAAAGGACTTACAAAGATTATTTCCTAATGCCAATTTTAAAAGATTACCATATCTAAGTTTCACGCAGGATGATAAGGCTCATTTCGCTAAGGGGAATCAGTATATTTGGTTGAAAAAAAGAGGGAAGAATTGGAAAATCACCAAAACCATTACGCTGAATAAAAAAGCAGAAAATATTCACGAATTAGCGGATAATGCGTATATCTATAATATTGATAATAATTTGCGTTTCCATAAAGACGGAATGGAAGGCATTATTACCAATGATGAAAACAAAGGCATTATCAACGGGAAAACGGTTCACAGAAGTGAGTTTGGGATTACCAATGGTATTTTCGTTTCGCCAAATAAGCAGAAAGTAGCCTTTTACCGAAAAGATGAAACCATGGTAACGGATTACCCTGTTATTGATTGGTCAAAAACGCCAGCAGTGAATAAAAATATCAAATACCCAATGGCTGGTGGAAAGTCGGAAGAAGTGAAATTGGGTGTTTTTGATGTGAAAACTAATCAGAAAACTTTCTTAAAAATTGATGGAGATAAAGAGCAGTATTTAACAGCAGTAAGTTGGAGTCCTGATTCTAAATCTGTTTTTGTAGGTGTTTTGAATAGAGGTCAAAACCATATGAAACTCAATCAATACGATGCTAAAACAGGGGAGTTTATCAAAACGCTTTTTGAAGAAAAAGATGATAAATATGTAGAGCCTCAGCATCCGTTATTGTTTTTACCAAATTCTAAAACCGAATTTATTTGGCAAAGTCAAAGAACGGGATACAATCATTTATTCCTTTATGATACCAAAAAAGGTTTTGTAAAACAATTAACCGAAGGTGATTGGGTAGTAACCGATGTATTAGGATTTGATAAAAAAGAAAATCAGGTTATTTTCGCAGGAACGAAGGAAACGCCATTAGAAAATCATATCTATAAAGTAAACTGGAAAACTGATGCTATTCAGCGATTAGATGCAGGAGATGGAGTGCATAGAGCGGTATTGAGTAAAGACGGAAAATGGTTGTATGATACTTATTCTAATGCTAATACACCGAAACAAGTCAATTTGATTAATACCGAAAATTTACAATCTAAAAATTTACTAACGGCGAAAAATCCATTGAAAAATTATGATACGCCAAAGGTAGAAAATGTAAGTTTAAAGGCTGATGATGGAACTGATTTGTATGGAAAAATCATTTATCCAACTAATTTTGATGCGACCAAAAAATATCCAGCGGTAGTTTATTTATACAATGGTCCTCACGTTCAGTTGGTGAAAAACTCTTTCCCAGCATCAGGGAATTTATGGTACGATTATATGGCTCAGCACGGTTATGTAGTCTTTACAATGGACGGAAGAGGTTCTGCCAATAGAGGAATGAAATTTGAACAGGCTGTTCATCGCCAGTTAGGAGAAACGGAAATGAAAGACCAATTAAAAGGAGTAGATTATTTAAAATCTTTACCTTTTGTAGATGCTGAAAGAATGGGTGTTCACGGTTGGAGTTTCGGTGGATTTATGACGACAAGTTTAATGTTGAAATATCCAAATGTTTTCAAAGTAGGAGTAGCGGGAGGTCCTGTAATCGATTGGAATATGTATGAAATAATGTACACCGAAAGGTATATGGATTCGCCACAAGAAAATCCTGCGGGTTATGCCAAAGCTAATTTATTGGATAAAATAGATCAATTGAAAGGCAAATTATTGCTTATTCACGGAACGCAAGATGATGTAGTCGTTTGGCAACATACCTTAAAACTATTGAAAAATGCCGTAGATAAAAATGTACAATTAGATTATTTTGTTTACCCAGGACACGCTCATAATGTGAGAGGATATAACAGGGTTCATTTGATGCAAAAAATAACGGATTATTTCGATGCCCATTTGAAAAAATAATAAAATGATAAAATAATGAAAAATAAGGTAACAATGTTTACCTTATTTTTTTTAATTGATTTTTTTTAATACCTTAAAAATTATATTATTTATGGTTTGATAATTTTGTTTATAAATTAGTTTTATACACCATTTTTTACTACATACTTGCTGTTGATACGTCGGTAGCAAGACGCTGATACCATTCTGTTTTTAAAATTATGGTGGTGAAAATAGTATTTTTTTAATAGTGGAAATGAGGAGTTGTGTTAGAATTTTTCTAATAAATTATTTTAATTAGTATATAATATATTAATTTTAATCAATTTGTTTGTATTCTTTTTAAATAGACTATGGATGATGTCTATTTAATTAATAATAGGTACCTTTGCAGAATCAAAAGGTATAATTACATACAGGCTTTTTTCTCTCGTACGCATTTTTTGTATGTGTTAGTGGCTTTCTTTTGCTTCAATGTTACCCTATTGCAAGCTAACGATGCTAAGGGGGGTAAAGGAAAATCAGGTGATAAAATTCATTTGGTAGGAGGGGCAAGGATTATTGAAAATAAAACTTCTCCTAAGCTAAAGCCATCTAAACCTAAGAGACTAATTCCCCTAAAAAAGAAAATAAAACCACCTGTTATTAAACATCATAATACAACTTATGTTATCAGGAATTCTGAGTCTACTTCTTTTTATTCGGTCATGGGTAAGACATATAACAAAGTAGCCAATCATGTACAAGTTTTATTATTGTTTTTGTATGGTCAGTTAGGTTTGTTGTTTTTATTCGTATTGGTTAAAAAAACAGGCGAAAAGTATATTGATGTTTTTACGAGTAGGCGTATAACCTATTCATTGTATTCTCGACCACCTACTTTTATTCATAATCTATCCTAGTGCTATCTTTATTATAAAAGATGATAGTACCCTTAATTAATAAAATCAATTCTTTTAATTCCAAGCACAATATCATATTGTGAGCATTTTTGGTATTATCTTAAGAAGAATTGGTCAACCTATCTTATCTTAAAAATTAATAAAAAAAGATGAGATGTAAACTAAAAATTTATGAATAAAAATTACAAAAAATATAGTTTTTTAAAGCTAGTAAGTTTATCCTTACCGCTTTTATTTTTCCTTTTTGGAAACACAGTGTTCGCCCAAGATTCAGATGGCGATGGTATAGCAAACGTTATTGATTTAGATGATGACAATGACGGTATTTTAGATGTGGATGAAGGATGTACTGTTAAACCAATGTCGCCTTTTACTGTACAACCAGCAGAGTCTGTTGTGGGGATCACAGGAGTAGGGAAGTTGGTGTATAAAAATGCGGAAGGTTATAAAGTTGTTTTATCCGCCGCAGGGACAGAAGGGGGAGCACTTAGCCCATGGGGTTATCCTACTGCCGATGGAACGATTGTTACCGATAAAGACCAAGGACATATCAACTTTGAGATAAATAATGACGATATAGAAGATCAACCTAAACTAAAAGTAGAGGCGTTTAACCCTCAAGGAGAACCTGTTGATATTATATCAGCTGCTTTTGGAGGTATAGACAATATGGATAATAATACTGCACAAGATGCTATGGCAGCAGATGTAGCAGGCGCGTGGTCCAATTTAACAGTGAGTGGAAATACATTAGGCTGTGCTCAAATAGATGTAGCCAATGGAACAGCAACACCTGTCTCAGGAGTTACTCAAGCAGAATTAGATGCGTTTACTTTTACGAATTTAATTGCACAAGGGGCTAAATCACAAGTGATTTTTAACAATGATGATAATGCCGTTCAAGGTCTTTATAATGCTACTTTTACACCAGATGTGCCTGTGCATTCTTTCCATTTAATCGTTGATGATATCAATGGAATAAGAAATGTACTCACTGAGTTTAACGCTCCTATAATAGAGGTAGCCGTTAAGGATTGTGTAAAAGACACCGATGGAGACGGAACGCCAGATTATTTAGATTTAGATTCTGATAATGATGGATGTTTAGATGCGATAGAAGGAGGAGGAACGTTTACCTATGCTGATCTAGTAGATGCCACAGGTGTAATGATAGGAGCATCTTCTGGAGCAGATAATAAGAATTTAGGAAATACAGTAGATGCGAACGGAGTACCAACAGTAGCAGGAGCAGCAGGACAAGGTGTAGGAACTTCACAAGATGCTGCTCAACAAGCAGATGAGTGCGATCCTTGTAATCCAAATAGTACTTTGTATATAGATACAGATGGAGATGGAGTAGCTAATGCTTGTGACTTAGATGATGATAATGATGGTATTTTAGATTGTGAAGAAAAAGGACTTTTTACGGATCTTTCAGAAACATTTGTGCTTAATGGAGATGCCTCAGCGGTTCAAAATAGTACAGAAATTCAGTTGACTGCAGATGAGAATTTTAAAAGTGGACAAGCATGGAGTCCTGCTCGTGCAGATTTTACTAAGGATTTTACACTAAATATGGAGGCTTATCTTGGTACTAATGACGGAGGTGCAGATGGTATTGCTATTGCATTCCATAATGATCCTTCTGGTACATCGGCTCATGGAGAAGATGGACGAGGAATTGGTGCAAGGGGTATTCAAAATGGTATTGTTTTAGAGTTAGATACTTTTGACAATTCTAATGACACCTATTTGCCTCCTATTCAAGAAGATGTTTGGCAAGACCATGGACACATTTGGAAATCAGTAGATCAATCAACGTTATCAGCAACAACCCCTTTACCTAATTTAGAG
>PDSY01000016.1 GCA_002747105.1 Flavobacteriales bacterium | reverse complement strand
AGGTCCTAATGCCGATAATCTTCTCTTGTGAGTAACCTCTGATAATGGATTGGTTTGATCCATAAACTGAGATAACTGATTCGTTCCAAAGAATGAATTAATAACCGATGTTAACGTTTTAGCATTTACTAAATCTACTGGTGTAAAGATTTCGTTATCACGAACATTCATTCTTTCTCTAATCGTTCTTGCAATCCTTGAAAGACCTACACCGAACTGACCTGCCAATTGCTCCCCAACCGTTTTAATCCTTCTATTAGAAAGGTGGTCGATATCATCTACTTCGGCTTTTGAGTTGGCTAATTCAATCAAGTGAGAAACGATAGCGATTAAATCCTCTTTCGTTAAGATTTGAATTTCCTTATCTACATCTAAGTTTAATTTTTTATTCAATCTATAACGACCCACTTCTCCAAGCGAGTATCTCTGCTCTGAGAAGAATAATTTATCGATAATTCCTCTTGCTGTTTCTTCGTCAGGTGGATCTGCATTACGCAACTGACGATAAATATATTCTACGGCTTCCTTAGAAGTATTCGTAGGGTCTTTTTGTAAAGTATTCTGAATAATCGTAAACTCACCTGAATTTTCTTTATGAATCAAGACTGTTTTCACGCCAGATTCTAAAATCATTTCGATATGCTCTTGTTCGATTACCGTTTCTCTGTCTAAGATAATTTCATTTCTTTCAACAGAAACCACTTCACCTGTATCTTCATCTACGAAATCTTCGAACCAAGTATTCAATACTCTCGCAGCCAAAGTTCTACCTTCAATTTTCTTTAATGCAGTTTTGTTGGCTTTCACCTCTTCTGCCATATCGAAAATCTGAAGAATTTCTTTATCTGATTCGTAACCAATCGCTCTTAAAAGCGTTGTTAAAGGTAATTTTTTCTTACGATCGATATACGCATACATTACATTATTAATGTCGGTTGTAAATTCCATCCAAGAACCTTTAAAAGGTATAATTCTGGAATAATACAATTTTGTTCCGTTCGTGTGGAAAGTTTGTCCGAAGAAAACCCCTGGCGAACGGTGTAATTGCGTTACAATAACTCTTTCTGCACCATTAATAATGAAAGAACCACTTGGCGTCATATACGGTACTGGACCTAAATACACATCCTGAATTACCGTTTGGAATTCTTCGTGTTCTGGGTCTGTACAATACAATTTCAACCTTGCTTTCAAAGGTACAGAATAAGTAAGTCCTCTCTCTACACACTCGTCAATAGAATAACGAGGAGAGTCTACTAAATAGTCTAAAAATTCTAATACGAACTGATTTCTAGAATCCGTAATAGGGAAATTGTCTTGGAAAGTTTTGTGTAATCCCTCTTTCAGTCTATTTTCTGGTAAGGTATCCAATTGGAAAAATTCTCTAAATGACTTAATCTGTACATCTAAAAAATCTGGCATTGTTACCTTTCCCTTTACTGAAGAGAAATTAATTCTTTCCTGTGCTGAAACTTCAGCATTTTTCTTGTTTGCTTTACTCATAATACAAGTCGTAAGAAAAGATTTAAATGTTAAAAAATATTTTGATTCTTAAAAAATATCAGAAAAGAGAGAAAAGCGTAAAGAAAAAAGGGTAAAGACTTGATTTTTGGCGTTATCAGAATTAGTCTTAGCTCTTGGCTCTTGATTCTTTTATCTAATTTCTAACTGCAACGCCGGTATATCTTTTCACGGAGTAGTGCAAAATATTTTTTGGACTCAAATCGACGAAAATATACAATATCAAAAAAGACACCAATAACCAAGTAAAAACCTGATTATCAATCAATAAAATAATGAAACTATAAATTTAACGCCAAAATGAACTGCAAATGTACGAAAAAAAGTTGAATTACAAAAAAACAAATGAATGAGATAATTTGGAAATGAGATAATTGGATAATGAAAATTAAACTCGTAGAGACGCAAAGCATTGCATCTCTACTTTGAACTTTTTAAACCCACACCATTTTGGAACATTTTTTGCCTATTCGTCAAGGTATAACATAAAAATATAAATCAAAGAATGAATTTAATCGACTTAATTTCGGGGAACACAGGTAACGAAGTAGCAGAAAGAGCAGAAAATAAATTTGGAATAAGCAAAACACAAGTGATTGGACTTTTAGCCGTAGCTGCTCCACTTATTATTTCTTATCTTAAAAAGAAATCCGAAGATAAAAACGAAGCCGAAGCACTCAACAATGCATTAGAAAAAGACCACGACGGTAGTATCCTTGACAACCTTTCATTAGCTGAAGAAAGAGAAAACGAAGGCGGTTCTATTTTAGGACATATCTTCGGAAACGATAAACCCAAAATAGAAAACCAATTGTCCGAAAGCACAGGAATTTCAATGGATAAAATTGCTCCTCTCTTATCAATGCTCGCTCCTGTTATTATGGGATATATCGGTAAAGAAAAGAGACAAAACAATGTTAATTCTGGTGGTATTGGTGATTTGTTAGGAAACATTTTAGGAGGAGCAACTAATCAATCTTCATCTTCGAACAATCCTCTTAATGACATTATCGGAAGTGTTTTAGGCGGAGGAAACCAATCTTCTGACAATCCATTAGGTGATATTTTAGGAAATGTTCTTGGTGGAGATAAAAAAGAACAAGGCGGATTAGGAAGTATTTTAGGAAGTTTCCTTGGAAAATAATTTTAATCGCTATTAATACTGAACCGAAGTTTTTTTGTAAAGACTTCGGTTTTTTATTGAAAAAATGTAACTTTGGAATGTGAAAAAATTGAAAGGCTACTTTATTGCATTTATAATTCTTGTATTGTTTTTCCCAACAGGAGTGTTATATTTATTAGCAGTCTTTGGGGTGGTAATTTCAGAATTAAAAGATTTTTTACTTAATGGATTCGGATTGTTCTTATTTGGATTTGCTATAATATTATTAATTATTAGTTACAGCCCTTTACGCATTAGCAATAAAAAAGTTAAAAAGTATCTTGAAGAGAAAGATGAAAACGCACAATAAATTAAGCACGATTTCATAAGGCTTTTGATAGTAAGCTATAAGCCATAGGCTATTTGCTAATCGCTAAAAGTTTGTTAAATCGAAAATCCCCCATTTCTATTTTTTTAATTACCTTTGTTCTTTTAAAATTCAAAGTCAAAAATATGTTCAGAACACATCATAATGGAGAACTCAGTCTCCAAAACCTTAATCAAGAAGTTACTTTATCAGGATGGGTACAAACCATTAGAGATAAAGGTTTTATGATTTGGATAGATTTACGAGATAGATACGGAATTACACAATTGGTGTTGGATGAAGAAAGAACACCAAAATCCCTTTTAGAAAAAGCCAGAACACTCGGAAGAGAATTTGTAATCCAAATCCAAGGTCAAGTTATTGAAAGAAGTAGCAAAAACCCAAATATTCCAACTGGAGAAATAGAAATTTTGGTTTCTGAACTCAATATTCTCAACGAATCCGAAGTTCCACCTTTTACCATCGAAAACGAAACCGACGGAGGAGAAGAACTCAGAATGAAATACCGTTATTTGGATTTGAGAAGAAATCCCGTAAAAGACAAACTGATTTTTAGAAGTCAGATGGCTCAAAAAGTAAGAAACTACCTTTCTAATGATGGTTTTATAGAGGTTGAAACACCTGTTTTAATAAAGTCTACTCCAGAAGGTGCAAGGGATTTTGTAGTACCAAGTAGAATGAATGAAGGTCAATTTTATGCACTTCCGCAATCTCCTCAGACCTTTAAACAATTAATGATGATTGGTGGTTTGGATAAGTATTTCCAAATCGTGAAATGTTTCCGAGATGAAGATTTAAGAGCTGACCGTCAGCCAGAATTTACACAAATCGACTGCGAAATGGCATTCGTGGAGCAAGAAGATATTATGAATGTTTTCGAAGGGATGACCGCTCATTTGTTAAAAGAAGTGACAGGACAATCTTTTGATCAATTTCCAAGAATTTCTTTTGAGGAAGCAATGAGAAAGTACGGAAATGATAAACCTGATATTCGTTTCGGAATGGAGTTTGTGGAACTGAACGAAGTAGTAAAAGGAAAAGATTTTAAAATATTCGACGATGCAGAATTGGTAGTCGGAATCAATGTAGAAGGTTGCGCCAACTATACCAGAAAGCAAATTGATAAATTAATCAAGTGGGTAAAACGCCCACAAATAGCAGCAAGTGGAATGATTTGGGTAAAATACCAAGAAGACGGAACGCTTACCTCATCGGTCAATAAATTCTATAACGAAGAAAGCCTACAACAAATCGCCGAAAAATTTGGTGCAAAAGCAGGAGACTTAATGTTATTAATGAGTGGAAACACCAATACCGTTCGTACACAATTATCGGCATTGAGAATGGAATTAGCAGAGCAATTAGGATTGAGAAAACCTGATGAGTTCGCTCCACTTTGGGTAGTGGACTTCCCATTATTAGAGTGGGACGAAGAAACCGAAAGTGAAGCTCAGTTTGGTTTCTTAATGAACGCCTTTAAATACGGAGCTCCTCCACACGGTGGAATTGCCTTTGGGTTTGATAGATTGGTATCTATTTTAGACGGCTCTGAAACCATTCGAGATTATATCGCTTTCCCAAAAAACAACAGCGGTAGAGATGTAATGATAGACGCTCCATCTCCCCTTTCTGATGAGCAATTGGAAGAATTGAATTTGAATATTAATATTCAGTAGTCAGTAGTCAGTAATCTAGTGACTAGTGTATTAGTGTATTAGTGTGAAAACAAAAAATCGGTCAAAATATTAATTGACCGATTTTTTTTATTCAAAGTAGTAATACCATTTAAAAAATACACCGTAACTACGGCTATGCATTATTTTATTCATTAGTATAAAGAAAAAAACATCATTTTCTTTATGACAGTTTTAAATACAGAATGGTATAAAGATTAATGTCCTACTAAACAACTAGCCTACTGACTACTAGAAAACTTACTTTTTCTTTTTCTTATCGTCTTTTTTCTCTCCGAATCTATTTTCGGTAAATTCTTGAGAAATAGCTGCTTTTTCAAACTTTAATTTTCCTGAAAGCGTCTCTACAATTACACCATCTTCCTGAACTTGTGCAATTCTTCCGTGCAATCCAGAAGTAGTAACAATCTTCTGTCCTACTTTTAAACTCTCTTGGAAGTTTTTCTCTTTTTTCTGTTTCTTTACTTGCGGACGAATCATTAAAAAATACGCTCCTGCAAACATTGCTACCATCATAATTAGCATCATCGGACTTCCTCCTTCTGCTTGTAAAAATATTGTCATCATAATTAATTATTTTTTTTGTGGAATTACATTTGCTGAAAAAGTTAAAACAATCGGTAATTGCTCAACATTGGCATAGACTTCTGCCGATTTTCTTACCATTCCTTGAAAGTTCATCGCATTAAACTTCAAAGTTACAAATCCTTTCTTCCCCGGTAAAATGGGTTCTTGGGTATATTCCGAAATCGTGCAACCACAACCCGGCTTTACCGCAGAGATAATTAAAGGTTTCTTCCCTGAATTGGTAAACTCAAACTGATGCTCTACCGTTTCTCCTTGCTTGATATCTTTAAAATCAAAATGATTTTCGCTGATAACAAGGTTCGTCAATGGTTTTTCTTGAGCCTCTTTGATTAATTTTTCTTGTCTTCTAATGGGTGAAAAAATAGGCTCTTTCACTGGAGCTTGTTCCAAATTCTGTTGCTCCTGCTGAGCAACTTCTTTTGTTTCCTCCTTCACACTTTCCTTTTTTTCTTCACAAGAGAAAAGTGTTAGCGCTATTATCCCTAACCATAATTTATTCTTCATTATATTCTATTATTTTCTTTACTGTATTTATCTAAAATTCCATTAATGAAAAGCCCCGATTTTTCATTCGAAAACGCCTTGGTAATCTCTATATATTCGTTGATAATAATTCGAGAGGCTGTAAATGGGAAATTATCCATCTCTGCAAAAGCAATCGCTAAAATAACTTTATCCATTAACGCTACCCTTTCTAAATCCCAATTTTCTAATTTCTTCTCGATTTTCTTTTCATTTTCTTCCCAATCGTCATAAGAAGACTTTAATAATTTTCTCGCAAACTCCTCATCTTCTTTATCTTTCAACGCTTTGATTAAAGGCTGATTATCTTCATTTTCTCTTAAAAAACCAATCGTTTTTTGCACCATCGAATTAGCGATATGAAAACCATCTGCCCAACTCATTTCTCTCTCTTCCAAATGCGTATGCAAATCGTTATTCTCTGCCACATACCTCAAAAACAAACGACCAATAAACCTTTGATCCTCTTCAAAAGAATAAGATTCTTCTTTCATAAAATCCTGATAACGCTTTCCATTTTTTATCCTCTGAAAAGTCTTGACTAAAAGTTCATCATTCAAATCCCATTGCAATTCTTTATGGTCTGAACTAAACGCCAATCGCTCCTGATTTTCTTCAATTTTTCTTAAAACCTGATTCTGAATAAACTTTTGGTTTGGATGTTCAGTTTCTTTGGTTTTGATGAATTTATTTTTATTGATTTGTATTTGTTGTTCGGCAATTTCCTTTAGCCCAACCAAAAAATTAAGTTGGTAAATATACAAATGGTAAATTTTCTCGATTTCAGAAAACATTTTATTTTCCAACACATCGTACCTTACTGGGTTTTGCTGGTACGAATACAGCATTTCTACTACCTTTTCACGAATTTGTCGTCTTCCTAACATTTCAAAGAACTTTTTATATTTGGCAAAGATAATATTTTTTATTCTTTACTTTTGCAAATATGAAAGAATTAAAATCATTAAACGCTTATTTCCTGAAACACAAGACGGCTTTGTTTCTAGGTTTCTTATTTATTATTTGTAGTAATTTTTTCAAAATCTATAAAGTTCAGTTTGTGGGAGATTCCATCGATGAAATCGGTAAAAGCGGACTTTCTGGACTCAATAAAACGGTACTCATCAATGTTGGAATCATTATCGGCGCATCATTACTCACAGGTATTTTCAGTTTCCTAATGAGGCAAACGATTATCGTAACTTCAAGAAAAATAGAATATGAACTAAAAAATAAAATTTATCAACATTATCAAAGTATGTCTATCACGAACTACAAATCTACCACTGTCGGTGACCTCATGAACCGATTGAGCGAAGATGTAGTGGCTGTGAGAATGTACCTTGGACCAGGAGTAATGTATATTGTCAATTTAATTATCCTGCTCATCATTACGGCAATCCATATGCTGAAAACGGATGTAACAATGACTTTATGGACCCTTATCCCTTTACCGATTTTATCTTTTTCAATTTTTAAAATCAGTAGTATTATCAATAAAAAAGCCAAAATAAAACAAGAAAGTCAATCGAAAATTTCCACTTTCGTGCAAGATAGTTTTTCGGGCATTCGAGTGGTAAAATTCTTCGCCAAAGAAAAATACATTATTGATAATCATTCCGAAAAGGTACAAGATTATCAAAAAAAATCTTTGAATTTAGCCAAAACAGAAGCCTTATTTTTTACCATTGTTTTATTAATGATAGGAATTTTAAATGTCTTTATCCTTTATATCGGTGGGCAAAAATACATTGCGGGAGAAATTTCGGCAGGGAAAATCGCTGACTTTATTTATTATATCAATTTATTAATTTGGCCTTTCTCGGCAGTGGGTTGGGTAACTTCCATTAACCAAAGAGCAGCTGCATCGATGTCAAGGATTAATGAATTTCTCCATCAAAAATCAGAAATCAAAAACTTCAATAATGATATTCATCCCATCAAAGGAGATATTGAATTTAGAAATGTGTCTTACACCTATCCCAACACAGGTATTAAAGCATTGGATAATCTCAGTTTCAAAGTAAAAGCGGGAGAAACTTTAGCCATTACTGGAAAAACGGGAAGTGGAAAATCGACCATCGCACTCCTTATCTGTAGATTAATAGAACCTACGGAAGGCGAAATTCTAATTGATGGAAAGCCTCTTCAAGAGCGTGATTTATTCAATTATAGAAATCAAATCGGTTATATTCCACAGGAAAGCTACCTTTTTTCTGATACCATAGAACATAATATTGGCTTTTCAATTGACAATCCTACGAAAGAAAAAATCGTTCATTATGCCCAACAAGCAGATATTCATAAAAATATCATCGGTTTTAAAAAACAATATCAAACAATGGTCGGTGAAAGAGGAATAATGCTTTCGGGAGGTCAAAAACAAAGGATTTGCATTGCCAGAGCTTTAATCAAAGAACCCAAAATCATTATTTTTGACGATGCGCTATCGGCCTTGGATACGCAAACCGAAGAAAACATTTTGAAGAACCTCGAAAATCAAGAAAATCAATCCACCAGAATTATCATTACCCATAGGGAAAGCAGCACCAAAATTGCTGATAAAATATTAAATTTAACATAAACTCCACTTATTTTCAAGATAAATATCAGTTTTATATCAATTATTGATAAAAAAAATTTTGTTATTGGTAGAAAAATTTTATATTTGTTATCCAAAAGATTATTAAAAACATTGTATAATGAGTGATTTTAAAGGACGCCACGAAAACGAAATTTTCACAAAGGTGCTAAAAGCAGGAAGAAGAACATACTTTTTTGATGTTCGAGAAACTAAAGCAGGAGATTATTACCTAACCATTACCGAAAGTAAAAAGAATTTTGGAGAAAATGGAGAGGTTTCTTTTGAAAAACATAAAATCTATCTTTACAAAGAGGATTTTAGTCAGTTTGGAGAAATGTTTACTGAAGCTACAAAATTCATTATTGATGAAAAAGGAGAAGATGTCATTTCAGAAAGACACGAAAAAAATTTTAAAAAACCTTCTTTTACAATAAATTCGGAAGACGAAGTTTAAATGATACTACGCAATCCATTTCCTTGAGGAAGTGGATTTTTTTTGGACAAGTTTAACTTTCTTAAAATAAAAAACACTTGATTGTACAATCAAGTGTTTTTAGGGTGGAAGACCGGGTTCGAACCGGCGACCTCTGGAACCACAATCCAGCGCTCTAACCAGCTGAGCTACAACCACCATTTTTGTGAGTGCAAATATAAAATCTTTTTCTTTAATCACAAAATAAAATTATCGAAATTTTTAACTGCTATCATTTGGCGACTTGTAAAGCCCTCAGCATAAGCTACTCCCGAAAGCCTACCTAAGTTTTGAGCTCGATAAGTTAGACTATCTAAAAAATCTTTTGTAGCAATTGGGGTCATTGGTTCTTTTGAATCGGGGTCATAAAACTGCGTTTTATACGCCAAACAAGCCTTCACTTTCGTGTCCATTGTTTCACTAATATCGACTACAAAATCAGGCTGAATCTCCTCCCACTGAATATAATTGAATATTTTTTTCGGTCGCCAAGCTTCTTGCTTTTCCCCTTGATACTCCGTTTCTATTTTCACCAATCCTGCCAAAAAACAAGCATCGGCAATCAACTTAGACGCCTTTCCGTGGTCTGGATGACGGTCTCTAATCGCATTGGCAAAAACCACCGTTGGACGAAAATGCCGAATCACTTCCACAATTTTCATTTGGTACGCTCGTATATTTTCTAAAAAACCATCAGGCAATCCTAAATTCACACGAGTTTCAACACCCAAAATTTCGCTCGCCTTTTTCGCTTCTTCCTTTCGGGTCAATTCTGTTCCTCTTGTTCCGAGTTCACCTTTAGTCAAATCAACAATAGCCACCTTTTTACCATCGTTTACCAATTTGGCAATCGTTCCTCCACAACCCAATTCTACATCGTCTGGATGCGCTCCTATCGCTAAATAATCTATCATTCTTCGTATTAAAAAATTAAATGATTAAAGAAATTAAAAAATTCATAACTCCTTATTCTCTATCTCTGGTACTTTATCAAAAAAAAAGATTAAACGACTAAAAGTAACACAAAGTAATCTTTCAATCATTTAATCTTTTAATTTATTTAATTAAATATTTTATTTATTCAATTGGTTGTTTAATTCTACGGCATCTTGATAAGCAGGGTTAAGTTCTACCGCTTTTTTAGCGTAGTCTTTCGCTTTCGCCATATCTCTATCCTGTACCATATAAGCCACTAAATAATAAGCATAACACATCGTCTCTTTATTTTCCGCTTGCTCCTCAGGCGTTTTCGTCAAGACAAGGTCAATATACTTTTGATAAGCATCCTCTGCCATTTCGTAATTCTCCAACTGCTGTAAAGCTACTCCTTTAGCATAATAAGAATACTCCCAATTAGGGGTTAGTTTAATCAACTTATTCCAAGTATAAACGGCTCCACTCCAGTTTTGAACATTCTGATATTCAGTCGCTAAATCTACCAGTAAATTGGCATTTTTCGGATTTTCTTGCACTTTTAGTTTCAATTCCTGAATTTTTGGACTTTGAGCTCCAGCTTCTACTGCAGCTAAATCTACTCCGCCCTTTAATTTAAGCATTTCTTTATCCCACTTCAAGGTTTCATCTTTGGCATTTTTGGCAATATTCACTTTATTTTGTGCTTGTGCCATTAAAGTTTGTCTTTTTGCTTCGTCTTGCTCATCTTTCGCCAATCCCATTTCAATTAAGCCTTCTAAACCTTTATCCGATGCGATAATTTCAGAAGTGGAAATTTGATTATAATACGTATCTAAATTTTGCTTTGCTTTTGCATATTCTTTATTTCCATACAATAAATAAGCGTTTAATTTGTACTTAATTGGGTCAGTTATTTTATCAAAAATTTTATCCAAAGTGGCTTTTGCATTGGTATAATCTTCATTTAAGAAGAATAATTTTGAAATTTCAAACTGAGTAGAAAGATCCTCATCTGCGTATTTAGCATAATCCATCAAAGCTTGAGTAGCCTCTCCATTTTGCTCGTATCGGATATAATATCCCGCCAACGCCTTGTATGCTGGAGCATAAGATTTATCAATCTTAATGGCTTTTTGAATTTCCTCAAATCCTTGTTGCCATCTCTCCGCTGCCAACCAAAGTGTTCCCATTCTTGTATAAACGGACGCTTTATTTTTAGCGATGGGTAATGCTTCTTCATAAGCTGTCAATGCTTTTCCTGCAACAATTGGGTCAGTAGACAAACTCGCTCTATAGGCATCTCCCAATGTGTAGTAATAATGCGCTGGCACTTTTCCTTTTTTATTACTCCTATCAATAGCTTTGGTGATATACTCTACCGCTAATTCTGGACTTTGATGATCTTTAAATAAAATCAATGCTTCACCTGCTCTATACAATACTTCAGCATCTTTCCCTCTTGACTGCTTTACTATTTCTTGAATCGTTTGAGCTGCCGATTTATCTCCTTTTGCTAGGCGAATACTCGCTAAACCAATTCTATTCAAATAAGATTTTCTATCTTCTGCCAAACCTTTTTTAAATAATTCTTCTGCTTTTTTTAAATTAGGCTTAAACTGCTGTAAAAACACATTTCCATAGTAGAAATAATTTTCTGCTTCTTTATCATTAGCCACCATTTGTTGGAAATTGCTCTTTGCACTCGAAAATTTATGACTATCTAACTTTACAATTCCTTCCTCTAGACTTTGGGCAAAACCCAAAGAGAAAAATCCTACTGCTACACTTAACGCTATTCTTTTTGTTATTTTCATTTTTATTTTATTTTTTTTAATTATTTTTTACTTATTTTTCAGATAATAATACTGATAATCTTGTTTATTCGATTTGTTACAATTCTGGCACTGCCATTGCAATAGGAAACTTAGACCGAGAACGAACTGGTCTTCCATTAACTTTTGCTGGTGTCCATTTAGTTTTAATAGACTTTACTGTTCTTATCGCTTCTTGCTGAAGTTCAGGAGAACCTCCTTCTGCTTTAACCTGAGAAATACTTCCATTTTTCTCAACAACAAAGGTAATGACTGTTCTTAACTCACTTGACAATCCTCTAGTAATTGCAGGGTCAAACTTGTTTTTAATATAATTATAAAAAGTGTCATTTCCCTCCGAAAACATCGCTTCTTGCCCTACATACTCATAAATTTTTTCATCATCTATCGGCAGAGTTCCTTCTGAATTATTGATGGTACTTTTAACTTTTGAAAGCAAATCTACGTTTAAATCTCGATTTACAAAACGAATAGACATATAACATCTATGACGAACCGATTTTCCATTTATTTTGGCAGGCATCCATTTTTTATCCTTAATAAGATTTATTAGCCTTACTGTTTCCTGCTCCAGTTCATTTGAGTTACCATATGATGTTTTCACTTGTGTAATACGCCCATCTTTCTCTACCACAAAAGAAATATTTCCAAAGAACTTATCAAAATCAAGTTTATCAATATCAAATTTATCAGCAACATCTTGTCTAAATGCATTCATCCCACCTGGAAACTCGGGACTCGTTTTCACATGCTGATCAATTTTATCTTTTGTACCCAGCGCCGCTTTCCTTCCTTCTTGGACTTGAGAAAATCCTAATGAAAAAAATCCCATCACTACAATTAACGCTATCTTTTTTGTTATTTTCATATTTATATTCTTCTATATTTTACCTGAAACTTTTATTTTCAGACATAATCAGCACCATAAATATTTGACGAATACTCTCATCTAATTTTATGAACTTTCACTTTTTATTATATTATTTATCTTAAAACAATAGGCAACTTGTACAATGAAGAAACATACTCACCTTTTACTTTTGCTGGTATCCATTTCTCATCGATAGAATAAATAACATTTAGTATTTCCTCTCTAAATTTATCACTACCGCCTATTAATTGAACATCAGTAAGATTACCATTTTTTTCTATCACAAAAACAATTAGAACCTCCTCTTTTTCCTTACTTTTAAAACCCGTCAATTCATTGAATATAATATTCCTAAAAGCATCTATACCGCCTGGAAACTTGGCTACTTCGTCTACCGTTTCATATAACAACAAATCTTCCTTGGGCATTTGAATTGTGATAGGCATTTTATATACTGAACGAACCGATTTCCCATTTATTTTAGCAGGTACCCATCGTTTTCTAATCGTTTTGATTACCCTAACTGCTTCTTTTTTGAATTCATCATTACCTCCAACAGCATGAACATTGCTTATTCTTCCATTTTTTTCTATTACAAATTTAATAATCGTTCTAAGGATCTTTTCGTTAACTTTAATTTTAGCAACATCAAATTCATTGATAATAGATTCTCTAAAAGCTTTTATACCACCTGGAAATTTGGCTACCTCTTCTACTTTTAAGAAAACTTTATTTTCTTGGTCTTGTCCCTTCATTGGAAAACAAAAACCTAAACACAAAATTAAACTTAATATTAATTTTTTCATTTTTAAATCTTATTTCATCTAACTCCTAAAGTCAAATTTCTACTATAAACATTACAATTTTCAGACCAAAACACCAAAATTATCGCATTTCGACTTGTCTTTTGTAAAGATAATATTTCTGTAAACCCTCTTTTTCAACCACTTTCTGACCAATATCCGTACAAGAAAATCGGATAAAACCATTTGCCATTCCAAAATGACCTTCACGGGTTAGAAAATACGCAATCCTCGTAAAAGGATAAGACATATTGCGAATATTAGCATGTGTAGGTGTATGCAATTCGCCATCTTTTTCGATTGGTAAAATTTTAATTTTACTTCTCAGTTCTTTTACTTTTTTAGAATGAATTCTACTAATGCTATTCAAGGCGATAACTCCTATTCTATTCGGAAATTTTTCCAACTTTTCTATCAGTCTTTCGTTACCTTTAATGATTCCGAAGCTTAAATCAGATGGTTTTTCGTTCAACACCTGAGCTACAAAATTCAAATTACTTGAATTGGTACCATCAAAAATTATTTCTTTCTTATCAGCGTGTAGTGCTTTTACGATTTCGTCCATTGAAACCTGCTCTCTTTCTGAATTTTTTGGCACTACAAAAAGCACTGCATCTCCTGCAAATTTAGCGGGCTGAAAAGGTAAATCAATAATTCTTTCGTATTCGGATTTTTCCTTTTCGGAAAGGTCTCGAGACATAACAATCGCATCTACTTTTTGATTTAATAAATTCAAAAAACCGACATCTTCCCTTTCTTTAATCACTTTTATATTGGCATCAGGATAATGATATTGATAACTCTCTCCCAAAGCTTCTGTTACGCTAAAAAAAGAATCGTCAGTAGAAATCGAAATCTCTCCTATATAATAATCTTCTTTTTTTTGCTCTTCTTTTTTCTGACAAGCATAAAGCAACAGAAAAGCCCCCAATAGATATGCTATTTTCTTCATTATTCACCCTTACTTTTAATCTGATAAATGGCTCTTCCTATTCTGAAAACACCATAGAATACCAACACGCCACCAAGGGCATAACTCGCCATATCGTCCAACTGTATGAAAAACCACTTTTTCATCATCACGACAATACCCAAAACGATATATGCAATTCCCATTACGAGAGATAACCAACTAAACATCATAGCCACAAATTTACTAAAATAAAAAAGAGAAGCCAAAACTTCTCTTTTTAAATTCATCTTAAATTTTCGTTAAAATTCTGGTGGTCGCATACTGATAGGAAACTTACCATAACAACGAACTGGCTTACCATTAACTTTAGCTGGCTTCCATTTCTTCCTAATAGATTTCATAACATTTATCGCCTCTCGTTTGAAATCCGCCGGACCTCCTTCTGCTCTAACACCAGTCATCCTTCCATCTTTTTCGATAACGAAATGAACGACCGTTCTTACGATATCCTCTTCCTCTTCAAGAACACTGGTATCAAACTCTTCTAAAACATATTCTCTAAGCCACGCATCACCTCCTGGGAATGTAGCCTCTTGATCCACCGTTTTATAAATCTTTTTATTATCTACTGGTGGCTTTGTATTAACCGCCTTTCCTTTGCCTGGATTTTTAGGTTTTTTAGGTGGCACAAAAGCATTAGGTTTTTTGACACCTTTTTGATTCTTATCTCCAGTTAGAGTCTTCTTTTGTTCAGACATTTTTGGAGGTGGCACCTCGTTTTTAGGTTTCTTTGTAGGCTCAGGAACTATATTCTGAATAACCTCTACCTGCTCTTCTATTTCAGGCTCTGGTTCTGGTTCTTCTGGCTCTGGTTCTGGTTCATTAACGAAAATTTCGTCCTCGTCTTCTGGCTGTGTTAAATCCAACATATTTGCATCCACAGCTATTTCATCAGGTTTATTCATTTGCTTAATCTTCATGACAACAAATGGAGCTACCACACCGAATGTAAATAAAAGAACCCCAATAATAAGCGCCTTGGTAAGGATACCTCTATAACTTTTACGCAAGTCATAAGCTCCATACGCTTTATTTCTATGTTCGAATACAATCTCGTCTAAATCGTTTTTGTATTCTTGTACATGTTCTGACATATTCTTCTTTTTTTTAATTAATTTGTAGAAAATTAGTTACCTACCTTCTTATCGTAAATCGCTTTTTCCCAAGGCTTTAATTCCGTCACTCCATATCTTTCGTTTTCGGTTATCGCCATTTCGTCTAATAAATCTACAAAGTTCGTATATACCGCATCGTCCGTAGGCTTAATAATAACAGTAAAAATGTCTTTCTTTATCGCCCCGTTCTTTGCTTTCACGATTATTTTTCTAATCCCTTCTCTATCATAAGAAGACTCCCTCAAGGTTTCATCGCTTAACCCTGCTTTATCTTGCTGATGATAGAAAATTCTATTGTCCTTTCCTAAGATAATTGAAATAGAATTGGACAAATCAATTTGATTATTTTGTTCAATTTTCTTTTGCTGTTCTGGGTCTGGTTTTGCTGGTAATCCCAAATCCATTACATTAGGTTTACTAAATGTAGTGGTAAACATAAAGAATGTTATCAAAAGAAAACCCAAATCCACCATTGGCGTCATGTCCACCCTGGTGGACTGCTTCTTGGAACGGACCTTGCCTCCCTTTTCGCCTTTGTCTTGTACTTGTACTTCTGCCATTTTCTAATGATTTTTATTTTTGAGACCTTCCACCTCCCTCTTGTGTTGTAATCAACTGAAATTTCAAGATATTTTCTTTTCTTAATCCTTCAAAAAGTTGTTTCACTTTTGGGTAAGCCGTGGTTGCGTCACCTTTTACTGCCAACTGATATTTAGGGTTAATTTCCTTACTGAACCTAATCCAATCTATCAATTCTGAATTTACACTATCTTGCGGAATCGTAGTTCCTTTCACTTCCTTTTGCTTTTCCCCATCTAATTTCAAGAAACTTTTCATTTGCTTCATAGGAACTCCAAAGGCATGTGCTTTAGCAAAAGATATTTTTTCTGCATCAGTAAAGCTTACACCATATTTTTTTCCCATTTTTTCTAAAAGTTCCACTTTCTCCGTTCCATTATCCACAGGTGCGAAGTAAAATCTACCATCTTTGGTAATATTTACCGTCATTATACTTCCATCAGGAAGAATGGTTTCTGAGATTGAAGATGGCGGTTTTATCGCTTCCACATCAGGTTTCTTAAACTGAGTGGTCAAGATAAAGAAAGTAAGTAATAAGAAGGCAACATCACACATCGCCGTCATATCGGTTACTACTCCGTGTCTTTTTGGTTTGACTCTCGCCATATTATTATATTATTTTTATTAAACTTCTACTTTACGCATTTATTTTACTAAAATAAATGCAAATTTCTTGCCAAATATTAATGGAATTCAGCAAATGATTGTTGGATACTCATTGAGATTTCATCAATCTTGTAAGTTAATCCATCAATTTTAGAGGTAAAGAAGTTATAGAATATAATCGCAACTGCCGATGTACCAATACCTAAGGCTGTATTAATCAAAGCTTCCGAAATACCGATAGATAAAGCTGCTGCATCAGGAGTTCCTCCTCCAGAACCTAATGCGAAGAATGCCTTAATCATCCCGATTACCGTTCCTAAAAGTGCTACTAATGTCGCTACGGTACCTAATGTAGAAAGAATCATCATATTTTTCTCTAACATTGGCATTTCTAATGTTGTCGCTTCTTCAATCGCTTTGTTCAATGCTACCATTTTCTGTTCTTTGTTCATCGTACCATCTTTTGCCAATGCCTTATAGGTCACTAAGCCTTCTTTCACCACATTACCAACAGAACCTTGCTGAGCATCACACTCTTCGATAGCTTCATCAATTTTGTTGTTATTTAATAACTGTCTTACTCTCACTACAAAAGCATCTAAGTTTCCTTTTCCTGCTGCTTTTCCTAACACGAAAAATCTTTCAAAAGAAAACACCAATACAGTAATCATAAAAGTAACCAAAATTGGTACAATAGGACCTCCCATGTATACAATTCCCATTCCTGACTCTGGATGTAACTGTTTTGCTTCGATATCAGCAAATGCAACTGACATCTCTCCAGCTATTTTAGGGTCCGCTTTAAAGTTCCCTGGATTACCAAATATAAATAGATAAATAGATACACCTATTAATAATAGAATAGGTAATACAATAACAGGATTCAACCCGCCTTTCTTTTTAGCAACTACTTGCTCCTCTGTGTTTGAAACATTCATTTCCATACTAAACTTAAATTTATAATTATTTTTAAACTTTTTTAAGATTGTAAAGTAACGGCATTTTTCATTAGAATGCAAATATTTTTACGCAATAAAAGGATTTTTCGACTAAATTAAAATCAATGAATATTGCGAAATTGGTAAAATTAACCCTTTAAAATATCTCTATTATTCCATTCCTTAAAAAACCTTAAAATTTAAACAAAATACCGCTTTTTTATTATCAAAAATTTAAGAATAAAAAAACACCACATTAAAACATCTCTCCTTTCTTTAGACAAGAAAAACTCCTTTTTCTTCATGAAATAAAACATCTAAATAAAGAGAAAACCCCTTAATTTTTTTGTCTCTTTTTGACAACGGATTAAGCTTATCTTAATGTACTATTATTTTATCTTCCTAAACAATTCCTCACTTGATTTCTCACAACACTTTGCAATTATTTCTATACCTAATACATTATGGTCGAAAGTATATCCATACTTTATAGGTTTATTATGAATACTACACCTATGTTGTTTTATTATTTTATCCTTTTGAACTAATATTCTTTTTTGTCGTTCTCTTGATTGATTTGTCGATGCTAAATCAACCCTACGAAGTGCCTCTTGGAATGGCACCGGCTCTGTTGTAGTAGGGTCATAAAGAGTAACATATTCCACTTTTGGACCATTACTTTTGGTGATTATACCAGCGTATTCTGTATTATAGCGTAAATCAAAATCATACTCCGACATTATAAGAAAAATCAGAAAATCAATAAAACCAATCAAAAAAGGAATTATCGTCCAAAAAAATAACAAAAAAAATACTATATAAAAAATACCTTTCTTTGTATTTCCTAAATAAAATTGATGAACTCCCAAGTAGCCGAAAAAAAAGGCTAATAATATGGTTATTTTTCTACTTTTCATTCCCATTATATTTTTCGTTGGGTAGAAAAATAGTATGCGACTTCTCTACCCAACGACATACAACATCATTGCCACCTATGATTTAACTCCAATTACCCCACAATATTCACAATCTTCCCTGGAACGATAATTACTTTTTTAGGTTCTCGTCCTGCAAGTTGCTTTTGTGTTCTTTCATCTGCCATTACCATCTTTTCAATTTCGTCTTTTGGCATATCCATTGGTAAATCTAAGGTGAAACGCATTTTTCCATTAAATGAAATAGGATAGGTTTTTGTACTTTCCACCAAATGTTTTTCTTCGAACTCAGGGAAAGCCTGATATTCAATAGAAGTAGTATGTCCTAAATTTTGCCATAACTCCTCACAAATATGTGGAGCGTAAGGGGAAATAATTACTGCCAAAGGCTCTAAAATGGCTCTTTTGTTACATTTTTTCTTCTGTAATTCGTTCACAGCAATCATAAAAGAAGACACCGATGTATTAAAAGAAAAGTTTTCTACATCTTCATTGAATTTCTTAATCAAGGTATGCAAAATTTTATACTCTTCTTTGGTTGGTTCTTCCTCTGACACTTCAAAATTATCTCCATTAAAGTACAAATTATAAAATTTCTTCAAGAAACCATAAACACCGCTCAACCCTTGTGTATTCCAAGGTTTTGATTGCTCCAAAGGTCCTAAAAACATCTCGTATAACCTTAGGCAATCAGCACCATATTCCTCACAAATATCATCAGGATTAACGACATTGTATTTTGATTTAGACATTTTTTCAACCTCACGACCAACGATATACTTTCCGTCCTCTAAAATAAATTCGGCATCTTTGAAGTCTTCTCTCCAAGCCTTAAATTTTTCTACATCTAAAACATCTCCTGCCCCTACAAAAGATACATGTGCGTGAATTGGTTGCATTTTCTTACCTTCTATCAATCCTTTGGAATGGAATTTATTGGTTCCCTCTTCACGATATACAAACGCCGAAGTTCCCAAAATCATTCCTTGGTTAATCAGTTTTTTAGCAAACTCATCTGTAGGCACTAAACCTTTATCAAACAAGAATTTTTGCCAAAAACGAGCATACAACAAATGCCCCGTAGCGTGTTCACTTCCACCAATATACAAATCAACTTCTTTCCAATAATTCAACGCCTCTTTACTTGCAAACTCTTCAGCATTTCCTGCGTCCATATAACGATTAAAATACCACGAACTCCCTGCCCATCCTGGCATTGTATTGAGTTCTAACGGAAAAATAGTCATATTGTTGATTTTATCATTACTTACCACCTCGTTTTTATCCGTATCCCAAGCCCAAACTTCTGCATTTCCTAATGGTGGCTTTCCGTCTTCCGTTGGTAAATATTTCTCTACTTCTGGCAAACGAATAGGCAAATGTTTTTCATCAATCATTTGTGGCATTCCGTCTTTATAATAAACAGGAAATGGTTCTCCCCAATATCTTTGACGACTAAAAACGGCATCACGCAAACGATAGTTGATTTTACCGTAACCAATACCTTGTTTTTCCATTTCGTAAATAACGGTTTTCATGGCTTTTTTAACCGTTAATCCGTCTAAAAACCCAGAATTCATCAATGGCGTTTTTGTTGATTTATCGGTATATGCCTGTTCTGAAATATCCACTCCGTCAAAAATATTTTTAATCGGGATATTAAAGTGCTTCGCAAAGGCATAATCTCTATCATCACCCGCAGGAACAGCCATTACAGCACCTGTTCCGTAACTTGCCAACACATAATCACCAATCCAAATCGGAATCTCTTCACCTGTAAATGGGTGAATCGCATACGCTCCCGTAAATACTCCTGAAATGGTTTTCACATCTGCCATTCTATCTCGCTCCGAGCGTTTTGCGGTTGCTTCAATATAAGCCTCCACCTCAGCTTTTTGTTCTTCTGTTGTAATTTTAGCAACCAATTCGTGTTCTGGTGCAAGCGTCATAAATGACACTCCGAAAATAGTGTCAGGGCGTGTGGTGAAAACTTCAATCCCCCTTTCCCCCGAAGGGGAGAACAATGATTGATTCTGCGTTACATCATGATCTAATTCAACTTCCATTTTTGTAGAAAGAATTTTTGATATTTTATGTAAAACCCCATCTAAATCACCAATAACTTCTTCATTTTTAAACCTAACAACCTCAAAACCTAAAACTTTTAATTGAGCGGTTCTTTCTTCATCCAAAACTTGTTGTTCTACATCATCGTGATAACCACCATCTATTTCTATGATTAACCTTTTTGATAGACAAACAAAATCTGCAATAAAATCACCAATCAAATGTTGTTGGCGAAATTTATATCCTGTTTTTTTTGATTTTAAATGCTCCCAAAGTATTTTTTCTGCGTCTGTTGGGAAATCTCTCATTTTTTGAGCGTACTTAATAAGTATCGCAGAATTATTCCCTCCTGTTAAATATCCAAACTTTTTCTTGGACTCATTAGTATTCAAAACCTCTATTTTAGAGTCTTTCTCCCCTTCGGGGGAAAGGGGGAATGAAACCATCGCTCCTTCACTTCGTCCAATCCAATTTTCCTGACTATCCTTCAAAGCTTGTGTCCAATCTAATGTTGATAATCCGTCCAATAATCTTTGTGCATAGGCGGAAATTCGCATGGACCATTGTGTCATTTTTTTACGAACTACAGGATGTCCACCACGCTCAGAAACGCCATTAACAATCTCGTCATTCGCTAAAACCGTTCCCAATTTTGGACACCAATTCACTTCCGTATCAGATAAATAAGTGAGACGATATTGTAATAAAATTTCCTGTTTTTTATTCTCATCAAAACTTTGCCATTCTTCAGCTGAAAATTCAACAACATCTTCATCACAAACCGCATTCACTTTTAAATTCCCTTCTTTTTCAAAAACCTCAACTAAAGTTGAAATATCTTCAGCCTTATTTGTGTCATTATTATACCAAGAATTAAACAACTGAATAAAAATCCATTGCGTCCATTTATAATACTCAGGATTAGAAGTACGCACTTCCCTACTCCAATCAAATGAAAAACCTACTCTATCCAATTGTTTTCGATAAGTGGCAATATTCGTTTCGGTCGTAATAGCAGGATGCTGACCTGTTTGAATAGCATATTGCTCAGCAGGAAGTCCAAAACTATCATAACCTTGTGGATGCAATACATTAAAACCTTTGTGGCGTTTGTACCTTGCATAAATATCACTTGCGATATAACCAAGCGGATGCCCAACATGTAAACCTGCACCACTCGGATAAGGGAACATATCTAACACATAATATTTTGGTTTATCGGATATCTTTTCGGCTTTAAAAATTTGGTTATCTTCCCAAAACTGTTGCCATTTTTTTTCAATTTCTTGATGGTTATAAAACATAATTTTATTTTAAAATAGAATGTTACAAATTTATTATTTTAAGATGAAAAATCCTCACCTAAAGATGAGGATTTAATTCATTTATCATGATTAATTACTGTACTCTTTCTAAAGTATACGTTTTAGAAATAAAGACATCGTCATCCTTTTCTTCTATCTGAAGGTTCATAGAATTTTCGGTAACCTCTGACACCTTACCTTCATCTTCCAATGTTACATAATGTAAAACAATTTTCCCTGTCTTATTATCATAAATATAATCAAGCGGCTCATCTTTCACTACTAAACAATCTGCTCCTCCATAAGTGTCTTTTAATAAAACATGTCCCGACAAGTCTTCATTAAAAATAAAACGAGACTGTTGCTGACAATCATCATAATAATAAGCCTTTGTTTCCGATAAAATATCGGTAGTCTTAACCTTGGTTTCAACCATTTTAACAGGTTTCCACTCACCAACAATAGATGGCATAAGCATCGGTTCATCTTCTTTTTTACAAGAAGTTGAAAACAACAACAAACCCAATAATAATACTAATATTTTCTTCATATCTTTCACTTAAAAAAGGAATAATTTATTTCTTAAACTCCACCTTAACCGTTCCTGTAAAGCTTCCCATTCCTTCATAATTAAAGTCCTCGAAACCTTTCTTCAATACCAATGTATTCGCCGTTAAATCATCAACAGTCACCGCTTGATCACCTGCTACACCTGCCGAAAACTCCAATTTGTTTTCGTCTTCATTATAAGTATAATTAGATGTTTGCTCTACAACAGTCAAACAACCTAAATCTGGCACTCCTGGTATTTGTGGATCAAACTTCAAAAGTAAATCCCCTGAACCATCTTCATTCAAAACCAATCGTGATTCTTTTACACAATCCGAAGTACTTTCCTGATTAAAAGGTACAGGTACAGGCACAGATGAAGGCGTTAAAGTTCCATTAATAACAAACTTTTCCGCTACCCAAGTTCCAGTAACAGTAACTTGTGTATCCGTTGAGTCGTCCGAAGATTTTTTATCCTTTCTACAAGATACGACTGTTAGCAAGACTGCCAACGATAAAAATAATAATTTTTTCATTTTCTTCTTTTAAATTTATTTTTCTTCACTTTCTGAATTTCGCAATGAGCCTTCCTTTAACAACCGAAAAACCTTGAATAAGATGACTTCTCAACTTATTTTCTAAACCAATATCAAAACTATTGAAAACAAGAACAATAACTCCCTCATTTTTAACAAATTCTAAGCATTGCGAGTAGGCAAATATACATTTTTTTTTTAATTATTCAAAAAACTAAGTTTATATTTGCAAATAAAAACATTATGCCGACGGTATCCATCATCACGCCTTGTTATAATTCAGCTGAGTTTATCGAAGAAACGATACACTGTGTTCTCGACCAATCCTTTACCGATTGGGAATGGCTTATCACAGATGATTGTTCTACAGATGAAACCGTTTCGATTATTCAGCAATTTGATGATGATAGGATTAAGTTACAGACAGCTAAACATAACGGCGGAGCGGGAAAAGCCAGAAATATCGCCTTAGAAAAAGCATCAGGGAGATTCATCACTTTTTTGGACGCTGATGATATTTGGGAGAACAATTTCTTGGCAGAAATGGTCGGTTTTATGACTAAGAACAATTACGAATTAGCCTACTCCAATTATGCGAGATGTAACGAAAAAATGATTCCGCAAATTAAAGATTTTCAAGCCGATACAATTGTTACCTTCGACAATCTATTAAAAACTTGCCGACTTTCCTTACTCTCCTCAATGTATGACTCTCAAAGGATAGGCAAGATGTTCTTCCCAGAAAACACCAAAAGAGAAGACCACATTATGTGGCTCAATCTCCTTCAAAAAATAGACAAAGGCTATCCGCTACCCAAAACCATGGCAAAATACCGAATGCGAGAAAATAGCGTTTCAAGGAAAAAATCTAATATCATGAAAGACCAATACCTCGTCTATAAAGATTTCATGAAGTTTTCTACACTCAAATCTCTTTACTACACGGCACACTGGGCTTTCAATGGATTTTTGAAATATGCTAAAATATTCAATTAAAAAAATTTATAAACTCGATGAAAAATCAGTTGCTATTTTAGTCAAAATATGACGGGAAGCATTAGGCTGATGAATAATAAACTGCCTTGCATTTTCGCTCATCGCTAAACGCTTTTCATCATTGTTTAAAAGACACATAAGTTCTTCGGCTAACATTTCTTCGGTACGGAAAGACTGACCTCCTTTTGCTCGAATTAAATCATCTGCTTCAGGGTGATTTTGATACTGATTACCAAACAAAACAGGATTTCCAAAAACCGCAGATTCCAAAATATTATGCAACCCAGCCGAATGAAATCCTCCACCAACGACCGAAACATCAGCGTAAGCGTACAAATTAGACAATAAGCCTATGCAATCAATAATTAAAATTTGGCTTTTGGCAATTACTCCTTTATTCTCAAATTCAGAATATCGCAAGGCGTTGGGAAAGATTTGCAATAAATTCTGCACTCTTTTTAAATCGTGAGGAGCAATGATGATTTTACCCTCAAATTGATGTGCTAAAATTTCAGCCACCTTTTCTTCAGCTTGCCAAGCACTTCCAAAAACCACACATTTTTGCCCTTGAAGAAAATCTTTAATAAAAGGAACTTTCACCGCATTTTGGGCATTTTCCTTTACTCGGTCATAACGAGTATCACCAGCAATAGAAGATTTTTCTAAACCAATATTTTTAGCTAAGTCAAATGAAGCTTTATTCTGATGAAAAAACCAATCAATATTATTTTTTAATTGCTGAACGAAAAACCGCCCATAAGACTTAAAAAAAACTTGATTAGGATAAAACAATGCAGAAATCACAAAAACCTTAACCTTCCTTTTCTTTAATTCGTTTAATAAATGATACCAATAATCGTATTTTACCGTGAAGAAAATCTGAATATTCATTAAGTCTAAAAACGCTCTTATTTCGGACTTTCTATCCAAAGGTAAATAACAAATTACATCGGCAATCGTTTTTTTCTTAACTACATTTTCGTAACCCGAAGGCGAAAAAAAACTGACCAAAATCTTATAATCAGGATATTGTTGCTTTAATTTTTCCAACACAGGCAAACCTTGCTCATATTCTCCCAAACTTGCGGCATGCATCCAAATGACCTTGTCCCTTTTCGTAAAAGCACGACCAACTTTAGCAAAACTTTGTTTTCTACCTTGCCAACCTTTTTTTAATTTATCATTGAAAAACGAACCCAACCAAAGTCCAACCCTCAATAATTCAATAAAAATAATATAAAGTAATTTCATCAATCGAAATTAAATAGTAATCAACCTTTTGACAAATCTCAATTTATGAGTATGTCGCTTTTCATCGGCATTAAAAATCCCTGAACTGTCCAATTGATCAATCCTTACCCTATCGTGCACGTGGATAATTCGGTTGTCTTCTAACATTAAACCTACATGACAAATATCGCCATGTTCATTTTCAAAAAACGCCAAATCTCCCGCCTGATTTTCTCCCAGAAAAAACAAAGACTCTCCCATTTCGGATTGCTTGTCTACTTCTCTCGGCAAACTCATTCCATTGACTTTAAAAACCATCTGAATAAAACCACTCGCATCAAATCCCATCACACTTCGCCCACCTAATAAATAAGGTGTATTTAATAATTGATGAGCCGTTTTCACAATTTCGGAAACCTCGGTTTTGAGTTCTTGTTTTCTACCCATCAGTTCAGAACCCAATAGCACCAACTGCTGACCTTCCTCGCCCGAAGCATAAAAACTCTCTCTACAAACCCTTTGATTTTCATCATCACACTCCTCCTCAGAAATCATGGTAAGATGCCTTTTATCTACCCAAGCCTCTACGCTATCAAAAAGCGTCATTACCTTTACAAACCCTTTTTCTTCTGCCATGACACTTACTTTTTCGCCATACAAAAGTTGGGAAATCATTAAAGACAACTCATCGGCGTTAATCCTTAAAGGCGTGATGGTTACATTACAAATGGCTTTCATTTTTTTCTTACAATATTTATTCCGTCTCGCAAAGGTATAATAACATTTTCAAAATCGGGGTCTTTTGCGATTTGTTCGTTGAGTTTTTTTAAGATTTTGGTGGCTTCTCGCTTTGGATTTTCCTCCAGAACTTGTCCGTACCACAATACATTATCAAATAAAATAAATCCTCCCGAATTGATTTTCGGTTTTATCAGTTCAAAATAATGAATATAATTTTCTTTATCTGCATCAATGAAAACTAAATCAAACTTTTCCGTTGTCGTTTTTAAAAAATCCGTTGCCGATTCTAATTTAAAATCAATTTGCTCCGAAAACTCGCTTTCCTGAAAATATTTTTGAGGAATATAGGCTAAATCTTCGTTGACATCAAGGGTTGTTAGCCTTCCATCTATGGCTAATCCTTCTGCTAAACACAGAGAAGAATACCCTGTAAAAGTGCCTATTTCCAAAATATTTTGAGGTCGTAACATTTTAGAAATCAACGCTAAAAACCGCCCCTGCTGAACACCCGAAACCATGTGTGGATGGGTAGTCTTGAGATAAGTTTCCTTCCTCAATCTTTTCAGCAAATCGGATTCCCCAGAAGCATTTAGCTCCAAATACCTGTCCATTTTAGGACATCGCTCTTCAAAAAAACTCATTGATTTATTTTAATTACAAAAATAAAAAATCCTAATTAAACTAGGATTTTTTTTAGAAGTTTGTTTATTTTTCTACCATTCTTTTTTTCAAGCTCAAAAATTCAGATGGTTGATGATCAAAAATTAATTATTTGTTAATTGTTCATAATCCTGATTTTCAAATTCCATTTCTAAACCTCCCGTTTTAGATAAAACAAAATTAAAAATAACAATCGAAATCAAAGAAAAAATAAATGTAATAACCATATAAAAGAAAGCTACAAATATTAATATAAAAAAACTACCTCCAAATATAAGTCCCATTTTACCAATTTCATCTCCGATAATAGAAGACATAAAACCTCCAAAAACAGAAAGTAAAGCAAAGGTTAAAAACATTACAACACCCACGATAAGGGAACAGATTAAAGAGTATTTAATCGGATCAATCTTTTTTAATTTTAATTTCATTTTATATAATATTAATTTGTTAAACGACACAAATATAGTCTTTTTTTAAATAAAATCATTTTATTTTTCAAAAAAAAGAACCAAAATATTATTATATGGGTAACATAGGAACAAGAGCGTACAGGATAATTTTTCTACTGGACTATCATAAAAAAAAGAGCGTAGCCATCACTACGCTCCCATTATTGGACCTCCACTACTATTATTTCTTTTTGGAAATATTCATTAATTTCATGAATTCATCCAATTTTGGCATAATAATAATTTCTGTTCGTCTGTTGATTGCTCTTCCTGAAACCGACATATTGGTCGCCTTTGGATTGTATTCGCTTCGTCCACCTGCTGTAATTCTTGATGGATCAACACCGAATTCATTCTGAAGAATTTTCGCTACCGCTGTTGCTCTTAAAGCTGATAAATCCCAGTTATCTCTCGGTAAATTAGCCGAACTTAACGGAACATTATCTGTATTTCCTTCGATAAGAACAGAATATTTATCATAATCATTCACCACTTTTGCCACTTTTCCTAATACGGTTTTAGCTGTTGGCAAAACATCATATTCTCCTGTTTTGTACAACATCTTATCCGATAGAGAAATCATAACCACCCCTTTTAATACTTTCACTTGAACATCTTCATCGGAAATATTATTTAAAGAGCGTTTCAGTTTATTGGACAACGCTAAATTTAAACTATCATTTTTAGCATTGGTAGAAATCAACCTTTTGATATATGCATTAGAAGATCTGATTTCCCCAACCAATTTATCAATATTCGCAGACGATTTTCCAGAATTAGACAAACAAGCATCTAAAGAAGCCTTCAAAGCATCGTGCTGACCTTTTAACAAATCATTTTCACTTACTAAAGCGGTATTTTGAGACTTCAAGCTTTGAATCTCCCTTTGTCTTTCTGCTACATTTTCGATACATTGTTTATAATTGGTATTCAACGCATCGAACTTCTTTTTACTCACACAACTCGTCAATGATAAAATAATCAATGCGAGTGCTGAAATTTTCACTTTCTTCATAATTCTCTAATTATTTGTTCAACCAAAGTTACAATATTAATTTGAATAAAAAAATACAGGCACCCCATAATGGCTGTTTTTAACATTTTTTATCATTTTATGACCAATACCTAAATCGTTCTTAGTACTTTTTTGCTTATCTTTACCACCAAAAAAAAAGATGAAAAATCTCCTATCCAATATCATCACCATACTCCTTATTGTATTTATTGGTTTGATGATTTTCGTGCCGAGTGTGAAAGCCACCTTGCTTTCTTCATTAATGAAAATTGGACTTTTTCAGCCTAAAATTGAGCAAAAAGTCATTAGTAAAACCCCTGAGAATTTACAAATTCAATTGATACAAGAAAATGGAACAATGACCCAGTTTCAAGATTTAAAAAACAAAGTTGTTTTGGTGAGTTTTTGGGCAAAATGGTGTCCGTCTTGCCTTGCAGAAATACCAAGCATTAATGATTTGAAAACCAAAACGAAAGATAACAATATCGTTTTCATACTCGTAGATGTTGATGGGAATTTGCAGGAAACCAACGCATATTTACAGTCCAAAAATATCCATTTGGATAATTACGCCATCAGCTCTACTATTCCCCAAGATTGGTTTCAAGGAACGCTACCAACCACAATCGTCTTGAACAAAAATGGCGATATGGTTTTCCAACATTCGGGAACTGCCAATTACAACACCGATGAATTTCTTGCCTTTTTGAAAGAGTTAGCGAAATAATTACCTTTGTTTTTTATGTTAAACCTTGAAAATTTCAAATATCAGTTAGAAATTATAGCACCTGATTTCCAAGATAAACGCTACTTACTCGCTGTAAGTGGCGGAGTAGATTCTATGGTTTTAGCGGATTTGTTTTATCAATTAAAATTAAATTTCCAGATTGCTCATATCAATTACCAATTACGAAAAAAAGATTCAGATTTAGATGAAAAATTAGTTCGTGATTTTTGCCAAAAAAGAAATATTCCATTTCAGCTTTATCAAGTCTCAGAAAGTGACCAAAAGCCCAAAAACGCTATTCAAGAATGGGCAAGAGATTTGCGCTACCGTTTCTTTAAGCAAATTAAAAAGGAAGAAAAATTAGACTTTATCGTTACAGCTCATCATTTGAACGATAATGTAGAAACTTTTTTCATTAACTTCTCCCGAGGCACAGGTTTAAAAGGCTTAAAAGGTATTCCTCAAAAAAATAATGAGATAATTAGACCTTTGTTAAATTTCAAGAAAGAGGAATTATACGCTTTCGCCAAAACTCAAAAAATCGATTTCCGAGAAGATAAAACAAATGCTAAAAACGACTATGTGAGAAATCAGTTGAGAAATAAAATCATTCCTGAAATGGAGGAAATCCAACCTCAACTTATTGAAAACAGTCGAAAAACCTTTCGCTATTTGAATGATGCACAGTCTTTCATTGAGGAACAAATTCAAAACATTCAAAACGAATTGACGATCACTCAAAATAACAATGAAATTATCTTCAATAAATCAGCACTGGAAAAACAAAGTGCTTTTGTGCAATTTGAAATTTTAAGGAAGTTTGGTTTTAATGCAGAAAAAGAAATTCAAAAAATATTTTCAGCAGAGTCAGGGAAAATTTTCCTAACGAAAGATTACCAATTAACCATCAATAGAAACGAGTTGATTATCAGGAGTCAAGAACCAAGAGTCAAGAACCAAGAGTCAAGAACCAAGAATCAAGACTCAATCGTTTTAATAGAGAGAAAAGAAGATTTAGAAAAGATAAAGAATTCGATTTCACTTTCGGATTTCATTGATTTTGAAGGAGAGTTTGAGTGGAATTTCAACCTTGAAAATATTAAATTCCCAGTCTATTTAAGACGGAAAAAAGACGGCGATTTTTTCTACCCAATAGGAATGTCTGGGAAAAAGAAAGTGTCAAATTTTTTTAAAGACAAAAAATTGTCTATTTTCGCAAAACAAAAAATTTGGATACTTTGTGATAACGAACAAATTTTAGGTGTTATTCCATTTCGACAAGACCGAAAAAAGCAATTTCACAAAGAAAATTCATCAATATTAAAAATAACTAATTAAATAGAAAAATGAAAATTAGAAATTGGTTTATCCTTGCATTAACCTTTATTATCACGAGTTTTAATGCACAAGTTCAAAACCCTGTAAAGTTTAAATACGATGTAAAAAAATTGTCCAATGGGCAATATGAAGCCATCCTAACCGCAAATATTGATAAAGGTTGGCATATTTACTCTAAAGACTTACCAGATTGTCCAGGAATCCCAACGGAAATGACCGTTACAGGAGATAATATCCAAACCATTGGAGGCGTTACAGAAGTGGGTAAAAAAGAAAAAGAATATTCAGAAGCTTTTGAAGTGGAGATTGTTTATTTCTCAAACACTGTCCAAATGAAACAAAAATTCAAAGTGAAAGATCCTGCAAAACCTGCAAAGGCTGTAACGGAAATTTATTACCAATGTTGTAACGACAAGATGTGTATTGCTCCGACCGCTTTGGAATTTGAAAAAGAAATAAAAGCAGCTGCAAATACACCAAAAAAAGAAGAACAATCAAAAGCAGAAGACAAAAAGGAGGATAAAAAAGAGGAAGTTACAGCAAAAAAGGAAGACGAAACTGTAGTCGCTCCACTTCCTACTGAAGCCGACAAACCTACCGAAACAATAGTAGAAGAAACTAAAGCCCAAAAAAATAATAAAGATTTAAAAATCAATAGTTTAGACTATAAAAAACCATTAACAGATTGTGGAACAAAACAAGAGAAAAAATCTGAAAGCTATTGGAAAATCCTTTTCTTAGGCTTTATAGGTGGATTGATTGCATTGCTTACACCTTGCGTATTCCCAATGATTCCATTAACGGTTTCTTACTTTACCAAAGGTGCACACAACAAAGCCAAAGGAAGAAGAGATGCCTTAATTTATGGTTTTTTTATATTATTAATCTTTATACTTTTAAGTGTTCCTTTCCATATTATTGATGGAATTGCAGGAAATATTTTTAACGAAATTTCAACAAGCGTATGGTTGAATCTTGCCTTTTTCGCCATATTCCTTTTCTTCGCAGGAAGTTTCTTTGGATATTATGAAATCACCCTACCGAGTTCTATTGCCAACAAATCTTCAAAAGCGGAAGCTGCAGGAGGATTAATTGGATTATTCTTTATGGCATTGACATTGGTTATCGTTTCATTCTCTTGTACAGGTCCTATTTTAGGAAGCTTATTAGGAGGGGCAATAACAGGAGCAACCAATGTTCCAATGTTACTTACTTTTGCATTAGCAGGATTTGGACTGAGCTGGGGGATTATCTTCGGATTATTGGCATTATTCCCTCAAGCCTTACACAGTCTACCAAAATCAGGTGGTTGGATGAATACCATTAAGGTTATCTTAGGATTTATCGAAGTAGGATTAGCCTTGAAATTCTTATCCAAAGCCGATTTAGTAATGAAAACAAACTTCTTAAAAAGAGAATTGTTTATCGCAATATGGATTATCATAACCATTGGATTAGTGCTTTATTTATTCGGATTAATTAGATTTCCTCACGATGACAAAAACGAAAAAATCTCTATCACGAGAAAAATAATGGGTGTTTTAGGAATTGGATTCTTAGTCTATTTAATTCAAGGATTAATACCATCAGAAAAGCCAAAATTACAAGCGTTAAGTGGAATTTTGCCTCCATTAAATGTGAGTTATTTCCACAAAGAAGGCGACGGAATTTTAGGAATGCATCCTGAACACGATTATTATAAAGCGATTGAATTAGCCAAAAAAGAAAACAAGCCTATCTTATTAGACTTCACAGGTTATGGTTGTGAAAACTGCCGTAAAATGGAGGAATTTGTATGGAGTGAAGATGATATCCTTCCAACACTTCAAAACGAAGTGGTTTTGGTTTCGCTTTATGTAGATGATAAAGAAGAACTACCAAAAGACCAACAAATGAAAATAGATATGGGTGGCGGTCAGAAGAAAAAGATTAAAACCATTGGTGATAGATGGAGTATGTTCCAACAGGTGAATTTCGAGAATAACTCTCAGCCACTTTATGTTCTAATCACACCAGAAGGAAAAGTCATCAACAATCCTGTTTCTGGATATATGCCAAAAGAAGACTTTAAAAACTTCTTGGAATGTGGAGTCAATTATTACAAAGACAATAAGTAATTTAGAGTAGTATAGTAAATCAGTCATCTAGTAGTCAGTGATTAGTATCTAGTAGTATTACTAACAATAAAAATCCGAGTATAAAGCTCGGATTTTTGTTTTAAATGATTAATGGTAGTTTCGCATTTATGCTACTGACCACTAGAATACTAGATAACTAAAAAAACTATTTTGTTTTTTCTTCCATATGTTTCTGATTAATTCCGTTGGTTACATTCGTGAATCCATTTTGCTCCAAAATGTTTTTCGCTTTTCCACTTCGGTTACCACTTCGGCAAAAAACAATAATATTTTGTTTTCCTTTGAACTCTTCCAAACGACTTTCAAGTTGATTTAACGGAATATTTACCGCTCCTTTAAAGCTACCGCTCCTAAATTCGATTGGTGTTCTTACATCTACAATAAAAGCACCTTCTTCCACTTGGCTTTTAATGGTTTTTTCAACTTTGGTTTCTTGCGTATCGGTTACCGATTTTGGAGAACCACATTGGATTGCCAAAGACAAAACCATTGCTCCTAAAAAGACTTTCGTTATTTTCATAATAAATTTTATATTTTTGCAAAATTACACATAATATTGCAAACATATGTGATAAAAGTTACTTTCAAATCATTTTATTTTACCCTTATTTGCAAAAAATTAAAAAGAAATGTCAGAAAAAATCAATTTTAAACATTTTATATTTTTCAGTTTAGCTATTCTTTCGTTATTTCATTTTGTGTCTCCAGCGATGGCACTTATTTTAGGAATTTTATTCATTAATATTCTTCCTATCAATACAGATTTTTCGAGCCAATACACCAAAAAAATATTACAATATTCTATTATTGGATTAGGTTTTGGGATGAATATAAAAACAGCAATAAAAGCAGGAAGCGAAGGTTTTGCTTTTACGATAGGAAGTATTATTGCTGTATTTAGCCTTGGTTTTATTTTGGGAAAAATTTTAAAAATCGATACTAAAATCAGCCAACTTATTTCCACGGGAACTGCGATTTGTGGAGGAAGTGCCATTGCAGCAGTTAGTCCAATCATCGGTGCTAAAAATAGCCAAAACTCCGTTGCATTAGGCGTTGTTTTTTTACTTAATGCGATTGCTTTATTTATTTTTCCGAGCATTGGGCATTATTTTAATTTAACACAGAATCAGTTTGGAATTTGGTCTGCTATTGCAATTCACGATACGAGTTCCGTAGTGGGTGCAGCGAGTAAATACGGCAATGAGGCACTACAAATTGCCACCACTGTAAAACTTGCACGAGCGTTGTGGATTATCCCTATCGCCCTTATTTTTTCGGCAGTGTACAAGAACGGAAATAAAGTGAAGTTTCCTATTTTTATTTTATTATTTATTGTAGCCATTTTACTTCATTCCTATATTCCAAAAATAGATATTATTGCTCCGTACATTTTTAAAGCATCTAAAACAGGTCTGAAATTAGCCTTATTTTTAATCGGTACAGGATTACCATTCAAAAAGTTTGTCTCTATTGGTGGAAAATCAATTATATTAGGAATCATTTTGTGGTTATTCATTAGTCTAAGTTCTCTGTTTGTTATTTTAAATTTTGTGAATTAATATTTACTTTTGCTTCAAAATAAAATTCAGAAAAATGCTCCATTATCAAATTTCAGGGAACGGAAAGGAAAATATTGTACTACTTCACGGTTTTATGGAAAACCTTTTCGTTTGGGAATATTTGGAAGAATATTTATCTTCGGATTTTAGAATCATTAAAATTGATTTACCGGGACACGGACAAAGTAAAATCTACGATGAAGTCCACACCATGGAGTTTATGGCTGAAAAAGTAAAGGAAGTTACCGACGCTTTACACCTAACGGATTTTCATATTTTGGGACATTCGATGGGTGGATATGTCAGTTTGGCTTTTGCGGAACACTTTCCCGAAAAACTGAAAAGTTTAACCCTTTTTTTCTCTTCCTATTATGCTGATAACGAAGAGAAGAAAGACCAAAGAAGACGAAGTTTTAGAATTATTAAAGAAAATTTCAAAACTTATGTCAATGCTGGTGTACCGAATTTTTTCAATCCTTTTGAAAGGGAAAAATTGGCCGACGAAATTCAACTGACCAAAGAAATTGCCCTTTCCACCGACAATAATGGCGCTTTATCTGCCGTAAAAGGAATGCTGACGAGAACCGACAAATTAGAACTTATCAAAAAATTAGACAAGAAAATATTGGTCATCTGTGGAAGACACGACAAAGCGGTTAATTCGTATATTATTTTGAAAAATTTACCCGTTCAGGAAAATATAAAATCTTACCTCATCGATTGCGGACACAACGGACATTTCGAGAAACCGTCCATCTGTGCGAGTATTATTAATACGGAATTAATCCCTTAAACTCTCTCAAAGATTAAAAGCCTTGTGTTTCGACAATATTTTTGAATCTATCAATGGTTTCCGACATTGGCAAGAAAGATTTCCCTCCTGCGGCATTGACATGCCCTCCTCCATTAAAGTGCTTTCTAGCAAACTGATTGACATCAACATCATTTTTGCTTCGGAAAGAAATTTTGATAAAGTCTTCGTATAAATCTTCAATGAAAATCACCGAAAACTCGCATCCTTTTAGGCTCAGTCCGTAATTCACGAAGCCTTCCGTATCTCCTTTTTGAAAACCAAAAGCTTCCAATTCTTTTCTAAATAAATGCAAAATCGCTACTTTCCCATCATTAATCACCTCTATTCTCCCTAAAACCAAAGCCAATAATTGCAACCTTGAAAGAGAATTATTATCCCAAGTATTGGAAGTAATCGTGGCTGGGTCTGCTCCTTTATCAATCAGTTTGGCAATAATCTGATGTGTTGTTGCACTTGTAGAACGGAATCTAAAACCACCTGTATCAGTCATTATTCCTGTATATAAACATTGTGCAATATTGAGGTTTACAGCATCTTCTTTACCCAACGCTTCGATGAAGTGATAGACCATTTGACAAGTGGCAGGAATGCTGGTGTCGGAATACATAAAATCAAATTGGTCAGGTTGCTGATGATGGTCAATTAAAATTTTCGTTGCTTTTGATTTTTGTATCCAAGGAGCCACCAAATCTCCTGAACGATGAGGAGCATTGAAATCCAAAATGAATAAAACATCTGCCTCGTTGATTAAAGTATTCGCCTTTTTTCTTTTATAATCGGCTATGGTAATTTTTTTGGCTTCAGGCATCCATTTTAGGAACTTCGGGAAATCATTAGGCACAACGATATCCGACTCCATGCCTTGTGTTTTTAAAAAATGTTGTAGTCCCAAAGTAGAACCAATTGCATCTCCATCAGGGTTGTAATGTGTTACAATGACAATTTTATTCTTTGGATTTAACTGAGACTGAATGGCTTTTAATTCTTCTGAACTGAACATTTTTTATTGCTTTTTTTGGTCAACGCCAAAGATACAATTTAATTATAAAATTAAGAATAATATTAATTACTGAAACCCTCATTTTAGTTTGAATTATTTTAAATCAAAAATGTCAATTTATTGGATTTTTAATGCGTTTGACCTAAATTACATCTCTATCATGGTACATTAATGGACAAAAAAACTTAAAAACGCCTTTATTTTTGATTGGTATTCCTTTTTTTCGTACCTTTATCGCAAAATTTATCAGAATAAAATGTCAGACAAAAAAGTTATTTTAAATTATGAAGGGAATTCTTACGAATACCCTATTGTGGATAGTGTATCAGGAGATAGAGGAATTGATATTGCTAAACTAAGAGGAGATACAGGATTAATCACTTTGGATAGAGGTTTCAAAAACACTGGTTCTACAAGAAGTGCAATCACCTTTTTGGATGGTGACAAAGGAGAATTATATTATAGAGGTTATGCCATTGATGAATTGGCAGAAAACTCTTCTTTCTCGGAAGTAATGTACTTATTATTACATGGTGAGTTACCAACTCAAGATCAATTTGAAAAGTTTGAAAATAATTTAAAATCCTATAATTTCGTGGCCGATGAAATGAAAAAATTATTAGATGCATTTCCTCGTTCTGCTCACCCAATGGGAGTTTTATCTTCTTTAACTTCTGCATTAACAGCATTTAACCCAAAAGCAGTAAATGTGAAGTCGGAAGAAGAGATGGAGCATGCTATCGAAATTACTTTGGCTAAATTCGCTCACCTTTGTGCATGGACTTATAGAAAAACAAAAGGTTTACCATTAAATCACGGAGATAATAATTTAAACTATGTAGAAAATTTCTACAAAATGATGTTTAGATTACCTTATGAGGATTTTGAAATGGATCCAGTAATTGTAGGAGCATTGAATAAATTATTAATTCTTCACGCTGACCACGAGCAAAACTGTTCTACTTCTACTGTAAGAATGGTAGGTTCTGCACATACAGGATTATTCGCTTCTATTTCGGCAGGAGTTTCTGCACTTTGGGGACCATTGCATGGTGGAGCTAACCAAGCCGTAATCGAAATGTTGGAAGCCATAGAAAAAGATGGTGGAGATGTCGCTAAATATGTCGCTAAAGCAAAAGACAAGAATGATGAGTTCAGATTAATGGGATTCGGACATAGGGTATATAAAAACTTCGATCCAAGAGCGAAAATCATCAAGAAAGCAGCGGACGATATTTTAGGAAAATTAGGAATCCATGATAAGGCTTTAGATATTGCTACACAATTAGAAAAAGTTGCATTAGAAGATCCTTATTTTGTAGAAAGAAAATTATATCCAAATGTTGATTTCTATTCAGGAATCATCTATAGAGCATTAGGAATACCAACCGAAATGTTTACTGTGATGTTTGCCTTAGGAAGATTACCAGGGTGGATTGCTCAGTGGAAAGAAATGAGATTGAACGGCGACCCTATCGGAAGACCAAGACAAGTCTATGAAGGTTATGCTAAAAGAAATTATGTACCTATCGAAAAAAGATAAATTTTTCATAATGTTTTATAAGAAAGTCCGCTTTGCTATAAGTGGACTTTTTTGTTTTTATGCTCTACCAAAAATACTTATATTTGTACCAATTTGAAACAAAAAAAGATGAATCTTAATATACAAAACGAAACAGCCAAACTAAAAGAAGTGATTCTGGGACAACCTCAATCTAATGGAAAAGTGCCAACATTAGCAGAATGCTACGATGCGAAGTCTTATCATACGGTAGAAAATGGTGTTTACCCAACAGAGCAAGATATCATTGATGAAATGGAAGGCTTTAGAGCAGTGCTTGAAAAACACGGCGTGAAAGTTCATCGCCCCGAAATCATTAAAAATTGTAATCAAGTCTTTTCGAGAGATGTAAGTTTCGTGATTGAAGATAAACTCATCATCGCCAATATGATTTCTGATAGAGCAGAAGAACAAAAGGCTTACCAAGCTATTTATGACAAAATTAATAAAGAAAATATCGTTTATTTACCTGAAAATGCTACAGCAGAAGGTGGAGATGTAATGCCTTGGAACGATTATATTTTTGTCGGCGTTTGTTATCAAGAGCATATGGATAAAATTAAAACAGCGAGAACCAATAAATCGGCAGTTGATTTTTTACAAGAGCTTTTTCCGAATAAAAAAGTCATTGGTCTTGAACTGAAAAAACACGACACCAACCCATACAAAGGGATTTTACATTTAGATTGCACTTTCAATATCGTGGGAGAAGGCAAATGTATTATTTATAAAGATGGTTTTGTGAATAAAAAAGATTATGATGTATTGGTAGAGATTTTCGGAAAGGAAAACTGTTTTGAAATCACCGAAGAAGAAATGTTCGAGATGAATCCTAATATATTTTCTATTTCGCCGAAAGTAGTAGTTTCCGATGCTGCATTTACGAGAATGAACCAACAATTAAGAGATTGGGGAATCACCGTAGAAGAAATCCCATATCGTGAGATTTCTAAAATGGGCGGGTTGTTAAGATGTTCTACAATGCCTTTGGTTAGGGAATAGCAGAATATTCTTTTAGTTTGATAATTTCATCGGGGTTGGCAAAAAGTTCGTATTTTAAGATAGCCGAAGAATGAAAAGAAGTTCCTTTGGTCTTTTCTTTAATGTTTTTTAGGTTATTAGAACGAACGCCTCCACCTATTAATATATCAATTTCACCATTGCTTTGCTGTATAAGTTGGTGTAAATTCTCTGCACCTTCCAATGCTGATTTTTCTCCACCAGAAGTTAATACTGTTTTGAAACCGATTTTAATTAAGGTATTTAAAGAACCGAATATATCAGGCGTTCTATCAAATGCTCTATGAAAAGTACACGGAATATTTCCTGCTAATTCTACTAATTGTTTATTTCTTTCAATGTCAATTTCCTTTTGGCTATTTAAAATTCCAAAAACGAAACCATCAGCACCTTCATTTTTAAAAACGATGATGTCTTTTTTCATTTGCTCAAATTCTGCATCGGAATAAAAAAAGTTACCGCCACGAGGTCTTATCATGACAAAAATAGGTTTTTGATAATGCTCTTTTAAATAGATAAACTCTTCTATATCTGGTGTTGTTCCTCCCAGTTCTAGCTCTTTGCAAAATTCTATTCTATCAGCACAAGAATTGAGGGCTATTTCGGCGGAAGTGATTTCAAAACAAGCAATTTCTAACATTTTATTTCTAATTTGATGCGATAAAGTTAACGAAATAATTTTTTAATCTTATTTTTGTGAAAAATTAGAAAATATGCAAACGACAAATACTGTTTTAATGATAGAGCCAATCGCATTTGGATACAATGCAGAAACGGCAAAAAACAATTATTTCCAAGTAGAACAAAAAGGTAGTGAAGTGCAAGAGAAAGCCTTACAAGAGTTTACAAATTTTGTAGAAAAACTAAGCAACAAAGGCATCAATGTTATTTCCATTAAAGACACCCTTAACCCTCACACGCCAGATTCTATCTTCCCTAACAACTGGGTGAGCTTCTCGGAAAATGGAGTGGTAACACTTTATCCAATGTGTGCCAAAAATAGACGAGACGAAAGAAGAATGGATATTATTGAGACCTTGAAAAACCAAGGTTTTGAAGTGAAAGAAATTAAAGATTTATCACATTACGAAGCCGAAGAAAAATTCTTGGAAGGGACAGGAAGTATTATTTTTGACCACGATAACAAATTAGCTTACGGTTCAGTATCGTTAAGGTTAGACGAAAGTATTTTTAGGGATTTTTGTAAAGAAATTGGTTATCAACCGGTGGTTTTTCATTCGTTCCAAAGCGTGGAAGACAAAAGATTACCGATTTATCATACCAATGTAATGATGGCTGTAGCGGATAAGTTTGTAGTGATTTGTTTAGATTGTATTGATGATAAATCCGAAAGAGAAATGGTGATTAAAACCATTGAAAATTCAGGGAAAGAAATTGTAGAAATTTCCGAGGCTCAAATGCACCAATTTGCAGGAAATATGTTGCAAGTTCATAACGATAAAGCGGAAAAGTTTTTGGTTATGAGTCAAAGTGCTTATCAGTCGCTTAACGAAAAACAGATTAGCCAAATCAAGCAATATTCAGAAATTATTTATGCCGATTTAGAAACTATCGAAACAAATGGTGGCGGAAGTGCCAGATGTATGTTGGCAGAGGTTTTCTTACCAAAGAAATAAATATTTTCACTACATAACAAAAAATCACTACCCCATAAAGTAGTGATTTTTTTAGTTTTAATTTTCAGTATTATTACTCAAAATTCTGTAAATCGACCAATTTTTTATACACTCCATTTTGGGCAAAAAGTTCTTGGTGAGTACCTTGCTCTACGATATTTCCTTTCTCCATTACGATAATTTGATCCGCTTTTTGGATGGTTGAAAGTCGGTGTGCAATCACCAACGAAGTTCTGTTTTCCATCATCTTTTCTAAGGCATCTTGCACCATTTTTTCGGATTCGGTATCAAGGGCAGAAGTGGCTTCGTCCAGAATCATAATGGGTGGGTTTTTCAGCACAGCACGGGCAATGGAAATCCTTTGCTTTTGTCCGCCCGATAATTTATTCCCATCATCACCGATATTCGTTTTATAGCCGTGTGACAAACCTTGGATAAATTCGTGAGCATTGGCGATTTTAGCCGCTGCAATCACTTCCTCTTCCGTAGCACTTGGTTTTCCCATCAATATATTATGATACACAGAATCATTAAAAAGTACGGACTCTTGCGTTACCATTCCAAGTAAATGACGAAACTCGTCGAGTTTGAGTTGCTTAATATTGGTTCCATCGATACAAATTTCGCCTTCGGTAACATCATAAAAACGAGCTAGTAAATTGGCCACTGTCGTTTTTCCACTTCCTGACTGTCCTACCAAAGCTACGGTCTGACCTTTTGGAATTGTGAGTGAAAAATCAGACAAAATCTGATGGTCTTGATGATAATAAAAACCAATATTTTTAAATTCAATTTGATTTTTCAAAGTGTCGATACCGATTGGGTTTTCTATTTCGTGTACTTTTAAATCATAGTCTAACACTTCAGAAACCCTTTCTAAACTCGGAATACCACTCTGAATAGCAGAAATAGAACTCGACAATTTTTTCGCAGGATCAAGAATTTGGAAAAACAAACCGATAAAAGTTAAAAATGTGACAGGATCATCATTCGTTCCATTGATGACGTTAACCCCTGCAAACCAAGTGATAAGCAACATCGTCACCGAGCCTAAAAACTCACTTGATGGCGATGCTAATTCTTGCCTTCTGCTCATTGCAATACTGTGTTTTTTCCAATTATCGGTAGTCGTATTAAAACGATTTTTAAGGATTTTATCGGCATTAAAAATTTTAATCACTTTAGAAGACTTAAGCGTTTCATCTACCAAAGAAAAAAGATTTCCTAATTCTTTTTGAGCAAAAGAGGCTTGTTTTTTCAAACTTTTTCCTACCCAAGAGATAATTCCTCCCATCACAGGGAAAACCAAAATGGCAAAAAGGGTTAATTTAGCATCTAAAACAAACAACATTACAATACTGAAAATAATCATAAATGGAGCGTTCAAAATATTGACCAAAGAATTCATGATTCCATTTTGTACCACACCAATATCATTAGACAATCTTGACATCAAATCGCCTTTCCTTTGTTCGGTAAAGAAAGAAACGGGAAGTTGTAAGAATTTGGAATACATTGCTGTTCGTAAATCTTTAGTAATCCCAACACGATAATTAACCAATAAAAAAGATCCTAAATACCTGAATAAATTTCTCAATAAAAAGGCAAAAGCCGTAATGCCACAAAGCCAAGCCAAAACAACGACAGCTCCATTTTCATTGATACTCAGTTGGATTTCATAATAAACCAACTCTTTAAAATACCCGAAAAAATCTGTTAAGTGACCACTATAAACTGGTTCTTTAGAAACATCCACTTCTTTGTCTAATTTAAAAATAATCCTCAGAATTGGCAACATCGAAATTACCGAAAAAACCTGCAATAAAGAATAGAGAATATTAAAAAATATACTCCCAAAAAGGTATTTTCGATGAGGTTTAGCAAAATGTAAAATTCGTTGTAATGGTTTCATTTTATCAGTTAAATTATGGGCAAAAATACACTTTTTTTTTGACGCTGATTGTGCGTTGGGAAATTTTCGTATTGATGATCGCTAAAACATCAACCCTCATTAGAATAAATTCTAATGCTAAAACATCAGCCTTAGCCTTCACTCAACAAAAAAAGCAGTCCTTTAAAGAACTGCTTTCACTCAATAAAAATCGTTGTTAGGTCTATCGAAGTCTGTCCACAGATTTTACAAGCCTTTCGTCCTTTTTAATATTGGTGTTTGCCAAAACTAAGCAAATCACAGCAACAGCGGGAAAAAGAGGCTCAATACCTTTCTCAGGAAAATCAATTCCTCCAGATAAATTAAGTAGCCAATATGCCAATACGCCAATCAACAAAGCGTTTATAATAATACTGATGGTATTCAGTAATATTTGTCGTTTTCTATTCTTATAATTAAAAATGCTTAAACTTCCTATCAATATCAAAACACCAACACCCACCAAAATAACAGGTGTGTGATTAAAAACATCAACATCCTGACCCGTAACAGAAAGTAATACCTCTGCAACAATCGAAATAAATATCCAAATAGATTGTACCCTTTGTAGCATTATCAATTATAATTAGTGCAAAAATACGGTAAATTTGGATAATATCAAAAATAAATGTAAATTTGCAGCATTAATTACTTTAATTAAAAGAGAAGTTACCTAACTTCTCAATTCATTCAATTTTAAAATACATTTTACATTCAAGCAAATATGTTTAATATAGAAACGCTAAGGTCAAAAGACAAAAAAGAATTGACCAAAATAGCAAGAAGGCTTGGTTTAAGAGTACCAAGAAATAGCGAAGAAAATGATATTGTTTTTTCAATTTTAGATTTTCAAGCATCTAATACACAACAAGTAAAAGACTACATCGCTACAACAGAGCCAGCACAAAAAAAGGTAGAAAAACCGACACACAAGGCAAAAGAAAATCAAAAAACTCAAAAAGAAAGCCCAAAGCCCGTTCAAAAAAGAGCAACAAAAAAAACAACGAAGAAAGAAAATACATCTTCTCAATCAATTTCTGAAAAAGGAGAAGAAAAAACCGAAACACCTATTCAAGAAGGAAAAGCGGATAATAAAACAACCGATAACAACGAAAAGCCTAAAAAAGCAAGGAAACAACGAAAAAGGCTTCCTAAAAAAGAAGAAAATGCTGATGTCAACAACGAAAAACAAAAAGAAGTTGACAATAAAACAGCGGAAAATAATGCCGATAAAAAAACTTCTAAAAACAATAAATCTCAGCAAAAAAATAAAGAGCAAAACAAACCTCAAAAACCTGAATTTAATTTTGATGGTTTAGTAACCATAGAAGGTGTTTTGGAAATTTTGCCTGATAATTATGGATTTTTAAGGTCTTCGGATTTCTCTTATATTTCATCGCCTGATGATGTGTATGTGTCTACTAATCAGATTAGAAGATATGGGTTAAAAACAGGAGACACCGTAAAAGGAATTGTGCGATTACCAAAAGATGGTGAAAAATATTTTTCATTAGATAAACCAACAGAGGTGAATGGTAGAGATTTATCGTTCATTAAAGATAGGGTTTCTTTTGAATATTTAACACCGTTATTCCCAAATGAGAAATTTAATTTAGCAGGAAAAGGTTCTACGACTTCCACTCGAATTGTAGATTTATTTGCTCCTATCGGAAAAGGACAAAGAGCAATGATTGTTGCCCAACCTAAAACAGGGAAAACAATGCTCCTCAAAGAAATCGCTAATGCTATTTCTACCAATCACCCAGAGGCTTATATGATGGTACTCCTCATCGACGAAAGACCAGAGGAAGTAACCGATATGGAAAGAAGTGTGAACGCAGAAGTGATTGCTTCTACCTTTGACGAAAATGCCGAAAAACATGTAAAAGTAGCGAATTTGGTATTGTCAAAAGCCCAAAGAATGGTAGAATGCGGACATGATGTAGTTATTTTATTGGATTCTATTACAAGATTAGCGAGAGCTTATAACACAGCTACTCCTGCATCGGGGAAAATCCTTTCTGGTGGTGTAGATGCAAATGCTCTTCATCGTCCAAAAAGATTTTTTGGAGCCGCAAGGAAAATCGAAGGAGGAGGTTCTTTAACCATTATTGGAACAGCCTTAATTGATACAGGTTCAAGAATGGATGAAGTGATTTTTGAAGAGTTTAAAGGAACAGGAAATATGGAATTGCAATTGGATAGAAGAATTGCTAACAAACGAATTTATCCAGCCATAGACCTTATTTCATCAAGCACAAGGAGAGATGATTTATTGCACGACGAAATGACTCAACAGCGCATGTGGGCATTTAGAAAATACTTATCGGATATGAATCCTATTGAGGCAATGCAACTCGTAGAAAGCAAGATGAAAGAAACGCTCAATAACGAAGAATTTTTGATGAGCATGAATAAATAGATTTCATCTATCACAAATAAAATATAAATTTATACAACAAATATGATAAATGTCATTTATTATTATTATATTTGAACGAATAAAAAAATAAAAAATTATGTCATTTGAATTACCAAAATTAGGATATGCTTACGATGCATTGGAGCCATCTATTGATGCAAGAACAATGGAAATACATCATTCTAAGCACCACCAAGGTTATGTAAATAACTTGAATAACGCTATTGCAGGAACAGCTTTAGAAGGCAAATCTATTGAAGAAATTTGCAAAACAGGAGTTGATACTCCAGCAGTTAGAAACAATGGAGGAGGACACTTTAATCACTCACTTTTCTGGACAGTAATGACGCCTAACGGAAGTAAAGAGCCTGTTGGAAATGTGAAAGCCGCGATTGAAAACTATGGAGGATTAGAGAAATTCAAAGAGGATTTTGCTACTGCTGCGAAAACAAGATTTGGTTCTGGTTGGGCTTGGCTTTGTAAAAAAGCAGATGGTTCTTTGGAAGTTTGTTCTACCGCTAATCAAGACAATCCATTGATGCCAGGAATGGGTTGCGAGGGAACTCCAGTTTTAGGACTAGATGTTTGGGAGCACGCTTACTACTTAAACTACCAAAATAGAAGACCTGATTATGTATCGGCGTTTTTTAATGTGATCAACTGGGATAAAGTAGAAAAACTTTATAATAAAGCCTAATAAGCAACTTATAAAATAAAAAAGGATGAAGATTTCGGTCTTCATCCTTTTTTTATGCGCTTTGTACTAAAGGTTAATAATCAAATCTTTATCCACTCTCTTTTTGGTGAAATACCTTTTTCTACAAATCTCTCCAGTAACTCCTACAATAGTATAATCCCCGTTTTTAACCAAAATCGTTGACTCACTTTTGGTTGGAACTGGCAATTCATACTGTGTATCTTTTGCTTTTATGGTTAAAACAATATTACATTTTGAATCGTTTACAAAATTCAAGATACTGTTTGCAGGATTTTGGTCTAAATCATTTAATAGCTGTAATTCTTTTTGGACATCTTGATTTGATTTCTTCAAAACTAATGCTTTAAATTCTTTTTCTGTTGTAAACTGTCCAAAATTAGGATTCAGTCTTCTCTGCTCCCTAAAGAAACGATCTTTTGCTTTTCTTTTTAAAAATTTTAATCTTTTTGTTAAAATTTTCAGATTAAATTGATCTAATTTTTCATAGTTGTAAATAAGATAATTTTCTAAATGTTCAATATTACGGCTTTTCATAATATTGGATTGGGCATCAGTGACACTCGCTAATAATAGGACCATTCCTATGCTTAATAGTTTTCTCATGCTCATGGTTTTGTCATGGTTTTATTTTAAATTTAATATAGGTTATTGTTTTTCCTTTGGCTGAAAATAATCCTTCGTAGTAGGTTTTTATTTCTCTTAAAAAAGGGGTATTCGGTTCGTATTCTGGAGCTCCGTAGATATCATGGTGAGCAGTAATGATTTCGTGCCCTGCTCCTTGAAGCAATCCTAAGGTGTAACCGTGTAGAAACTCAGAATCCGTTTTGAGGTGAACGACACCATCCTTCTTAATTATTTTTTGATATTTTGCTAAAAAATCTGGGTGGGTCAATCTGTGTTTCGTCCTTCTATATTTTATTTGAGGATCAGGGAAAGTAATCCAAATTTCATCCACTTCACTTTCTTCAAAGAAATAATCTATTAGTTCTATCTGCGTTCTTAGAAAACAAATATTTTTAATATTATTTACATTGGCTTCTTTTGCACCAAACCAAAACCTTGCTCCTTTTATATCAATTCCAATAAAGTTTTTATCGGGAAAAGCTTTCGCCAACCCCAAAGCATATTCACCTTTCCCACAGCCTAATTCCAAAATAAGAGGATTATTGTTTTTAAAAACTTCTTTTCTCCATTTCCCTTTTAAATAAAAATTCTGAAGCGCTTCTTCTCTCGTTGGCTGAAAGACATTGGGAAGAATTTCGTTTTCTTTAAATCTTGCTAATTTATTTTTCCCCATATTTTATTATTATTTCGTAAAAAAGTTTCTCTATGTTAGAGAAACTTTTACTATTCAATTGCTTTTTTTTATTTAAGACGGATTATTAAGTGCAATGATTAAACTTTTGTTAATTGTTTTTTCGGAAGAGTAGGTTCCCCCACAGACATTACTTCTAAGTATATAATCTCCTTTTGGAATAACAATAGTATTTTCATTATTCGCAGGAATAGGTAATTTAAACTCTTCTCCATTGTTTTTTTCCATTACAACGACAATATTACAATCCGATTTGTTTTCTATCAATACAATGGTATCTTTACTAGAAGGATCGTTATCAAACAATTTGTTCAATACCTCCAATGTTTTTTGATCTTTGGCAATAGACTGCTCACTCATTAATCTATTAAACTCTTCTTCAGAAGATGATGAGCCTCTACTTCCTCTTCTAGCATAGATATTTCTCTGTTTAGCCTGTCTGCTACGAACGGTTTCTACAGAAGTGGCTGCTTGCTCTACATCCGTATCAACATAAGATTGTTGATCAGTTCCAGCAGTGTTTTTTCTGACATTACTCGGCGCCCCTGGTCTATAAACACTCCCCTGATATCTAATAGAAGGTTTTTGATTTTGAGCAAAACCTTGGTTCTGTTGACCCGCTTGTATTCTCGCTTTTAGTTTAGCCTTATATTCTTCTATTTTCTTCTTTTTAATCCTTGCGGACATCTCTTCAAAGGTTATCTTTGTAGAAGCTTTTTTATTAAGAATAGCGATTTTATCCTTAAAATCTTTAACTCGAGGGTCTGCAGGATGAGCATTTTTAATATATTCTTTCATCAGCTTAATTACTCTCTTTTTAAGTATTCCTCTTCTTGGATCATCTTCATGAGCATCTCTTAAGAAAGCATCTATTTCATAAATGCTCTTACTCTCCATAATGTGCTTATAATTTTTTCTTTTAAATTGAGCCGATGTACTCAAAAAACACAAGCCGAATAAAACAAATAATATTTTCCTCATCAATTATAAAATTTCAGACAAAGGTATATATTTTTTTTGGAACCTAAAAACATTTTAAAAAAAACATTTAAGCTCTCATGGCAGATATAGTGATGGTTTCAAAATAAAATTTATTTTGAAACAAGCTTTAAAAACTAAAGCCTTTTATTAGGGAAGTAGACATTTTATCAAAAAAAATCGGACTGAAAGATTCCAGTCCGATGCAATTATCAAGAAGATATTCATTATTTCTTTTCTTCGAAATCCTTATCTCCTTCTGCTTTTTCCGCTTTTGCTTTTTCTTTTTCTGCTTTTCTTTGAGCCTGACCTTCCTTAATAGATTCAGAAACAACGCTTAAAATCATATCTACTGACTTCGATGCATCGTCGTTACCTGGGATAACAAAATCTACTTTTCTTGGGTCAGAATTTGTATCTACGACAGCAAATACAGGAATACCCAACTTTTTAGCCTCTGTTACAGCAATGTGCTCTCTTAAAATATCTACCACAAAGATAGCAGACGGAAGACGCGTCATATCAGAGATAGAACCTAAGTTCTTTTCTAAATTAGCTCTTTGTCTATCAACTTGTAATCTTTCTTTTTTAGAAAGCGTTTCGAATGTACCGTCTTTTTTCATCTTGTCGATAGCATTCATTTTCTTAACAGCCTTTCTGATGGTAACAAAGTTCGTTAACATACCACCTGGCCATCTTTCTGTAATATAAGGCATATTCAATTCTGAAGCGTGCTTAGCAACGATTTCTTTTGCTTGTTTTTTAGTCGCTACGAAAAGAACTTTTTTACCTGATGAAGTTAATTTTTCTAATGCAGAACAAGCCTCATCTAACTTTACTGCTGTTTTATGTAAGTCAACAATGTGAATACCGTTTTTCTCCATAAAAATATACGGAGCCATATTTGGATTCCACTTTCTTGTCATGTGACCAAAGTGTACTCCAGCCTCTAATAGGTCTTTTACATTTGTTTTTGCCATGTTTTTTTTCTTTTGTTAGTTTACTTTCCGCTTTTTAAGCAATCAACTACTACAATGATTGGGAGTAGAGTTTGGATGCTAAACATAACGGGCAATGTTTTTTTGTTTTGATAAAAGAAAATAGAGTAAAGACAGTAGATATAATCGTGTATCTTGGCTCTTGATTCTTGTATCTGAGTATTAACGCTTCGAGAATTGGAATTTCTTTCTTGCTTTTTTCTGTCCTGGCTTCTTTCTTTCTACCATTCTAGCATCTCTCGTAAGCAATCCGTGAGGTTTCAATACTGGTCTGAACTCAGCGTTGATTTCACATAAAGCTCTAGAAACAGCTAATCTAATAGCTTCCGCTTGACCTGTAATTCCTCCTCCAAATACATTTACTTTCACATCGTACTGACCAGCAGTTTCTGTCAAAATAAACGCTTGATTCACTTTGTAAACCAATACATCTGTAGAAAAATACTCTGCTGCATCTTTTCCATTGATGGTAATATTACCAGTTCCTGGCGTTACATAAACTCTTGCCACAGAAGTTTTTCTTCTTCCTATTTTATGAATTTTAGACATACTTCTTATTTAAATTCGTTAATATTAATTTCTTTTGGCTGTTGAGCTTCGTGTTTATGCTCTGTACCTTCATATAAATAAAGGTTTTTAAATATTTGAGCTCCTAATCTATTTTTAGGCAACATTCCTTTTACAGACTTCTCTAATACTTTCAAAGCATTTTTCTTTTTTAACTCCTCAGCAGTCGTCGACTTTTGACCTCCTGGATATCCAGTATGCCAAATATAGGTCTTATCTGCCCATTTGTTCCCAGAAAGAGTAATCTTTCCTGCATTCAAAACAATTACATTATCTCCACAATCTACGTGAGGAGTAAAGTTTGTTTTGTGCTTACCTCTCAAAATCTTTGCAACCTTGGAAGCTAATCTTCCTAATGGCTGACCTTCAGCATCTACCACAACCCATTCTTTATTAGCAGTAGCTTTGTTCGCTGATACGGTTTTGTAACTTAATGTATTCACACTTCTTTAGTTAACGATTAAACATAATTTTCCCTTTTAAGGGTCTGCAAAGGTATAACTTTTTTTTTAATAATGAAAATTAATTTAAAAAGAGACCTCGATTTATAGTATTTCAGCTCTTATTAAGTTGCAATTGATTCAACAAAGTTAAACCTACAAAAAAAACCGAATCAGCTTTTGCTAATTCGGTTTAGACTATATGTTATTTACAACAAGCTTCTTGTGCTTCGCAACAATCTTCCTGAGTTTCACAGCAATCTTGCCCTGTAATACAACATTCTTTTTGTTCTTCGCAACAATCAGTTTCCGCTTGATTGTTGTTATTAGCATATACTAAAGAACCTCCTAACACTATTGCAACTGCTGTTGCTACTAAATATTTTTTCATTTTTATTAATTGTTTAAAATTGTGAATTAAGAACCTATCTCTTCTCTTAAAAAGATAAAATAAGTTCCACTAAATTTGTAAATCTCAAGAATTGAGTTTCATGTTGTTTTTCCGTATTCACTATAAACAATACAAATCACGATATTATATTACTTATAGTAAAATAATAGCCGTGTTTCTAGGAGGTCGAAAATGTTGAGCATAAATAGCATATCGATGCTCTGTTTTTTCAAAAATAATTTTATTTCGTTCGAGTTTTATTCTTGTGTCATCAACATGAATGACATCAGAAACAATATAATTGATATTAACACTCGTGTTGCAAGTTTCAAAATCGCAACAAGGCTTCTGCTTACCATTACAACAATCCATCTGACAAACTTCATTACTCGCTTTCAAGGTATTGACGCAAGTAGAAGCCTGAATATTCAGGTGTGTGCTGAAAATGGTAGCTATCATTAGCAATATATTAATCATCAATTTCATTATTCCACAAATATACACTTTTTATTTTCAGGGCAAAATCATACTTCGTTAAAATATGTTAAAGTATAATTTCACCCTGTTTTTATTTTAAATGAATTTTTTCATCAGTTCTTGAGTCGCTAATTTTAATGCCTCTACATCAGCATTGTTTTCAATAACAAAATCGGCTAAGTTCATTTTATCCTTTTCAGGCATTTGTGCATTGACGATCATTTCAACTTCACGGTAGGTTTTATCGTCCCTATCCATCACTCGTTTTATCCTCATTTTATCATTAGCCGTCACCAAAATAGATTGATAACACTGTTCATGTAATTTGAGTTCAAATAAAAGTGCTGTTTCTTTAAACACGAACTTCCCACTTTGCTGGCTTACCCAATTTTCAAAATCTTGTTTTACCGCAGGATGAATAATTTGGTTGAGTTGTTGAAGTAGTTCATCGTTTTCAAAAACCTTCTCAGCGACAAATTTCGTATTATAAACTCCACCTTGATAAGCCTCTTCTCCTAAAAGCTGAATGATTTTAGCCTTTAAAATGGGATTATCATTCACGATATTTTTCGCTCTCACATCTGAGTTATAAACCGCAAAACCCAATTCTTTAATGAACTTTGCTACGGTTGTTTTTCCTGAGCCAATTCCACCCGTCAGTCCGATGATTTTCGGTTCGGGTTCAGGTTCGGTGTTTTGTAATCCTTCTTCTTTTAACATTAGCGTTTTCAATTATTAATACAAATATAAACTTTTTTAATCATTTGAAAATATTGCTTTTAGTATTCAAAAACCTCTCTAAAAGCAAAGGTTTCATCTAGCCTTACCCCTTTTTCGGTCATTTTCAAACTGGCTAATTCATTATAAGCATCGTGTTCAAAGAACAACAAATACTCTTGCTCTATACATTCTTTTAAAAAAGCGTCTTTTTCGCTCATCGTCAGTAAAGGTCGAGTATCATAACCCATCACATAAACCAAAGGAATATGCCCTACCGTTGGAATTAAATCTGCTGCAAAAACGATTTTCTTTCCCTTGTATTCAATAATAGGAAGCATTTGTTTTTCGGTATGACCATCTACAAAAATAATATCCATATTCAAGGGTGCAAAACGGCTTTGATTGCCATTTTCGGGAAGTGGAATATAATTCAGTTGTCCGCTTTGCTCAATCGGTAGGATATTTTCGGACAAAAAACTCGCCTTTTCTCGTGGATTAGGTTCTGTTGCCCATTGCCAATGGTTTTTATTTGTCCAAAACTGAGCGTTTTTAAAAGCCGTCCTATATCCTGATTTATCCTCATTCCATTCCACAGCACCACCACAATGGTCAAAATGCAAATGCGTTAAAAAAACATCGGTAATATCATCCTTTGAAAAACCTAACTTCTTCAAATTGCCATCCAAAGAATCGTCTCCCCAAAGAGAATAATGACCAAAAAACTTTTCACTTTGTTTATCTCCAAGACCACAATCGATTAATATTAATTTGTTGCCATCTTCTATCAGCATAGACCTCATTCCTAAATCTATCAAATTTTTCTCATCCGCAGGGTTGGTTCTTTGCCAAAGTGATTTTGGGACAACTCCAAACATCGCTCCTCCATCCAACTTAAATTTCCCACATTGTAAAGTATGTATTTTCATTTTCTTTGTTTTAAAAAGTCCAATATAAAGAAAAAAACAGTATTTTTTACCAAAAAAATATATTATTTTTGACAAATGGAAAATTACACTTTAATTATCGGCATTATAATAGGCGCAATTATTGGTATTGTTCTAATGTATTTTTGGTCTAAATCCAATGCGGTTGCTCGAAAAAAATATGACGAACTGAACCAAAATTTTATTCGCTCTCATTCGGATTTGGAAAATGCAGAACAAAAGATTGGAGAACTCAGCCACGCCCTTGAAAATGAAAAACAAATCAATCATACACAAAACGAAACCTTAGCCCATCTGAAACAAGAAATCACTAAAATTTCCACCGAAAATACAACTCAGAACCAAGCCATTCAGGCTCAAAAGGAACTGAACGCTCAGCAAAGTCAAGAAATAAAAAAAATACAATCCGAAAAAGAACATTTTTCCAACAAAAACGCTCAGTTATCAGCTCAAAACGAAAGCCTACAAGCGCTTATTCAGGCTCAAAAAGAAGAGACAAAGAAAATTCAGCAACTTGCCAAAGAAGAGTTTAAAAATTTAGCCCAACAGATTTTAGAAGAAAAAACAGAGAAATTCACCTCGCTGAACGAAACCAAACTTAAAGGAATCCTTGAACCTTTTCAGGAGAAAATCACCGAGCTTAAAAACCGAGTAAACGATGCCTACGAAAAGGAAAATAAAGAACGATTTTCCTTAGCCGAAAAAGTAAAAGAACTCGCCGACCTCAATCAACAAATCTCCGACGATGCCAAAAAACTCACTCGTGCCTTGAAGGGAGAGAGCAAAACGCAAGGAAATTGGGGCGAAATGATTTTGGAGAATATTTTGGAGAAATCAGGGCTTACCAAAGGGCGAGAATATTTCTTGGAGCATCAGCTTACCGATGAAAACAACAAAGCCTTACATTCTCAGTTTTCAGGAAAGAAAATGCGTCCTGATGCGGTCGTAAAATACCCTGACCAAAGAGATGTTATCATTGACTCCAAAGTTTCTTTAACGGCATTTACCGAACTTGTTGATGAAACCGACCCTGATGTTTATCAAATTAAAATCAACCAACATTTACAATCGATTAAAAATCATATTACGCAACTTTCGCACAAAGCCTATGACGATTATGGGAAAACCTTGGATTTCGTGATTATGTTCATTCCAAGTGAGCCTGCCTATATTGCGGGAATGCAAGCTGACCCTAATCTTTGGTCTTTTGCTTACGAAAGAAGAATTTTATTATTAAACCCTACCAACCTCATTACTTCCCTAAAGCTCATCGCTGACCTTTGGAAGAGAGATTACCAAAATAAAAATACAATGGAAATCGCAGAAAGAGGAGCGAAACTCTATGATAAGTTCGTAGGTTTTGTGGAAAATTTAGAAAAAGTAGGAAAGGACATCGAAAAAGCCAAAAACAACTATGATAACGCCTACAAACAACTCTATACAGGAAGAGATAATTTGGTTACTCAGACCCAAAAACTCAAAAAATTAGGCATTAAAAGTAAAAAAGAATTATCGCAAAAATTATTAGAGAGCCAATCGGAATATCAAGAGCCGAGAGCTAAGAGTCAAGATGATGAGGGAATTGGGGAATGAGGTAATTAGGTAATTAGGTAATTAGGTAATTAGGTAATTTCTTAATCTCTTCATTTTTCAATCTTTTAATTTTTTAATTTTTCAATCTTATGATCACAAGCACCAAAAACGATAAAATAAAATACTTACAAAAACTCACTAACAAAAATGCTTTCCGAAAGAGAGAAGGTGTTTTTTTGGTGGAAGGTCAGCAGGAAAACGAATTGGCTTTAGCCTTCGAGCATCAGCCTGTGGAATTTTATGTCTGTGAGGATATTTTCGGTCAAGCCTTGCCCCAAACGAAAGTTAATTTGGTTTCAAAAGAGGTTTATGCTAAAATTGCTTATCGTGGTTCTTCGGAGGGAATAATCGGAGTGTATGAAATTCGTGACAATCGCTTAGAAGATTTTAAAGTGAATGAAAATTGTAAAATTATTGTTTTAGAAAGCGTCGAAAAACCTGGTAATTTAGGAGCGATTCTAAGGAGTTGCGAGGCGTTTGGAATAGATGCCATTTTAATTGCCGATGCCAAGATTGACATCTACAATCCCAATGTGATTCGCTCAAGTGTAGGTTGTTTTTTTGGAATGAATGTTTTTTCAGGGACAAATACAGCGATTGCTGACTTTTTAATTCAAAATCATATTAGTATTTATACTACCATCATGTCTGAAGATGCTATCATGATGAATGAAATTCAACTGCCTAAAAAAACGGCAATTGTCTTTGGAACAGAACATTCTGGGCTAAGTGATTTTTGGCGAGATAAAGGACAAAACACCCTTATCCCAATGTGTGGAAAAATAGATTCTCTTAACCTTAGTAATGCCGTAGCAATTAGTTGCTATGAGATGTTAAGGCAGAACAGCTAATGTACAATGATTGAATGACTGAATGATAAATGATTTGAGGCGTTGAAAAGGTGATGGAGTTACGGAGTTATGAGGTTACAGGCATAATATTAATCATCCTAAACTTGCTATTTAAAAATTAAAATTTTACTGTATTTATTATGTATTTCACAAGTTAAACCAATACAATTTAGCATTGAATATTTAAAACTCAAAACAGCCTTAACTATTTATAATCAACAAAATAATAGGTTTAAAATTTTGTGATTACCATTTTTTTATCTAAATTCGTGGATGTATCGCAAAATAAAACACTATGAAAAAATCACTATTAATACTATTGATTAACTGCTTTGCTCTCTTATGGGGGCAAAGCAGTTTTGACTATACCCGAACTTGGGGAACCTATTATGGACCTAATTTGTCGATTGCCAATGGAGGAGGAGAAGGCTATTTTGCAAACTACAATTCTACTCTCCTAATCCACGGAGATAATATCTACACTCACTTTATGGGTAAAAACCTTTTAAATAATACTTATGCCAATTTTAGCACGTCCTATTATAACCAATTTATCACAGAGGGAGACCTCTTTGATGCAGATGAAGAAAAATACGAAATGCAAGTTGTATTTAATACTACAGGAGAAGTAGAAAAATCCCTTTACACCCCATCCGACACCACTTCTTTTTTATTTAGAATAGACCAGCAAGGCAATCGGTATTATTTAGATTGTAATAATAATGTAATTGGTACTCCTAATACTTGGTTCGCCACTTCCCCTTTACAAGAAAACAACAAAATAAATATTTCGCTTATTAAGAAAAACGCCAATAATGAAATCCTTTGGAGAACTTTCTTACCTAAAAACATAGCCAACAACTTCTCATTAAACCAAATAAGATATATCCACAACATCAAATCTTGCTTTGATGAGGAGGGTAATATTTATCTTGCAAGTGTAACGAGCGTTCAAAATGGCATTAGCACCTCAGGTGCTTTTCAAGAAAACTTTACGCCTTGCGATAATAATAAAAACCTTTTTGTGGTAAAACTTAACCCACAAGGGCAATTGGTTTGGGGAACCTATATCCCAACAGAGTACGGCTTCGATATTGGATATTATGATAATGGAGTGTACATCTTACACGGAAAAGAATTAGACAATAGTCCTATTCCTTTAGCTACATCCAAAACTTTTCAACAAGAAGTGGCTGTTTCTGGCATTATGAAACTCAATGCCAATACAGGGGAAAGAATTTGGGGAACTTATTATGGAACAACAGAAACCACAGGAATAGGAGGCATAACACATAAAATGAATGTTAATGAAACAGGAATCTATGTATTCGGAAACATTTATACATCACAAAGTAGTACTTATTTTGGAACACCCAACACCCACAAACCCATTGGTGATGCCGCTGACATCATTATAGCTAAATTCAATGACCGTGGGCAGAGAATTTGGGGAACCTATCTTGGCACACCAGTTGGTGAATGGATAGATGGAAATTCTGTGGTGGGCAATAAAATTTTCATCTCAGGACACACCAATAGCAATGATAATATCTCTACCTTAGGGGCTTACCAAGAAGAAATACCAGGAGGATATTACAAAGACTTTTTTGCAGAACTCAATGGCGATAATGGACAACTCAAATGGTGTTCTTATATTGGGAAAATATCTACCCCACCAGGTGCAACAAAAAATTTTACAGAAATCAAAGCGATTAACGAAAACACCTTTTACCTTATCGGAAAGTCGGAAAATGTAGATAATATTGCATCGGCGGGAGCTGTGCAAACTCAAGTCTTCCCCGAGTTCAACAATACAGATAGAGCCTTTTATATTATGCGCTTTGATAAAGAAGGTCTAAGCACAACAGAGACCGACGCATTGAAAGATTTAGTTTTATACAACAATCCTAATAACGGTAACTTCAGTATTAAAGGTAGCGTTCTACAGAAAAGAAAGTCACAAATGCAGATTTATGACACCTCAGGGAGATTGGTATTTAGTGAGTCTTTACCAAAACAACCGATACATCGTTTTCATTTGCAAAACCTCCTTACCCAAGGACATTATCTCTTAAAAATATCACAAGAGAACGAAATTATCAAAACATTTAAGATGTTGGTGAACTAATAAAAAAATGGGAGAAAGTCATTACATTACACGAAAAGAAAAAAAAGGGTTGGTAAAACAAATTGACCTTTATCAAAAAAAAGTAGTAAATTAGCCGTATGAATACAGATGCTTTAAAAATAGATATTGCTCAACAAGTTTTAAATTTATCTGATATTAATTTATTAGAAAAGATTAATAACTTGCTTAATAAGGAGGCTATTGTAGGGTATAGTGCTAATGGAACACCTATCACAAAATCTGATTTTATCAAGGATATGCAGGAGGTGGAACGGAAAATAGAAGCAGGGACATTAAAAACTTATACTACACAAGAAGTAAGAGCAAAAATTTTGAATCATAAATAATGAGAATAGAGTGGAGGGATAAGGCGTTAGAGGAACTACAAGGTATTTATGATTATATTTATATCAAAAGCCCTCAAAATGCTGAAAATATGCTCAACGAAATTTTAGCATTGGCTGAATCATTGGTTGATTTCCCTTTTAAATTTCCAAAAGAACCATATTATAATCAAGATAACACTCGTTTTGCGATAAAATGGAGTTATAAGATGATATATAGAGTTGAAAAAGAACGCATTATTATTGTTCGTGTTTTTGATTGTAGACAAAACCCTAATAAATTACAAAAGTAAACTACTATATCAACACCTTTAATAAGGGACATTATCTCTTAAAAATATCAAATTATCAAAACATTTAAGATACTTAGTAGAACAATAAAAGTCGTAGGAAATTCCCCTCTAAAAAGAGGAGTGTATCGCTCGAGGTTTAAAAGTAAAGAGGCTTCATTAGGTTTACCTCTATATATTGAAAAACAAAAGCCACCTGCAAAACAGATGGCTTTTTATTGATATTTCAGTAGTAAATATTACAACTGAGGACCAGCAGCAACTAATCGCTTACCTTCTTCGGTATCGCAATACTTCTCGAAGTTTTTAATGTATTTCGCTGCTAAATCTTTTGCTTTTTCTTCCCAAACAGCCTTATCCTCATAAGTATCTCTTGGATCTAAAATGCCATCCGAAACTTTTGGTAAAGATGTTGGTATTTCTAAATTCATAATTGGAACTGTCGTTTTTGGAGCCTCATCAATAGATCCATCTAAGATAGCATCAATAATCGCTCTGGTATCTTTCAAAGAAATTCTGTTTCCTGTTCCATTCCAACCTGTGTTCACCAAATAAGCTTTTGCTCCGTGTTCTTTCATTTTACCAATTAATGTTTTAGAATACATCGTTGGGTGCAATGTTAAGAATGCCTCTCCAAACGCTGGAGAGAAAGACGGCTGAGGTTCTGTAATTCCTCTTTCCGTTCCTGCTAATTTAGAAGTAAATCCACATAAGAAGTGATACTGTGCTTGATCTTCTGATAATACAGAAACTGGTGGCAATACACCAAAGGCATCAGCAGAAAGGTAAATTACTTTCTTAGCGTGTCCAGCCTTAGATGGTAATACAATTTTGCTAATGTGGTAAATAGGATAAGAAACTCTAGTATTCTCGGTAATAGAATTATCTTTGTAATCAATTTTTCCGTTTTCATCCACCACTACATTTTCTAATAAAGCATCTCTTTTAATGGCTTTATAAATATCTGGTTCTTTTTCTTCTGAAAGGTCGATTACTTTTGCATAACAACCACCTTCAAAATTAAATACTCCATTATCATCCCAACCATGCTCGTCATCACCAATTAAGTATCTTTTTGGATCAGCAGATAAAGTTGTTTTCCCTGTTCCTGAAAGACCAAAGAATAAGGCTACATCTCCCTCTTCTCCTACATTCGCAGAACAGTGCATCGCTGCCATTCCTTTCAATGGAAGGTAATAATTCATGATAGAGAACATTCCTTTTTTCATTTCTCCTCCGTACCAAGTACCTCCAATAATTTGAACTTTCTCTGTCAAATCAAACATTACAAAGTTTTCAGAATTTAAACCTTGTTCTTTCCAGTTTGGATTCGTTACTTTAGAACCATTCATTACTACGAAATCTGGCTCTCCAAAGTTTTCCAACTCATAATGAGAAGGTCTAATAAACATATTCGTTACAAAATGAGCTTGCCATGCTACTTCCATTACAAATCTCACTTTCATTCTTGTATCTGGATTGGTACCACAGAACGCATCTACCACATAAAGTTTTTTAGATCCTGAAAGTTGATTAACAACCAATTCCTTACAAGATGTAAAAATTTCTTTAGTGGTCGGAAAGTTTACATTCCCCCAGTTAATAGTATCTTTTGTGATATCATCTTTCACGATATACCTATCCTTTGGCGAACGCCCTGTAAAGATTCCTGTTTTTACAGAAACAGCTCCCGATTCTGTTAAAACGCCTTCATCATAACCTTTGTTGTCTTTCGACATTTCCTCTTGGTACAACTTCTCAAAATTAGGATTATAAACGATTTCATGATCTCCTTTAATCCCTAACTTTTCAAGTGCTTGTATAATCTTATTATTTTTCATAATTAAGAAATTAATTGATAATTTTTATATTCATTTTTTAGAATGGAAAGGTACGCATTTTTAAAACAATATACTTAATGATATTCATCATTTTATTTTAAAAACGCAATAGTTTAAAAATCAATCTATTAAATCGCTCCAATTTAAAATAGTACTGAATTTTTTATCCTTAAAATAAGTTTTGAAATCCCCAAATTTTGAGGCTAAAACGAAATCTCCACCCCAAGCCCCTAAACTTTTTACAAATCCGCCATAATCTGAAAAATATTTTTCCTTCACGGTTTCAAGTTGCAGTGCATTGGATACTTTTGTTTCGTGTTCCGTCATTAATTTTGAAAATTCGTCAATATCACCAGCTTCAACTATTTGCCTTGTTATTGCAGAAAACTCTTCAATCAATTTTTCATTTTTAGGTAAAGCTTTATAATGCTGAATGCCTTCTCGGCTATCTTGCTTTTGATTAAGGTGAATGAATATCAACTCATCTTTAAAGGAAGGATTAAATTTTACTTTCTGTACTTTCCTTTCGGGTTGAGTTTGATACAAAATCGCTGAATTTTCTTGTGCTACGGCAATATCATAGCCACTTCCTCCCAAAGTTTTTTCGTTCAATAAAAAGGCATCAATATTTGCCCACTGAGCCAAATTATTCATCAGCGTAGAACTACTTCCTAAACCATAATTAGACGGAAATTCTAAATTGGTTTTAATGGAGTACGAGGTTTTGTTTTGCAATTTTAATGGAGATAATCGCTGAACTTCTTGCAATACTTTCAAAACAAAATCTCCTGCCTCTGGTAAGTTGGTAGAAAGGATTTCCCATTTTTGATAATCAATAATGACCTTTAACCAATCTTGCTCAAGATGTTGAGCTTCCCAAGAGATAAGAGATTTTGAATCGTTTATTTCTTCGCAAAAAAACGCTTGTCCTAATTTGGTTGGAACCGCCAATGCTAGCGCTCCGTCTAATACAAAATATTCCGAAGTGAGTAATAATTTACCTGATGAGCATATTTTTTGCATCATACATTAGGATACGGTAGCGTTTCTATCGATTTTTTTAATTAACCCTTTTAAAGTTTTCCCTGGACCTACTTCCACAAAAGAAGTGGCTCCATCGTTAATCATATTTTGAATAGACTGTGTCCACTTCACCGCACCTGTCAATTGCTGAATTAAATTATTTTTAATTTCTTCTGCATCGGTTACTGCTGTTGTGGTAATATTTTGATATACAGGGATTGTTGCTTTTCTAAAAGTAGTCGCTTCTATTGCTTTTGCCAATCTTTCTTGTGCTGGCATCATTAATGGCGAATGAAAAGCCCCATTTACAGGTAACAACAAAGCTCTTTTTGCTCCTGCTTCTTTTAGCTTTTCACAAGCAGTTTCCACGGCTTTCGTTTCTCCCGAAATTACCAATTGCCCAGGGCAATTATAATTTGCAGGAACTACAATTCCTTCCACAGATTCGCAAACTTCCTCTACTAATTTATCTTCTAAACCAAGAATCGCCGCCATTGAACTTGGATTTTTATCACAAGCTTCCTGCATTGCTTTGGCTCTTTCCGAAACTAATTTCAAACCATCTTCAAAGGATAGAACACCATTGGCAACCAATGCTGAAAACTCTCCTAAAGAATGTCCTGCTACCATTTCTGCCCCAATTGTATTCACTGTTTTAAGTGACGCAATAGAATGAATGAAAATAACAGGTTGTGTAATTTCAGTCTTTTTTAAATCTTCTTGCGTTCCCTCAAACATGATAGAAAGGATATCAAACCCTAAAATTTCATTCGCAGAATCCATTAAGTCTCTAACTTCCTTAGAGTTTTCATAAAGGTCTTTTCCCATTCCTACGAACTGTGAACCTTGACCTGGAAATACTAAAGCTTTCATTTATTTCATCTTAATTTTGAATCGGCAAATATACGATAAAAATCATTTTTCCAAAAACATTAATGCTGATTTGTTTTAGTCCTATATTTAAAACCCCATTTTCCCTCTCTTAATAAAAAAACTATCTTTGCAAAAATTTTCATTAGCGATAAAAGAATGACAAAAAACGGTACAATAGAATTAATGGCACCTGCGGGGAACTTCACTTCCTTACAAGCGGCGTTGGACAATGGAGCAGATTCGGTTTATTTTGGAGTGGAACAGCTCAATATGAGAGCAAGAGCCTCAATGAATTTTACTATCGACGATTTAGAAGAAATCTCTCGAAGATGTAAAGAAAAAGGCGTAAGAACTTACCTAACGCTCAACACCATTATATATGACCATGATTTATCCATCATTAAAACGCTTTTGAATAGAGCCAAAGAAGCGGATTTAACCGCCGTAATCGCAATGGATCAGGCCGTAATCGCCTACGCTAGACAAATCGGAATGGAAGTCCATATCTCTACACAGATTAATGTGACCAATATCGAAACCGTAAAATTCTACGCCATGTTTGCCGATACCATGGTAATGAGTAGAGAATTGAGTATCACGCAAATCAAGAAGATTTGTCAACAAATTGAAAAAGAACAAGTAAAAGGGCCTTCTGGTAATTTGGTAGAAGTAGAAATCTTCGGGCATGGTGCTTTATGTATGGCGGTTTCTGGGAAATGTTATTTGAGTTTACATTCTCATAATTCATCAGCCAATAGAGGAGCGTGTAAGCAAAACTGTAGAAAAAAATATACGGTTATCGACCAAGACTCAGGCTTTGAAATTGAAATCGATAACGAATATATGATGTCGCCTAAAGACCTTTGTACGATTAATTTCTTAGATGATATTGTAGATGCAGGGGTTCAGGTTTTAAAAGTAGAAGGAAGAGGAAGAGCACCAGAATATGTGGCTACCGTGATTAAGTGTTATCGTGAAGCCATTGACGCCATCGAAGAAGGAACCTACTCTCAAGAGAAAGTTGGCGAATGGATGAAACAATTAGAGAAAGTTTATAATAGAGGCTTTTGGAGTGGTTATTATTTGGGGCAAGAATTAGGAGAATGGTCGCCAAATCCAGGTTCTAATGCCACACAGAAAAAAGTATATATCGGAAAAGGAAGACATTTTTATCCCAAAATCAATGTCGCTGAGTTTCTAATAGAAGCCTATGATCTGAAAATAGGGGATACTGTTTTAATTCAAGGACCTACAACAGGTTCACAAGAAGTAGTCGTGGACAAAATGATGATAGAAGGAACAGAAGGTTTTTCGGAAAAAGCACAAAAAGGTGATGTCTTAACCTTTAAAACTGACTTCCGAGTAAGACCATCTGATAAAATCTATAAAATAGTGAAAGAGCCAGTGAGTTAATTGCGTAATATTGCAATTTAGCTATTTCCACTTTCAAAATTAAAAATATGGTAATCATCACTTTACAAAGAGACAAATGCATCGGTTGTAATTATTGTGCAGAATTTGCTCCCGAATTTTTTAGAATGTCTAAAAAAGATGGGAAATCGGTGCTTTTAAAATCGGTGAACAAAAAAGGGTTTCATACTTTTAAAACTCCTATTTATGAAGCTTTGGAAGTGAATGAAAAAGCGGCAAAAGCTTGCCCTGTGAATATTATTTCGGTGAAAACGACCTGATAAACAATGACAAAAAACGAACTTAGACAACGCTATAAAAGGAAAAGGAAATCTTTGTCTAAAAATGAAATTTTAGATAGTTCTAAGTTGATTTTCAAGCATTTCATTGATAAATTCAATCCACAGAAAGGACAAAAAATTCATCTTTTTTTAACGATTGAAAAATTAAAAGAAATCGACACTTCAATTTTTATTGATTATTGTTTTGAACATCAAATTCGGGTTTTTGTTCCAAAAATGAAAGGGAATAAATTATACGCTATCGAAATTAACGAAAACACGATTTACGAAACCAATTCGTGGGAGATTACAGAACCTATTTCTGATATTGATAGCCGAGAAAAAAACTATGATTTTATTTTAACACCGATGCTGTATTGTGACTCAAAAGGAAATAGAGTCGGTTACGGAAAAGGCTTTTACGATAGTTTTTTCAGCGAAATTAATTCAGGGCTGAAAATAGGTGTTAATTTTTTTGAACCCCAAGAAACCATTGATAATGTTTGGGAAAACGATGTAACTTTAGATTATTTAATTACACCTAATCGAGTGCTATCCTTTATCGGTTCCGAAAAATAATTAAGGAAATAGAACTTAAATTCTTTTTTAAATTGTATCGGTGTAGAAACCAAAATATATTGTATTTCGTGGTCAATTTTGGTTCTTTTCTCCACATAATGCAGTTGAAACTGAGCGAAATTCAAGGTGTCTTTTTCGGTCATTCGTTTTTTAACCACAAAATTTTCAATTTCCACCCTCTCACATTTCAAACTGTCCATTTCTTTTATCAAAGGCTTTAGCGTGGTAGAATCTGGCTCATAAAAATAGCTTAACATTTGACGATAAAGGGTAGAATCAATTTCGGAATCTTTATTACTTTTACTGTATAAAACCGATAAATCAATAACTTGTTGGAGTTTCTGTTTGGTAATCTCCTCAATAGCCTGTAGGCTATCTCTTTTTTGTTGAGGATAAAGCGATGTATTGGTATTGTACTTGACTTTCTCCAAGGACAAAGGTGCTTCGTTTTGCTTTTCACAAGAAAAAACAAAAATCAAGAAAAAGACAAACAATAGATTTTTATAAGGTAAGGTCGTCATCGGATTTAATTTTGAATTTAATAAGTGTTATTTTCCCATTTTTCATCTGAGTATCAATTACTTCCAAATTCTTAAGGGAAGTGGTTGGCGTTGTCACCAAATTGATATATTTTTGTTTATCTAGTATTTCGACACCATATTTTTCATTATCATAGACTTGATAAATAAGGGCTTCTTTACTGATAATTCGGTTCAATTTATTTCTTTTTTTCTTTACATTTCGAATAGATTTAGAATAATAATGAAGCATAATCGCATAGTCATTAGGTTTCAATTCAATGTTTTCTACATTTTTTGATTTTTCTAAATTTCTATCAATCGTATCTGTTTTATAAAAAGGTGATGATACGACCATTCTCAAAGTGCTGGATTTTGTTTTGTAAATAAAAGGTTCATTAGGTTTTACTTTAAATGAAATAGGACTTTCATTTTCTTTTAAAATTCGTACAGAAAGCATATTATTGATACTAGAATTTCTGTCCGCATCCGTAAAAGTATAAGTAACTTTCTTCATTAAAAATTGATTTTTAAACACGAAAAAAAGGGTCAAAATCAATAAAATACTCATTACACCAGTCGTAATAAAAAAGTTTTTTTTAGGAATATTGAAAATCTTCGATTTTTGATCAACCAACTGATTTTCATTAGTATTATTTTGTAAAACACTTTCTGATTGAGTACTTTTTTCTGTTTTCTCTCTTGAATTAGCTCGTTCTTCTTGTATTTTTTGATGAAGTTGAAATTCTTTTTCAACTTGAGGATTATTCTTCTTAAAATCAACCCAAGATTCACATCCTACATATTGGCTTAGGGCATTTAAAATATCAATTCGAGGTAATTTTTCGCAAGATTCACGCTTAAAATAGTTATAAAAAGACTTTTCACTGATTGAAACTTTTGTTTTTTTGCGTAAATCTTCTTGAAAATATATGATATCAATTCCCTTCCATTCGGAAATTTTTTTGGACGAAGGGGTATTATTGAGCAAAAACACTTGCTCAATATTCGATTTTAATGTTTTAAAATACAGATGCTCTATTTTTTCAAATATAACCAAAATACTGATTTACAATGATATTAATTTGTAAAATAACTTTACAAAGGTAAAACAAAGTTTTTTTTTGTGCAAATCATTTTGAATATTTACATTTGTCGCATCACAGAAAGTATAAAAAGACGATCTATGAAAAAAATATTATTTCTAGCGGTTACGCTCTCATTGGTGACAGTATCTTGTGAAAAAAATAAGACGGTAGAGTCTGTAGAAAAAACAGAAGTTGCCGATACAGAGAAATCAATGGAGAAGGAAGACAGCCTAGATGTAGAGAATCAGGAAATGATACAGGAGGCAATGAAAGAAGCAGAGCCTACTGAAGAAGTGAAAAAATAACAAAAACAATAAAACAATTTTAAATTTAATTATTATGAAAAAATCATTATTTGTAGCAGCAGTAGCTGCATTGGCGTTAGTATCTTGTGAAAAAACTAAAGATGCTGTAGAAGGAGCTAAGGAAGGAGTAGAAAACGTAGCAGAAGACGTAAAAGATGGTGTTGAAAGCGCAGGTGAGAAAGCAGGTGAAGTAGCAGGAGATGTGAAAGACGGTGTTGAAAACGCAGGTGAGAAAGCAGGTGAAGTAGCAGGAGACGTGAAAGACGGTGTTGAAAGCGCAGGTGAGAAAGCAAAAGAAGTAGCAGGAGACGCAAAAGACGGTATTGAAAAAGCTGCAGGAGATGTAAAAGATGGTGTTGAAAAAGCAGGTGACAAAGTAAAAGAAGGTGCTGAAAAAGTAGGAGAGAAAGTAGGAGATGCTAAAAAAGCTGCTGAAAACTTGACTAAATAATTTTTTAGTTCTTTTAAAAATTAAACTCAAGGTTTTTGACCTTGAGTTTTTTTATGTGTACTATTTTGGCTTTACAATCTTATTAGAAATAGGTTACAAAATCTTCATTATCTTCTTCACGACTTTTGGTTGGCTTATCGGTGCTTCGTCCTAAATAAAACAACCCAATACATTTTTGGTGCTTGGCTAAGCCTAAGAAATCATTCAAGTGAAAGATAAATTTTGGAGAACTCCAATACCCTCCGATATTCATTTCGGTGGCTTTTAACCAAAGGTTTTGCACTGCCATTCCCACTGCCACTTTCTCTTCCCATTCTGGAACTTTCCCCGAGAAATTTACCACAATTGCAATCGCAGTATTTGCTTGCATTACTTTAGCTTTCATTCCTTTGTGTTTCGTTTCAGAAAAAGCTTCCGAAGGGGTATGCTTTAAATATAAATTGGTTAATTCTTCGCCTAACTTACTGATGTTTTCCTCTCCACGAAGTACCACAAATCGCCAAGGTTTTGTCTTTTTATGACTCGGTGCATAAAGTGCTAAATTTAATAGTTCCTCTATTTCCACTTCTGAAATATCGTCTTGGTTGAAGTCCTTCAGGTAAGTGCTTCGTCTTGATTGTATGATTTTATCTAAATAACTCATTTTCTCAATTTTAGTTTAACGATTGGTCTGTTTTCGGTAGTAAAAAATAGGAATAATTAATAATAAAATTAAAGGCTGAATAACAAACCTTCTCATATAAAAGGTGAATAATTCTCCCCAACTGAACTCCGAGTAAATACAATATAAATAAATGGGAAAAGTAATGATGAAAAACAAAATTATTAATATCCCAGCTTGTTTCGTCCATTTTTTATTCCCAAAAAATCCCTGAATGACCACCAAAGAAAAAATCAAATTCAAACCAAATCTAAAAAGATAATGAAGAATGATTTTCATCGAATCAAAAACAGGAAAGCTGGTTTGAGCATCTGAATCTTGAAAATAGCGAATAAAAGGGTCGTAGAATATTCGGTCTTCTAAAAAACGAACTCCAATTAATCCCAATATCCCCAATAAAATCAATAATACATTAGTTTTTTTCATTGGTTCCTTCTTTTTTAATGGCAAAAAACTGAATCCAAACCAACCACAAAACGACTACCGTTCCATAAATGATGGCAGGAAAGACATAGTCATGAAAAGATTTTCCGTATTCAGGGTAATCTCGCAAAACAATATTCAGTCCCGCTATTCTCAAAACATTCATCAAATGCAAAAGCGCCAAGCCTCCAAAAGCAAAAAGAAAAGTCTTCGCACCTTTATAGAAAGCGAAGATAAACGCCACAAACAATATCATTACTGACATTGCATTACAACCTTCCACCATTCTACTCACATATTCTTTTTTTACATAAAACCAATTGGTTGCCGTTGCTTTTTCATGATAAATTTGCGTAGGATAATCCGCCCAATTTTGAACACTCACCACCTGTTGCGTCACCCAATCAGAAAAGGAATCTATCCCCAAACCTTCAAATTGGTTTAAATACAACTGGTAACTCACCAGTAAAATAATATATATCACTGCAAAACGAAGCAATATAAAAATAATCGGTTTGAAATCTTTTAACATGCTACAAAGATAAAAAAATATTATCTTTGCTTGATAGAAAATCATTATTCGTTAATTGATAAACTAACCTTTAAGTAGCTTATATTTTGGAACAAATTATTCAATTCTTTAAAACCTATTCACAAGAGCCTATCCTCGATTGTTTTCAACTTCCTGCCAGTGGTTCGGCTCGGGAAAACTTTATTCTCAAAACCGAAAGCAATACTTTCGTAATTACCCACAACGAAAATATAAGAGAAAACGAGAGTTTTTTTTATTTCTCGGAAATCTTTATGCAAAAATCGATACCTACTCCTCGTATTTTGCATATATCAACTGATAGAAAAACCTATATTCAAAGTTTTTTGGGAGACACAACACTTTTTCAAATCATTCAAAAAGAAGGGCTGAGTGATAGGGTGAAAAATTTGGTAAAGCAAGTTTTGATTCATTTGTATGCATTGCAATGTAAAACCCAAAATGAAATTGACTTTTCAAAAACATTTGAATACGAAGAATATAACGATTTGCCTATCACTCACGATTTATATTATTTCAAGAATTTTTTAGTAGATGTTTTGGAAATTCATTATCATAAATCTTCGTTATTAAAAGAATTTAAAACACTGACTAAACGCATTGAAAACTTATCTCCAAAAGGTGTGATGATTCGGGATTTTCAATCGAGAAATATTATGATAAACGACAATGATGAAGTTGGTTTCATTGATTATCAATCGGCAATGAAAGGGGTGCTGACCTACGATGTGGTTTCGTTTTTATTTCAGGCAAAAGCTCACTTTCCTGAAGATTTTAAAAATGAAATGTTAGATTTTTATTATAAGCTTTGGAATGATGAAGAAGTTGAAAATCAACTAAAAGCGTCATTGGATTATATTAAGCTTATTCGGTTTATGCAGGTTTTGGGAGCGTATGGATTCCGAGGACTTATTCAAAGAAAAGCTCATTTTTTAGCGAGTTTGGAGCAAGGAATCGTCAACCTCACTTCCTTTGCTAAAACATTTGATGCCATGCAAGATTTCCCAACGTTGGCAAACCTTATCCAAGAACTAACAACCCAAAATACCAAAACTAAAATTCAGAAAATTTTGAGTGGAAAACACTAAGCAAGAATTTAGCATAGACAAAAAACGCTTATTTTTTATAGGTCAAACGGACAAAATTTTTATTAGATATACAATTAACGCAATAATAAAAAAAGGGTTTTAACCATACACACCCCGCCACTACGTGGCACCCCTCTTTTTAGAGGGGAATTAACAAATCCACTTCGTTTATTTCGTGATGCAAAGAAAGATTAGTGTTTCTTTGATGAATGAAATGCCTTTGTTTTTCTTAATAATTTGTTGTTTGTTGGGTTTATTTCTTTGTTTTTCTTTGCGTTTTGATATTACGCCTTATTTTTTTGCATTTCAATATTTCGTATGCTTGACCTATATTTTTTTTTGAGTTAAAAATGGCTCTTATTCGTTGAGTGTAAAGGTATAAATCACCAAATCACCTTTTAAATACTTCTTCCAATTTTTCGGATTTTGAGCATCGCTGTATTTAGTATTTTCATCACCTGGAAAGATCGTAAAGGTAGAAAACATATGTTGTGGATTATCATACTCTTTCTTAAAATTCGTCCGTATAATTAAAATACTATCATTTGGGCTGACTTGAAAAGAATTCTTCACTTCGTAGCGTCCAAATGACATTGAGTTTTTCATAATTCCCGCTTCAAAAGAAATCGGTTTTGATGAAGTATTTTTAGCATAAAACGCTGTATCAGCATAATTCTTCATACTCATGCATCCAACCAAGGTGCTTAAAATCGTAATTCCTAATAGTATTTTTTTCATTTGTTTAAAAATTAATGACTAACAAATATACATTATTTTTCGGCACATATCATATTAAAATTTTATTTTTGCAGAGCACAGATTCATAATACAATAAACAGATGAAATATTTGGTAGTAGGTTTAGGAAACAAAGGCGACGAATATGAAAACACCCGACATAATATTGGTTTTAAAGTCGTGGAAAAAATAGCCGAAGATATTGATGCGAAATTCAAAAGCACCAACTTCGGGCTAATGGCAGAAGGCAAATACAAAGGCAGAAAAATCCTACTGCTAAAACCTGACACCTATATGAACCTATCAGGAAAGGCAGTGAAATTTTGGTTGGAAAAAGAAAAAATTCCTTTGGAGAAATTGATGGTTATCACCGATGATTTGTCTTTGCCTTTTGGAACTTTACGAATGAAAATGAAAGGTTCACATGGCGGACACAACGGACTCAGAAACATCCAAGACCTACTCCAAACCAACAAATATCCACGACTAAGATGCGGGATTTCCGCCGACTTCTCACAAGGAAGGCAAGTGGATTATGTACTTGGAGAATGGACAGAAGAGGAAAAAGCAAAACTTCCAGAGAGAATAGAACAATTCTCCAAAGCCACCCTTACATTCGCTTTTGCAGGAATACAAAATGCGATGACTAGTTTTAATGGAAAATAAAATTAATGATGAAAAACTTAACCTTTTGCCCTCAATGTGGCGCATCAAGACTGAAATTTGTCGAAGATAAAAAATTAGTCTGCTCCGATTGCGATTTCACACTTTATCATAATGTTGCAGGAGCTGTTGCTGTAATCATCAAACACAAAGAGGAAATATTATTCACTCGGAGAAATCAAAATCCACAAAAAGGAAAACTAGACTTGGCAGGAGGTTTCACAGATGCCGATGAATCCGCAGAACAAACCTGCCAAAGAGAAATACAAGAGGAACTCAACTTTAATATTGACCTCTCTCAACTGAAATATATCGGTTCTCTACCAAATATTTATCGCTATAAAAATATTGATTATCACACCTTAGATTTGTTCTTTGAATACGAACTCAATGAAAAACCTGATTTTCAACTCGAAAAATCCGAACTACAAGAAGTAGTTTGGATTCCTAAAAGCAAACTCAATATAGAAGATTTAGCCTTTGAATCTCAGAAAAAGTTTTTTTCAAAATACGGTTTTATTTAAAATTTAAAACCTACATTTGTGCTTTAATTTATTTCAAAAATCATTAAAATATGTTATCCAACAACCGATTTTCAAAATTTTGTCTAACCATTGTTAGCGCACTTATTGTTAGTTTTTCCTTATTGAGTTGCAATACTCAAAAATCAAGTATTGATAAAACTGTTGTAAAAGAATTAGACATTCAAAAATATTTAGGAAAGTGGTACGAAATCGCCAGATACGACCATAGTTTCGAAGAAGACCTTGTGGGCGTGAATGTTAATTATAGCATGCGTAAAGATGGAAAAATAAAAGTCGTGAATAGTGGTTATAAAAAGACCTTGAATGGAGAATTTTCCCAAGCGATAGGAAAAGCGAAAATCCCAAATCCTGATGTTCCATCAAAATTAAGAGTGTCTTTTTTCTGGATATTTTATGCTGATTATTTTGTATTAGATTTAGATAAAAACTACCAATGGTCTGTGGTCGGCAGTAGTTCGGATAAATATCTTTGGATTCTTAGCCGAACGCCTCAAATGAAAAAAGAAGTTTATGATGATTTAATCAAAAAATTAAAAGAAAGAGGCTACGACACTTCCAAATTAATAAAAGTAAAACAGCCTAATTCTTAATCAAAGTTTTCAAATAGTCGATAATATAAGCCTTGTCTTCTTTCGATAACTTGGCTTTCGGGTGGTAAGGTTCATAGCCTTTCATTGGCATCTCTCCACTTTGAATTTCACGAATGGAAGATTTAATGATATTTTGCTTGGCATACTGACTGTATTTATTCCATTTGGAAAAATTGGCATACTTTCTTCCCTGATTCACATGTTCTTTTATCGACCAAGAAATTGGGGCAACATAGGCATAATTAGGATACACCGTTTCGTTGGAATGACAATCATAACAAGCATTTCGTAAAATCTCCTCTGCCCTTTTGGGAACTTCTTCCACATCGGTAAAATTCAGCGTTGCATCTACTGGAGGATTCGTTCTATCCACAGGTACCAACTGTATCGCTAATAAGCCACCCACTATTCCCAATAAAATCTTCTTTGTCCTATTCATTATTAAAATCCTCTTTGTAATTCTGTATTTAAACCTCCACCAAAAGGGTTTCCTCTTCCCGAAGAATTATTATTCCCATTATTCGGAAAACCATTCGTATCATTACCTTGTGTGTTACCAAGACGGTTTTTCATCTTTTTAGTAGGTGCTTTTCGAATTTTCGCCTTGAGCTTCTTATCGGTAGTCAAATCCCAATCTTCCACCATCTCCCAAAGCGGTCTAATGGTTAATATTTTATAAAAAATATACGATTTTTCAGCAAAAATTTGTTTTTCCAAATTCGCCTTGTCCCAAAATTCGTTTTCGTTTTCATCCACCAAAATCCTCACATAATATTGTTCCGCAGGTAACAAATCAAACTTAATAATAGGAGCATTGGTGTATTGCTCAAACTTTACTTTCTTTTGAGCATCTAATAATTGAAACCAAAATTTTGAAGACGGTGGATTTTTTAATCTAAATTCACACTTACCGAAATTATCCGATTTATCAATCTCAAAATCAAATCGATAAGATTTATTTGTCTTTTCAAAATAAGAAGCAACACTTTCCTTAGGAACGGTGAGTTGGTATTTTTCACCTTCCTTAAAATCGGCATTTACTACAACTTGATAAGGATTATCCTTAACAATTTTTGCCTCAAACTGAATCGCCTCTGTGCTATCTTTTTTCAGTGACCATTTTTGAGGGTCAATTTTATCAATCTCAAAATTAGAAGCGAAAATAAATTCTTTTTTCGGTGGAATTTTATTCCCTTTTTTATTCTGAATGGTCATTTCCACTTTTTCCAAAGGTTTATAATAAGTAGAAACGGTATCTTTTTTCGTGCCTATTTGATAAGAAAACTGCAGTCTTTTAGATTTCTTCTGCTCCTTTCCAAATGGTTTCAACCAGACTTTCACCGAGTCAGAATATTGGCGATGCCTTACCTTAAAATCTCCTAAAGATTCTTCCACAGAAGCTATTTTAACCGCTTTTGGATCTCCTTCAAACAAGACCAAAATTCCTCCTTCTACGGTTTTTGTTTCTAAATATTTTACCTTTTTCTGAGAAGGCGATAAGGTCATTTTAATCTTAGAAATAGATTTATCAATGGTTAAAGGCTCTTTCTGAAAACCAATTTTCTCTGCCCCAGCATCATAAATAGAATTTTCGTTATCATCGGAAAAAGCGATTAATTTGTAATTCCCTTGGGTTAAATACTCCAACTCAAAGTAGCCATCATCATCGACTCTCGAAATATAATAAGGTTTCTTTTTGTAATCGATAGAATCCTTGTATTGATAAAGCCCAACCACGGTTTTATTTTGGTTAGCCTTGGTGTTATTATCAATATTAAAGGCATCTTTCACCTCTCCACTGATATAAGTAGAATCGATTTTTTCGCCTGTAGAAAACGCAAAATTAAAATACCTCAATACATTAGCTTCGTTATTATCCTGAATGGCATTTCCGAAATTAAACTGATAAGTGGTATTTTCTTGTAAGGTATCTTCAAACTGAATAGAAACGAATTTAGTGGGTAAATTGGTTGGAATAATTTTGGTTATTTTCTTAATCGGTGGAGAAATAATCAAATTTTTCTGAATATCTTTCAGTTTAATATATTCATTGAATTTCAGTTTTATTTCTCTGATATTCCTTGGCACTTTGACGCGTGTAGAGTCAATATTAGCTCCCAAAAACCGAGGCGGAATAGTATCTTTATCTCCACCCACAGGCTGTCCGACTCTCGCACAAGACTGAAAGGCAAATACCAAAATCAAACTCCAAATAAAATTCTTCATCAATTCAATATATTTCAAGAGCGGTAAAATTACGGATTTTTTTTGACTCTCGACCTGCACAACAAAAAACGCCAAGACTTTCATCTTAGCGTTTCGGTATTTTTTAAAACCCTACCTTATCCATTGGCTGGAATTTCTCCTTTGTAAAGGAAAGATAAAGTTTCTTTATTCAATTTATCAATCATTTCGGAGAACAATTGGAAAGACTCTTGTTTGTAAATTACAATTGGGTCTTTTTGCTCATAAACCGCACCCTGAGAAGAACGTCTTAAATCGTCCATCTCTCTTAAATGCGTTTTCCAATTCTCATCAATCATTGATAAAGTAATATTCTTTTCAAAATCGTTGATAAGCGTCTGACATTCACTTTCGTACGCTTGTTTTAAGTCGGTAACAATCATTATTGTTTTTTGACCATCAGAGAAAGGCACCTGAATCTGCTTAAACATCTCTCCTTGCGTTTCAAAAACATTTTTAATAATTGGGAATGCCTTTTCTTTCAACAACCTCATCTTATGTTGATAATCTTCTTCAGCTGCTTTGTAAAGAATATCAGTCAATTCCTGTACCGTTTTCGATTTGAATTCCTCCTCATTCACAGGAGCATCCATTGTAAAATGCTTAATCACATCGTATTCAAAATCTTTGTAAATATTCGACACCTTATTTGTCTCTACAATAGACGCCGAAACATCAAAAATCATATTGGCTAAATCATATTTCAAATGATCTCCGAATAAAGCATTCTTTCTTCGCTTATAAATAACATCTCTTTGCTTATTCATCACATCATCGTACTCCAATAATCTTTTACGAATACCAAAGTTGTTTTCTTCTACTTTTTTCTGAGCCCTTTCGATGGATTTTGAAATCATAGAGTGCTGAATTACTTCTCCTTCTTTATGTCCCATTTTATCCATCATTTTGGCGATTCTTTCCGAACCAAACAACCTCATCAGGTTATCTTCCAACGAAACATAAAACTGAGAACTTCCTGGGTCTCCTTGACGACCAGCACGACCTCTCAACTGTCTATCTACACGCCTTGAATCGTGTCTTTCTGTACCGATAATCGCTAAACCTCCTGCTTTTTTAACTTCATCAGAAAGTTTAATATCTGTACCACGACCCGCCATATTGGTGGCGATGGTTACCACTCCCGCTCTACCTGCTTCTGCAACAATTTCTGCTTCTTTTTGGTGGAGCTTCGCATTCAATACTTGGTGCTTTATCTTCCTCATACTCAACGCCCTCGAAAGCAACTGAGAAATCTCAACAGAAGTTGTTCCTAATAGAACAGGTCTCCCTGCTGAAGTGATTCTTTCAATCTCTTCGATAACCGCATTATACTTCTCACGATTGGTTTTATAAACTAAATCATGTTTATCATCACGAGCAATTGGTCTATTGGTTGGGATAACGATAACATCTAATTCGTAAATCTCCCAGAATTCTCCTGCTTCTGTTTCTGCAGTACCTGTCATTCCCGCCAATTTATTATACATACGGAAATAATTCTGTAAGGTAATGGTTGCAAAAGTCTGAGTAGCCGCCTCAATTTTTACATTTTCTTTTGCCTCTATGGCTTGGTGAAGACCATCTGAATATCTTCTTCCTTCCATAATACGACCCGTGGATTCATCTACGATTTTTACCTGACCTTCCATGACCACATATTCATCATCTTTTTCAAATAAAGTATAGGCTTTTAATAATTGGGTCATCGTGTGAACTCGCTCGGACTTGACTGCAAAATCTCTGAACAATTCTTCTTTCTTCTCAAATTCCTCTTCTTTTGGAAGGTTTTGAGCTTCTAATTCTGCAATTTCGGTTCCAATATCTTGAAGTACAAAGAAATCAGGATCTGTCCCTTGAGACATATATTCTACTCCTTTGTCTGTTAAATCTACTTGATTATTTTTTTCATCGATAACAAAATAAAGATCTTTATCCACAATCGGCATATCTCTATTGTTGTCTTGCATATACTGAGCTTCTACTTTTTGAAGTAAAGCCTTGTTTCCACTCTGAGATAAGAACTTAATTAAAGGTCTTGATTTTGGTAAACCTCTATAGGCTTGTAAAAGTTTGAAACCTCCTTCTTTTGTATTCCCTGAAGCGATTAATTTTTTAGCCTCACTGAAAATTTTAGTAATGGTTTTCTTTTGTACCTGAACAATTCTATCCACAGATGGTTTCAAGACATCGTACTCTTGTCTATCTCCATTAGGTACAGGTCCCGAAATAATCAAAGGCGTTCTCGCATCATCAATTAATACAGAATCCACCTCATCAATAATGGCGTAATTTAATTCTCTCTGCACTAATTCTTCTGGTGAAGAAACCATATTATCTCTCAAATAATCGAAACCAAATTCGTTATTAGTACCATAAGTAATATCACAATTATACGCCTTTCTTCTCGCATCAGAATTAGGCTGATGTTTATCGATACAGTCAATTGTTAAGCCGTGGAATTGGTATAAAGGTCCCATCCACGCACAGTCTCTTTTCGCCAAATAATCATTCACGGTAACCACATGCACTCCTCTGCCTGTCAAGGCATTAAGGTAAATAGGAAGTGTTCCTACCAAGGTTTTCCCTTCCCCTGTTTGCATCTCGGCAATTTTCCCCGAATGAAGCACTACCCCACCGATGAACTGAACATCATAATGTGTCATATCCCAAACCACGTCTGTTCCTTCGGCATCCCAAGCGTTTTTCCAAACAGCTTCTCCTCCTTGAAGATCAACGAAATCTTTGGTTTCGGCTAAATATTGGTCTTGCTCGTTGGCTGTCACTCGGATTTCTCCATTCTGAGCCAATCTTCTTGCAGTTTCCTTTATCAAAGCAAAAGCCTCTGGTAAAATAGATTCTAAAACCTCTTCTTCTACTTTATAAGATTCCTTTTTCAAGGTATCTATTTTTCCAAAAAGTGCTTCTTTTTTGTCGATATCGGTAGTCGTGGTAATTTCTTCTTTGATTTTCGCTACTTCATCGGTGAATTTTTTGGTTGCCGTTTTTATTTTTTCTTTAAACTCGGCAGTTTTCTCCCTCAATCCATTATCTGATAGTTTCTGAATATCAGGCTCTACAGATTTTATTTTTCCAACTACTTTTTTTACTTCTTTCAAGTCTCTGGCGTTTTTATCTCCCAAAAAACTTTTCAGAATTTTATTTAAAAAACTCATATCATTTTATTTTACCATGCCCTAATGCATGGTTTTGGTTACTTAATTATTTTATTGAATACATAAAAACAGACAGCATTTATCCGCCTGTTTTTGGTTCTAATATTCATCTTCATTCCACAGAAAATCTTCATCGGTAGGATAATCTGGCCATATCTCTTGTATAGATTCGTAGATCTCTCCCTCATCTTCAATGGCTTGAAGATTTTCTACTACTTCCATTGGAGCTCCAGTTCTAATCGCATAATCTATCAACTCTGCCTTTGTCATAGGCCAAGGAGCGTCACTTAAATAAGAAGCTAATTCTAATGTCCAATACATAATTTATCTATTTTTTGCAAATGTAAAAAATTAGGCAGGAAAAAAAGCCATTTCTCACACAATTTTAATGATTATTTTTCATCTTTATTACTCAAAAACCATTCCACAAACTTTTTTATGCCATTTTGGAAGTTGGTACTTGGCTGATAACCTATTAAGGTCTTGGCTTTGGTAATATCAGCATTGGTAATTTGTACATCTCCCGCTTGCATTGGAAGTTTATTTTTAATGGCTTTTTTACCCAAGGTTTCTTCTATTGTTTTGACCATTTCATTAAGGGTAATCACCTCACTTTCACCAAGGTTAACAATCTCATAAACTCCAGTATGTTCCTCAATATAGCGAATAGATTTCATCACGCCGTCAATAATATCTTCTACGAAAGTATAGTCTCTCGCTGTATTCCCATCTCCATAGAATGGTATTTCTTGCTGACTATCAATCAGTTTAGTGAATTTATGAATGGCTAAATCTGGTCTTTGCCTTGGTCCATAAACGGTAAAAAATCGCAAGAACATCATATCCATATCATACAAATGATGATAAGTATGTCCGATGATTTCACAAGATTTTTTAGTCGCAGCATAAGGAGAAATCGGTCTATCTACTGTATCAGTTTCAGCAAAGGGCACTTTTTTATTATTACCATAAACACTTGATGAAGAAGCACATATGAATTTTTTAACTTTAAAATCTTTCGCCAACTCCCAAAGATTCATCGTTCCTTGTACATTTACCTGTTGATAATCCAAAGGTCGCTCTATCGATGGGCGAACACCTGCCAATGCAGCCAAATGAATAATCACATCTACTTTGTGTTTTTCAAAGATATTCCTCAAGTCCTTTACCTCTCGAATATCGGTGTTATACAACTGATAATCATTGGATTTAGTTAAATCAATCAGGTGATTAATATCCTTTTTTTTCTCATTGAATTTAAACTCAGGTTTTTGAGCAGTTGATGCTAAAGTATTTTTAACTTTAATTTGGTAATCATAAAAATTGTCAAAATTATCAATATTGATGACAGAATGTCCGTTTTTCAATAATTTCTCTACCAAATGCGAACCTATAAATCCACTTCCTCCTGTAACTAAATAATTCATTTGTGAAATTTTTGCCCAACAAAAGTAATGATTTATTTTCATTTAGTCGGAAATACTTATTTTTACCAAAAATATTTTATGCACTTTCAAGGACAAATCAAAAAAATGACCACTGAAATCGGGAATCCTATTCAATATCATTTGAATCTATCTGGGGATTTAATCAGCATCAACCAACTTATAGGAAAGCCAATACAGCTTAAACATATCGGCTACCAATGCGTTAATTGTGATTCTACAGAAAAAATCTTCCGAATGGGATTTTGTAAAAAATGTTTTTTTGAAAGTCCTTACGCCAGCGAATCTATTATTAGACCAGAACTATCAAAAGCTCACCTCGGGGAAGAAGAGCGAGATTTAGCTATCGAAAAACAAATTCAGCTCACGCCACATATAGTGTACATCGCCTATACAGGAGGGTTTAAAGTAGGGGTAACACGAGAACACCAAGTGCCTACCAGATGGATAGACCAAGGCGCTACCCAAGCCAAACCTATCGCCAGAACCAACAACCGCTACGAAGCAGGAATGATAGAGGTTTCCCTAAAAGAACATTTTGCCGATAAAACCCATTATAAAAGAATGCTCCAAGATGATGGTTCAGCAGAATTGGATTGGCATCCTATTGACGAAAAACTAAACGATTGCTTTCCAAAAGATTATGAAGATTTTAGATTAGAAAACCAAGAGGTTGTAAAATTAAATTTCCCTTATCAATTAACAGAGAAAATCAATTCTTTTACCTTGGAGAAAGTACGAGAGTATAAAGGCGTTCTAAAAGGCATTAAAGGTCAATACCTTGTTTTTGATGAAGGCTATTTTATTAATATAAGAAGCCACGAAGGCTTTGTGGTGGATTTAATTATTTAGTAATTACAATTATCAGACGAGTATGCTGATTAATTGATGCAAAATACCAATAAATTTATCTTCAACAGAAACATTAATAAACTTAGATAATGCACTACAGGTTAATTTATAATATTTAATCCTATATTTTTTCTATTCCAATTTATATTTTCAATCTGTTTTTTAGATAATTTTTTACCTTTTTGGATAAAGGTGTAATACACTTGTTCTCTGCCTAAGTTTAAACATTCCCTATCAACAAAAGTAGCATATACGAAAGGACTACACTGTCCATTTTCAACAAACTCGAGGAGTTTTTTCTTAAAATACTGCGTTTTTCCCTTACCCGCCATATGTATCAAAAGAGCATCAATCAGAACCCTTTCTGGTTTACCTTTTAAAGCTCTATTTCCTATCAACCTATCATTAGGAAAACCATATTTCTCAAACACCTGCACTAATATTTTTTGATTAATAGAGTCTACAGAATCAATTTTTTTCCTGTAAAGAACATCATTTTTACCCCTAAACAACTGATCCCTAATATTCATCTCTACAATAATATCTCTCAATGCATAATTTTTAGATGATTTATATTCCGAAATATATTTATCAATATCTTTTTCCTTAAGACTACTTAGTTTTAAAGCCTTTACTAATAAACCATCTCTATACTGACCATAAAAATAGCCCTTTCCAAACCCAAACTCTTTAACCAGTTTTTTCAACGCCAAATCATAATCTATATCTTTTTTCAAAATCACAGCACACTTTATATAAAGTGAATATTCATAAATTATCCCTTGATTTAGTGGCTCATATTCAGCAAATAATTGATTGAGAATCTCGTAACATTTTGCAAACTCCTTCTTACCAAACTCTTCTTTAGCCTTATTAACCTTGTTATAATACTCAATATATGTAAAAGGGGTGCTATTCTTTCCTGAAAATGACAAGTTAAAAACCATCATCAAAAGCACAACTAAGTTTAAACATTTTTTTAATTTCATAACCACTGCTTCTGTAAAAACATATCCGAAGTTAATAAATATTTTTCACATAAAGAAACAGCATCAACCTATTCTCTACAAAATAAAGTCTCCACTTATCGCTAATGATGTAGTATTTATCCGCCAGATGATTCAAAAAGAATTAGATAAAAGGAAAAAACGATGCTTGTATCATATCCACTATTTATAAACAAAAAAGGATTGCAAATAATATGCAATCCCTTTTTTATTAATAATACTTATTTTAAAGTTTTAAACCCCATTTCATAAAGTGCAAAACTAAGCATATCGGCATTTTCGCTAATGACTTGTTCTGTACTTCTTCCTGCACCATGACCTGCATTTACCTCAATTCTAATCAAAATAGGATTGTTAGCATGTTGTTTTTCTTGCAACTCGGCACCAAATTTAAAAGAATGAGCAGGGACTACTCTATCATCATGATCACTGGTAATAATCATCGTAGAAGGATAATCTGTTCCCTTTTTCACATTATGCACTGGCGAATAAGATTTTAGATATTCAAACATTTCTTTGCTGTCTTGTGCAGTACCATAATCATACGCCCAACCAGCACCTGCTGTAAACTGATTATACCTTAACATATCCAAGACCCCAACTCCTGGGAAAGCCACCTTTGCTAAATCAGGTCTCATGGTCATCGTAGCACCTACTAAAAGCCCTCCATTAGAACGACCAGACAAAGCCATATATTCAGGAGAAGTATATCCTTTTTCTTGTAGATACTCGCCTGCAGCGATGAAATCATTAAACACATTTTTCTTTTGCATTTTCGTTCCTGCATCGTGCCATTTTTTACCATACTCTCCGCCGCCACGGATATTTGGTACCGCATAGATTCCTCCATTGTCCATCCAAATGGCATTTACCACAGAAAAACGAGGCTGAAGACTTATGTTAAACCCTCCATAACTGTATAAAATGGTTGGATTTTTACCATCTAATTGAATTCCTTTCTTGTATGAAATCATCATCGGTATTTTGGTGCCATCTTTAGAAGTATAAAAAACCTGTTCCGAAACATAATTTTCAGGATTAAAGTTCACCTTAGGGCGATAATACAAAGTAGAAGTTCCGCTCTCTAAATTCAATTTAAAAATAGATCTTGGTGTAATATAATTCGCAAATGAATAGTAGACTTCAAAAGCCTCTTTTTTAGCAGAAAATCCAGTAGCCGTTCCCTTTCCAGGTAGCGTAATCTCTCTAATCAATTTCCCATTATAATCTAACTGCTGAACATAAGAAACCGCATCTTTCATATATTTAGCAAAAATAAAATCTCCCGCGGTAGAAACACTCAACACATTATTGGTTTCAGGTAAAATTGTTTTCCAATGTTTTGGGTTAGGATTTTGAATATCGAAAGAAATTATTTTTTTATTGGGAGCGTCTAAATCGGTTATTGCATAAAAAACACTTCCCTTATTCGCTATAATATTCGTATTGACTTGATATCCTTTTTGAACAAGTTTAAAATCTGTATTTTTCACTAAATCCTTAATGTACAACTCATTTCCAGTAGTGGTATTAGCCGCAGAAACCACTAAATAATTTTGATCATCTGTTACATGAGCTCCCATATACCTTCTTTTGAAGTCATCTCCTCCTAAAATCAATTGATCCTCCGACTGTGGTGTTCCCAATTGATGGAAGTAGATTTTATGCGTGTCTGTTTTTCCAGAAAGCATACTTCCGTTCTTAGGTCGATCATAAGAAGAATAATAAAACCCTTTATCTCCTAACCAAGATGCAGTACTAAATTTAGCAAGAATAGGCTCGCCAATAATTTCTTTCGTAATGGTATTCATGGTAATAATTTTATTCCAATCACTACCTCCTTCGGAAATTAAATAAGCCAATAGGTTTCCTTTTTTATTAAATGAAGCTCCAGAAAGCGAAGTCGTTCCATCTTTGGAAAATTCATTAGGGTTTAAGAAAACCTCTTCCTTTCCTGTTTTATCTTTTCGATACAAAACCGACTGAGCCTGCAATCCATCATTTTTATAAAAGTAAGTATAACCTCCCTCTTCAAATGGAGCAGAAACTTTCTCATAATCCCATATTTTTTTCAGCTGACTTTTAATTTTTTTTCTGAAAGGAATTTTAGAAAGATAGTCGTTCGTGAACTTCACTTGAGTGGTTACCCAACTTTTGGTTTCATCAGATTTATCATCCTCCAACCATCTGTAAGGGTCATGGACTTCCGTACCAAAATAAACATCTTTTTGGTCTATTTTTTTAGTTTCTGGATAGTTCATCTTTTTAGAAGAGGTAGTATTAGAATTACAAGCGCTCAAAAAAAGGGCACTTAGCATTAAAACCGAAATGTTCTTTTTCATATTCTTTTTTTTCAAAAATAAATAAAAAATGGGATTATCTTTTAATATCGAAAAGAAAATATATTATTTTTGTGGCATGAAACAATATTCTTCTATTCGTTCGGTGCAGATTTTGGCACATGTTTTAAAGGCTTATGGTGTTGAACATTTCGTTATTTCTCCCGGTTCTAGGAATGCTCCTATGGCGATTCACTTTTCGGAAACCGATGAATTTAATTGTTATAGTATCGTCGATGAAAGAAGTGCAGGATTTGTGGCTTTGGGAATGGCGAGGAGCTTACAAAAGCCTGTAGCTTTGGTTTGCACGAGTGGTTCTGCGGTAGCCAATTATTACCCTGCCGTTACAGAAGCTTTCTACCAAAACACACCTCTGCTCTTGCTCACCGCCGACCGACCAAAACAAATGCTAGATTTATTTGATGGGCAAACCATTAGGCAAAATAACTTCTTTGCTCAGCATTCTTTTGGCGATTTTGAACTAAAAGAAGATAACGAAGCAGATGCGGAAAGTTTTAATTTTGAGCAAATCAAAAAGGCAGTGGAAATTTGTTTTGAAAAAAAAGCACCTGTTCATATCAATATTCCATTAAACGAACCCTTATATGAACTGACTTCCGAACTGCCTCTTTTTCCACCAATAGAACAATCGGAGTCTAAAAAAACACCTTCTATCGCTTCCCAATTCGTTGCCGAATGGAATACTTCCAAACGGATTATGATTTTGGTAGGAACACAAACCCCAAACGAAGAATTGGAAATGCTACTTTCTCAATTGGTTAAAAATCATTCGGCTGTTATCCTTACCGAAACCAATGCTAACCTTCAAAATGAAAAGTTTTTCGCTCATATCGACCGATATATCTTTGATTTTGATGAAGAAAAAATGCGAACCTACGCTCCCGATTTATTAATTACCATCGGGCAAAATATCGTTTCCAAAAAAGTAAAACAGTTTCTACGACAAGCAAAACCTCAGAGCCATTGGCATATTGATGAAGTTTGGCATCCTGATACTTATTTTGCCCTAACGGAAGCAGTACAAATGAATCCCATTCAGTTTTTACGAGAATTGATTCCTCAGATTAAATTAGAACCTCAGGCATTTTATAATTTATGGGATGTTTTGAGAGACAAAAAAGATACCAAGCATCAAGATTTTTTAAGTACTCTTTCTTATTCAGATTTTGCGACTTTTAATTTATTATCAAATATTGTCCCTGAAGATTATCAAATTCATTTCGGTAATAGCTCGGTAATTAGGTATGCGCAATTATTTAATTTTCAAAAACACAAGACCTTTTGTAACCGAGGAACAAGTGGAATTGAAGGTTCGACATCTACCGCAATGGGTTATGCAATGGTCAGCGAAAAACCGACGCTACTCATTACTGGAGATATGAGCTTTTTCTATGATATCAATGGACTTTGGAACCAATACATTCCTCCCTATACGAGAATTATTGTTATTAATAATGGAGGAGGAAATATCTTTAAATTCATCCCTGGACCTTCCAAAGCCACTAACTCCATTGATGAATTTATTGCCACCACTCACGAAAATAATGTAGAGCATTTGGCAAAACACTTTGGCTTAGATTATATCAATGTAAGTGATGAAATGACATTAGACCGAGTGTTAGAACATTTTTTCAAACCTCATCCGAAAGCTAAAATTTTAGAAATAGACACGCAAAAAATAGACAATGCTAAAATATTAAAAGATTATTTTGCGTTTTTGAAACCCTAAACCAAACCTATATGTATAAAGGAATAAGAGAAGAAGCACTCAAACTGAAAGTAGCACAAGATTGGTTTTCAAACTTTGATTGCACAGAGATTTTAGGAAATATTGATTTTACAGTATATCCTAAACAAACAAGCCTTTTTGGAAGACAAACACTGCTTTGGGCAGAAGCCAAAACAGGAGATTATGATATTGCGACAATGTTTGTACAACTGATTTTAACGATTGGAAAAGCACGAACTTTTGACAAAGCACTACCACCTGCATTTCTTGGAGCTTTTGATTTTAAGAAAATGGCTTTTGTTCCCTATATCGCTATTCAGGATATTTTTTATGAAAATGATTTCAATTGGAATATCACCCCAAGTAATCACGAAACAAAAGAATTTCAACTCATTAAAGAACGAATTGAGAGAACACTGAAACTCAACACCTATGTTTTTGAATATGCAAAAGATGAAAAAGACCTTAAAAAGTTCATTAAAAACAATATTGCCAAAGCCAAAGAAAATGGCAAAATAAAGATTAACAAAAATAATTTTATCCCTATTTATTTGCGTTGGTTCGAAACGGTAAAACCTATTATAAATGTCAATTGGGACGAATTAAAAAAGAATGGCATTATTGATGCTGATTTTTATCTTGCAGACCTCTTTGTAGATGATAAAAACACGCAAGACATTACAGATGATGAAAGCATACGAGATAGCCTTTTCGTATCGTTTAAAAATGGTGGTTATACAATTTCCAAAGAAAACATCAAACAAATGTTTGATGCGACGATTAGCATAAAAAGCAAAGATATTTATCAAGCATTTTGGAAACACTATAAGCGTCCACCTCAAAAACAATGGCAAGAATATATTATTGAAAGACGAGACCTTATTGTTCCTCAAGATATTCGTGAGCGAAAGGGAGCATACTTTACACCTCGACAATGGGTGGAGCTTTCGCAAAAATACATTGGTGACCATTTTGGAGAAAATTGGCAAGACGAATATTATATTTGGGATTGTGCTAGTGGAACAGGAAATTTATTAGCAGGACTTACCAATAAATACAATATTTGGGCATCTACGCTTGACCAAGCTGATGTAAATGTAATGCACGAGAGAATAAAAAATGGTGCCAACCTTTTAGAAAGCCACATTTTCCAGTTTGATTTCTTAAATGATAGTTTTGATAAATTACCACAAGGCTTACAAGACATTATCAATGATAAAGAAAAACGAAAAAAACTCATTATATATATTAACCCACCCTATGCCGAAGCGACTAATGCTAAAACAGTAACAGGTACAGGTGAAAATAAAGGAGGAACAGCCACTGGTAATTATGTACACACTAAATATGCTAACGAATTAGGGCGAGCAAGAAATGAACTTTTCACGCAATTTTTAATACGAATTGATAAGGAAATACCCTCAGCGAAGATTGCAAATTTTTCAAAGTTGAAAAATTTGCAATCTTCGAACTTCCGAGTATTTCGGCAAAACTTTCGAGCGAAGCTCGAAAAAATTTTTATAGTCCCTGCTAAAACTTTTGATAATGTCAAAGGAAAGTTTCCTATCGGATTTTTTATTTGGGATAATGAAAAAGATAAAGTTTTCATAGAAATTCAAGCAGATATTTATGATGAAAATGGTGAATTTATAGGAATAGATAATATTTCATCAAATGATGATAAAGAAAGAATCAACAAATGGATAAAAATATTTGATAATAAAAAAGCAAAAGAGGTTATTGGATTTATGGAAAATCCAACGCCTGATTTTCAAAACAATAAATTCTTAAACATTTCAGAGACAGAGGGAAAAAGACACAACAACTACTTATTTTTTTCAAAAAACAATCTAATTCAAGGTGTTATTTATTTTTCCGTACGACTATGTATGGATGCTCTTTGGAGAAATGATAGAAAACAGTTTTTATATCCCAAAGATGGTTGGCAAAATGATACAGAATTTCAAGGAGATTGTTTAACCTTTACGCTTTTTCACGGACAAAATAGAATATCATCATCTGAAAATGTAAACCATTGGATTCCATTTACCGAACAAGAAGTTGATGCCAAAGATAAGTTTGCAAGTAATTTTATGACGGATTTTATTAAATCAATGAAAAATGGAGAATTGAAAATTGAAAATGATAAACAGAAAGTTTTATTTGAAGAAACAGAAAACTCTCAATCTTCAACTATCAATTTTCAATTTAGCACAGAAGCACAAGCCGTTTTTGATGCAGGGCATGAATTGTGGAAATATTATCATAGTCAAGAAAAAGCAAACCCAAATGCAAGTTTATACGATATCCGCGAATTTTTCCAAGGACGAAACCCAAAAACAAACCGAATGAACAACAAAAGTGATGATGAAACTTACACGGAACTTATTGGTAATTTGCGTTCGGCACTGAAAGAATTGGCTTTAAAAATAAAACCAAAAGTGTATGAATATGAATTTTTAAAATCCTAGTTCGATACTTTTCCTTCATAACCAGAAAAAAGAGATGATTTTAAAAAATCATCTCTTTTTCTTTGATTTAATTATTCAAAAAGTTGACTATCTATTCTTGATGACAATCCAACCTTTGTATGAGAATACAGTTTTTGTAGTAGGACTCACCCAAGAGATAGTGTACCAATAAGTTCCTGTTGGCACTTTCTTACCTCCTTTATAAGTTCCGTTCCAAATATAGTTATTCGGTGTGCTTTGGAAGATTTTATTTTCGTATCTATCATAGACAGAGAAATTAAAGTTTTTATAAGTTGCTAAGTCAGAATAATCAATATTTTCATTAAGACCATCTCCATTTGGTGACATGGAGTTCAGTAAATTAGGAACCATCACTGGCAACTTCACTGGCTCACACTCATAGGCGTCTCTTACAAAAACATCATTGACTCCTCTTTGTAAGTTTTCAAATGAATTAGACTCTTGCCAATCTACTCCATTCAATGAATATTGATAAGGTGGCGTTCCTCCTGCCACGATTACCTCCATCGTATTATGCTTCACTTTAACATCTGTAATCACAGGCGTAGGAGAAGCAATTACTTTCACTTCTTGTCTTGTAACACATCCATTTTTAGTTAAATCTACCCAATAAGACCCAACGGTTACATCTTGAATAGAAGGTGTATTATCTCCTGTGCTCCAAGTGTAAGCATCAAATCCTTGACCAGCATCCAATTCTGCTACATTTTCTACACATACAATTTGATCTTTTAACACCTGAGAATAAGTAGGTGGCGTAACATTTAGGGTAACCTTAGCCACATTATAACAACCATCCTGATTGATTACTTTAACGAAAACATCTGTAGCAACAGAAGTATATTCTGCTGGATTAGCGATCGGATTATTAGAATCAATAGCATCTTGCTCCGATGCGTAATATTCCATTGTCGTTCCTTGCGCATTTTGCACCACTTGTACATCTGTCAAATTGAACACTCCAGTTGTTGATGCTGTTGGAACAAAACAAGTAGTGACTTCGTTATCCTGCACTTCAACCGTTGGTAAAAATTGCAGTGTAACTTCTGCTACATTCTCACATCCATGCTCGGAAGTTACTTTCACATAGATAGTACCTTCTGAAGATTCGTAAATTTGTGGCGTTTGAATTTCATTGGTGCCTGCATTCAAATCACCCATGGTAGGATAATACTGCTTCGTTGCATTATTGGCATTGAAGACATTGGCTTCGTCTAAATTAAACATTGCTACCCCACTATTGTTATTATTACAAGAGGTAAGTGTTTGATTATTCACCTCTATATTGCCTTGTATAAAAGTAATTTCTCCTAATTCTCTACATCTACTAAGAGGATTATTAGGGTCTGCAGGATCAATATATCGAATACTATAATAATAAGTATCGTTTGTATTGACTTGAACTTGCTCCACCGGATTTTCTCCTGTTAAAGCATCATTCTGCGTCAAATGATAAGTAATTTCGAAATTTGGATTACCATTTAATATACCTTCTGACAATTGTGTGAAATCATACAACTGAGAATCTGTACAAATTGTAACGACTCCATCTCCTGGCTCTCCTGGCTCTCCACCAGGCGGTAAAAATGGATTAGGCTGAGTTTCATCATTAAAAGGCGAACCTAAAGTAGCTGTTCCTCCCCAAGTTAAAACAAACCCATCATCACTCGTACTAAAATTATCTACAATTAAATAATAGGTTTCTCCTTCTTGTACATCTAAATATTTTAACCATCTGTCTCCTCCCGCTCCTTCTGTTACATCAGTAGCGGTCATATTAAGTCCTGTATCATCTCCTCCTGCTGCATAAGAACAACGGATCGGCTCTCCTAGGTTAGCACAAGTAACATTAGGACCATATACTGCCCAATCATAATCATCATTAGCATTAGGGTCAATCACAAAGGTCAAAGTACCACTCTCTTCAACAGCAAAGGAATACCAAACAGAAAAGTGTTCATCGGTAGAAAGACAACCTCCTAAATCTTCTTCTACATCTCCATTCCCTGTGGGTGTATAAGATATCGGACTGTCTCCACAAACTGATAATGCATTCTCATCACAATCAGATTGTGCATAAGAAAACACCGATAGCATAATGGTTAATAATAGTATAATTTTTTTCATAATTTTCTAATTTAAAATTTCAAATGAAATTGTTTTTATTGTATTAAATTTCCTAAATTTTCATCTCCCCAAGACGGTGCTAACGGAGAATCACCCTTCTTATAGGTATCAATCACCTGATTCTTTGAAAGTAACAAATTACCTAACAATATGTTTCTCGGATTCTGAGCATCTATCTCTTTACCCGCATTATAATATTCCATAGCTTTGTTTTTCAACAAACTCGCTCTCTCCATATCAATCTTAGATTTCAAGAAATAATTCATTCCTATCAAATTGTTGATTTCAACATTATTTGGATATCTCCCTGCAATAGCATATAAATACTTCAATGAGTGATCAAAAGATAAATGTGCACCTTCATCACTTCCATCTTCCGCCTTCATTACACCTTGATAAAAAGAAGACAAAGCAGCATAATAGTAATAATGCCAAGTTTGATTAGAGGTTTTCCCATACATTTTTTCAAAGTCCTTTTGTAGTGTCATATATTCTTGCATGGTGGTCGCAACATTCAACTGATTGACTTTTTCAACCAATGCAACATCAGCCTGTGCATTAACAGACCAACTCCCAATAATAAGGGAAAATATAAATAAAATTTTTCTCATAATAATTAAATTTGGGGTTAAAGTTAAAAAATATTAGCAAAATAACCAAATTTTAACGGTGTATTTTAACAATAACCTATTGAAAATTCTTTTTGATTACGTATTCTAAATTTAAAACGGTCTATAATCATACGACTTCCCATAACCTAACAAAGCATAACCTTCTTCGTCATAAGTGAACAAAGTCGTTACCGAAACTGGCAATGGATTCTGAGTAGAACTCACCGTTATTTTTCTCGTATTATTTTCAGAAAACCTGTACGCTTCTGCCTCATAATCTAATAATTGGGACAATCTATATCGGTAAGGGAGTAAAGAAAAAGGAGTTTTTTTGTCATCATATCGGTCATATACATAAGTAGTCTCGGAAACCACTTCTCCTAATTCTTGACCATCCATTAATCCATAAATTTTGTTCTGCTGTACAATATTATTGCCCTGATAAACAAAATCTGCCTTAGAATATCCAGTAAATGCAAAATCCTGACCAGTCACTTCCTGACCAGTTTTCATTAAAATGGTTTTTAATTTTGAACTTCCATCATAAGAAATTGTATAAACAGAACGATGAACAGTAGGAGTAACTTGTCCCTCAGCCGTAATTTGTTTTACTTCTCTAATTTTTTCAACCTTTTTTTGCTCATCATAACGATAAACCCTTGTATAAGTGATATTATTTGTTCCATCATCTTTCGTATAATGCACCTTATCAAGTGTATTACCATTATATTCCAAAGTCACCACCGCAGACTCCATTAGGCGAACCACTTCTACTAATTTTCTTTGATCATAATGATATTCTTTTTCTTTCTGACCTTGATTATACTCTCTGTAAAGAAATCTATCGCTAGATAAAACATCCTGAGTCATATCAATATCATTTAACATATCTCCATTGTCATCCTGCAACCTATTACAAGATTGTATAGAAAACAATATTATTGCCAACGCAAAAAGGGAAAATATTTTCTTCATTTTATTCTAAATTTTACTTGATTCGACAAATATATACAATTTTCATTATCAAAAAAAGAAAAAACATAAGGAATTAGACATTAAGTCTTCGTCTTTCAGACTTTATTTTTGATTTCAAACTTGATTATCACACTACCAAAGCTGTTTTTATTCTTCTACCTCAAGCGGCTCATCTTTTCTAAGACCACATTCACTTCATCTACCGTTTTTACCTTATCTTTTCTCATCAATCGCTGAGACCCCGTTTTTGTCTGCTTTTCCTTTAATAAAGCATCTTCTGGATTTTGGCTTAAATAAATAATCACCCTGCGGAATTTCTCGCCTTGATAAAATTTATCCTGCGGATTAGAAGGGAAATAACCTAAAAACACGCCATTTTTCATCACGATTTTTTCAAAGCCTATCTCCGATGCCAACCATTTCAACTCGACACTTCGCAACAAATTCACCGCCTCTTGTGGCATTTCGCCAAATCTATCCTCTAAATCCGATTGATATTTTTTCAACTCCTCTTCATTTTGAATATCGGCTAATTTTTGGTACAAACTCAATCTTTCTGCTACATTCTGAATATAATCATCTGGGAACATCAGCTCTAAATCGGTATCGATATTGACCTCTTTATTAATCTTAATTAATTTTTTCCTTTCCGTTTCGTTTTCAAAAAGATTTTCAAATTCCTCATCATTTTGCAATTCTTCCAATGCCTCTTGCATTATTTTTTGATACGCATCAAAGCCCATTTCATTAATAAACCCACTCTGCTCTGCCCCCAATAAATCTCCTGCTCCTCTAATTTCTAAATCTTTCATTGCAATCTGAAAACCACTTCCCAAATCCGAAAATTGCTCCACAGCCTCCAATCTTTTCCTCGCTTCGGAAGTAATCATATCATAAGGTGGCGTAATGAGATAACAAAAAGCCTTTCTATTACTTCGCCCTACTCTTCCACGCATCTGATGCAGATCTGCCATTCCGAATCGTTGAGCGTCATTAATGAAAATCGTATTGGCATTAGCAACATCTACACCACTTTCCACAATGGTCGTTGATACCAAAACATCATATTCCCCCTCCATAAAAGCCAACAAATTCTTCTCCAACTGCTTACCGTCCATTTGTCCGTGTCCCGTAATCACTCGAGCATCAGGAACTAATCGCTGAATCATTCCTGCGATTTCCTTTAAATTTTCTATTCTATTATTAATAAAATAAACCTGACCATCTCTCTGTAACTCATAAGCCACAGCATCACGGATAATCTCCTCATCAAATCCGATAATCTGCGTATCCACAGGCTGACGGTTTGGTGGTGGCGTTTTTATTACCGATAAATCTCTTGCCGCCATTAATGAAAATTGAAGTGTCCTCGGAATTGGCGTTGCCGTTAAAGTCAAAGTATCTACATCGGTTTTGATATTTTTCAGTTTATCTTTTACCGAAACACCAAACTTATGTTCTTCATCAATAATTAATAAACCTAAATCTTTAAATTTCACATTTTTAGAAACCAACTGATGCGTTCCAATCACAATATCAATTTTTCCACTTGCTAAACCTTCAAGGGTTTCTCGTTTTTGTTTTGCTGTTCTAAAACGATTCAAATAAGCGATATTCACAGGAAAATCTTTCAACCTCTCCTGAAAACTCCTAAAATGCTGAAATGCCAAAATGGTCGTTGGCACCAACATCGCCACTTGCTTGCCATCGGTCGCTGCTTTAAATGCCGCACGAATTGCCACCTCTGTTTTTCCAAAACCTACATCCCCACAAACCAATCTATCCATAATGGTTTCCGCCTCCATATCTCGCTTTACATCAATAGTTGCTGTTTCTTGGTCTGGCGTATCTTCATACATAAAACTCGCCTCCAATTCATTTTGAAGATAAGTATCTGGCGTATAAGCAAAACCTTTTGCCGTTTTTCTTTTGGCATATAATTTAATTAAGTCAAAAGCGATTTCCTTAACTTTCCTTTTGGTTTTATTCTTTAAATTTTTCCACGCTGGCGAACCTAATTTAGATAAAGAAATTTCTCTGCCGTCCTTTCCATTGTATTTTGAAATCTTATGCAAAGCGTGAATACTGACATACAATAAATCATTGTTTTTATAAGTCAGTTTAAAACATTCTTGCACCTTACCATTATTATTAACCTTTACCAAACCGAGAAACTTCCCAATTCCGTGGTCAATATGCGTGATATAATCGCCCACTTTCAGCGACATCATATCTTTTAAGGTCAGTTGTTCCGACTTGGCAAAAGCATTTTTCGCCTTAAACCTTTGGTATCTATCAAAAATCTGATGGTCGGTATAAACAGCAATCCCAAAATCTTTATCCACAAAACCTTGATGTAATTCAGATTGAAAAGATTCGTATAGTTGGCGGTTAGCGTTTTTATCTTGACTCTCGGCTCTCGACTCTTGGCTCTCTAATATAGACTCAAAAATATTATCCAACCTTTCTTTTTGTTTTTCGGAAGTAAAGGAAATGAAAACCTTGATTCCTTGGGCTTTTTTCTCTTGCAAATCTTCGGCGAGAAGTTCAAAGTTTTTATGGAAAGTTGGTTGAGGCGTTTGATGTAATTCCACCAACTTAGCATTTTTTAAATTATTTTGACCAAAATCAAGGTGCGTAAGTTCACTTAAACCTTTTAAAAATTCATTTTCAGAAAGGAATAATTGTTTTGGCTCTTGATGCTGAATTTCAGAATTAAACTCAGTGAATTTTTGCTCGGCTTTTTCGTAAAAATCGTTTATTTTTTTAATTCCTAAAAAAGCATCTTTCGTTACGACCTTTGCTTTTTTACCAATCACTTCTAAAAAAGAAACTTTGTTTTCGGCAGTGGAAAAATTCATATTAGACACGAGCCTAAACTCTTCCACCTTTTGTTTAGAAAGTTGAGTTTCTATATCAAACGACTTAATACTTTCTACTTCATTTCCAAAAAAGGTAATTCGGTAAGGTTCTTCATTGGAATAAGAAAAAACATCTACAATTCCCCCTCGCACCGAAAACTCACCCGGTTGAGAAACAAAATCCGTTTGTTCAAAATGAAAATGCGTTAATAATTCGTCCACAAAATCAAAATCCAATTGATCACCTACCTTAATATGATGTGTAATTCCTTGAAAATCTTCCTTTTTTAAAACTTTCTCACAGATTGATGCAAAAGTAGCGACAATAACTTTGTGTTTTTTATCGGTATTAATTTGGTTTAAAACCTCTGTTCTCAATACCAAATTGGCGTTTTGCACCTTTTCAATTTGATACGGTTGCAAGTGAGAATGAGGAAAATACAAAACCTTTTCCTTGCCCAAAATTTCTTCCAATTCGGTAACAGCATACAACGCCTCTTCTTTATCATTAACTAAAAAAAGGACATTTTCTTTTTCCAAACTGATTTTGAAGTAAATAAGCAAAAAGGCTTTCTTGTATATTTTTTAATGACATTTATAAATAAGTTAAAAGAAAACGCAACCTTTCGGCATTTCCCAAAGGTTGTATTTTCTTAGTTTCGGCAAATTTAGGTTTTTTAAATGATATTTTATTTATCTTTGTTGTATGATATTATCATTTATAAAAAGAAAAATCGCTTTAATTTGGGCGAAAAAAGAAACTGCAAAATCATATCAAGAAGCCGAAAATGCTATTGAAAATCAAGAGCAATTATTGCTTTCAATGGTAAAAAAAACAGAAAAAACACTTTTTGGATTAACACATCAATTTGATACAATTAACAGTATAGAGGATTTTCAAAAACAAGTTCCCATTACCGATTACGAAGGTCTAAGACCCTATATCGAAAAAATGAAACGAGGACAAAGAAATATTCTTTGGACAGATACACCAGAATATTTTGCCAAAACTTCGGGAACCACCTCGGGAGCGAAATACATTCCGATTTCCAAAGAAGGAATGCCATTTCACATTCAAGGAGCAAAAAACGCACTTTTTCATTATATCGCTAAAAAAAACAATGCTGATTTTGTTAGTGGTAAAATGATTTTCCTACAAGGAAGTCCAACGCTGGAAGATACTTTTGGAATAAAAACAGGACGACTTTCAGGAATTGTGGCTCACCATGTACCGAATTACCTACAAAAAAATAGATTACCGAGTTTGGAAACCAATACCATAGAAGATTGGGAAACCAAAGTCGATAAAATCGTAGAGGAAACCGAAAAAGAAAATATGACCTTAATTTCGGGGATTCCGCCTTGGTTGATTATGTATTTTGAAAAACTCATTGAAAAAAATGGAAAGAAAATAAAAGAACTCTTTCCTAACCTTCAACTGATTGTTACAGGTGGCGTTAATTACGAACCTTACCGAGAAAAAATGGAAGAATTACTCGGTGGAAAAGTAGATACCATTCAAACTTTCCCCGCAAGTGAAGGTTTCTTTGCCTTTCAAGATAATTACCAAAAAGACGGCTTATTACTACAAACGAATGGTGGTATTTTTTATGAATTTGTGCCTTTGGAAGAATTTGGAAAACCTGGACTTTGGGCGTATTCAATTGGTGATGTAGTAAGATTTATTTCTAAAAAACCGTATCGTGTTTTAGTGAGTGGAAGAACCAAACATTTCACTTCGGCATTTGGGGAGCATGTCATCGCCTACGAAGTAGAAGAAGCCATGAAAGCCACCTTGGAAAAACACCTTGCACAGATTACAGAATTTCATTTAGCACCACAAGTAAATCCAAAAAACGGCGAACTTCCTTATCACGAATGGTTTATTGAATTTGAAAAAGCACCTGAAAACTTGGAAGGTTTCAGGCAATATTTAGACCAAGAACTAAGGAAACGAAACACCTATTACGATGATTTAATTACAGGGCATATTTTACAACCTTTGAAAATCAGTATTTTGAAAAAAGGAGCGTTCATCGAATATGCGAAATCGCAAGGCAAGCTCGGTGGACAAAACAAAACGCCAAGATTAGCCAATGATAGAAAAGTGGCAGAAGTGTTGGAAAAATTAATCTAAATGACAACTTTATTGATCTATTTAGTTTGAATTTGTTAAAAATTTACTATTTTTGGGAAAATTAATTGACTTATGAAAAAATCTCTATATTTAAAATCTTTTTTATTGGCAGGAATTTTCACATTGAGTTCTTGTGCTACAACAAAGTATTCAGAGCAAATTTATAAAAATGATTACACCCATTTACAAACTGGGAGAACCTATAAATTTGGAATAAAAGGGAGCAAATTAACCAAAAAACTCATTTTTTCGAGAACGACAGATACAGAAATTATCGGTTTTGAAAACCCGAAAGATTCTGTACTTGTACATTTGCAAAAAACAAATGTAACTTCGGCAAAAGATGTGAGAAAGTCAATTATAACGACTTCAGGAATTGTGATTGGAGCCGCTGCAACAACAGCCCTCATCATTTCTTCATCAAAAGCAGATTAAATTACGGAACAAGGTGTTCTGTATTAATATTATACTCACACTTACACTAAGTGTGAGTTTTTTTTGTTTTATTTTGCAATCATAGTCGTTAGTTCAAAATAAATACCTACATTTGCAGCGTTCAGTAAGTAACAATTTTAGTATAAAAAATACAAAGTAGTATTTAGTCGTTAGTTTTTTTGAGTTTTCTCTTATTTAATTTATTTCCATTTACTTTTTTTTATTTCATTTATCATTTAGGAGTTCTTAATGGATATTAAGCAATTATTATTAATTTAAATTTATTTAAGATGCAAGAAGGCACAGTGAAATTTTTCAATGAATCTAAAGGATTCGGATTCATTACAACAGCGACAGGAGAAGACATTTTCGTTCATCATTCTGGATTAATTCACGAAATCAAAGAAAACGACAAAGTGAAATTCAATACTCAACAGGGTAAAAAAGGATTAAATGCAGTTAATGTAGAAGTGATAGACTAATTCATTAGCACCTTGAAAAAGGTCATTTAACAAAAAAAGATGTTCATACAGTGGGCATCTTTTTTATGTTATTTTTTTTATTTCTAAAAAAAACTTTTATATTGCTCAAAAATAAAAAATGAATCAACTAACAGTAGATATCCATAGTTTTTCCTACAAAAAAGGAGGGATTCCAAAAGATAATACCGGTAACGGCGGCGGCTACGCATTCGATTGCAGAGGAATTCTAAATCCCGGTAGATTAGAAGAATACAAAATAAAAACGGGTAAAGACAAAGGCGTTCAAGAGTTTTTGGAAACTAAAACCGAAATGCCTCAGTTTATCACCCATGTCCAAAATATCATTTCGATTACGTTGGACAATTATGTGGAAAGAGGTTTTGAAAATCTTCAAATTAATTTTGGCTGTACAGGAGGACAACATCGTTCGGTTTATTCGGCAGAGAAAATAGGAGCATTTATCCGTGAGAAATATCCTACTGTAAAAGTACAAATCACCCACGACGAACAACCTCAACTGAACTAAAATGAAAGCACTTTTATTTGCCGCAGGGAAAGGTACTCGCCTTAAACCCTTTACCAATCATCATCCGAAAGCCCTAGCAAAAGTTAATGACATCACTCTTTTGGAAAGAAACATTAAATACTTACAAAGCTTTGGTGTTCAAGATTTTGTAATTAATATACATCATTTCGGTGAGCAAATTGTGGAATTTCTACATCAAAATAAAAATTTTGGTGCTCATATTGATATTTCCGATGAAAGTGAAATGCTTCTAGAAACAGGTGGAGGACTCTTGTTTGCTAGGAAATTTTTGGAAAACGAAAAAGATTTTCTCATTATGAATGCCGATATTCTAACCGACCTTGACCTAAAACCTTTTATTCATCATCATCAAAATCATGATAACTTAGTAACTTTGGCAGTCTCAAAACGAGACAGTTCTCGCCAATTGCTTTTTGATAATAAAAACCTCTTAAAAGGTTGGAAAAACATGAAAACAGGAGAAGAAAAACTAGCGGTATCAAAAGACAAATTAAAAGAATTGGCGTTCAGTGGCATACATTGTGTGAGTTCAAAAATATTTGATAAAATAAGCAGAACAGGAAAATTTTCCATTATTGATGAGTATCTTGATTTCATGCACCACGAAAAATTATATGGATACGAACATAACGCATTACTTTTAGATGTCGGAAAGCCAGAATCATTAACAAAAGCAGAAAATATTTTTAAATAGAAATGAGCAAAATAAAAAGAACAATTCCCCAAAAACAAGAGGTAGAAATAGACCCTGTAATTCAGGAAAAATTGGAGAAGAAAACTTGGGACGAAGTCGTTACAAGAGATAGTTGGATGATTTTCAAAACGATGTCGGAATTTGTAGATGGTTACGAAAAATTAACAAAAATAGGACCTTGTGTATCGATTTTTGGTTCTGCAAGGTTAAAGAAAGACCAACCTTATTATAAAATGGCAACCGAAATTGCAGAAAAAATCACAAAATTAGGATTTGGTGTCATTACTGGTGGAGGTCCTGGCATCATGGAAGCAGGAAACAAAGGTGCTCATCAAGCCCAAGGAACATCTATTGGGTTAAATATAGAACTTCCTTTCGAACAACATTTCAATCCTTATATTGACAAAGATTATTCTATTAATTTTAATTATTTCTTCGTAAGAAAGGTAATGTTTATGAAGTATTCTCAAGGTTTTATTGTGATGCCTGGTGGCTTTGGAACATTGGATGAATTATCCGAAGCACTCACTTTAATTCAGACAGGGAAAATTGCCAAATTTCCAATTGTACTGGTAGGCTCAGATTATTGGACAGGTTTATTGGATTGGTTTAAGAAAAGTTTATTAGATGGCGGAATGATTTCTGAAAAAGATTTACATTTATTTCGACTGGTAGACACTGCAGATGAGGCAGTTGCACACATCAAAGCTTTTTACGACAAATATTCAATCAATGTGAATTTCTAGATTGGCACAGCGTTTGTAATACTCTACTTAAATAAAAAGAAATGAAAAAATTATTATATGTATTTGGTATATTGAGCATGATTGCTTTATTTAGTTTTTCCAAAATGGGCTTTCATTCTACAATGACGAAGGTGGACTATATAGAGGGAACAAAGACATTAAAATTCACTACGAAAATAAATGCAAAAGATATTTCTAAAGCTATCAACACCAATCCTAATACGGCAGGTTTTGAGGCAAAGGTGAAGCAATATGTGGGGCAAAATTTCAATGTTTATATCAACGGAATGCAGAAAAGGTTAACCTTTACAGGAAGCCAAGTGAGAGGTGCTACGGTTTTTGTTTATTTTGAAGTAAATAAAGTGAACGAAATCAATACTCTAAAAATTAAAAACGGTATTCTGTTAAAAGATTTCCCAACTCAGCTAAACTCTGTAAATATAGCCTATAAATCACAACAAAAAACGATGAACTTCCGTAGGGGAGCAGAGGTTAAAGAAGTTAAATTCTAAAAAACACATCTATTATAAATGAAAGCGATACTTGTAATGAGTATCGTTTTTTTTATGAAGCATTTACTTTTTCTTAATAATTTCTTCTTCGGCAACTCGCATCATCGAAGTTCCATAATCCTTCAACTTTTGCATCATTGCAATGGAGTCTTGGGCTAAATTTTTCTTCTTTCCAAGTTTATACTCAAACAAACCATCTTTGTTGTTTTCTACATCATAAGTGTAAAAATAGTTTTCATTAATACACCCTAAATGAGTATTACTAGCAAAGAACATCTGCTCTCTACTCTCCTTAAAAACATCTATTCCCAAACTATTATTCGTATATGGCATTTTCAAAATCCCCATTAGCGTAGGAAAAACGTCCACCTGCCCCGCCAGTTGGGTGCATTTTTTGGGTTGGTCTTTAAACAGCGGTGAATACATTATCATCGGGATATGATTGTAGGAAAGAGCCATTGGATAAGGCTCCTGCCCCATTACTCTTCCATGATCTCCCAGTACGATAAAAATAGTGTTTTTACCCCAATCTTGTTCCATCGCAGTAGTGAAAAAATATTGTAGCGTATCATCTACAAACATCATAATTTGGTCGTCTTCCGACATTTGATTATCCTTGTACTTTTCCGAAATAGCATAAGGAGGATGATTACTCACTGTGAGAAAAGTAGCCAAAAAGGGATTCTCATTTTTGGAAAACTCATTCAATTTATCAATCCCAAACTCAAATAAAAAATCATCTTTCACACCAAAGTTATTGACGGCTTTTTCCTTTGGATAATCATACAAACTATAAATCTTATCAAAAGTACCACTCTCATATAAAAAACCATTCATATTGTCATAATGCGGATTTCCTGTAATAAAGAAATAATTGGCATAGCCATTCTGTTTCAAATAATAAGGTATTCCTGTATAAAAATCAGTTTTATTTTGCAAAGAAGGACGATTGAATATCGGAGGAAAACCATAAAGTGTTGCCAAAATACCATTATTAGTATGTATTCCCGCAGAATAAAAATGATTAAAGAAATAAGATTTCTCTGTTAGACTTTTCACAAAAGGCATCAACGGAGTTCCGTCCTTTTTTTTCAAATCCAAATATCGCATGGATAAAGATTCACTAAGGATAATCACAATATTGGGTTTTATCATTGGCTCTTCAAAACGGACTTCCCTTTTAACATTTCCTAAACCATCATTTTCGATATTCCAATATTGTTGAACCTTTTGATAAGCTGTTTTCTCGTCCATTATCTTGGTTAAAGAATTATATCCTTTAGACTGTTGTTCAGCGATTTTAATTAAATAAAACATCGGATTCAAGGCCATTTTGTTATACAAACCATTGCTACTAAACGCCGAATGACTCAATTTCAAAGGATATCTTTCAAAAGTTCCTCGCATTCCTATACCACACAACAATCCTATCCCCAAAACGGCTAAAACAACACCATATTTTTTTTCATCATCAGCATTAGATGACTGAAGCACTGTTTTCCGAGCAATAAAACGAATAGCCCATCTGAAAATCAAAACAAAAACGAAAAACAACGCAATACAAGCCCAATAAAAAGGTTCTCCCAAAACTAAGCCTAATGTTGTTTTAAAGTATTTAAAATATCCGAATTCGGAAAGTGTAATTACCGCATGGTTATATTCAAAATAAGGAATATTAATGAATAATATCGCAAAAACTAATGTGAAAAAAGCGATAATCAATCCGTTGATAAACCTCCAAAACTTCACGGAATACCCTTTGCTCAATATCGAATACACCAATACCATAAAAATAGGAAGCACCAATACATAACAAGTAATCAATGAATCGAAAGCCCAACCTTTTTGAAACATTTTTGGCAAGATTTCCATTTCATCAGAAGGAATAGGAAAGGATTTGGTTATCATTAACAATCCCAAACGCACTAGGCTCATCATCATAATAGATAACACATAAATGCTCACAAAATATTTGAATATGGACTTTTTTCTCATGATAAAAACAGATTTAGTCTAATAACACGGACAAAGATAAATAATGTATTGATAAAAAAAGAAAAAAAGAGCCATTATCGGGAATTGAACCCGAGACCTCTTCCTTACCAAGGAAGCGCTCTACCTCTGAGCTATAACGGCTTGATGTGGTAAAAAAAAATCACAACCGAAAGATTGTGATTTACTTAGAGCGAAAGACGGGGGTCGAACCCGCGACATTCAGCTTGGAAGGCTGACGCTCTACCAACTGAGCTACTTAAAATGTGGGGAGAGCAGGATTCGAACCTGCGAAGCCGAAGCAACTGAGTTACAGTCAGTCCCATTTGACCGCTCTGGAATCTCCCCAACCTTATAATTCTCTAAATACTTTGAGCCTCCGGAGGGACTCGAACCCACGACCTGCTGATTACAAATCAGCTGCTCTAGCCAGCTGAGCTACGGAGGCAAATATTTGCTTATTTAAAAGAACTCTTTTCCTTTCGTTTTGCGATTGCAAATATAAAACACTTTTTTTAAACACACAAATATTTTTTTCAAAAAAAACGAAAAAATCTACGCTCCTTTTTCTTTCTTTTTGATTAACAACTTTTTAGCTGCATCTACGCAAGCATCAATACTTTCCTCGAAACTTCGTTTTGTTTTCTTCACAATGATATCATCACCCGGAATCGCTAATTTTAGCTCGGCAAGTTTGTTTTCTTTATCAGAAGAGTTTTCCAATTTAAGGTAAACTTGACATTCTATAATCTTGTCATAAAAAGTACCCAATTTACCAATTTTTTTATTCATAAACTCTTCAAGTGGCTCGTGAGGAGTCATCCCCATTGATTGTACTGTAATCTTCATAATTTAATATAATTTAATATTTAACTTCGAAACCGAAACAATCATTTCTTCTTTTGAGCTCTCGGATGAGATTTTTCAAAAGTTTTTTTCAATTGCTCGATATTCGCTTCTGTATACACTTGTGTTGACGACAAAGAAGAATGCCCTAACAACTCTTTGACACTAGAAATCTCCGCCCCATTCTCCAATAAATGTGTTGCAAAAGAATGCCTTAAAATATGTGGACTTTTTTTCTTTTTTGTTGTCACAAGACCAAGGTACTTATTAACGATAGAATACACAAATTTTTCGGTGATTTTTTTACCACCCTCTTGTAAAAACAAATCACCATGAGCTAAGCCTTCCTTTTCGTTTCGTAATAAATACTCCTGAATATCAGAAGATAATTGTTCAGAAATAGGCACAAACCTTTCTTTATTTCCTTTTCCTTTGATTTTAAACTGACGAGCAGAATAATCAAAATTTTCAGATTTTAATGAACAAAGTTCGGCTTTCCTCATTCCCGTTTGGTAAAGCACTTCAATAATAAGTTGATCTATTATCGGAGTGTTGGGATGATTTAAAATAACTTTTAAGCGCTCCATCTCTTCCTTAGATAAAGGAATCTGCTTTCGAGGAGAAAACTGTAAAGAGGCGATGGTTTCCATCGGAGATTTTTCAAGCTCACCCAATCTCAATAAAAACAAATAAAACCCTCTTAAAGAAGACAATTTCCTATTGATACTCCTTTTAGAAAAACCATTCTGGCTCAGTTCTATAATAAAGTTCCGAATTGCCTTTTTTGAAGCCTTTGCAATTTGCTCCGAAGCTTCGGTGCGTAAATAAAAAGCCGTGAAACTTTCCAAATCCAACCGATAACTTTTAATCGTATGTGGAGAATATTTTTTTTCTACCTCTAAATAGGTTAAAAATTTTTCTATCATTGGGGTGAGATTGTGTTGGGGTAAAATTAATAAAAAAATTGCAACCTACATGATATAGGTTGCAATTGGTAATAATTTAAAATTTTCAACTACGAAATAGAAAATTGATTTATTCCATTTCTTCTTTACTCGCTTGTCTCTGCTTGTACATCGCTTTCAATTTACCTTGTCTGTTAGATACAGAAGGTTTTACAAATTCTTTTCTCGCTCTAAGAGATTTCATCACTCTTGTCCCGTTGTATTTTCTTTTGTATCTTTTTAGAGCTCTATCAATAGCCTCTCCGTCTTTTACTGGTATTATTAACATATTTTACATCTCATTTTCGGTGGCAAAATTACGCTTTTTCTGATAACACACCAAATTTTCAATAAAAAATATTTTTTTATGAATAATGAGACGATTTTGAAATGAGATAATCCAATCACCATACTATCAAATTACCAAATCCGAAAAACATTCAGTATATTTGTTTGATAATTAACCTCTTTCAATCGTTTATATTTTTAACAATTAATAAAGACTAATGATTCAAAACATTCCCATAGAAAAAATTTTATTTTTAGATATTGAAACCGTCCCAATGTACGAAACTTGGGAAGATGTTCCCGAAAGAGAGCAATACCTCTGGGACAAAAAGACCTTGTGGCAACGAAAAGAAAATGTACTAGCGGAGGATTTTTATCCACAAAGAGCAGGCGTAATGGCTGAATTTGGGAAAATCGTTTGTATTTCTGTCGGAATAATGGAACAAGGCAAATTGAAAATAAAAAGTTTTCAAGGACACAATGAGGAGAAACTATTACGAGAATTTGGAGAAATTTTTAATAGCAAAAGACTTCAAAATAGTATTCTCTGCGCTCATAACGGAAAAGAATTTGATTTCCCTTGGATTGCAAGGAGATTTTTAATCAACGGAATGCAACCTCCCTACCCTTTCCAACTCTACGGAAAAAAACCTTGGGAAATTCCGCATATCGACACAATGGAACTATGGAAATTTGGCGATTATAAAAGTTTTGTATCCTTAGAATTATTAGCCCACCTCTTTGGTATTCCTACTCCAAAGGACGATATAGACGGTTCTATGGTGGCATCGGTTTATTATATCGAGAAAGATTTATCAAGAATAGTTAAATATTGTGAAAAAGATGTCTTAACTTTGGCGAATGTTTTTAGAAAAATGCGTCAGGAAGATATTCTTGCTCGTTTTGAAAATTAATAAATCATGACAGAAGATCAAATAACAGCAATAGGAGAAGAGGTAATAAGGGTTTTAAAAACCATTTATGACCCAGAAATTCCAGTAGATATTTATGAATTGGGGCTCATTTATGATGTCCAAATTTCAGAAGACTGCGATGTAAAAATCATAATGACTCTTACCACGCCCAACTGCCCTGTGGCAGAAACCCTACCTAACGAAGTGAAAGAAAAAACACAATCCGTGGAAGGTGTACGAGAAGTAGATTTAGAACTGACCTTTGAGCCAGCGTGGAGTAAAGAAATGATGAGCGAAGAAGCAATGTTCGAATTAGGAATGTTATAATCCTAACCGCTCATATCGAAACTAAATTCAAAAACCAACTCCTTAAAAAGTTGGTTTTTGTTGTTTTTGAAATCTATTGAAAGTATTTAACCTTAAAGAATAAATATATCTTCAATCAGGTTAATAATTCTCCTTACGGCTTAAAGATATTCATTTCCTCTTTATAAATAGGACTTTCGATATGTAAAAAATGAAGTACGGTATGAAAAACATGATGCTGAGATAACAACTCATTTGATTTCAATGCTTGGTCGTTCTCCGAAACCCAAACAATAAAAGGAATTTCATACTGCTCTTTTGGAGCTAATTTTAATGGCACACCGTGCATATACAAATTATTTTCTCCCAAAGATTCTCCGTGGTCAGAAACGAAAATCATTGCACTTTTATACTCGTTCAATTCCTTTAAATCCTCAATAATGCTATTCAATAAATAATCAGTATAGACAATCGTATTATCATACGCATTCATGAGTTCTTCCGATGAACAATTTCCCAATTCTACACTATTACAAACAGGCTTGAAAACTTCAAACTGAGAAGGATATTTTTTATTATAAGTAGGTCCGTGGCTCGTACTCGTATGTAAAACCACCAAAACTTTATTTTTATCGCTCTTCGCAATCTGCTCTTTTAGTCCTGCTAATAAAACTTCATCATAATCGCAATTGGTCTCGCAATACTTTTGTAGATATTCCCTATTCTGATAATTTTTAATATGAAGTGGAGGCTCTCCCCAATTGGTCGTTCTCCAAATCACTTCTACATCGTTCCTATATAAATAATTCGGTAAAATTTCGTACAAATCTCCCGTATCTTCGTGTTCCAAAATAGATTTCACACCTGCCGTCGTATAAGTAGCATTAGAATGAGCATTAAAGTGATAAACATTCTTCACCTTAGAAAGTAATGGATTGGTGTTTTTAGTATAGCCATACAAAGAAAAATTAGCACTTCTCGCAGATTCTCCTATTACCAAAATAACGACCGATTTTTCATTATCCTTTATTTTGGCATCAGGTAACAAAATTTCTTTCTTGTTCTTTTGACGCTGATGAATAAAAAACAAAGAAGTATTCACAGAATAAGACCAAGGCATCGCCAAACCACCTAATTGTTTATCATTTTCATCAATCCATAACCAATTTGTAGCATTAGCAAAAACCAAAACTCCTAAAAAAATTAAAGTCAGTAAAGAAGTAATGGAAAATCGTTTTAAACTCGTATTCACAATCTTTGCCTTTACAATATAAATACTCGGAAGAATACCCAAGAAAATAATATACAAAAGCATTTTGAAAGAAAAGAAACTACTACTTTCCTCATAATTGGTGTTCAGCACATTTCCTATCATGCTTTCATCAATAATTACCCCATAAGTATTAATGAAATAAACGGCAATCGCATTTATCATAAAGAATACTACCAATAAAAACTTCCCCAATATTCGAGAAATAAAAAAGAATAAATAAAAAACAAAAGCATTAGCAACAATAACTGCTATTACCAAACTGATAATCAACATTGCACCATTCAAACTACGATAATCCGTGTTTTCTAGCACAAAATTAAAAAACGGATAGTAAAACAATAACATCTGAGCAAAGCTCATTATCAACACAAAACGAGTAATCCCAATAGGACTGAATTTATTTTTTAATTTTTCGAACATAATTTTTCGTTATTATATAAATAGAATATACAATACTTGCCAATGCAACATAATACACCACCAAATTCTCTGTTCTTATTTTGTCAATCAAAACACCCATACTTCCCAAAAATAAAATAAGAAACACAAAATGATACTTTTCATTACTTACCCAAGACCAAAGCGGCAATTTCTGATTAATTAAAATACCAATAATTCCAGAGGCAATACCAATACTTCCTCCCAACAAAACATCTAATGGATGATGAGCGCCCACGCCCACTCTTGTAGATGCTAAAAGCATTCCCATACCAATTCCCAATACCAGCCATAAAATTCTTTTCATTCGCTTTTTAGGCATAAAAGCAAAGACTAATACGGTAAGCATTGTAAAAATAGTGATGGAATGTCCAGAAGGCAAACTCGAATATCCCACCAACTTTTCTCCAATAATGGTAAAAGAACTTTCATCATAAATTTCGGCAGGTCTTGGCACATCGAATAATGACTTCGGCACACGAGAAAGCACCAAAGAAACCAAAGACGCAGAAATTAAACCTTCCCATAACTTGGGAGCATACAATACAAAAACACTCAATAGAGAAAGAAAAACAAAAGCATCCCCAAACTGAGTAAGATTATATTCTATATGAGGAAATTGTGAAAGTTTTGCATTAAAATAAAAGAACCAATCTTTTTGAACTGCCGTATAAGCATCCTCGGACAAACTCCCTTTATACCCTAGAAAGACAACAACCGAAGTGATAATCAACAACGGAAATACCAAAAAGTAAGCTTTTACTTTGGTATAATTATCATTAATTTTGGTATTAACTGATTTTACTTTCAACATTGATTGATTTAATGACGACAAAAATAAACAAAAAAAAGTCTGAATACTTATCTTAATCATACTTTTTAATTTAATTTCTATTTCATATTGAAAAATAGGTATTTATACTTACTTCAATGTAAAATACTATTTTTGATATATTACCACCACTCCTTCCCTTTACCTTATGATGTTTCTGATATATGCGCTATCTATTGGAATAGGTACTTCATTATATTTCCAACCATTTTTTGGTGGAATTATAGTGTCACTTAATTCGTAATTATTTAATAAACAATGAGTATTTGGATTTAGAGAATCATATACTATGATATATTTCTCTCCTTTTCGAACTCTTATATTTGACGTTTTATAATAATATTTGTCATTAATAAAATATTCATAATCCACTCCTACTCCACTATCATCTTTATAATGCCAATCACTTGTTACAATTGCTAAAGTATATTTAGTGTTTTTTAATAAATTTCGTTCATCTAAAGGAACTCTATAAAGAAACAAATAGAATATGAAGAATATACCTATAGTAAATAGAGTTACCCATAGATAATTTGAAAAATTATTTTTTAAAAATGATGCCATAACAAAATTATTTATTTACTTTATCTAACACTATAGCTACAGACTCTCAATAAAAACTAGGTGCAAAAGTTTCTCCCCAATAATTTGTATAACCAAATCCCCATAGACACCCCTAAAAGATTAGATGCAGATTTAACTTTCAACATTAGGAAAACCACCATAAATAAGCTTTATAAGTATTATTGAATATATTATACATTTATTATTGCTACTAATTTAACAGCTATACGACTAGCACTCACCAAGAAGTGAATTAATAAATATTCTATCCATAGTCAATCCCCACTATCCTAACATCCTGTTGGCATCAATAGAAATAGAGTCTATCCCAAATGTTTTTTTAAAAAAAAACATGAATTATGATGTTCCACTTTCACACAAATATACATTTTTTTGAAAAAGACGAATATTTATTTCTGTAATATTGTCATGTAGATAAACAAAAAAAGTCTAACTACTGTAGTAGTTAGACTTTTTAAAATTAAAAATAAAAACTGGCGGCGACCTACTCTCCCTCGTTAGAAGTACCATCGGCGC